>NZ_JBQERO010000001.1:0-838446 GCF_056535125.1 Ruegeria sp. O4 | reverse complement strand
CGCGACGAGACGCGGAACTGGCAATCTTCCAGTACATCAATGGCTTCTACAATCCGCGGCGAAGGCACTCAGCATTGGGCTGGAAAAGCCCTGTCGCATTCGAAAGGAAAGTGGCTTAAACGAGCACTTGGGGCGGCACAAAAACGGGACAGGTCCAGCTATTATCGAGCGTCGGCTAGGGGTTTTAGAACAACTGCAAGATCATCCACGCCAAGAAATTTGGAGCTGCGGTCGCCAGTCACGTTCCTCGTGTTCGAGAGTGGATCGCTGCAGAAAGGGAGCGAGAAGCGGTCGAAGATGCGGCTCGCGATCAGCGGTTTGAATAATGGACTATAGAGCACTAGCGATCAACATGGCGCGTTTGTTTCGCCAACCGGTTTTGTTTTATAGAGCATTGATCTAATTGAGTATTTCGAGCAATCGAACTCTCAACGTTTTGGGTGGGTAAGTGAGGAAAAATTCAGGAAATTTTTCGAAAAACTAAATTAATACATATAGTTAAGTGAAAAATATGGAGGCGAGTACCGGAATGGAGGCGAGTACCGGAATCGAACCGGTGTACACGGATTTGCAATCCGCTGCGTCACCACTCCGCCAACTCGCCTTTTCAAGTAAAATCAAATACTTGCCGTGGTGTGACTGGGTTTTTAACAGCTTTCCTCTGGGGCGTCCAGTGGATTGCGCGCGAAATTGCCGGCAAGATCGAGATTTGCCGAAGTCCACGCCCAAGGAGGTGATCAAGATTCAGGTTGCGGCAACAGGGGCGTTGCTGGAAGGTTCAGGATATGGCACAAGCCCGACATCTTTGGGAATGAGACGAGATATCCAATGACTGACTTCGCAGCCCGGCGCCGCACAATGGTTGATACACAGATCCGCCCCTCTGACGTCACCAAGTTCCCGATCATTGAGGCGATGCTGAGTGTTCCGCGGGAAAGCTTCGTGCCCGATTCTCAACGCGAGGCGGCCTATGTGGACGGCCTGATTGATCTGGGGGACGGGCGCAGCATGTTGGAGCCGCGAACCCTAGCTAAAATGCTGGACGTGCTGAACATATCCAAGGATGAGATGGTCCTCGATATCGCTCCGGCAATGGGGTATTCCACGGCTGTCACCGCGCGGATGGCTGAGTTGGTTGTGGGTGTTGAAAGCGACGAAACCCTTGCAGCCGAGGCGCAAAACCTCTTGGCCGAAGCTGACGTGCACAACGCCATTATCCACGTCGGCGCGCTGGAACAGGGTGTGGCGGAACACGGCCCCTATGATGCGATCATGGTGCAGGGCGGTGTCGAGCAGGTGCCTGATGCCCTGTTGGATCAACTCAAGGATCACGGTCGGATCGTGTGTCTGTTTGTCAACGGCAACCTGGGCACCGTGCGGATCGGTCGAAAAACTGGTGGTCGCGTCAGTTGGCGTGATGTGTTCAATGCCAATGCTCCGGTTCTGGAAGGTTTTTCGGCAGAGTGTGCATTTTCGCTATAGTCCGCCGATAGATTTTTCTATCACCTTGATTAGTTGAAAAGAAGGCCGCAAACTGCCTGCAGGGCAGTGTAATTTCGTTTGAGAGGATTTTGGTATGCGTGGTTCGGCGACAGGTAAGCTGGTCAGGGCGTTTGCTGTGACCGCAGGACTTGCCATGAGCGTGATGCCAGGGCGTGCAGCGTGGGCAGACAACATAACGGATGCGTTCATCGGCGCGTATAACACCAGTGGTTTGCTTGAACAGAACCGGGCGTTGCTGCGCGCCGCGGATGAAGATGTGGCCATTGCGCTTTCTGCGTTGCGACCAATCATCAACTGGACCGTGCAGGTCAGCCAGGATTACACCCGGTCACGGGTCAATAACGTCGTGACGACAAACGAACCGTCGCGGTTCTTTTCGGGCCTGACGCTGAGCCAGCTTTTGTATGATGGCGGCGCGTCTGTGCTGGGCAAGCAGTCGGCGCAGGAAACGGTGCTGTCTACCCGGCAAACCCTGATTGATATCGAACAACAGGTTCTTATTCGCGCAGCAAATGCCTATCTGGGCGTCCTGTTGCAGGAAGAGACCGTGGCGATCCGCCAGAACAACGTGGATGTGTCAGCAGAGGAACTTAGGGCGTCGAATGACCGCTTCGAAGTGGGCGAAGTAACCCGCACGGACGTCGCATTGTCCGAAGCACAGCTGGCAAGCTCTCAGGCGGATCTGGCGGTGGCACGTGGCGAGTTGAGCATTGCGCAGGCCGAATACGTGAACGCAGTCGGAAAGGCACCGGGGCGAACGGCTGGTCAGCCGAGCCTGCCCAATCTGCCGCGTTCCGAAGCTGAAGCTGTGAATCTGGCGCAGCGCAACCACCCGGCCATTCTGTCGGCGCAGCATCAGGTCAGGGCGTTTGATCTGGTCGTGCAGCAGCAACGGGCAAACCTTGGGCCGAATGTCAGCCTGAATGCCGATGCTGGCGTGTCCGAGCGCTATGACAATAATGACTATGTGAACGACGCCACCGTGTCGCTGAACTTCACACAACCCATCTACGCGGGTGGCCGGTTGGCGGCAAATGTGCGCCGCGCAATGGCCAGCCGGGATGCCTCGCGTGCGAATCTTCTGAACGTTCAAAAGAACATCACGCAGGGTGTGACCGACCGTTATGCGGCGTTTCAGGCGGCCAGCGCCAGTCTGAGGGCGTCAACCGAGCGTGTTAACGCCTCACAGGTGGCGTTTGATGGCATCCGGGAAGAGGCAACACTGGGCGCGCGAACAACTCTGGATGTATTGAATGCGCAGCAGGATTTGCTGGATGCGCAGCTGGCAGAAGTCGCTTCGCGCACCGAACGGTCGCGGGCTGCCTATCAGTTGTTGCAGGCGCAGGGCCTTCTGACAGCCGAGCGTCTTGGGCTGGCGGTGCAAATCTATGATCCAACTTTGTATTACAATCTGGTCAAGAATGCGCCGGCACAGGTCAGCAAGCAAAGCAAGGATCTGGATCGCGTTCTCAAAGCATTGCGCCGGGACTGATCGCCAATACTATCTGTTGTGAGGCGCGGATTGTTTGGCTACACTCGATCCAAGGATAGAGCGGTAGAGAACAATGTCTGATAATGTCGTGAAAGCAGGGATCGAAGACGTTCTGTCTTCGGTCAAACGTCTGGTCAGTGAAGACAGTCGTGATAAAACCGTCGCGGATCAAACGACTAAGGCACGCAAGCCGGGGCGGCTGGTGCTTACAGATGCTTTGCGGATCAGCACACCAGATCAATTGGGGGTGATTCCCGCTAAAGCTGTATCAGAAGCCGAAGTTTCAGATGCTGCGAAGCCGATGTTGCTGCGCACCTGCGATATCGTTCAGACGGGTCAACCCGCGAACGCCGACCAGGACAAGCCAGAAACAGCCGAGACGAAACGCGTCGCGGCGGATGATGCAACAAGCAGCCTGAGTGCAAAGATCGAAGCGCTGGAAGCGGCCATCGCGCAAACAGAAGATCAGTGGGAACCGGACGGTGACAGCCAGGATGCATATTCGGGCACACCGTCTCACGCGCTGCCATGGGATGTCGAAGAAGAATTTGCCGCTGCGATGTCGATTGATGCTGCCGGTGGCGAAGAACCAGACGCGGTTCAGCAGGACGAAGACGCACCTTATCAGGCGGAATTCATCCGGTCGTCTCAAGCTGTTGTGTCTGATGCTGATGCCGAAGAACCTGGTTCCGACGAAAACGTCAGGACGATCGACATGGATGAAGACGCTCTGCGCACCCTGATCGCAGAGGTTGTCCGCGCCGAGCTGCAAGGAACGATGGGTGAGCGGATTACACGAAATGTGCGCAAGATGGTCAGGCGAGAGATCGCCCGCGCTCTTGCGGCTCAGGATCTGGAGTAACTCTCAGCCACGGTGCGGAGGCTGCGCGAGGCTGAGCAGCAGGTCAAGGTCCATGTGGCGCTCCAGATGATCGGCCAGATCGTTCAGCGCCTGCTCGACGCCGTCCTCATAGGACAGGTCCGAGGTCACGCCTAACGCTGACAAATACCGCGCCCGGAATGCGTCGGACGAAAAGATACCGTGCAGATAGCTTCCCTTGATCCGCCCGTTTGCGCTGGCCGCGCCTTCAGGGCGGCCTTCGACCTCAAGCCATGCATTGGTGCAATCCGGCCCGTTTGTATGGCCCATGTGGATTTCGTATCCGGTGACCGGCTCTCGGCCCGGCAACGCATGGGCCGTACGCAGGACAACTTGCTTTTGTCCTCCCATGACTGTGTCCACATCCAGCAACCCCAACCCGTCGACCTTACCCGGTCGACCGTCTACGCCATCGGGGTCGGAAATGGTCTTGCCCAGCATCTGAAAGCCACCACAGAGACCCAGCACATGCCCGCCGCGCCGAACATGACCGTACAGGTCGATGTCCCAGCCTTGTGCACGGAAATAGGCCAAATCTCCGATGGTGGATTTGCTGCCCGGTAGCAAAACCAGATCGGCATCGCCCGGCAATGCGCGTCCGGCTGGAATGATCTCGACACTCACACCGGGTTCGGCCGACAATGGGTCAAGGTCGTCGAAATTCGCCATCCGTTCAAGCTGTGGCACAACAACCTTGCAGGTGCCGCCTGTGTGAGAACGGATGTCCATCATATCTTCGGCCGGTAGCTTCCAGGCGTCATGAAACCATGGGACGACCCCCAGACAGGGCCACCCAGTACGAGAGGCAACATCATCGCGCCCTTCGTCAAAAAGGGACACATCGCCCTTGAACCGATTGACGGCGAAGCCCCGAATTCGCGCAAGATCGCCGTCGTCCAGAACCGCCTGAGTGCCAACGATCTGTGCGATCACACCGCCGCGGTGAATGTCGCCGACAAGTATTACAGGTATGTTCGCAGCGCAGGCAAAGCCCATATTGGCGATGTCACCCTTGCGCAGGTTTGTTTCGGCCGGGCTGCCCGCCCCTTCGATCAGAACCAGATCCGCGTCGTTGCACAGCCGGTCAAAGCTTTCCAGTGCGGCGCTTAGCAGTCTGGATTTATCCTTGCGGTAATCACCGGCTTTCATGGTGCCCGCGCGCTGCCCCTGAACAATGATCTGCGCGCCGGTATCAGTTTCAGGTTTTAACAATACAGGGTTCATATCCGTATGCGTCGCCCGCCTTGCCGCCCGTGCCTGAAGGGCCTGTGCGCGACCGATTTCCCCACCGTTTTCTGTAACAGCAGCATTGTTCGACATGTTCTGCGGTTTGAAGGGCGCAACCCGAAGACCCCGCCGTGTAAAAGCCCGCGCAAGCCCCGCCACCAGAACGGATTTTCCGACATTGCTGCCGGTGCCTTGAATCATGATGGCGCGAACCATGGATTGTCTCCTACCTGTCAAGGCGCAGATGACCTGATTTGGGCGGGCAGGGGAAGCCCCGAACTCATCCTGACGCCCGGGATCGTGGTGGGATACGCATAGAAAAACGCGCTCTGATGGCAGAGCGCGTTTTTTCTGAGTTGAAACAGCCTTGGATCAGGCAGCTTCAGCCTGCTGAGCGGCATTGCGACGCTCGCTTTCTTCACGCGACAGCGCGACCGAGGTCCGCACGCCACGGCCAACGAACTCCATCAGTCCGCTGACAACCCGCTCGTTCGGGTCGATTCCCGCGCAAGACAGCACTTCGCGTCCATCGCGCGAGCGCGCCCAACGGGCGATTTGTTCCGGGCCATTGCCATACTTCTTGTCATCGGCAATGGCGTCATCGAGTGCGGCCAACACAACGGCCGCGAAAAGTTTGCGAGCACGATTGCCTTGTTCGTTGTTAAAGGCAGTGCCGTCAACGAAATCTCTCATCTCGTCTTCCTTGTTTTTCTTGCTCTTGCAATTTTCGGCGTGACGGTCCTTATGACCGATAAAGTGCGATTCGGATACAGCTAATATGCATAGTTGCGTTGCGTCACTTGCATATCTCGCTGCACTTGCAGCACTAGGTTTGGTTGTCTTGTCAGGTATGTTCCCGCCAGATATAGGAGGCGCAACTGACGCATCAACCGTTTGTGAAGGAATTATGTAATGCCCAAGATAAATGGGAACGAAATTCGCCCCGGCAATGTGCTTGAGCATAACGACGGCCTTTGGGCCGCGGTCAAGGTTGACCATGTGAAGCCCGGCAAGGGCGGCGCTTTCGCGCAGGTCGAACTGCGCAACCTGCGCAATGGTTCGAAACTGAACGAACGGTTCCGCTCGGCTGACAAGGTTGAGCGTGTGCGCCTTGAACAGAAGGATCAGCAGTTCCTGTATGAAACCGATGGCATGCTGGTCTTCATGGATGCCGAAACATACGAACAGATTGAATTGCCAGCGGATTTGCTGGGCGAGCGTCGTCCGTTCCTTCAGGATGGCATGACGATTGTTGTCGAATTCTACGAAAGTGAAGCGCTGAACGCGACGCTGCCGCAGAAAGTAACCTGCAAGATTGTCGAAACCGAGCCGGTCGTAAAAGGTCAGACCGCCGCGAACTCGTTCAAGCCTGCAATTCTGGACAATGGCGTGAAAGTCATGGTGCCGCCGTTCATCGGTCAGGATGAAATGATCATCGTGAACACCGAAACGATGGAATATTCCGAACGCGCGTGACGTTTCGTCGCTTTTTGTGTCAGACCGCGCAAGCAGCCGCTGCGCGGTCTTTTTTATGCACTGTTGCGGTACCGGTAATGCGCGGGGTCCGGGCCGAATAGTTCTAGCATCAGCTCGTATTTGATGCGGTTGGCACTGACTTGTCTGTAAAAGGCGATCAGGAACGCGGTCGGGCCCTGTATCCGGCCAAGCCCGCTGATCGCGGCCACCACCGTGCCGACATCGGTCTTTCCTTGCAGCACCAGATAACCGCCCAACATCAGAATACCTACGGTTCCGGCGCCGTTGATTACGCTCAATAGGAACTTGGCCGAAAGCTTCCAAAGAAACATGCGCCGCCTTGTGTCATAGATGTCGTCGAACAGGGCATTGATATCCCGCTCGACGGCATCGATATCCTCGGTGGTCAGCCTATCAGTGGCGCTGCGCAAAAGGCGGACGCGTTCGGCGACAAACGTGTTCACTTTGCGTTGCGACACCAGAACGATAATGATCTGCGGCACAATCATGGAAAACGCGATAAGGCCAAGGCCTGGCTGCGTTGAGGATATGTACCCGATCACGCTGACCAGCGTTCCAACCTGAACCACCGGGTCCGAGAACGCGCCCCCTGCGAACTTGCCCAGCTCCTCAGCCTCGGCTGAGATGGCGGTCGTCATGGTACCTTTGCGCAGATTTTCACCCGTTTCCTTCAGGTCGGTAGCACGCCACAGCAAGCGTTGCCGGATCAGCCGGATCATGTCTTCGCCCAATGTACCCGCGCGAAAACCCAGAACCCATTTCAGGGCGAGGCTCAGCAGGATGACAATCATCATGCCGATGCCCAGCAGAACCAGCTTTTCGACGTGAAGATCATTGGACGTAAGGTGGTTGACGATATCGCGCTGAAATTCAAGCGGAACAGCGGCAAGCGCCGCAATGGCAATGGATAACAGGATGAGGATAATCTGCCGCCCGGCGCTGGCGCGCCAAATCGCGGAATAAAGCTGAAACATGCGGGTATCCGTGTTGCCCCTGTGACGACACATTGGCAGGGCTGGGTAACGGGTTCAAACTTTATGAAACATACGGCGGATAAGGCCGTGCCGATTTGGCAACAAGTTACGCTTGGTCCGTCAGGCGAACCACGACGTCTCCGGCCATCATGTCTGCATTCGCACGGTCAAAGCGCAGATACGCGATTCCTTGGCCGCCTGATTGCGTGAACAGGGTGCCGACGGGTTTGCCGTTTGCGGTAATCTCAGTCCCCGCCGGAACCGATCCTTCGACAAAGACCCGCCGCAAGCCTTTGCGCAACTCGGTCTTGTGTTTCATGCGCGCAGTCACTTCCTGACCGACATAGCAACCCTTTTTGAAATCCACACCATTCAGCGCCTCGAACCCGGATTCGAGGATATAGCTGTCTGGCGTAAGTTCGACCCCAGCCTCGGGGATGCAGTGTCGAACGCGCAGCGCGTCCCAGTCGGTTCCGTCATCGCCATCTGGGGCTGTCGAATAGTCACGCCAACCCATATCCGCGTGACGGGGGTCGGGCAGGGCGGTGTCCGGTGCTGGACCTGTGCCGCGCTGCAGATGCAGATCCGTGCCTTCGATCACCACATCCGCACGGAGTTTGTACATGTTCAGGCGCTTGATCAGGTCATCTGCATGTGGCTCGGCCACGTCCAGCAGCACCCCAACGTCATCGCGTTTCAGAAAGAAATCTGCCAGATACTTGCCCTGTGGTGTAAGCAGTGCGGCATAGACCAACCCATTGCCCAATCCCTGAACGTCATTGGTTACAAGATCCTGCAAAAAGTTTTCGGTGTCCGAGCCAGTCAGGCGCAGGATGCGGCGGGTGGGCATGGCTTGGTCCTCGTCATTGCCTTTGGCCTCGTGATATAGGAAGTCTCGCAGCCAAGACCAGAGGTTATCGGACGTGCCCGCACCCGTCACTGTAGTGATTCCAACCTTGAATGCCGCCGATTCCTTGCCTGCGTGCCTTGAAGCCCTGATGGAAGGGGTGCATTCCGGGCTGATCCGGGACCTGATCGTCAGCGATGCAGGCTCAACTGACCAGACGTTGAGAATAGCAGAAGATGTTGGCGCGCATGTCATTAGAGGTGAGCCATCGCGCGGCGGTCAATTGCGCCGGGGGTGCGCGCATGCTGATGGAGACTGGCTTCTGATCCTTCATGCAGATACCGTGTTGCAAGAGGGATGGGCCAAGAGCGTAAGCGCCCATCTGCCATCCAACGCACCAGCGGCGTTTCGGTTGGCTTTTCGCGCGCGTGGGCTTGCGCCAGCCTGGGTGGCCGGATGGGCCAATTTGCGCAGCAGGCTGTTCGGTTTACCGTACGGAGATCAGGGGTTGCTGGTTCCGCGTGATGTCTATCTGGCGGCTGGTGGGTATCCGGACCAACCCTTGATGGAAGATGTGGCGCTGGTGCGCGCATTGCCACGGATCGCAATACTCGAGTCGCGTGCCTTTACGAGCGCGGAGCGCTATGAACAGGCAGGTTGGACTCGACGGGGCATGCGGAACTTGTGGACACTTCTGCGCTATTTTCTGGGGGTTGATCCACAGGTGTTGGCGCGGGGCTATCGACGTTGAGCGCCCGGCGCAATTCGACCAAAGATTTTCCCAGTCGAAACGGGGCCGCAAAGCTAACAAGACAAAGCGCCACGATTTGCAGAACCAGAATATGGGCATTGGCCTGCAGGTACTCCCATTCGTCCTTCAACTTGCCGACCTGCTGGATCAGATCGTCATAGCTTTGTGCCAGGATCTGATAATCTCCGGCAATCGCGGGTACCTTACGGCGCATGTTGTCGATGGCCACCTGAGTTTTGTCGTCCAGAGACGTGAATACGAGGAACTGGTCGATATCGAAAGCATCAGCTTTTGCCGTCATATCCCGCAGCTCGTCCATTTCATCTTTGCCCTGACTTCCGAACAGGAAGTGCAGGCCCTGCAGGGGGGCCACTTCGTTGGTTACGGCGATGAACAGGGGCAATTCCGAGTTGCTGGCAGTTGATGCCGACAGGAATTCAACCTTGTCGCAAAGCACTGCCGTATCAGGATCGTAAGCAGGGTCGCAGAAACGCAGACGAAACCGTGCGGCATCCCGGTCGAATGCCAATGTTGCGGCGTAGGCTACATCAATCTGGCGATCCAGTCGCGAACTGTCCGACGTGTAAAGCCCCGCCAGAACAGCCACCAATGCGCCGATGCCACCCAGCACGACCCAGACCAGATCGGCCAATTTCCACGCCCGGTGCCCCGCTGGCTTGCGGAACAAAAAGGCGGTGCCGATCGATCCTGACAGAAAAAACAGGATCAGCAGGGGCAATTGGTTGTCTGTCACAAAACTCATGTGCCCGATCTTAGAACGTGATGCGCGTCCTGCAACCGGGATCACGTGCTGTTGTAACTTCTTACCGGGCACAAGGGTGCGGGACGAGACCGGAAACGGCTTGCGGACACGTCCCCAACAGTGGCGGTAATTTGACCACTGGAATCCGGCTTGACAAAAATCCCGGTTTTGGCAGACACCACGCCCAAGTGAAATGGGGCCAAAGACCCTTTTTACGCACGAATTCTGCGGGAAAGGTTCGGGTATGACCCTGTTCGTCATTCTGATTATTCTGTCGGCGGCGCTGCTGCATGCCGTATGGAATGCCATCGTGAAAACGGCAGCGGACCGCACCACCATGCTGGGTCTGGTCGCGTTGGGTCAGGTCTTGCCGGCGGCGGTAATGGTGATGGTCCTGCCGTTGCCGAACACGCAGAGCTTTGTCTATATCCTGCTCTCGACCGTCGTGCATTTCGGCTATTACTTCATGCTGGGCAAGGCCTACCAGCATGGCGATCTGAGTGTGGTTTACCCCATAGCACGCGGGATTGTTCCGGCACTGGTCTCGCTTTGGGCGATGGCGCTGGTGGGCGAAGTTCTGCCCTGGCAGGCTTGGGGTGGGATCGCCTTGATCGCAGTTGGCATTCAGCTGAGCAGCTGGGCGGCGCTGCGTTCGGGTGTCGGGCGCAGCGCGCTGGGATTCGCGCTGGGAACCGGATTTTGCATTTCGATCTATTCGGTGGTTGACGGCATCGGGGTGCGGCTGTCAGGCAATACGCTCAGCTATTGGGCGTGGGGGGCCTTTCTGCACCTGTTCATTGCAGGGTTTATCGGGGTCAGGAAACGCACCACCCTCAAAGAACTGCCAGTCAGAATATGGATGACGGGCCTTTTGGGTGGGCTGGTTTCGATGACAGCGTATGGTCTGGTGCTTTACGCCAAGAACTTTGCGCCGCTTGGGGCGGTTTCGGCCCTGCGGGAAACCTCGGTCATCTTTGCGGCGCTTATCGGGTTCATTTTCCTGAAGGAAGGCAACTGGATGCGACGCCTGGGCGCCGCGGTCCTCATGGCGATTGGCGTCGCGCTGATCGGCACGGCGGTCTGATCCATTCTCTGAACCACGGTGAGACGCGTTATCCGGCTGCGCCTTCTGACTGAAGCGCCCGGAAATACCGGATCGTTGCGTCCAACCCTTCCTTCAGCTGCACTGTGGGTTCCCAGTTCAGCAGGGTCCGCGCCAGCGTGATATCGGGCTGACGTTGTTTCGGATCGTCCTCGGGCAACTCCCTGAAACTGATAGGGGTTTCCGCGCCAACAAGCGCCTGCACCTCGCTGGCCAGCTCGTTCATCGAGAATTCGTTGGGATTGCCCAGATTAACGGGGCCGGTGACGTCCTTGCCTGTGTCCATCAGGCGGATGAACCCTTCGATCAGATCATCCACGTAGCAGAATGACCGGGTCTGCGTGCCGTCGCCAAAGATGGTGATCGCCTCGCCGGTCAGGGCCTGCATGATAAAGTTCGACACAACGCGCCCGTCGGCGGGGTGCATTCGGGGACCGTAGGTGTTGAAGATGCGGGCGACCTTGATCTCAAGCCCCATCTGACGGTGGTAATCAAAGAACAACGTCTCGGCGCAGCGTTTGCCCTCGTCATAGCACGAGCGCGGACCAACCGGGTTGACGTTGCCCCAATAGTCTTCGGTCTGCGGATGGATCGTCGGGTCGCCGTAAACCTCAGACGTTGAGGCCTGAAAGATCTTGCATTTCAGACGTTTCGCCAGACCCAGCATGTTGATCGCGCCATGCACGCTGGTCTTGGTCGTCTGCACCGGATCGTGCTGATAATGCACGGGTGAGGCCGGGCAGGCGAGGTTGTATATCTCGTCCACCTCGACGAACAGCGGGAAGGTCACATCGTGGCGCATGAACTCGAACCGCGGGTTGCTGTGCAGATGGTCGATATTGCGCTTGGTGCCGGTGAACAGGTTGTCGACGCACAAAACCTCATGCCCCTGATCCAGAAGCCGGTCGCACAGATGCGAGCCCAGAAACCCGGCCCCACCGGTTACGAGAACACGTTTTCGACTGTCATAAAGGCGGGCCATTGCAAATCCTTAATCGTTAAATCCAAGCCAGCTTGCCACGGGGAAGCCGGGTCTTGGTTTGATTAGTAAACCGAAGATGTTTGAATTGCAGTAGATTTTGGTTTTTTGAGGGCGCGTGTGGTGGTGGTGGGTCTTCCTATCCAATCCATTGCTTGGTGTAGAGCATCATTCACGCGCCCGACCCGCTTCAACTTTTTAATTTTATTCACAAATTGTTAAGTTATTTGCTGTTCGTAGTTGGAGTAGGAGATTTGTTGGCATATCTTAAGCATAGGGACACGTAACAAAGGCTAGGAGTCGGATATGGCAGCCAAAGGTCAGCACGTTGTGCCTAATGGAGGCAAATGGAGCGTGCGTAAAGCAGGTTCGTCAAGAGTTACGAGCACTTATACAACGCAGGGTGAAGCAATACGTGAAGCTCGGAAAATTGCCAAAAACCAGGGCACGGAACTCTATATTCATGGTCGCGATGGTAGAATTAGAGAACGCGATTCATATGGGAATGATCCAGTGAAGTCGAAAGGCTAAGTATTGCCTGAATATCCTTTTGAAAGTTGTGTTTTTATCAACTGTCCGTTTGATGAAGATTTTGAGCCAATACTACAAGCAATAATGTTTTGCGTAGCTTATCTGGGCCTCAGGCCCAGGTTGGCGTCAGAGCGGAATGACAGTGGCGAAAATCGTCTTGAAAAAATTCGCAGCTTGATCGAGTGTTCAAAGTACTCAATTCACGATCTAAGTCGCTGCCAAGCCAAACGGGAAGGTGAGCACTTCAGGCTTAACATGCCATTTGAGCTCGGGATTGATTTTGGATGCCGTCAATATTTTGGTGATGGTCGGGAAAAGAAAAAATTCTTGATTCTAGAAGAAAAACGTTACCGTTTCCAAGCCGCTCTTTCAGATATTTCCGGTTGCGATATTGAAGCTTACGGCACTGACGATCAAAAGGCTCCGCAGAATGCCGTGAAACATGTTCGCAATTGGCTGGTTTCAGAAGCTGGGATTGATCCCGTTGCGGCAAAACGCATCTGGGGTAAGTACTCGGATTTCCAAGAGTGGTATTGGGAAAAGAAGCTCGCAGAGGGTGCTGATGAAGAGGAAATCAGACAGTATCCAACCAGTGAGCTTTTGGCAGAAATCTTCAACTGGTTAGCAATAGGTGAACCAGTCTAAACATCCAACTCCTCCACAAACCGCGCGTTCTCCTGGATGTACTGGAACCGCAGTTCGGGTTTTTTGCCCATCAGACGCTCGACCAGATCGCCGGTCTCGCCGGGTTCGTCTTCGTCGATGGTGACCCGGATCAATTTCCGGGACTTGGGGTCCATCGTGGTCTCTTTCAGGTCCTTGGCGTCCATCTCGCCCAGACCCTTAAAGCGGGACACGTCGATCTTGCCCTTGCCGCCCAGACCTTTCCTCAGCCATTCGTCGCGCTCGGCCTCGTCCAGACAGTAGACGCGTTTGGCGCCCTGGGTCAGGCGGTACAAAGGCGGGCAGGCCAGATACAGGTGGCCCGCGTCAATCATCGGGCGCATCTGGGTGAAGAAGAACGTCATCAGCAGCGCGGCGATATGCGCCCCGTCCACATCCGCGTCGGTCATGATAATGATTTTGTCATAGCGCAGGTCGTCGACGTTGAACTTGGTGCCAAGCCCGACACCCAGCGCTTGGGTCAGGTCGTTGATCTCGGCATTGGTGCCCAGCTTGGAACTGGCCGCGCCCAGCACGTTCAGGATTTTGCCGCGCAGGGGCAGCAGGGCCTGCGTTTTGCGGTCACGACCCATCTTGGCCGAGCCACCCGCAGAATCGCCTTCGACGATGAATAATTCCGTGCCGTCGCGTGTTGAACTGGAACAGTCCACCAGCTTGCCGGGAAGACGAAGTTTCTTAGTGGCGGACTTGCGTTGCGTTTCTTTCTCGGCCCGACGGCGCAGGCGTTCTTCGGCCCTCAGGATGAGGAAGTCGAGGATCGCGCCGGCGGATTTCGTATCAGCTGCCAGCCAGTTGTCGAAATGGTCGCGGACCGCGTTTTCGACCAGCCGCTGCGCCTCGACTGTGGCCAGACGGTCCTTGGTCTGGCCCACGAATTCCGGCTCGCGGATAAAGCACGACACCAGCGCGCAGCCACCTGTCAGCAGGTCGTCGCGGGTGATCTGCGCGGCCTTTTTGTTGTTGATCAACTCGCCATAGGCCTTGATCCCCTTGAGGATCGCGGCCCAGAACCCAGCCACATGGGTGCCGCCTTCGGGGGTGGGAACGGTGTTACAGTAGGACTGGATGAATCCATCACGCGACGGTGTCCAGTTGATCGCCCATTCGACCTTGCCTGGGGTGCCGAATTTCTCGTTGAAATCGACGGTGCCCGCAAAGGGTTGCTCGGCATAGGTGGACGAGCCGTTCATCGTCTCTTTCAGGTAATCCGACAGGCCACCGGGAAAGTGGAACGAGGCCTCAAGCGGGGTTTCGCCGTCATCGATGGCGGTTTTCCAGCGGATTTCGACGCCCGAGAACAGATAGGCCTTGGAGCGGATGGATTTGAACAGCCGCGCGGGTTTGAACTTGTGATGGCCAAAGATGTCCGGGTCGGCGTGGAAGGTCACCGTTGTGCCGCGCCGGTTCGGGGCCGCGCCAACCTTTTCGACCGGGCCAAGCGGGATGCCGCGCGAGAAACGTTGTTCATATAGCTGCTTGTCCCGCGCCACCTTCACGACCATCGAATCAGACAGCGCGTTCACCACCGACGCACCAACCCCGTGCAAGCCGCCCGAGGTCTGATAGGCCTTGCCCGAGAACTTGCCACCCGCGTGCAGGGTACACAGGATCACCTCCAACGCGGACTTGCCCGGAAATTTCGGATGCGGGTCGATCGGGATACCGCGCCCGTTGTCACGGACGGTCAGGGCGTAGTCGGAATGCAGCTCGACCTCGATCCGGTTGGCATGGCCTGCCACCGCCTCGTCCATCGAGTTGTCGAGGATCTCGGCCAACATATGGTGCAGCGCACGCTCATCCGTGCCGCCAATATACATGCCGGGGCGTTTGCGAACCGGTTCCAGCCCTTCGAGCACCTCGATCGAGGAGGCGTCATAGGTAGAGGTGGCGCTGGGCGTCAACAGATCTTCGGGCATGGGTGCTGCTCTTGTTTTTGGGTTTCCGCCATTATGGCAGGTGATGTGGTCCGGGGGAAGAGGGACGCGAGGTGTTGTGCGTTTTCTGTCAAGCCGCTTGCAATCCGTGCAGATAACCAGTCCTTTGATCCCGGTAAAGCGGAGGTGAATAAATGAGCTGGATCAGAACCGTTCCGTTCGAAGACGCGACTGGAAAGTTGAAGAAACTCTACGAACGCGTGACCGGGCCGAACAATAACGTAGACAACATCATGATGGCACACAGCCTTCGACCGCATTCGATGGAAGGCCATATGGCCATGTACAAGGCAGTGCTGCATCATTCGGGCAACAAGATACCGAAATGGTTTCTGGAAGTGCTGGGGGTTTGGGTCAGCTCACTGAACCGGTGCGGGTATTGCGTCGAGCATCACTTTGCAGGTCTTCAGCGCTTGCTGGGTGATACGGTGCGTGGCAACGCGATCAGGGCAGCGATTGAGGCGCGCGATCCCTCGGCTGCACCGCTGGATGCGGCGCAAATGGCTGCGATGGATTATGCCCGCAAGCTGACCGAAGCGCCGGGCGATCTGGTCGAGGCGGATGTCAGCGCCCTGCGCGACGCGGGGTGGGATGATGGCGAAATCCTAGAGATCAATCAGGTTTGCTCCTATTTTTCATATGCAAACCGGACGGTTCTGGGGCTTGGGTGCTCAACCGATGGTGATGAGTTGGGGTTGTCGCCGAACAACTCTGACAACCCTGACGATTGGGGGCACCGGTAAGGTGCTACAGATATCGTTGGTGCTGCGACAAAGGCTGCCTGGCTTGCCGTTGCGCGCGGGTGGGGCCTGATTACGTCAGGCCAGTCCATTCCAGAATGGCCTGCGCCACGGCCCGCGGGTTTTGATGATGCAACCAATGATCGGTCCCAGGGATCGTGACACGGGTGAGGTGGGTGGCAAACGCCTCCAGCCCCTCAGTGGCTTCCGGTAAAAGGGCTTTGTCATCCGGCCCCCAAATCAACAAGTGCGGACACCTGACATGCAACCGGTCGAGCGGCAGGTCGGGCAGGTCTGTCGCGGGGACACCGGGTTTGGCGACAACCAACGGAGAGGCTCTGTACCAGTTCAGCATCGCCTGCAGCCGACCGGGTCGGGCCCATTCAGTGCGGTAGTCGGCCATGCGAGCTTCGGTCAACCAGTCCAGCCCCATACCATGGCGAAAGAACTGTTCCAGCATCGCAAAGTTGTTTTCGAACAGTTTTTGTGCGGCATCGGGTGCTCGCAGCAGATTGATATATTGCGAGGCTGTGGATTGTGCGCCACCCAAGGCCATCGCGCGTTGAAACGGCACCGGATGTACGCCGTTTGCAATGATTAACCGATCAACGAGTTCCGGGCGGAACATGGCAACGCCATAAGCCACCGATGCGCCCCAGTCGTGACCCAGCAGCGCAACAGGCGCGCCGCTGGTTTCAATCAGTGCGGCCATGTCTGAGACCAGTTGCGACAGGGTATAGTTCTGCACCCCTTCGGGACACCAGCTTTGGCCATAACCGCGCTGGTCCGGAGCAATACAATAAAAGCGTTCGGCCAGATGAGGCGCAAGATCGGCCCAGGCACCGCTGTATTCGGGGAAACCATGCAGCATCAATAATGGTGGCGCGGCTTTGTCGCCCCATGTCCTGACGTGGAAAGAATGGCCGTTCAGCTTGAAAAAAGACGTCTGCATTGGAACAAGGGATCCGCGCTGGAAATCATGGGTTTTTGAGGCATCTATTTGACACCAATCAAAGCGCATTTCCGAGCTTTCTGCTAGCCACCCTTCAGGACAGTAGAAAAGGATAGGATGTATGGACGCCATTGCCACGACCAACGCAGAACCCACCCAGATCAAGACCACGCTCGCCAAAGACACCGACCCTTCAGCGCCTAGCCCCGAGAAAATCCGGCAGGCGTTTGAAAGTGGGAAATACCCCTATGGCCGCAAAATGGCCCGGTCGGTGTATGAGACGCAAAAAGCCAATCTGCAGGCCGAGCTTTTGAAGGTTCAGCTGTGGGCGCAGGAAACGGGGCAGCGGTTTGTCTTGTTGTTCGAAGGGCGCGATGCGGCAGGCAAAGGGGGTACGATCAAGCGGTTCATGGAGCACCTGAACCCGCGTCAGGCCCGTGTTGTTGCATTGAACAAACCGACCTGGGAAGAGAAAGGCCAGTGGTACTACCAGCGCTACATTCAAGAGATGCCGACCGTGGGCGAGATGGTGTTCTATGACCGGTCCTGGTACAACCGCGCGGGTGTGGAGCGGGTCATGGGGTTCTGCACGCCCAACGAATATCTTGAGTTCATGCGGCAAACGCCCGAGTTGGAACGGATGCTGGTGCGCTCTGGCATTCAGCTATACAAATACTGGTTCTCGGTTACACAGCAAGAGCAGCAACGCCGTTTCAAAAGCCGTGAAACCGACCCCTTGAAGCAATGGAAACTGTCGCCCATCGACAAGGCGAGCCTCAGCAAGTGGGATGATTATACCGAGGCGAAAGAAGCCATGTTCTTTTACACGGATACGGCTGACGCACCCTGGACGATCATCAAGTCAAATGACAAGAAACGCGCACGCCTGAACTGTATGCGTCACTTCCTGTCCTCGCTGGATTACCCCGGCAAGGATCACGATATCGTGGGCGAGCCTGATCCGCTGATCGTAGGGCAGGCGCATCACGTTATTCACCGGTCCGAGCATATTCTGGGTACGGCTCTGCACCCCGACGCCCGCTGATTGCAAAGATGCCCGGCCTCAGGAAACGGTCGGGCATAAAAGTCTCAATATGAAATATTGCCGATCCGCTCTTGTCCCGCGCCAATGGCGCGCATATGGCTGGAGCAATGACAAAGGTGATGACATATCCGGCCCATTTTCGGGCTATTGCCGTTCTCGGCCTGCCACTGGTTGGCGGTCATCTGGCGCAGTACGCAATCGGCTTGACCGACACCATCATGCTGGGTTGGTACGGGGTCGAGGCGTTGGCGGCCGTTACCTTGGCCAACAGTTATTATTTCGTGTTGTTTTTGTTTGGTGCGGGATTTGGATGGGCCGTCATGCCCATGGTGGCCACAGCGGCGGCGGAAGGGGACGAGACCAGCATTCGCCGCTCGACCCGGATGGGGCTATGGTTGTCGTTGCTGTATGCCGTGGTTGTCATGCCCTTGCTGTGGTGGTCCTATCCGATCCTGATCGCCATGAAGCAGGAACCGCAAATTGCTGAAACCGCAGCCGAATATCTGCGAGTTGCCGGTTGGGGATTGTTTCCGGCCCTCATTGTGATGGTGTTGAAAAGCTATCTGGCGGCATTGGAGCGAACGCAGATTGTTTTGTGGATCACAATTGCGGCGGCGGCTGTGAACGGGCTGACCAATTATGCGCTGATCTTCGGCAACTGGGGTGCCCCCGAACTGGGCGTGACAGGGGCGGCAATCGCCTCGATCACGACACAAGTTGTTTCGCTGATCGCGGTTGTTATCTATGTGATCCGGACGTTGCCAGAGCACAGCCTATTCCAGCGGTTCTGGCGACCGGATTGGGAAATGTTTGCCAGCGTATGGAAGTTGGGTGTACCCATCGGCTTGACCACATTGGCCGAAGTTTCACTGTTCGCGACTTCTGCGGTGATGATGGGCTGGCTGGGTCAGGTCCCGCTGGCTGCGCATGGGATCGCCCTGAATCTGGCTTCTGCCACTTTCATGGTTCACCTGGGGTTATCAAATGCGGCGACCATCCGGGCTGGCAATGCGCTGGGTCGTCGGGACAGGGCGCATCTGGAAAAGGGTGCAATTTCCGTGACTGGTATGTCGCTGGTCATGTCGGTGGCAACCATCATTCTGTTCCTGACCTGCGCCGAGCCTTTGATTTCCCTGTTCATGGAAACAGATGACCCGCAGCGGGGCCAAATCCTGACTATCGGTACCGGATTGCTTGCCATGGCGGCTTTGTTTCAGCTGGTCGACGGCGCGCAGGTGATTGCGCTGGGCCTGCTGCGCGGGTTGCAGGATGCCAAGATCCCAATGGTCATGGCGGCGCTCAGCTATTGGGTCGTAGGGATTCCCGCGTCGTATTATTTCGGCTTTGTCCGTCATATGGACGGCATCGGCGTCTGGCTGGGCCTGGTGCTTGGTCTCGCCTTCGCAGCCGTGCTTCTCATGACCCGATTCTGGATGTATTCGGTACAGCAGATACAGGCATCGGCCGAGCCCGCCTAGTCTTTGTCCAGCCGATCTGCCTTTTTTCGCACCAGTACCGTACGCAGGTCGTGCATGGCCATCAATAACCTGTCTGTCACATCCTCCAGCTGCGTGTCGCTTGCCTTGGACTGTGCCCATTGCGTGGTCAGATTCAGATAGTCGACCGCGCGATGGATATCGTCAATGTCGCGCTGGGCCAGCAGGGCCCGGCGCTCTTCCATCCATTGGGCAATCTCGGCCTGATCCCGGTCTGACAACGTCCGCTGCCCGTGCGGCTTGACCTCGCCATTGCGGATATTGATGACGGCAATCTGGTCCATCTCGATCCGGCGCTGACGGTTTTCCGTATCGATCCGAAACACCGCAGCACCGTTTTCACGTATGCGAAAGTAATACTCAGGCAGTTCGGCGGACATGGTCACCTCAGAGAAGCACAAAAACGCTGGATGCGGCTGCAAGCTTCGGTCAGTGCCGCGTCGGACGTAGCATAGCTGACGCGGAAATTCGGCGACAGGCCAAAGGCGGCGCCAAATACAACGGCCACGTCGGCTTCTTCCAGAAGTGCGGTTGCAAAGGCTTCGTCGTCTACCAGAACGGTCCCAGCGGGCGTCGTCTTCCCGATCAATCCGGCGATAGACGGATAGACATAAAAGGCCCCTTCGGGTGTGGGGCAGGTGACGCCATCAATCTCGTTCAGCATCCGAACCACCAGATCGCGCCGGCGCCTGAATGTCTCGTTATTCGGGGCCAGAAAATCCTGAGTTCCGTTCAGGGCCTCGACGGCAGCCCACTGACTGACCGAGCAGGGGTTCGAGGTGGATTGCGACTGGATCTTGCGCATGGCCGCGATGATTTCGACCGGACCGGCAGCATAACCGATGCGCCAACCGGTCATGGCATAGGCTTTTGAAACCCCGTTGCAGGTGAGGGTTCGGTCAAATAGACCGGGTTCAACCTCGGCCGGGGTGCAGAACTCAAACCCGTCATAGGCCAGATGTTCGTACATGTCGTCCGACATGATCCAGACATGCGGATGACGCATCAGAACATCGGTCAGCGCCTTCAGTTCATCCCGACTGTACCCTGCGCCCGTTGGGTTCGAAGGCGAGTTAAAGATGAACCACTTTGTCTTGGGCGTGATGGCGGCTTCCAGTTGTTCTGGGGTCAGCTTGAAACTGTTTTCCAGCGTCGTCTCGACCACAACAGGGGTGCCACCGGCCAAAAGCACCATATCGGGGTAGCTGACCCAGTACGGTGCAGGGATGATCACCTCGTCGCCTTCATTCATCGTCGCCATCAGAGCATTGTACAGCGTTTGCTTGCCACCGGTCCCGACCGAGATCTGGGCCGGCGAATAGTCCAGCCCGTGGTCACGTTTCATCTTGGCACATGCCGCTTGTTTCAGCTCGGGAATGCCGTCCGGCGCGGTGTATTTGGTTTTGCCTGCTGCGATGGCCGCAACAGCGGCGTCTTTGATGTTCTGGGGTGTGTCAAAATCCGGCTCACCAGCGCTTAGGCCGATGACATCACGTCCGGCGGCCTTCAGCTCGGCTGCCTTGGCTGTCATTGCGATGGTGGGTGAAGGTTTGACGCGTGACAGTGTCGCAGACAGAAAACTCATGCTCGGCCTCGGTTTGTATGTTCAGCCCGACTGTCATAGGGTGCGTCCGAGTGACGATCAAGCAGTATAGACAATGTGAGATGGAGACCCGAATGAATGATGAAAACGACTGGTACGGTCCGGATTCTGCGACATTCGGAGACCGTCTGGCAGGCGCACGCGAAGCCGCGGGAATGACGCAGGCGCAACTGGCGCGGCGTCTTGGGGTCAAAAAGGCGACAATTTCAGATTGGGAAAACGATCTGTCCGAACCCCGGGCCAACAGGCTGTCGATGATGGCGGGCATGGTCAATGTCTCAATCATGTGGTTGTTGACCGGCGAGGGCGACGGCATGGATGCGCCTGTGGATGAAGGCGAAGGCGGTATGGAACTGTCCTCGGCCGTGGCCGAACTGCGCGCCATCCGTGCGGAAATGCGCGCCTGTTCTGAACGCGCAGCGCGTCTGGAAAAGAAAATGCGTCAGATGCTGGAGCAGAAGAATTGAGCGAACCCCGGGATGTGCGTATCAAGCGCATGCAAATGCGGTCGATGCGACGCGGCATCAAAGAGATGGACATTATCCTGTCCGCCTATGCGGGGGGCAATCTGGCCGACATGGATGCCGCCGGGCTGGATGTCTATGACGCGCTGTTGCATGAAAACGATCAGGACCTTTATCAATGGGTCACGGGGCAGGTGCAGCCTCCGGCGCGATTTGCCAGCCTGATTGCAGACATAGCGCAAACCTTTCAGAAATAAGGCAAAGTTCCGCTTAACCGATTTTTCGGATTTTCGGTTCATCGTGTGTCAAACAGCGCGACTGAATCGGAGGGTCGGATGAGTATGGAAATGCAGGTCTCCACACCAGAGACTAAGGGTTTCATAACCAGCTATCTTGAGGCGCTGGCCCTGGTGGAGCGACTGCACCGGTTGTTGCTGGATGTCATCAAGGACGAGTTTGAGCGCGTCGGCGTATTGGAAATCAATGCGGTTCAGGCGTTGTTGCTGTTCAATATCGGTGATCACGAAGTCACGGCAGGCGAACTGAAAAGCCGTGGGTACTATCAGGGCAGCAATGTCAGCTATAACCTCAAGAAACTGGTTGAGATGGGTTATATGCACCACCAAAGATGCGAGATTGATCGCCGTTCAGTTCGCGTGCGCCTGACGCCGCAAGGCAGGGAAATCCGCAATATCGTGTCCAAGCTGTTTGCGCGTCACGCCGAAGGCCTGCAAGGCAGGGGGGTGCTTGGGCTTGAAGGCATCGAAGATATCACCAGTTCGCTGCGTCGCGTTGAACGGTACTGGACGGATCAGATAAGGTATATCTATTGATCAGTGGCGGGCGTCAGACAGGACAAGACTGTCCAGCTCACGAAGAAGTTTGCGAGTCATGGCCTCTTCATACGCCTCAAAGCCCAGCGCCACTTCTACGAACGCGTTTGGCCCCAAAATGACCCAGGCTGAATAATAAGCTGAAAGTTCACCCACCTGAACATATCTCCGATCACCTTCCTTCGGATCGTCAGCGCCGATCACCAGCCCGTTAATCGTGATCCCGCTATGTCGTAAACTGGCTTTCACATCTCGTGGATGCGGTCCAAGGTTATGTTTACCATCCCCGGACAGATCCAGCGTACGGCGCCAGCATCCCCTTTGCTGATCAAGCAGGGAAGAGCCAAATAACATGGCCGACCCTACCGCCGTTCCCTGCGGTGCTGTGCTGCGCGAGGTTCGGATCAAACGATCACTGATTGCGATCAGGTCGGCGGGGGACCGTACTTCTGTCCACTCCAACAGCATCCGTTCATGTCCCCGCTCGCTCCATTCGAAGATCGTCAGACGTAAGGAGGTTGCGCCGTCCGACAACATCAGCTGGCTGACTTCGGGGCGGCTCAGGGCCGACGCCAGCCCGTCCAGTTGCAGCCTGTATTCCTGGCTGTCGACCGAACCCGACACATCCAGCCCCAGGGCAAGTGCCTGACGACACTCGCCAAAGGCAGGTCCTGATAACAGGCAAGCCAGAAAGACGACCACGCGACGTATCATGGGCCTTCGTTCCGTAATGCACCGATTTGCAGACCGCTCAGTTCCCGTTTCAGTTTCTTTCGCATGGCGCGCTCGAAATCTTCAAACCCGGTGGCAATTTCCAAAAAGGCGCCGGGCCCGTGCAGGACATTATTTTCGAAGAAAGGGATCAGGAACAATTCTCCCTCGAAATCCGCCGCGTTGATCACAAGCCCATTCACGACAGTGTTTTGAAAGGGAAAGTGCCGATAGGCGATCTGCGGCCCATAGCCATCGTTGTTCGTGCCGTCGCCGGACAGGTCAATGGTTTGAAACAAGCATTGCGGCGCTTGCTCCATAAGACTTGCACCGTATGCCAACGCATAGCCCATAGCTGTTGCCGATCCGCTGTCAGATCGGACGGATTGGCTGATCTGGCTGGATGCGAACAGCAGATCACCAACGTCATCGATCATTGTCCAGTTCAGGACGACATTTTGGGTTGAGCGGCCACTCCACTCATATACCGCCAGGGCAACGGGCATCGGTGAAGAAAAGAAGGCCTCTTGCACTTCGGGCGCAATCAAGGCGGCGGCCAACCCCTGCCGTTGCAACACATCTTCAGCCTCATCGACTGAAACGGAAATATCCATCGCCAAGGCCAGCGCCAAGCGGCATTGCTCGGCCTTAACAGGGCTGGCCTGAACGACCAGCCCAAACGCTATCAGCCAACGGATCACCAGTGACCACTGCTCTCCATGCTGGCCCAGGGTTCGGCTGGTTCCAGTGCTTCTCCATTCTGCAAAAGCTCAACCGAGATGTTGTCGGGCGATCGAACAAAAGCCATGCGACCATCCCTTGGCGGGCGATTGATCGTAACGCCGTTGTTCTGAAGATGCTGGCAAACCTCGTAGATATTGTCGACACCGTAGGCCAGATGGCCGAAGTGGCGGCTGTCGGCTGGCAACGCGTCATCGCCGTCCCAGTTGTACGTCAACTCGATCGGCGCGTCTTCCTGTCCCGGAGGGGCCATGAAGATCAGAGAAAATCGCCCGGCTTCACTGTCATACCGACGTGTTTCTTTCAGACCCAGAAGCTCGTAAAACGCCATGGATTTTTCCAGATCCTTCACGCGGACCATGGTGTGAAGATATTTCAGCGCCATTTCGGCCATCCTTTTTCGACTCACATTGCCAAGAGCTTAGCGCTCCGCCTCGATGTGTCGATAGAGCCCTCAGCAGCAATTTGTTTTTTGCGTCCGCTGCGGCATATATCGCGGTTCCTGTGCCGGGATCGGCGATATATAGTAGCAGGCGACTCATTGCCAGAAAGGAAGATTCGATGCCGCTGTCCCCTGACCAACAGGCCGAGATCGACGCGCAACGCGCGCAATCGCATCCCACGCGTCGAGTTGTCTCGGTGGGAATGGAAGACCACCTGTACACGGCGCATCAGGTTCTGGATCATGGCTTTGTCCGCGTGATCGACTATATGGGGGACGATGCCGCCATCTGTCAGGCTGCGCGCGTTTCATATGGCACAGGCACCAAATCCGTTCAGAATGACGAGGGGTTGATCCGGTATCTGATGCGGCACTGGCATTCCACGCCATTCGAAATGTGCGAAGTCAAATTGCATGTGAAATTGCCTGTGTTCGTGGCGCGGCAGTGGATCCGGCACCGGACCGCCAATGTGAATGAATACTCGGCACGGTATTCAATTCTGGATCGCGAGTTCTATATCCCAGCCCCAGAACATGTGGCGGCACAGTCCGAAGTGAACAATCAGGGCCGTGGGGCAACGTTGGAAGGTGAAGAGGCCGCGCGCGTATTGGAAACCCTCAAGGCCGACAGCACGCGGTGCTATGACAATTACGAGTCCATGATCAGCCAGGACGGGCAGCAGGGGCTAGCACGTGAACTGGCCCGCATGAACCTACCCGCAAACGTTTATACGCAATGGTATTGGAAGGTGGATCTGCATAATCTGTTCCACTTCCTGCGCCTGCGGGCCGATCCGCATGCTCAGTATGAAATCCGCGTTTATGCCGAGGCGATGTGCAAGATCGTCGCTGATTGGGTGCCGTTTGCGTATAAGGCGTTCGAGGATTACCGGCTGGGTGCGGTGAACCTGTCTGCCCAGATGGTCGAAAGCCTGCAACGCATGCTGGCAGGAGAGGCGGTCACGCAAGAAAACTCGGGGATGACAGCGCGCGAATGGCGTGAGTTCGAGGCGATCATTCGCAAATAGAGCTGACGAGCTGCATAGCTTTTGTCTATACGTGTCGTCATGGAATTGTTACACTTGTTCCATGGCCCGCATTTTGCATTTTGCTCTGTTATGTCTGTTTTTTGGTCTCGCCTTGCCTGCGCAGGCCAAGTCCCCCATAGCTGAGGTTTTGTGCGAACCGACGCTCCGGTTGCACCAGAAACTGGAAAGGCAGTTCGGTGCGCGGCGCGTGGCATCGGGTGTTCGCGGGCCGGAACAGATTATGGAAGTCTGGGCAAGTCAGCACGGGGACTGGACCATGGTTGTCACCTACGCGACAGGCACATCCTGCATCGTTGCCATGGGCGAAAACTGGAATACCCACGCCGACGCCAAGCCCGCGCGAGGGTAATGGAACGAAACCGGTGGGGGATGGATAACGGCCGGAAATTGGCCGTCATCCTTAATGATCAACCGCGTGTTTAGCGGGATGTCGTTACAGTGGTTTCAAATCAGCTGCCATTTGGCGGCCGTCGCGTCCGTCCTGCAACTCGTACGAAACTTTTTGGTTGTCTGCGAGTCCGGTGAGGCCGGACCGTTCTACGGCCGAGATATGTACAAACACATCTTTGCCCCCTTCGTCAGGGGCAATAAATCCATAGCCTTTAGTGGTATTGAACCATTTCACGGTGCCGGTTGGCATGTCCCGTGTCTCCTTCTACTTACGCATTGTCCCACAAATTGGTGGGGGCTGTGGTCAGCGTCACCACGAAAAAGTTGTTTTGGCACTGGCTGAACAGTCCAATTCGTGTGTTTCGCCTTTTTCAACATTGCACGGTGAAGTAAAAAATCAAGAATAACCGCAAGAAGCGGGCAAGATTGCTTAAAATCAAAGCATGGGCAGGAGCGTCAAAGACATGCAGCTTTATGGATTGAAAAACTGTGACACCTGTCGCAAGGCATTGAAATCGCTGCCAGACGTCAAATTTTCTGATGTACGCAGCGACGGTGTGCCGGGTTCGGTGCTGTCACGGGCCTTTGCCGAGTTCGGCAATGACTTGCTTAATACCAGATCGACGACATGGCGCGGATTGGACGAAACCCAGCGTGCCAAGCCCCCTTTGGAGCTTTTGAAAGAGCACCCGACCCTGATGAAACGCCCATTGATCGAAGTCGATGGCAGGCTGTTGTTGGGTTGGACAGCTGAAACCCGTGCTCAGCTTGGCATTTCCTGAACGGGTGCTTATCTGCGTGAAAGCTACAATGAGGATTTTCAATGCGTAATGCCGCAATGTTATTGGGTGTAATCGCCGGGTTGATCGGAATGATCGTCGGGTTCTTCGGCTATGCGAAGGTGGTCGTGGTCGACCATGTCGGTGAAATTGACGGAGTTCTAAGCCAGGTCGACAATCCCGATATGGTACAAGCCATTTCGATTATCGCGCCCTTGCTTGCAATCGCGGGCGGGGCCATGGCGCCAGCGCGCGCGTTGATTGGCGGGGTCTTGTTGCTGGGGTCAGCGGCTGCGATGTACTACGCCTTTGGTTTTGGTGTTTTCACCATGTTCCCGATCACATTTGCCGGGATCGCCGGGATACTTGGACTGGCCGCGGGAAAACCGGACCAGCCCAAGGCACATTTCTAAGTTACTTAAGGCGCAGGATCCGGTCGAGCGAGATCGGCCCTGCGCCGTTGATGACGATCACCAGCATCAGGAAGGTCCACATCGTGCGCTGATCCATCAGGGACGGCGCCGCGTCGAACAGGCTGCCCAGTTTCACGCCATGGCCGGTGACGTCGACAAGTGTCTGTACCCAGATAAAACCGATCATGCCCAAAGCCGCCAGACGCGAGAATAGTCCAACCAGAAGAAGGGTCGGAAGAACAAATTCGGCAATTGTTCCCATGAAAATGACGATGCGTTGGAAGAACGTCATTTGGGAGACGTCATAAAGAACAGCCTCGGCCGCTTTTGGGAATATCTGACCAAAGGCACCTGCCGAAGGCGAAAAGATCGATCCGTCGATCTTCAGCATGGCTGAGTTCCAGTAATAAACCAGAAGAACCGCAACAAAGACCAGTCGTGCCAGCGTAGGGGTCAACCAGCCAGACGCAAGGTCCAGTTTTCCCATGGTGTTATTGTAGGTTGAGATCAAAGCAGTCATGTCTCCAGCCTTTCGATAGTCACAGAGGTTATTGCACCGCCCTGCAACAGCAGTGCCAGAGTGGTTCCAAGATCAAATTCAGGCAGTTCGGCAGTCGTTTTTTCAAATGCTTCACCGATTGTGTCGCCGCTCAGCATATGGGCGATCCAATCTGCACCACCTGCCGGAAGCAGATTGGGTGTGGGATCGAATTCGGCGCGGGTGATCAACACATCCTCGGCCCGTGCATCCGGTTTCGGAGCATTGGTTTCCATGTTGAGGCGCCAGATTGCATGAATGGGCCAGTCCGAGCGGATCAACTGCATGGCCGGTGCAAACTGCAACCGGGCCTGCATGACCTGTTCGGGCTCGACCGCTAGGACATCTGCCGGTGCAGGTTCGCTGTCGGCGGCGTGGTAGGACTTGCGCAAGGCAATCTCCAACCGGGCCACGTCCGGCAGGTATCCAAGGTGGGAAAGTTGAGGCATTCCGGCCAGAAAATCAGGAAACGCCTCGCCATAAAACATCATCAGCGGAGAGGAGGGCGGATGTTGACGCAGGAAAATCCCGGCCAGCCCATCCATGTTCTGCGCCCCTAGCAACTTGGCAATCACGGGAAACGCCTGATGCATCGCCTCGGTCAGCGACACCGCAACATTGTTGCGGTACACGCTGAACCTGCGACCGGCAGGTCGCGCGCCGCCATCCAGTAATCCACCGGGAACGGGCGCTGACGCATCCATCATGGCCGCGCGGAATTCAGATTGCGAAACGCTCATACCGGTATCCGGTCCAGAGCGGATTGCGCGCGAACGGCCTCATTCCGCAGAACGGGCCAATCCGGCACATCCGTGTCCCATTCGATCAGAACGGGTTTTGGCCCCGAACGCTCCAGCACATAATCCAGCAGAGCCCACACCGGGTCGACCACTTCTCGTCCGTGATTGTCGATTAGCAGCGGATGACCGTGATCGTCTTCATCCTCATCATGGCCGCCAAGGTGAATTTCCGACACTTTTTCAAGCGGATAAGCGTCAATATAACCTTGCGGCGAGAAATCCAGATTGGTGGCTGAGACAAAGACATTGTTTACGTCAAGCAACAGGCCGCATCCGGTGCGCTTTGCAATCTCCCTCAGGAAATCAGGTTCGGACCAGGTGCTTTCCTCGAAGGCCAGATAGCTGGACGGATTTTCCAGCAGCATCTGCCGCCCGACAGTGTGCTGGACCTGATCGATATGTTCACAAACCCGCGCTAGAGTTTCGTCTATATAGGGCAGGGGCAGCAGGTCGTTGTAGAAATGGCTGTCATGGGTGGACCAAGCCAAATGTTCGGAAAAGCTTGCGGGGTTCAGCCAGCCGACCAAGTGTTTCAGCCGGGCCAGATGATCGGGGTCCAGCGCGCCTTCACCGCCAATGGACAGGCCAACGCCATGGACCGAGATTGGGAAATGTTCGGAAAGGTGGCGCAGCTGCGCCAAGGGCCGCCCGCCGTCGCCCATATAGTTCTCGGCATGGATCTCCAGCCATGCAACGGGCTGTGCGTGTTCAAGTATCTGAGCAAAATGCTGCGGCTTGTAGCCAACGCCCGGTGCTGCGGGCAGGCGGTTTGACCGGTGGCTGTCATCCAACATGGGCCAGTTCCTTGATCACGAAAGGGAAAGGGCGGGCGATGGTGCCCGCCCCTTGAAATCGTCAGGCCAATCTTATGCCGGCAGGTCGCGTTCCAGCGCTTCCAACGAACCTTTGCGCGGCGTGCCGTTTGCTTCCGCAGGCAGTTCGATGTCGGCGCAAGTGCCTGCGTCAACCAGGGTCCATGCGTTGCCCTGATAATCAACGGTCGAGGTGCCTGCGCAGGTGGTGCCGGGGCCTGCGGCACAGTCGTTCTGACCGGCCAGCGATACACCATAGCACTTTTCTTTTGCTTGTGCGCTGGCTGTGGTTGCGGCACCCGATACGGCGGCTGCGACTGCGGTTGCGATAACCAGGGATTTAGCTGTTTTCGACATCTCGGTAATCCTCTTGATGACTGGGTATGTCTGCTTGTGACAATGACAAAGGTAGTGGCTTGGTGGGCAGAGTTGAATTCACGAGCCCGTGTCTCACAAGCGCGTCATGGGGCGGCCTGCCCCCTTGCAGCGTAATACACTGTTTTTGATGAAGAAAGGGTGAAATGTTACAATCCGACCCCATATGAGGGGTCGGATTTTTTTGGATATGGTGCTGTTTGTTACAGCAGATCTGGCGGGGTGGCGGCGCGTGCCAGCTCATTTGTTACAGCATCAAGCGGTTGTACCTGGGTCTGTTTTTCACCCAGTCGCCGCACGCTTACGGTGCGTTCGTCAACTTCGCGGTGACCGACGGCCAGAATTACAGGTACTTTGCCGACCGAATGCTCACGGACCTTATAGTTGATCTTTTCATTGCGGATGTCGGCCTCGGCCCGCACACCCGCAGCACGCAGGGTTTCGACCACTTCGGTGACATAGTCGTCCGCGTCGGACGTGATGGACGCGACGACGACCTGACGCGGGGCCAGCCAGAACGGCAATTTGCCTGCGTGTTCCTCGATCAAGATACCGATGAAGCGTTCGAACGAACCAAGTGTTGCGCGGTGCAGCATGACCGGGCGGTGCTTGGCCCCGTCGGCGCCGATATAGGTGGAATCCAGCCGTTCGGGCAGAACAAAATCGACCTGGAAGGTGCCGCATTGCCAGTCACGCCCGATGGCGTCCGTCAGCACGAATTCCAGTTTCGGACCATAGAATGCACCTTCGCCCGGGTTCAGTTCCGGTTCGATCCCGGCGGCACGGGTGGCGGACAAAAGCGCCGCTTCGGCCTTGTCCCAGACATCGTCCGATCCGGCGCGGGTTTCGGGACGGTCTGAGAACTTCACCGAAAAATCCTCGAATCCCAGATCCTTGTAGATCACACTGAGGAAACGGATGAATTCGGCGGTCTCCGCCTCGATCTGTTCTTCGGTTGAAAAGATGTGGGCGTCGTCCTGCGTGAACCCACGCACCCGCATGATGCCATGCAACGCGCCAGAGGGTTCGTACCGGTTGCACGACCCGAACTCGGCCATGCGCAGCGGCAGGTCGCGATAGGATTTCAGGCCTTGCTTGAAAATCTCGACATGGCAGGGGCAGTTCATCGGTTTGAGCGCGTTGACGGCCTTTTCACGGGCATGTTCCTCGTCGACTTCGACAATGAACATGTTTTCCTGGTACTTGTCCCAGTGGCCTGAACGTTCCCAAAGCTTGCGGTCAACGACCTGCGGCGTGTTTACCTCCACATAACCACCCCTGCGCTGCTGACGGCGCATGTAGTCCTGCAACTGGGTGTAGATGGTCCAGCCATTGGGGTGCCAGAAAATCTGACCGGGGGCTTCTTCCTGCATGTGAAACAGGTCCATCTCGCGGCCCAGTTTGCGGTGGTCGCGCTTTGCGGCCTCTTCCAGCATATGCAGGTGGTCTTTCAGCTTTTCCTTGCCGGTGAAGGCCACGCCGTAAATGCGTTGCAACATCGCGCGGTTGCTGTCGCCGCGCCAATAGGCGCCAGCGATGGACATCAGCTTGAACGCATCACCGGGAACCTGACCGGTATGTTGCAGATGCGGACCGCGGCACAAATCCTGCCAGTGGCCGTGCCAGTACATGCGCAACGGCTCATCCCCGGGAATGGCTTCGATCAGCTCAACCTTATAGGGCTCATTGTTGGCCTTGTAGAACTCGATGGCCCGCTCGCGGTCCCAAACCTCGGTGGTGACTGGGTCGCGCTTGTTGATGATCTCTTTCATCTTTTTCTCGATGAGGCCAAGATCTTCGGGCGTGAACGGTTCTTCCCGGTCGAAGTCATAATACCAGCCGTTTTCGATAACGGGGCCGATGGTGACCTTGGTCGCAGGCCAGATTTCCTGCACGGCGCGGGCCATGATGTGGGCCAGATCGTGGCGGATCAGTTCGTTGGCCTGTGCGTCATCCTTCATGGTGTGGATGGCAATCTGTGCATCGGCTTCGATCGGCCATTGCAGGTCCCAGTGCCTGCCGTCAACGGTGGCCGAGATGGCCTTTTTGGCCAGCGAACTTGAAATATCGGCAGCCACCTGTGCAGGCGTAACCCCTGCGTCATAGGAACGTGCATTGCCATCTGGGAAAGTGAGAGAGACGGATTTTGAATCCAGGGCCATGTCGGCTCTCCTCGTCGGTTTGGCGCCCACTGAACGCCCGGTTGCGGGTTATTTGCGTCTGGCTGATGTGGCAGGTGGATATGCCTGTGTCAAGTGTAGGGGCGAGGGGCCAGCCCCTCGCGCTCCCCGGAGTATTTGAAAAAAGATGAAGTGGGCGGAATTGCACTCGGGGGTGGGGCGTGCATGATGCAATAAAAGGAAAGAAGGTTTCATGGCAGCGACGAATTTTCTGGAGACGCCGCAGGGGCGGCGACTGGCTTATCACAAGACCGAAGGGGCAGGGCCGACCATCGTTTTTCTGGGTGGGCTCATGTCGGATATGGAAGGCACCAAGGCAGTCCATCTGGAAGCTTGGGCGCAGGCGCGGGGGCGGGCCTTTTTGCGGTTTGATTATTCCGGTCACGGCGAAAGCTCTGGTGCTTTCACGGATGGCTGCATTGGGGATTGGCATGAGGACACTGTTGCTGCGGTCGATGCCTTGACCAAGGGGCCGCTGATCGTTGTCGGCTCGTCCATGGGGGGGTGGCAGGCGCTTTTGCTGGCCAAGGCCATGCCGGACCGGATAGCAGGTATGGTCACGATCGCCGCCGCGCCGGATTTCACGGAAGATGGCTATTGGGCTTCATTCACCGATAACCAGAAAGCCGCCCTGGAAACGGTCGGGCATGTCGAGTTGCCGTCCGATTACATGGAGCCTTATATCGTCACCAAACGGATGATCGAAGATGGGCGGCAGCGTCTTGTTCTGCGCGACACGTTGAACCTGCCGTTCAAGGTTCGTTTCCTGCAGGGAACAGCGGATACAGCGGTATCGACTGAAACTGCCGTTCGGCTGCTGGACAAAGCAACAGGGCCGGACATGCAGCTTCTTTTGGTCAAGGATGCCGATCACAGGTTCTCGGATGATGCATGTCTTGGCTTGATCGAGGCGGCGGTTCTGGACGTGTTGGGAGACGCGTAATGCGGCGTTTGGGATGGCTTCTGGGGCGCTTGTTCCTTGCGTTGATTGCCCTCGGCGGCCTTGCCTACTGGTTTGGCCCGCGCGAAGAGGTGAACCTGCACCCAAGCTTTGATCCGCGCAAGTTTGGTGAGGGCGTACAGGTTTATTTCGAAAGCACCGAAGCCGCGTTTGACGATATCGTTCCGGGTGTCGAAAAACGAGTGATCTGGCAAGATGGCCATAACGAGCGGCGCACCCCGTATTCCGTTCTTTACATCCATGGCTTTTCAGCAAGTTCCGAGGAAATCCGGCCAGTACCAGACCTTGTGGCAGACGCGCTGGGAGCCAATCTGGTTTACACACGCCTGCAAGGTCACGGGCGAAGCGGATCAGCCATGGCGGAAGGCACTGCCTCGGGCTGGATGCAGGACACCGCCGAGGGATTGGCAGCCGCGCGTGCTGTTGGGGACAAGGTGATCGTGATCTCAACGTCGACCGGTGCGACGCTTGCAGCCGCCGCCGCTTTGGATGCCAGCCTCAGCAAAGATGTTGTCGGCATGGTCTTTGTCTCACCTAATTTCGGGGTCAACACGTCTGCGGCCTGGATCCCCACTTTGCCATGGGCAAGGGATTGGTTACCGGTCCTGATGGGGGACGAACGCGATGTATCGGGGCCAGACCCGGAGAAGAACAAATATTGGTCTACTGTCTATCCGTGGGAATCGGTCGTGCCTATGTCCGTTCTCGTTGAGAAAGTCTATGCGCTGGATTTCTCGAATGCCCTGGTGCCCGTGCTGTTCTGGTTCTCGGACAACGATCAGGTGGTGCGCCCTGACCGAACCCACGAGGTCGCCAAAGTGTGGGGTGCGCCAACATCCGTCAAACTGGTGACAATGGGCCCCGAGGATGATCCGTCATCTCATGTTATTGCCGGTCGCCTGATGTCGCCAGGGCAGACCGGCGCGGCTGTGGACGGTATTCTGGATTGGCTAAAAGGGCTGGGGGTGGAATGATGGCGGCCTCGGGTCGAGGGACGATGCGAAAGCCGGGCAGTATGTGGAGCCTTGAGACGTTGGGGCGCGTTCGTCTGTCCCGGTATTTCTTCATGCGCGATTTCCTCTATTCCGAGATCGGGAACTTTCACCAGAAACAGAACATTCCAGACAACCCGGATCTGGCTATCGAGACAGGACGTGCGTTCTGTGAAACTCTGCTGGACCCTCTGGAAGAGACCTTTGGCAGGATCGCCGTGCGCTCGGGCTATCGCTCACCGTCGCTAAACAGGTTTGGCAATGAAAACAAACTGAACTGCGCCCGGAATGATCACCCGTTGGAATGCCACATCTGGGATCGTGGGGCCGGGGATGCGCGGATTGCCGGGGCGTCTGTTGTAATTCCCTGGTTCGCGGATCAGTATGCGCAGGGCAGGGATTGGCGGGATCTGGCATGGTGGATGCATGATCACCTGGATTATTCCGAGATCTGGTTTTTTCCGAAACTCTGCGCTTTCAATCTGGTGTGGCGCCCTAAACCGCAGCGCCGGATTGACAGCTACATTGCGCCACGCGGATGCCTGCTGAAACCGGGCGCTGAGCCCGAGGAAAGTGCAGCTTCACGGTGGTGCCGCTATGCTGACTTTCCGGTTTTTCGGGCAATCGCCTATCCGTGACGTTCCGCTGGTTTGAATGTGATAAACTCTCAACCTGACTACAAACCCAAAGGCTCGGAATACCGAGCGCATGGAGGCCCCGTGTGATCGAGCCGCTGGTACTGCTACCTGGACTGATGTGCGATGCCCGACTGTATCGCCCTCAGATCGAGGTGATTTCGCGGACGCGACCCGTAACCGTTGCGCCGATTTCCGCAGGTGGGCGTATCGAAGAGATCGCCTCGGGTCTGCTGGACCAGCTTCCACATCGGTTTGCACTGGCTGGATTCAGCATGGGTGGTGTGGTGGCGTTAGAGCTGATCCGCCGGGCGCCGGAACGTGTGTCACGCCTGTGCCTGATGGCCACTGATGCACAGGCGGACACGCCTCAAATGGCTGCCAGTCGCGAAGACCTGATCATTGGCGCGCAGGGTGGCCGGTTGGAGGAGGTCATGCGGAAACTTGTGGGGTCCGACACGCTGGCACCGGGCCCGCAGCGCATTCCCATCCTGAACGGCTTATTGGCAATGGCACAGGATTTGGGTGTTGAAACCTTCGTGCGTCAGATGCGTGCTCTGCAACGCCGCCCGGATCAACAAGCCGCATTGCGTCGCATCAAGGTTCCCACGTTGGTTCTGTGCGGTGCGCATGACACTATGACACCGGTCAAACGGCATTCTTTCATGGCAGAGCTCATACCCGGAGCGGAACTGCTGGTTATTGAAAAGGCTGGTCACTTGCCGACCCTCGAAACGCCCGACCTCGTCAATGAGGCGCTGCAAACCTGGTTGGACGCCCAGCAACGGTTTGATTACTGGTAAAACGTCGCGCGTTCGGTCTTTGAAATGACAGTTGGCGTCACCACGGGTTTACCAGTTTTTTGGTCGAAAAACGGCGTGTTCTTCCACCGCCCGGACAGGCGCGATCCGGCGGCCCTGCGCAACAGCCCAAAAATGGCGGGGCCGGGATTTTCGTGCTTTTGCTTTCCGTCCGGTTGGGGAACAAACCCACGTGTCGTGACGGGTCCCAGCGTCGAAGCTCCACCCGCAACCCTGCCGACGATAACGCCAGCAAACGGGAGTTTCGCGGTTTTGGGCGTTGCCGCCAAAGGTGCGTTACAGCAACTGGCGTACCAACGCAGCATGCCCTTGGGGCTGAGTTGCATCGCCGCAAGATACTGACTTCCGGTGCTGATTTCGATCTCATCCGGTGCGATCTGAAAAATCTCGACAGGCGCAGGTGCAGGGTCGGGTTGCTTGAAATATAGTTGAGCGGCACGGCAATCGTGACAGAAACACTCAACATGTGTCCCTTGCTGAACACCGCGGGGTGAAATGCGTCCCTGCAAGTTGCCGCATTGGCAGGAAAAGGTAAGGCCATTTTGCGCTGACCCACTCATTTCGGTTAGGCAACCTTGTTGGAATTGGCCGCGCGACGGTTTGGTTTTCGCGCATTTTCGTTCATGAAATCAATCACAAGAGGACGAATGTTGTCGCGCCAGCTGCGGCCTGCGAAGATACCATAGTGACCGGCGCCGGGTTCAACGTGGCTTGCCTTTTTACTGTCGGGCAGGCCGGTGCACAAATCCAGCGCGGCAATACACTGGCCGGGTGCAGAGATGTCATCATTTGCACCTTCGACAGTCTTCACCGCAACATCAGTAATCTTACTGATGTCCACCTTGTGACCCGCGACCACGAACTCGTTTCTCGCAATCTCTCGATTCTTAAAGACCCGCTCGACCGTCGAAAGATAGAACTCGGCCGTCATGTCCATAACGGCCAGGTATTCGTCGTAGAAGCGGTTATGCGCATCCTGATCTGAGGCCTCGTCCCGCATGACGCGCTGAATCTGGTCGGAAAACGCTTTGGAGTGACGGTCTGCATTCATGGACATGAACGAGGCCAATTGCAGCAGTCCCGGATAGACCATGCGCCCTACGCCCTTGTACTTGAAGCCAACGCGCTGAATCATTGTTTCTTCCAACTGGCCCATGGTGACGCGACGGCCGAAGTCCGTCACATCGGTCGGCGTGGCGTCCGGATCGACGGGGCCACCAATCAGCGTCAGGGTGCTTGGCTGCGCTTTGGGTTCAATCTCGGCCAGGTATGCCGTTGCGGCCAATGTCAGAGGCGCAGGTTGGCAAACGGCAACAACATGGGTGTCTGGCCCAAGCTTTTTCATAAAATCTACAAGATAGAGCGTGTAGTCTTCGACATCGAATTTACCTGCGGATACAGGGATATCGCGCGCATTATGCCAATCTGTGATGTAGACTTCGCAATTGACCAGAAGGCTTTTCACCGTCGAGCGCAGCAACGTTGCATAGTGCCCGGACATCGGGGCAACCAACAGCACTTTGCGGGGTTGTTCTTTCCGGCCATTGACGCGGAAATGTACCAGATCACCAAAAGGGCGTTCCAGAACAGTCGTGATTTCAACCAGGTGGTCCTTGCCATCTTCGCAGGTGAATGTGCGAATACCCCAATCGGGCTTTGCCACCATCCGCTGGAACGTACGCTCGGTCACTTCACCCCAGGCGGCCATCCAGTTGAATGCGGGGTTCGGCACCATGGAAAACATCGGATAAGACGCCATCGCGCTGGCGGTTGCACCAAGCCACTGGTTGGTGTTTCGCGCAGTTTCCATCAGGTCGTAGGTCATCATGTAGCGCATAAATGGGGCCTCCTGAGTGTCAGCCTGATAGTTCGGACCATTCGTCGCTTTGCCCCCCAGCACCCACGACGTTATTCTGCATAGCAGCGAGGTTAGGGGGGAATTGTTAAAATGACAACTAGTGAAGACCACATGCCAGACGTATCCGAAGAACACATTGAACGCCTTAAAGAAAATATGGATAAGGTCGAGAAGTTATCGAAGCGCCTGATTGAGGTCATGGCTGTAAAACGGCCCCACACGCCCGCGCTGGACGGCCCGAATCAAGAGCTTTTCGCACGAGCAGCAAGTGCCTATTGGGCCGAGGCTTGGCAAAATCCCGCCAAGTTGCTGGAACAGCAGATAGAATTTTGGGGCAAGTCAGTGTTGAACTTTGCCGAGGCGCAGAAAGCACTGACTGCGTCTGACGCGGAAAGCGAGGCACCCAAGCCGGAAGACAAGCGATTTTCGAACCCCCTTTGGGAGACCAATCCCTATTTCCGTCTGATCCGCCAGCAATACCAGACCAATGCGCAAGCAATCGCGCAGGCTGTTGCGTCCGTGGATGATCTGGATGCCAAAGACAAAAGGCGGCTGCAATATTTCTCGCAACAAATCGTCGACATGATGGCGCCGACAAATTTTCTGGCGACCAATCCGGATGCCTTGCAAAAAGCGGTCGAAACCGAGGGCCAGTCACTGATCAAGGGGTTGGAAAACCTTGTGTCAGATCTTGAGGCCAATAATGGAGAATTGGTCGTCAAACTGGCAGATGAAAGTGCCTTTGAGGTCGGCGGTAACCTGGCGACGACGCCGGGGGAGGTGGTTTATCGCAACCGGATGATGGAACTGATCCAGTACAAGCCAGCGACTGAAACGGTCTACGAGACCCCGATTGTTCTGTTTCCGCCCTGGATCAACAAGTTCTATATTCTGGACCTGAAAGCCCAGAACAGCATGATCAAATGGATCACCGAACAGGGGTATACCCTGTTTGTTGTAAGCTGGGTCAATCCGGACGAAAGCTATGCCGAAACAGGCATGGAAGACTACATTCAGGACGGTTTCCTGACTGCAATCGAGACGGCCAAGAAGATTTGCAAGGTCAAACAGGTCAACGCTGTGGGGTATTGCATCGCGGGCACCACCCTGAGCCTGACGCTGTCTCTGCTGAAACAGCGAGGAGACAAGTCGGTCAAATCGGCGACCCTGTTCACCGCATTGACGGATTTTTCCGATCAGGGAGAGTTCACGCCCTTCCTTCAAAACGATTTTATCGACGGAATCGAAGAAGAAGTGAAAAAGGAAGGTGTTCTGCGGTCGTGGATCATGGCGCGCACTATGTCATTCCTGAGATCACGTGACCTGATTTATGGCCCGGCCATTCGCAGCTATATGATGGGTGAAGTGCCCCCAGCCTTTGATCTGCTGTACTGGAACGGTGATGGAGCCAACCTGCCTGCGAAAATGGCGGTTGAGTACTTGCGTGGACTATGCCAGCGCAACGAATTTGCCACCGATGGCTTTGAGTTGCTGGGGCATAAGCTAAAGCTTGGTGACGTTGATGTGCCCCTGATGGCCATCACATGCGAAACCGATCACATCGCGGCATGGAAAGACTGCTATCGCGGTGTGCAAAAGATGGGCTCGCGATCAAAAACTTTCGTGGTTTCCGAGTCGGGTCATATTGCGGGTATTGTGAACCCGCCCAGCAAGAAAAAGTACGGGCATTACACTAACCCGGATTTGAAACCAGACGCCGCCACCTGGTTGAAGGAAGCCGACTTTCATGAAGGGTCATGGTGGCCCATGTGGGATGCCTGGCTGAAAAAACGGTCGGGCAAGCAGGTACCGGCCCGCAAACCCGGCGATTCGAAGCACCCGAGCCTGGCTGCTGCACCCGGAACGTATGTAGTGGCAAAACCAAACGCCTGATTTCATTCTGAAACTTAAATTTTTCTGCAATGCAGCAAGAAAAAACTTGCAATGCTGCGTTGCAGCAATCATATTGTCCTCAAGCTGATGAAACCCGGGGTGGGCCCGGACTGGCTAAAAGGATTATGACAATGGCTAAGACCCAAGACTTTACCGCGATCATGAAAGACATGATGGGTGCATTCCCTGTGGACACAACCGCAATGGAAGGCGCATTCAAATCGACCGCTTCGCTGAACGAAAAGCTGTCGGGCGTTGCTTTGGAAGCAGCTGAGAAATCGGCAGAGATCTCGAGCAAATGGACCAAAGACACGCTGGCCAAACTGACCGAGATGTCGAAAGCCAAGGCAGAGCCTGCCGACTACGCAAAAGCAGCAACCGATTTCGCAAGCGCGTCCGCTGAAGTTGCAGCCGAGAACATGGCCGCTTTCGCAGAAATCGCAAAAAAAGTTCAGACCGAAACCGTCGAACTGCTGATGGCTGCTGGTAAAGAAGCTGCGGAAGAAGCATCCGCTGCTGTTAAAAAAGCAACCAACGACGTGACCACGGCCGCTAAAAAAGCTGCTGCTGCGAAGTAAGAAAAGTCAGCGAAACGCACCCGACCCTCCCTATAGGTGCAATCGCGTTGGGCAGGTCCATTGACCTGCCCTTTCTTTTTGTGCTGCACTCGCATAACCTGTGCTGCAACGCATCATCCTTGGGGAGGGAACCCGGTGTCGGACCAAGAAAAACCGCTGCTGATCAAGCGCTATGCCAGCCGTCGGCTGTATAACACCGAGACCAGCGATTACGTGACGCTCGAAGATATCGCGGGATTCATCCGTGACGGGCGCGAAGTACAGATCATCGACCTGAAATCCGGCGACGACCTGACACGGCAGTATCTGCTGCAAATCATTGCTGAACATGAAAGCCGCGGCGAGAATGTGTTGCCGGTCAATGTTCTGAATGATCTGGTGCGCAGCTACATGCTGCCGGGCGGGGGCATGATGCCGCAATTCCTGCAAAGCTCGTTCGATATGCTGCGCGAAAGCCAAAGCAAGATGATGGAAAACATGAACGCCATGAACCCGATGTCCCAGATGCCGGGTTTTGAAGCGTTGCAAGCACAGCAGCAGGCATTTCTGAAGGCTATGACAGGTGGGTTGTCTGGCAGATGGTCCTCGCCAGAGAAGGAAAGTGAAAAGTCAGAGCCGAAAGAGGATCTTGACGATATCAAGAAACAGTTGGCTGAACTTCAACAGAAGCTTTCGAAACTGAATTAGGGTGAGCCGGAGGAAAAGGCCCACCATTTAAGTGGGCCAGTTCTAGTCTCAGGTACCGTAGACCGGCATTGGGCCGGTCACTTCGCCAACGGCAGCCAGCAAAATATCTGCAATCACGTCCAGCTCTGCGCGCGTCAGGCGTACGGGCAGTCGGACGTCACACGCTTTCATCAGCATGTCACGTGTTTGCGGCAGCTCGAACGTTTCCGGCAGGAATTGCCAGTTCCAGAAGGCGCGCGCATTGTCCTGGCTCAGGCCAAAGACCTGAACTTTGACACCGCGTGCCTCGGATGCGGTGGCAAATGCGCGAATCTCGTGTTCCTGCAACCCAACCAGATTGAACTGAATCGAGTCCGGCGCGCGCTGCTCGGGGGGCAAGGGTGCGGGCACGTCGATATGGGGTGAGGTATTCAAGCGTCCGGCAACATAGTCGTGGTTCGCCAGACCGTCGCGAACACGACGGGCCAGTTCCGGGATCTGCGGGCGGATCACAGCGGCGCTTAGGTTGTTCAAACGCAGGTTATAAAGCGGCAACTTGTTCTGCCAGCGAGCGAAGGCCTCTTCCAGCTCGGGTGAGTTGTCGCCGTGCGGTCCTTTGTGTTTCTTCCAGTTATGTTCGTACGCGCCCGACATGATGACGGCACGGGCCACCAGATCAGCATCGTTTGAGATCAGAATACCGCCTTCGCCCGCATTGATCATCTTGTAGGACTGAAACGAGAAACAGCCGACCTTGCCGATGGTGCCGATATTTTTGCCATGCCAGGTCGTGCCCAGCGAATGCGCAGCGTCTTCGATAACCGGGATGTCACGCGCGTCGCACAGCGCCATGATCGCGTCCATATCAGATGTGTGGCCGCGCATGTGGCTGATTATCACCGCATGAACGCTGTCGAGCTTGGCCTCGAAATCGGGCATGTCGATGCGATAATTCTCACCCACTTCGCACAGAACCGGGATGCAGTCCGCGTGAATGACTGACGAGGGAACCGCGGCAAATGTGAAGCCGGGGATCAGGACGCGCGCATCGCGCGGCAAACCCAGTGCCTTGAGTGACAGAAACAGCGCAGCAGAACAGGATGAAACAGCGAGAGCGTATTTTGTGCCCAGCAGTTCGGCAAACTCGGCCTCTAGCAAAGACACCGGGGCATCTTGCGGGGCGGTATAACGAAACAAGTCGCCCGACTGCATCAGGGCGTCGATGGCTTCTTTTGCTGCTTCTGGGATGGGTTCGGCGTCATGAACGTTTGGTGGAAGCGTCATATTTGGATTTCCCGAATTCTATCTTTGGTAAAGATAAAGCTATTCAGGTGGCAATCCAAGCCCTCAATCGCCGCGCCAGCGGAAATTCACCAATTTGTCACAAGTAACGTGGATCAGATCCCAAGCCGGTCCCGCAAGGCGAACCATGTCATTGCCAGCACCAGCAGCGGGTTGCGCAGGGCGGATCCGCCGGGGAAGGGCAGAGTTGGCACGCGGGCCATTGTATCGAACCCTTCTGCCTGTCCCTGAATGGCCAGCGCCATCAGTTGCCCGGCATGGGTCGCGGTGCCTACACCATGACCGGAATAGCCGGAAGCAGACAGAATGTTGGGTGCGATACGCACCAGATAAGGCATCCGCCGCATGGTAATGGCCAGCGTCCCACCCCATGCATAGTCGATTTTGGCGTCGCGCAGATGTGGGAAAATCTCGGTCATCGGCTTGCGGACCTTCGCAGCGACATCCGCAGGAAAACGATAGCCATAGCTTTCGCCGCCACCGAACAAAAGCCGGCCATCGGCGCTGAGGCGGAAATAGTTCACCACGAACTTGGTATCCGCGACCGCGACATCCTGAGTCAGGACCCGCGCAGCCTCGCTGCCAAGGGGTTCGGTCGCTGCGATGAAGTTGTTGATAGGCATGACACGGGCCGCGACGGTACGGTTGAGATTGCCAAGATAGCCATTGCAGGCCAGCACAACATGGTCGGCCCTTACGTTCCCCTTGGCGGTCCGGATCAGCGCAGGCTGGGTTTCGTCAATATCGATGACTTCGGTGCCCTCAAAGATGCGAACACCCGCTTTGGCCGCAGCCTGCGCCAACCCCAGCGCAAAGTTCAATGGGTGCAGATGAGCGGCCCCCATGTCCAGATACCCGCCCTTGTAAGCGGGTGAGGGGCACAGTTTGTGGCCTTCGTCTTCATCCAGTAGCTTGATCTGGTCATAGTGATACCGGTCGGACAGATGGCCTGCATGGTTATGCAGCTCTTTTCGTTCCGAAGCTGACAGACCCAGAACCGCGACGCCGGGTTGCAAGTCGCACGCGATCTGATGCTTGGCGATCAGTGACTTGACCAGATCCTTGGCGTCTTCGGCCAACTCCCACAGCTTTGCGGCATCCGCGTCTCCGACAAGACGCTCAAGGTCTTCCTGATCCATCCGCTGCGCGCTGCCCAGTTGGCCACCATTGCGCCCTGAGGCACCAAATCCGACACGGTGGGCTTCAAGCAGAACGACATCTAACCCCGCCTCGGCCAGATGCAATGCTGCGGACAGGCCTGTGTAGCCGCCGCCCACAACGCAGACATCCGCCGTAATATCTTCGGCCAAAACAGGAAAGCGTTCCGTTGGGTTTGCCGTCGCGGCATACCAGCTGGCAGGGTATTCGCCCTTGCGGTCATTGGAATAGAGCAGGTTCACGAAAAGTCTCAGACGTTGATCAGCAGATGTTCCCGTTCCCACGGAGAGATGACCTGCAGAAATTCTTCATACTCGGCCCGTTTTACGATGCCATAGACACGGGCAAACTCAGGGCCAAGGATTTCGTGCAGGGCGGTGGCTTCGTCAAACAGATCCAGCGCATCGCCCATGACCTGGGGGATATCCCCTTCGCCTTCATAGGCGTCACCATAGAATTGACGACGCGGACGCTCCTGTTCGACCAGACCCAGATAGCCGCACGCCAGCGACAGGGCGATGCCCAGATACGGGTTGCAGTCCATACCGGCGATGCGGTTTTCGACACGGCGCGATTCAGGTCCGGACAGAGGAACGCGAATGCCTGTAGTGCGGTTGTCGCGAGCCCATTCCAGATTAATCGGCGCCGCGTGGTCTTTCACGTAACGACGATACGAGTTCACATAAGGTGCCATCACGGCCAGACCGGCGGGCAGATGGTTCTGCAACCCGGCAATGAAGTGATAGAACGCGTCCGTTTCGCCGCCCTGCGGGCCCGAAAAGATGTTCTGGCCGGTCTCCATGTCGATAATTGAATGATGGATATGCATGGCCGAGCCCGGCTCTTCCTCGATCGGTTTGGCCATGAAGGTTGCAAAACAATTATGCCGCAATGCCGCTTCGCGGATCAGGCGTTTGAAGTAGAAAACCTCATCAGCAAGTTTGACCGGGTTGCCGTGGCGCAGGTTGATCTCCAACTGGCCCGCACCGCCTTCCTGGGTGATGCCATCGATTTCGAACCCCTGATGTTCGGCAAAGTCATAAATATCGTCGATGACCGGGCCGAACTCGTCCACCGCAGTCATCGAATACGCCTGCCGCGCCGCAGCGGGGCGGCCAGAACGCCCCATCATCGGCTTGATTTCCTGTGCGGGATCGACGTTGGGGGCGACCAGAAAGAACTCCATCTCTGGCGCAACAACCGGTTTCCAGCCTCGGTTGTGATACAGCTGGACCACGCGTTTTAACACGTTGCGTGGGCTATAAGGGATCGGATCACCATCCCGGTCATAGGCGTCGTGGATCACCTGCAGCGTCCAGTCCCCGGTCCAGGGCGCGGCTGAAGCCGTCGAATAGTCGGGCTTCAGGATCATGTCCTTTTCGATGAACCCGTCGTCACCCGCGGCTTCACCCCAGTCCCCCGTGATGGTCTGGAAGAAGATGCTGTCGGGCAGGTGAAAATAGGATTGCTTGGCGAATTTCGTGGCAGGCACGGCCTTGCCACGCGCAATTCCGGGAAGGTCCGAGATGATACATTCAACCTCGTCCAGCCGCTGTCCGTGGAAATAGGCTTTGGCGGCTTCCGGCAGTTTATCAGTCCAATCAGCCATCAGGCTCTCTCTTTCTTTAAAAACTCGGCCATATGGCGCGCGATTGTGGCGTTGTCATCCGGAGCGGTTTCGCGATTTGCGGCCTCGCGCATCAGGTCTTCGGGGACGACGCCTTTTCCCCGTGTGCGCATCAGGCCCGCGACAAAACCATTGGTGAATTCGGGGTGGGCCTGAACCGTCCAGATCGTGTCTCCATAAGCCAGCATAGCGTTTTCGCAAAATGCGTTCTGACCCAGAACGCGCGCCCCTTCGGGTAGCTCGACAACCTGATCCTGATGCCAGGCATTCAGCCAGACAGTGTTGCCGTCAAACTCGTATTCAGTGCGTCCGACAGCCCAACCGCCCTTGAATTTCTCGACCTTGCCGCCCAGTGCCTGCGCGATAATCTGATGCCCAAAGCATACGCCGATCAGTGGCTTTCCGCTTTGCTGTATCTCTCTGACCAAGTCTTCCAGTGGGGCGATCCATGGCAAGTCGTCGTACGCGCCGTGGCGCGAACCGGTAATGACCCAGCCATCTGCGTCATCCGCGCTGCTTGGGAATATGCCGTCGACCACGGCGAAGGTCTGGAACTCGAATCCGTTGCCACCGAGAAGTGCAGGAAACAGCTCATCATAGTCGCCGAATTCGCCATGCAAGGCATCTGGTGTGTGGCCGGTTTGTAATATGCCGATTTTCATGTGTCACCAAATTTGATCAAATTCACTCTAGCTGAGTCCGAATGAGGCGGCAAGGGGGGTCAAACCGCCTCGAGATAGCTCAGCCAGTGATCTTCAGGAGTGATACGCTCAAATCGTTCAACTTCCTGTCGCTTGGTCATGGTCAGGTACTGGATCAGGTCAGCCGAGAAAAGTCGGGCGACCAGGGGGTCGGTTTCAAACTTGTCAATTGCAGTTGCCCAGTCCGGCATCAGTTGGGGCAGGTCTTCAATATCGTAAGCATTGCCTGTGATCGGGGCAGGGGGGTGCAGGCCGTCTTCGATCCCGACAAGGGCTGCGCCCAATACCGCCGTCAGCATCAGGTAAGGGTTGATGTCACCACCCGCGACGCGGTGTTCGATGCGCCGCGCTGCTGGTGCTCCGCCCGGGATGCGAATTGCGGCTGTTCTGTTCTCATAGGCCCAGCAGGCCCCGGTCGGCGCATGCGCACCCGGTACAAGCCGGGTGTATGAATTGCCATGCGGAGCAAAAATCAACGTGCTGCCTGGCATGGCCGCCACACAACCCGCGACAGCGGAATGCAGAATGCTGGTCCCTTCAGGCCCGCCATTGTCGAACACATTGCGACCGCGTTGGTCCAGCACTGAGAAGTGCACATGCATCCCATTGCCCGCATCATCGGCATAGGGTTTTGACATGAATGTTGCGGCAAACCCGTGTTTGCGCGCCAGGCCGCGCGTCAACGCCTTGAAAAGCCACGTATCGTCGGCGCAGCGCATGGCATCCTGATGATTCAGGTTGATTTCGAACTGGCCAACGCCACTTTCCGAGATGGCGGTTTGCGCGGGGATGTCCATGGCGGCGCAGCCATCGTAGAGGTCTGTAAAGAAATCCTCGAACGCATCCATTTCAGCGACCGACAGAACGGATTCGTGCAGCAGGCGGCGCCCGGTGATCGGGTTCAACGGAGGTTGCGGTTGCGCGCCCGAGGCATCGATGAGTGTGAATTCCAGTTCGGTCGCCGCGACGACCGACCAACCGCGTTTGGCATATCGGTCAAGAATGGCAGACAGAGCGTGACGCGGATCACCCGCAAACGGAGTGCCTGCATCGTCATACAAGCTCATCGGAACCAGCGCCGTTTCTTTCGGAAGCCAGGGGACAGGCACCGGGCCCCGGTCGGTTGGTCGCAGCACGCCATCAGCATCACCCGTTTCAAACACCAGCGGGCTGCCGTGGATGTCCGCGCCCCAGAGATCGACATTGAGCGCCGAGAACGGCATTCGCACTGCACCTTTCTCCAGCTTGCTCGCATATTCAGGGGGCACGCGCTTGCCCCGCATCTGACCGTTCAGGTCACAGGCAGTCACACGAAAACTGTGCAGGGCGCTCAGGTCCATTTGGGGCTCCGTCAATTCTGTTTCCCCGTGATGTACTTCAATGGATCGGATTTGTCACCAAATTTGATCAAATTTTGATTTTTGGGTCAGATGCGGCTGCTCGACATAGATTTTTGGTTGAGTGCAAAAGTGGTCCTGCCGACAAAGCTCGCGTCTCGCATTTCCAGCAGTGAAAACATCATGGGAGTATCTGTTAATCCATTGAACATATTCCACAATGGCGTTGTCTGCGGCAAGTCAGAGAGTGGTTAGATTTTCCCAGTGTTGAAAGCGCGGCGATCGGATTTGATGCGACGCCTGAACCCGCAAAGCAGCTTCTTTTGACCACTCCTCGAAAATTGGCTTATTTCGACGATTTTTCTATGATAGCTGCGGGTTTCGTACTCTTGAGGATAGTTGAGTTGACTGCACGTGGAAGAGATAACATTCAACACCATGCCACGCTGAGCATTGCGCCGATGATGGATTGGACCGACCGCCACTGTCGGTATTTTCATCGGCTGCTTAGCTCGGAAACCCTGCTGTATACAGAGATGGTAACCGCACCGGCGCTTGTTCGGGGTGGGGCGCTGCATCTGTTGGATCATTCACCGCAGGAACATCCCGTGGCTTTGCAGTTGGGTGGGTCCGATCCGGAGGAGCTGGCGCAAGCGGCGCGTTTGGGTGCTGATGCAGGATATGATGAGATCAATCTGAACTGTGGGTGCCCGTCGGACAGGGTGCAGTCTGGTACTTTCGGGGCGGTTCTGATGAAAGATCCGGCGCGGGTTGCAGAATGCGTCGCAGCAATGCGCGACGCGGTTAATGTGGATGTCACGGTCAAATGCCGCATCGGTGTGGATAATCAAGAGCCCGAAGAAGCTCTGCCTGCGTTTCTTGAGCAGATCAGTGCGGCAGGTTGTCAAAGAGTAACGATCCATGCGCGCAAGGCGTGGTTGCAGGGGTTGAGCCCCAAGGAAAACCGCGATGTTCCACCGCTCGACTATGACCTTGTGCATCGGATGAAAGCCGCGTTTGCGGATCTGCATATATCGATCAATGGTGGTATCGCCAGCTTGGATGAAGCAGCAGCACATCTGGACGCGGGTCTTGACGGTGTCATGATCGGTCGGGCGGCCTATCATCAACCCGGTGATATCCTGGCAGATGCTGACCGGCGCATATTTGGCGTTGGAACCGTTCGCGATCCGATGACGGTTGTTCAAGAAATGGTGCCCTATGTTGAGGGGCACCTTGCCAATGGCGGGCGTTTGCACCAGATCACGCGGCATATGCTGGGTCTCTTTGCGGGGCGTCCCGGTGCGCGGGCATGGAGGCGCGCCTTGTCCGAAGGGGCCGTGCATGAAGGGGCCGGGCCAGAAGTCATGCTACAGGCCCTGAACCACATAGCGCCGATGGTCGAGGTTTAGACGGCAAAAGGGGGGACGATGCCCGAGACAATTTTGCTGGCCCAGATGATGGGCCTTTTGCTTGTGATCGGCGCGCTGGCCGGTGTGCTTGCCGGGCTGTTGGGAGTGGGCGGCGGTATCGTGCTGGTCCCCGCGTTCTTCTATGCGTTTCAAACGCTTGGCTATGGCGGTCCGCAATTGATGCAGCTCTGTCTGGCGACGTCGCTGGCCACGATCATTGTAACGTCTTTGCGGTCGGTTCTTGCCCACAACAAGAAGGGTGCGGTGGATTGGGATATCCTGCGCGGCTGGGGTCCGGGTATTGTCGTCGGCGCAATTGTCGGAGTGCTGGTCGCATCGGCGCTGCGGACCGAGGCTTTGCAGGCACTTTTCGGAATTCTGGGCATGGTGATCGGTGCCTATCTTGGGTTGGGTCGCGCAGAATGGCGGGTGGGCGACTCAATGCCCGGCGGTATCAAACGGGCCGTCCTGTCCCCGCTGGTCGGGTTTCTTTCCGTTCTGATGGGCATCGGCGGCGGCAGTTTCGGTGTGCCGCTGATGAGCCTCTATAACACCCCTATCCACCGCGCGGTCGCGACCGCGGCCGGGTTTGGGGTGATCATCGCCGTACCGTCGGTCATTGGGTTCTTGTTTGTGGATATCGCGCCCGAGCATCGCCCCCCGTTGACCATTGGCGCGGTTAATCTTGTGGCCTTCGGGATCGTTGTCGCAATGACAATGATCACCGCGCCATGGGGGGTAAAGCTGGCCCATGCAATGGACCCAAAACCGTTGAAACGTGTCTTCGCCGTGTTCCTGACGCTGGTCGCGCTGAACATGCTGCGCAAGGCTGTAGGCTTATGAGCGATTTTTCGGCCCGGGGCTGGGTGAAATTCCCGTATGATCCGGTGCTGGCCGAATGGGTGAGCCACGCTTTGCCTGCCGCACGGGCGTCTACAAAGGATCCGGTCCACGCGGAATGGTTGGATTGCGAAGGGACGTGGTTCATCGGTGTCGACGCACTGCCCAATGACACGAAGGGCAGGGTCGGGCAGTCCGGGCCGTTGAACGGCAAGGCCATGGCGTTCATCGACAAACACTTTGGAGATTTACCGCTGCACAAGGGGCAGGTTTCTGTTGTTTATCCGGGTTATCCGCGCCCGCGCCGGGGTGAGAATGAAGCGGCCACCCGCTACCGTCGAAACAGGGATGCGGCCCATGTGGACGGTTTGCGCCCAACAGGGCCGGATCGCCGCCGCCGGGTTGACGAACCTCATGCATGGATTCTGGGCATTCCACTGACCGAGGCCAGCGCAGACGCGTCTCCGATGGTGGTGTGGGACGGCAGTCATGACATTCTACGGGCCGCGTTCAGGCAGGCGCTAGAAGGGATGCCGCCTGAGGTCCTGCACGACGTTGACATAACGGATATCTACCAATCCGCCCGTCGCGAGGTGTTTGCGACCTGCCCAAGGATCGAGGTGCCTGCAAAGCCGGGAGAGGCCTATCTGCTGCACCGCCATTGCCTGCACGGGGTTGCACCTTGGGCCGCAGGGGCGACGGCGGGGCAGGATGGTCGAATGATCGCCTATTTCCGCCCCGAATGCTCCGGTGGAGTAGCCGAATGGATCGAATCCGCCTAACGTCCTGTCATTAATTGGCTTTGGAGGTTTTGACCGATGATGACGGTTCATACGAATTCTGACGGTGCACTCATAGAAGTCGAGTTGTCGGGGCAAGTGACCAGCGCCGATTACGCCAATACTCTGGTTCCCGCGATCGAGGCTGCGCTGACCGAACATGACACGGTTCGGCTACTGGCGATAATACAACCTGAATTCCAGGGGTACGATCTGGGCGCGGCCTGGTCCGACACCAAGCTGGGGTTAAGCCATTGGCGCGGGTTCGACCGGATCGCTGTTGTGGCGGATCAGGGCTGGGTGCAGACAAGCGTTCGTCTGGCGGCCCCCATTCTGCCCTGTCCGGTTCAGGTGTTCGATCTGACCGAGCTTGAGGCGGCCCGACGCTGGATGCGTGAGTCCCTGGGATCGATCCACGTGACTGACCTGAGCGGCCCATGTGTTCAGATCAGCCTATTGGGCAAGCTGGACCCTGAATGGTACAAACAGGCAGAACGTGATCTGGATGCATTGTTACAGGACCGGCCAGGGTTTCGCCTGCTGATAGACCTCAGGGAATTTGATGGCTGGCAAGGGCTGTCAGCGCTTGCGGCGCATTTTCGGTTGGCCAGCCGACATATAGGGCAACTGGACCGCGCCGCGATCGTTGGGGACAAAAGCTGGCAGCGAATGGCGCAGAAGGTCGCGAGCCATGTTTTAGGGACCCGGACGCAGTTTTTCCCGTCCGAAGAGTACGACAACGCCAGCGCATGGCTGGCCGCCGGATAAACCTTTGACTGCGGAACGCCTGAGCAGGCAACACCCAATCGGTCAAGGTTCGTGACACAGCCTCGAATCCGGTCGTGCGATGTCAGGCATGATTCGGCTGCTGACGGCGGATTTTTCGCAGCTTCAGCCCCCGCTTTCCTAGTCTTGGCAAAGCGTGTCGAAAAGTGACGTTAGGAAATTATGCGCTTTTGTGAGTTTTTCTTGATTAAGGCATCAATAACGATCAAACGCCGCGTGTTTTCCCCCTTCTTGTGACGGGAAATACCTTTAGCCACACCCTGTCGCTGCGGGTTACCACTCACGTTGAACCACAATGTTCAAGAGCTAGACCCCCTCGGAGCTCGAACTCGACCCGCAGTGGCACGGTTACTGGAAACGGGACGTCCGCAATGCCACTAAAGACTTTGATCGGAAGACTCACTAATACCAAAAAGACCAAACGTGCGGCTGACGTGCTGCAATCGGAATGCGTGGGCAATGATGATCGGCGGTCCAAAACCAGCCAATCCGAGATTGCGTTTCTGTTTCAGAAAGAATTACGGGGCACCGCGCCGAACGCGCCTATCCCGAAAAGCGCTGCACAGCCGGCAGAAATGTCGTCAAAACGTCTAGGCTGATCGGTCAGGAGCCATTCATGCGAGCGGCACGCCCGCCGCGCCGCTTGCTGAGCCGCGGTTTACGAGACGGCAGGTCGTTCATGATTTCAGCGCGTTCGCTGCTGTCCATCCTGGACCAGCGAGAGATCTCGTCAATCGTGCGGTAACATCCGGTGCAGATACGCTCGGCTGGATGGACAACACAAATCTGGACACAAGGGCTTTCGACCTCATTGCGCTTCCAAACCATGTTCGTCATCGATCGGTCTCCGACCTGTTACAAAAAGCGCAGCCTGTCCAGCGCTCCCTGCAAGATATAACCTGCTGCAACGTGATCAATAACCTGTCCGCGACGTTTTCGTGACGTATCCGCCTCAAGCAGTGCTTTTTCTGCCGCAACCGTACTCAGCCGTTCATCCCAGAATCCGATAGGTAATTCCGTCAGACGGGACAGGTTTCGCGCAAATGCCCGCGTAGATTGGCAGCGCGGCCCCTCTGTGCCGTCCATGTTTTTGGGAAGACCCAACAGAATGCCGCCAATCTCGCGATCCGTTGCAATTTCAATCAACCGGGCGGAATCGAGTGTGAATTTCTTGCGCCTTACAGTCTCCAACGGGCTGGCCACGCCCCGCATCCGGTCGGAGACTGCGACACCGATGGTCTTTTCGCCCAGATCCAGCCCAATCAGCGCTTGCATCGGGGGCAGCGCCTTGGCGAAGTCTTCGAACACGTCGTGGATCATTTCGCAATCCCGGCTTGCAGGGCTGCGGCACCAATGATCTGCAACGCCTCGGTGTTTCCGGCAAACACCTCCAGCGCCTCATTGTGGATATCCATGGCCCGTTGGCCCTGACCCAGAACACCCAGTGCGGCGATCAAACGAGCCCATTCCTCGGGCGCGCCGCCTTCTGTCGCCAGGCGGTCGGACAACTGATCCACCATTCCCTGAATCATCTGCTGCCGTTCCTCGGGGCTCATTTCCGCTGCTGCGGCCATATCTTCGCGACTTGGGCCGGACGGTGCGCTCAGGTCCGGTGCATTGAAAACCCCTGCCCGAAAGGCCAACTCATCTATCTGATCCCGGATCGCGCCTGCCCATGGTGCGCCTGTTGGGGCTTCCCTCAGCGTTTCAACCCAAATGCGGTAGGCAAGGTCTGGTCGTCCGGTCTGAACCAGCATTTGCCCCCAATAATACCGGGCCGGACCGTGATGAGGATCGCGTTTCAAAGCTTCGGCAAGAGCCTGTTCAGCCTCGGGCGACACATATCCACCCGCAGCCAGGATCATCATCTCGGCAAAATCCGCGTAATGCTCGGCTGTGGCTGCGTCGCCTGACAGTTCGATCACCCTTTGTTGCGCGGTATATCCATCCTTGAAGTTTCCCGAATTGGTCTCATGCTGCGCCAAAAGCATCTGCCCCTGCAAATCATCCGGACGGGCCGCAACGGTTTCTCGCAACTGCTTGAGAAGAGACACGTAATTTTCGTCAAGCTGGGCCGCTTGAGGTGGGGTCGCCAGTTCTTCTGCGGCGTTCTGGGACGGGCGATTGGCACGGACCTCCTCAGCCAGTTCGAGTCGCGCGGTCAGGGGCATGTCGGGCAACCCGACGGCGCCAATACGATGATACATCGCCATCGCGCCCCCGATGATGATCAGCATGACAACCGGGATTGTCACAATCGAGACGGTCCGTGATGGCCCGGCACCCGAGCCACCCTTTTTCATCTGTTCGTCAGCGGCAAGAATTCGTCGGGAGATTTCGGTGCGGACCCGTTCCGCATCTGCCTCACCAATCACCCCGCGCGCCAAATCCCGGTCCACACCGGTCAGCTGTTCGCGATACACCCGCAGATCGTACGCCGCCGCAGGTTCATCCCCGCGGCGTTTGCGCAGCAATGTGAAGCTCAGAAATGCCGCAATCAGAAGCGCGACAAGAAAAATCAGAACCCAGAACGTCATGGCCCCTCCGAAGATACTGCCCTGACTTAGACCTGTGGGGCGTCCGACAAAAGGGACAAATGGCCGCGAATGAACGACATGTCGCAATAGTGCGATATTGCGGCGTTGCGCGGCGCGGTTAAACTGTCGCCGCGCGGCATATCTGCGCGCAATCACCGAACCGGATGGATTCGCTTATGAAACACTACTCAGCCTTTGCTGTCGCGCGGGAGGCCCTGCGCTATCACACCGGATGGGAACGCGCCTGGCGTTCGCCCGAGCCCAAGAAACGTTATGACGTCATCATCATCGGTGCTGGCGGGCATGGTCTTGCGACCGCGTATTACCTTGGCAAGAACTACGGCATTCAGAATGTCGCGGTGATCGAAAAAGGCTGGCTGGGTGGTGGTAACACGGGTCGAAACACAACGATCATCCGTTCGAACTACCTGCAGGATCCTTCAGCGGCGATCTACGAGAAAGCACGTGGCCTTTATGAGGATCTGAGCCAGGATCTGAACTACAACATCATGTTCAGCCCGCGTGGCGTGATCATGCTGGCGCAGACCCAGCATGAGATTCGCGGCTATCAGCGCACGGCCCATGCAAACGCCCTTCAAGGTGTGAAGACCGAATGGATCGGACCCGAACGCGTCAAGCAACTTGTGCCTATCATCAATCTGGACGGTCCCCGCTATCCGGTTCTGGGCGGGCTCTGGCAGGAACGCGGGGGCACTGCGCGTCACGATGCCGTGGCGTGGGGCTATGCGCGCGCCTGTTCGGCGATGGGTATGGATATCATCCAACAATGCGAGGTCACCGGCGTACGCTCGGAAAACGGTCGTGTCGTCGGCGTGGACACCACCAAGGGTGCCATCGATTGTGACAAGCTGGGTATCGTCGTTGCGGGCCACTCCGGTCAACTGGCCGAGATGGCTGGTTTCCGTCTCCCGCTGGAGGCCGTCGCATTGCAGGCACTGGTATCCGAACCCATCAAACCCTGCATGGACGTGGTCGTGATGGCCAACACCGTTCACGGCTACATGTCTCAGTCTGATAAGGGCGAGATGGTGATCGGTGGTGGTACCGACGGGTTCAACAACTTCACCCAACGTGGCAGCTTCCATCATATCGAGGAAACCGTCCGCGCCTTGGTCGAAACCTTCCCGATGATCTCGCGCCTGAAGATGCTGCGCCAGTGGGGTGGGATTGTGGACATGACCGGTGACCGCTCGCCTATCCTGTCGAAAACTCCGCTGCAGGGCTGCTTTATCAATGGGGGCTGGGGCACCGGCGGCTTTAAGGCAATCCCGGGCTCGGGCTGGGGCATGGCGCAGCTGATGGCCACAGGTCATTCACCTTTGACCGAGGCCTTCTCGCTGGACCGCTTCAAGGAAGGCCGCTTCATCGACGAAAGCGTGGCCGCCGGGGTGGCCCACTGAAGGTGGGTCCGAGGTTGCCAAGAAACAGAATTCTGGTTGGCCGCTGCGCCAACCAACCGCCAAAAGGATGACAACATGCTGATCCTGAATTGCCCTTACTGCGGCGTTGATGCCGAAGAAACAGAACTGGCCGCCGGTGGCGAGGCGCATCTGAAGCGTTTTGGTCCCGGCTCGTCGGATGACGAGTTCCACGACTACCTGTTCATGCGCGAAAACCCCAAAGGCGTGCACTTTGAACGTTGGCGCCATGCCAATGGCTGTGGCAAGTGGTTTCACGCGGCGCGCTGCACAAGCACGCTAGAAGTGTTTGGCACTTACACGGCTCAGACCTCCGAGCCACCGCAGGACATCAAAGAGGCCATCGCCGCAAAGCGTCCCGGATGGACCTGGAGAGAGTTCTCCTGATGCTTCATCTTTTCAAAAATACTCCCGCCGGAGGCTCCGACGCCTCCACCCGCGAAAGGTCCGCACAATGAGCACCCGTCTCGCAAAACAAGGCCGGCTGATTGACCGGTCGAAAAAGGTCACATTTACCTTCAATGGCACGTCGATGCAGGGCTATGAGGGCGACACGCTTGCCTCGGCGCTGCTGGCCAACGATCAGATGATGATGGGCCGGTCGTTCAAATACCACCGCCCCCGCGGCGTTGTCGCCAGCGGTGCGGAAGAGCCAAACGCTCTGGTCGGGCTGGGGCAGGGCAACCGGTTTGAACCGAACCAGCGCGCCACCACGACCGAGCTGTTCAACGGCCTGACTGCGGTTTCGCAAAACCATTGGCCAAGCCTTGAACACGACATCGGCGCGGTGAATACGGCATTCGCCCGGTTCCTGCCGGCTGGCTTCTACTACAAGACGTTCATCCACCCCAAACCGTTCTGGAAGCACGTCTACGAGCCGTTCATCCGTCAGTCTGCCGGTCTGGGCAAAGCGCCCGACAAGGACAGCCGCGATGCCGATACCTATGAGCACTTCTATGCCTTCACCGATGTTCTGGTCATCGGTGGCGGTGTGGCTGGCCTACAATCGGCAAAGGCGGCGGCAGCTTCGGGTGCCAAGGTTCTGCTGATTGAGCAGAGCGCACATTGGGGCGGTCGCGCTCCGGTTGACGGCGGCACAGTCAATGATGAGCCTGTGGATAAGTTCGTGGAGCAATTGGTTTCCGAACTCGAAACAATGGACAACGTCACCATGCGCTCTCGCTGCATGGGCGCGGGTGTTTATGACCATGGTTACGTTCTGGGTTATGAGCGCCTGACAGACCACACGCCGGGCGTGCAGGGCCCGCGCCACCGCCTTTGGCGTATCCGCGCCAAGCAAATTGTGACTGCAACCGGCGCAATTGAACGCCCGTTGTCCTTTGCGGGTAACGATGTTCCGGGTGTGATGCTGGCCTCGGCCATGCGCGATTATGCCGTGAACTGGGGTGTAACCCCGGGCGAACGTGTCATCGTCGCCACCAACAATGACGACGCCTATCGCACCGCGATTACGCTGAAGCAAGCGGGTGTGGATGTTTTGCGTATTGTTGACGCACGGGCAACGGCTGGACCTTTGGCAGAGGAAGCCCGCCAGTTGGGTATCCGCGTCGATCCGGGCAAGGCCATTGCCAAGGTCAAGGGCGGCAAGCGCGTCAAAAAAGTCGCCATCTGCAACCAGGAAGGTGTTGGAGGCGCTCGTGAAGAGGTTGAAGCAGATGCAGTGGCCATGTCGGGCGGCTGGTCGCCGGTCGTTCATATGTGGTCTCATTGCGGTGGCAAGCTGACCTGGGATGACGCGAATGCCTTTTTCCGCCCCGATCCCTCACGCCCGCCGCTGGGCGCAAATGGTGAGGGCTTTGTTCTGGCCGCCGGGGCATCGAATGGCGCGTTGGCGCTGGGCGATGTTCTGACTGACGCCCACACTGTAGGAAAAGCAGCAGCCAAGGCGGCCGGGTTCAAGCCGAAAAACATCAAGGCTCCGGTTGGCGAAACCACTGCAGAAGCACCGATGGAGGCTGTCTGGCTGATGCCGGCAAACGCCGAAATCCAGCTGCGCATGAAATCCTGGCTCGACTTCCAGAACGACGTCAAAGTCTCGGACGTGCAGCTGGCCGCGCGCGAGGGCTATGAGAGTGTTGAGCACACCAAGCGTTACACCACACTTGGTATGGCGACGGATCAGGGTAAGTTGAGCAATATCAATGGCTTGGCGATTCTGGCTGATGCGCTGGAATCCGAAATCCCGAAGGTCGGCACCACGACCTTCCGCCCGCCTTATACCCCCATCTCGATGGGCGCGATCGGCGGTGAAGCGCGGGGTGAAGTGTTCCAGCCGATCCGTCAGACCCCAATGCACAACTGGCACGACAAGAACGGCGCGGACTGGGAGCCGGTCGGCCACTGGCGCCGGACTTACGCCTATGTCCGTCCTGGTGAATCCGTGCATGACGCCGTGAACCGTGAGGTGAAGAACACCCGCGAAAACCTTGGCCTGCTGGACGCATCGACGCTGGGCAAGCTGATCGTCAAAGGCCCCGACGCAGGCAAGTTTCTGGACATGTTGTACACCAACATGATGTCCACGCTGAAGGTCGGCAAATGCCGCTATGGCCTGATGTGTTCGGAAAACGGCTTTCTGATTGACGACGGCGTGGTCGCCCGCATCGATGAGGACACCTGGCTGTGCCACACCACCACCGGCGGGGCCGAGCGTATCCATGGTCACATGGAAGAATGGCTACAAACCGAATGGTGGGACTGGAAAGTCTATGTCGCCAACGTGACCGAGCAATATGCTCAGGTCGCTGTGGTCGGCCCGAACGCCCGCAAGGTTCTTGAAAAGCTGGGCGGTATGGATGTCAGCCGCGAGGCGCTGCCCTTCATGGAATGGCGCGATGGCAAGATCGGCGCGTTCGACTGCCGCGCCTATCGCATCTCGTTCTCGGGCGAGTTGTCCTACGAAATCGCCGTTCCTGCCTCGCAGGGTCAGGCGTTCTGGGACGCCCTGGTGGAGGCAGGCAAGGAATTCGGTGTGATGCCTTATGGCACAGAATGTCTGCACATTCTTCGGGCCGAGAAGGGCTTTATCATGATCGGCGACGAGACCGACGGCACCGTGATCCCGCAGGATCTTGGGCTGCACTGGGCGCTGTCGAAAAAGAAAGGGGACTACCTCGGTAAACGCGCCCATTCACGGACTCACATGGCCGATCCAGAACGCTGGAAATTGGTCGGTTTGGAGACTGTGGATGGATCAGTTTTGCCGGACGGTGCCTATGCGGTCGGTGAGGGTGTGAATGCCAACGGTCAGCGCAACATGATCGGGCGTGTGACCTCGACCTATTACTCGGCCAACCTCGGTAAAGGGATCGCTATGGGCCTGATCAAGCACGGCCCGGACCGGATGGGTGAAATCGTCGAGTTCCCGGGCACGGACGGCAAAACCTACAAAGCCAAGATCGTGGACCCGATCTTCTTCGACAAGGACGGGGAGAAGCAGAATGTCTGAACCCATCAGCGCATTGAACCACGCCAGCTATGATGGCATCGCCAATGTCAGGGAATGTGGCCTGCAGGGTATGATCACCCTGCGCGGTGACTTGTCCGACAAAAGCCTCGCCAAGGCCGTCAAGGACGCGACTGGGCAGAACGTACCCGGTCAGCGCGAGGCGCTGGTCAGCGGAGATACCGGCGTATGCTGGATGTCACCGGACGAGCTGCTGGTGCTGGTCCCTTATGCCGAGGTCGAGGCCAAACTGGCCGCAATTATCAAAGCTTTGGGAAAAACTCACGCACTGGCCGTCAACGTCTCGGATGCCCGCGCGGTCTTCACAATATCAGGCGCCAGCGCACGAGAAGTGTTGGGCAAAGTCGCTCCGGTTGATCTGTCGGCCGAGGCCTTCCAACTCGGCCAAATCCGCCGTTCGCGCCTGGCGCAAGTGGCAGGTGCGTTCTGGATGGACGATGCCGAAACTTTCCGCGTGGTCTGCTTTCGTTCGGCTGCGGATTACGTTTTCAAACTGCTGAAGGTTGCGGCGCAACCGGGCAGTGAGGTTGGCGTTTACTGACCTGTCTACACATCTGACGTTTTATTCGATGGCCGCCTCGTCCTGGACAGGCGGCCATCGAATTTTGTGCTGCTGCAAAGCGATTTGAGTGTGGGACACACAACAGGGTCTGTCGAGAATTTCGTTGCGCGATTTCTCCTGTTGCGGGAGCGGTGTGATTGGGCTAACGATCACCAAAAGGCTGAAAAATAAGAACTTTATTATGAATTTCTTTAGACTAATCGCAAGCGGCTTAATTGCTATTTCAACTATACCTAATGCGGCCATAGCCGAGACTTATTCAGAGACATTTGAGTGTGTTTTTGCCAAAGGCCTGGCAAATCGGCCAACTCCGACCCGCGTTGTTTTTTCAGTTGACGTGTACGGGCGCCAGGCGTTGCTCCACGAAGTTGAAATGCGGGGTATAGACACGCCGAAAAGATCGGCTTCTATCAACAGAAACAGCTTTCGGGTACTTTCGATCAGTTGGCCGGGCGACGCCTATACGTTTTCACGAACTGGCAGACGAACCAGAAGCGGTGACCCTCGCAGGATGGTTCTTGATTTAGGGCGCCAAGAGTTTTCGATTTTCCTGAATCGCGAAACAATGAAGGCAATAGCCAGCTCGAATTCGGATGTACAATCTTCACATGACGGAAACGCAAACGGGATCTGCGTTGAGATACCATTCCAAAGGTAAGGAAAGAGCGGAGTAATACTTTGAAAAAGATAGCATTTGCATTGACGCTTGGACTTTTGTCCATACCGGCTGTTTCAGCTTCTCAAACCTTTACAGAGACGTATGAGTGCAAGTTTGGCCATGGCCTTGTCAACAAACCGACTCCCGAATTCCTTGTGTTTTCGGTCGATGAATATGGTCGTTCCGCCTATATCCATGAGATCGAGATGCCAGATATCGATACACAGCCAGGACCAGCCAGGGTCAAGCGCGACAGTATTCGAAACTTGTCGGTTGCCTGGGTCGGTCGAGACTATGTCTATTCTGCGACTGGCAGAAGCTACGCGTCGAACGAGTCGCGTATTGACGCGATCGATCTACTCAATCACGAGTTCACAGTGTTTCTGGACCGCCGAACTTTGAAGGCGACCACACGATCAACCTCACACAGTGCGTACCTGCCGCGAGATGGTTTTGCCCGAGGAAAATGCAAACAGATACCCACACCATCCAGTTGACAAAAAGGTGCTGAAAATGAAAAGAAAATTTCTTGCTATTGGTTTTTCTGTATTGGCCGCTGCCGCGCAAGCCGAAGTTGCGAACTATATGTGTGAGCTTCATAGTATGGAAGCTCGGGGGTGGATCCCGCCCGAGGTTTGGCTGAGTGTTGATGCTGAAAACAAGCGTGCTCGGGCTTATGATTGGGTGATCGGCGAAGACAACAGATCGGCGGGTAGGAACGAACAGCAACCCAAGGACACCAAGTTCAAGGTCAACCGACGCGGTGAATACCAGATGAATTGGCGGGTCAGCCTCATGGCGAACTCGGGCGGTCAAGTGCGTGTGTCCTACACCGCAATGATGAACCCGCAAACGAATGAGTTCGAGATGATTGCGCGTTTTCCGCAGGCGAATGTAACTAACCGGCCAAGCGGTGTCGGACGCTGCAAAGCGGTCAATACCCACACGCTATACTGATATTCGGATCGCGGAAGGGGGGAGCGTTTCGCGCGTTCTTCCCAATCCGCAGACAGCTGTTTCTGATCGTACTAGGACGTGAAAAGATAGGTCTGGAAGCGGGTCAAGGCACCCTCATCCGTCATCGAGTGATCTGACGCAGCACCTTCCCGCTGGCATGTATCGTAAAACGACAATAGGTCGGCCAGATGCTTCATTCTGTCGGCTCGGTCTTCCTCATTCAGTAGTGGCGCATGTGTTGACAGCAGCAATGGGGGACGATGCTGTTTGAGCCAGGGTATTAGCGTGGGAAGTACAAAAAACTCCGCCCCTTCAATGTCCATTTTGACCAGTGAAACCTTCGACAGATCACAGGTCGACTGGAACTGCTCCAATGTAATCGTCAGCGCGTCATTCCCATGGGCTTCATTGTGCAGCAGGGATGTGGTCGAATCCCCGGGCTCACCCCAGACCGACGCCATGCGGGCCACGCCGAACTTGTCAGACAAAGCGACCCCGAAGGCTGAGACATTCCTGATCTGGTTCAGGTCCAGATTCCACGCCAGAAATCGATAGGCCGAAGGATCTGGCTCAAAACACCAGACATGGCGAGCCTTGCGCGCGCCGTATAAAACGGTCGGTCCGATCCATGCGCCGATATCCAGGTAATCGCTTTCAGGCGAAAGATACCGGTCGAGAACAGCAAAGGTTTCAGGCTCCCACTGGCCTGTGGAGGCTTTGCGCCAGAACTTTGAGTGATAAGGGTCCAGACGAAACGGCTCACCGTTCAGGTTGCCCGCATAGTAACCGCGGGCGCGGTAGAACATCTTGCGCGCCTGTGTCAGCATCGCCTGCCTCCGGGTTTTCTTGTCTCGGCCCTTGACCTGCGGCGGCTGCCAAAGCATTTAACCTTGGGAACCGCAACTCAAATTTATACAGGGGGCCGACATGGCTTTTGAACTTCCTGATCTTCCTTATGCACATGACGCGCTGGCAGCCAAGGGTATGTCCGCGGAAACACTGGAATATCACCACGATCTGCACCACAAAGCCTATGTCGACAATGGCAATAAACTGATCGCCGGCACCGAATGGGACGGCAAGTCGCTGGAAGAGATCATCGTTGGCACCTACGACGCAAATGCCGTCGCGCAGAACGGTATCTTCAACAACATCAGCCAGCTGTGGAACCACAACCAGTTCTGGGAAATGATGGGCCCCGGCGACAACGCCATGCCCGGTGAGCTTGAGAAAGCTCTGACCGAAAGCTTTGGTTCGGTCGACGAATTCAAATCGCAGTTCAGCGCCGCTGGTGCCGGTCAGTTCGGCTCGGGCTGGGCGTGGCTGGTCAAGAACGCGGATGGTTCGCTGGCCGTGACAAAGACCGAAAACGGCGTGAATCCGCTGTGCTTTGGTCAGACTGCGCTGCTGGGTTGTGACGTTTGGGAACACTCATACTACATCGACTTCCGCAACAAACGTCCGGCTTATCTGTCGAACTTCCTCGACAATCTGGTGAACTGGGAAAACGTCGCGTCGCGGATGTAAGTCATTGAACCGACGCCGGTTTATCAAGGGCCTGCTGGCGGTGACGCTGGCAGGCCTAATCACATCAGTCTACGGGTTTTTCATCGAACCCGGCCTGCGGCTACGCGTGCGAAAATGGCGCGTCCGGCGAGAGGATTGGACTGCGCCGCCGCTCAGGATTGCCGTACTGGCAGATTTGCATCTGGGCGAACCTTTGGTCGGGCTGGACCGAATAAAACAGGTGGTACGGCGTACGAATGCGCTTGCGCCGGATATGATCCTGCTTCTGGGTGATTTCTTCGCAAGCCACAAAGGCGTTTTGCGTCCTGTCGAAATGAAAGATCTGGCACCGGTTCTTGCCAACTTTGAGGCCAAGAACGGCGTCTTTGCTGTACTTGGCAATCACGATTGGTGGGATGACCGGCAGGCGCAGCGCCGTGGTGCTGGCCCCAACCAATATGCCGATGCGCTGGAGCAGAGCGGAATTACGGTTTTGTCGAATACCGCCATCAAGCTAGAAGCTCTTGGTTTCTGGTTGGCGGGTCTTGAAGACCAGCTTGCGATCTGGCGCAACGGTAAACCGCAGGGGCTGGATGATCTGTCGGGGACACTGGCGCAAATCACCGATGATGCCCCGGTTGTGATGATGGCGCATGAGCCCGACATCTTCCCTCAAGTGCCCGACAGGGTGGCTTTGACGCTATCCGGTCATACGCATGGCGGTCAGATTCGTCTGTTTGGCTGGTCGCCGATCGTGCCCTCCAAATACGGCAACAGATATGCCTATGGGCATGTGCGCGAAGGCGGGCGTGATCTGGTTGTGTCCGGCGGCATTGGATGTTCCATTCTTCCGGTTCGATTTGGTGTAACCCCCGAGATCACGGTTATCGAACTGTCTGCCTAAAGACCTGAGGCTTCACCAAATCGACCAGCCCAATGTCTTGCCCGCATATGTGCGGCAACGATGCACAGCTGCGTTCGGTCAGACACTTTCGCGACCTGCCGGGTTTACCGCAGCTTGTCGCGCAGGGCCGTCATCGCTGTTTCTGCATCTTCAGCCCAAATGACAAAGTCACCCAGTGATCGATCTGCAAAGCCTTGCCCGATCACCTGATGCAACAGGGTTTTCAACGCATCCCAATAGCCGTTCACATTGACGATGACGATGGGTTTGTCGTGCAGGCCCAGCTGCCGCCAGGTCAGCGCTTCAAAAAGCTCGTCCAGTGATCCCGGCCCACCGGGCAGGACAACAACGGCGTCAGCGTTCATGATCATGACCTTTTTCCGCTCGTGCATGGTTTCGGTGATCACGAAATGGGTCAGGTCGGTCTTGCCGACCTCTCGTTTGACCAGATGTACTGGAATGACGCCAAAGGTCTCTCCACCGGCTTGTTGCGCGGCCCGGGCGACTTCGCCCATCAGCCCGACATCTCCGGCACCGTAAACCAGCCGCCAGCCTTCCTGCGCAAGCAGGCTGCCAAACTGTCGTGCGGTTTCAGAATAAGCTTTCTCGGCCCCATTGCGTGACCCGCAATACACACAGACGGATTTCTGAGACATGAAAGAGACGCTCCGGGGTTGTGTCAGAGGTTTTGACCCCTGATAGCGGGATTGATAGATTGGCTCAACTGTCCGCTGGAAGGCTTTTGAAGACAAAGCTTTTGTACGGCGGGGTGAAAGGAAAACAATGGACGCCAAATCGGGAAACGGAAGCTCGGGCAATTTTGTCTGGGGTGTGATTGCGGGTCTGGTTGCCGTGCTGGGTGTTGGGGGTTTGTATCTGTCCGGCGCTTTCACCAAAGCGCCAGAGCCTGAGGCGGGTGCACCGCAGGAACCCGTGTCTGTTGCAGCTACGCAACCGCAGGAACAAGCGGCCGAAGCGCCTGCGGAAACTACCACAACAGAACCAGCTGAGCAGGCCGCCGTGACACCGGATGAGGTACCAACCGCTGATCCCGCCGAAGACACGGCTGCGGCAACAGATGTTGTTTCAGACACAGATACCACAACGGCCCAATCGGAAGAGAATGTACAGGCACCCACGGCCCCCCCGGTTTTGGATCAGATTTTTGTTGAAGCAGACGGAACGGCGCTTTTGTCAGGTGACGCCGAACCGGGCAGTCAGATTGAGGTTCTGTTGAACGGTGAAACCGTGCACACATTCACGGTGGACAGCAGCGGGCAGTTCGCCGAGTTCGTCTCGATCCCCTTCAGCGATGCCGCGCAGGGGCTAATCCTGCGCAGCAAAAGCGGCGGGCAAACAACCCGGTCTGACGACTATCTGATCGCCGCTCTGCCGAAGCCGGTCGAGGAAGAGCCGGTTGCGCAGCAAACTGATGCTGCCGATCAGGGCGAAACAACCGAAGCTGAAGAACAGATAGCCTCGGCGGTTGTCGATCCAGAGACCGAAACCCCAGCTGAAACCGAAACATCAGACCCTGTGGCGACCGCGCCGGATACCGGCGAAACGCAGGTTGCCGACGAAGCAGTAGAGACAACTGAAACGGGTCAGCAGATCGCGGTACTGCGGTCGGGCGAAGAAGGCGTTGAGCTCGTGCAGCCGCCCGTGGTTCGGGATACCCCGCCGGAACAGGTCGCGCTGGATACCATCGGGTATTCTGAAACCGGTGATGTCCAGTTGACCGGGCGAGTACAGGACGGCGCGGCCATCAGGGTGTATCTGGACAATCGTCTTGTTGCCGACCTCGCTCCGGAACAGGATGGATCCTGGCGGAGTGATCTGGACGGCATCGACCCCGGTGTTTACACGTTGCGTGTTGACGCGGTGAACACGGACGGGAAGGTCCTCAGCCGGGTCGAAACCCCGTTCAAACGCGAACCTGTGGAAGTTTTGGAAGCAGCATCAGGTGGCGGTGACGGAACAGCCGCGCAGGACAATGCCCCGGCAATTCGGTCGGTCACTGTGCAGCGGGGCGACACGCTGTGGGCGATCTCGCGTGACCGCTTTGGCGATGGCATCCTGTATGTGCGCCTGTTCGAAGCCAACCGCGACTTGATCCGCGACCCGGATCTGATCTATCCGGGGCAAATCTTTACGATACCGGAATAATCAACGCGCTGGCCCTTTGCGGGCCAGAGCCTTTCTCTGACCGCAGACAAGGTACGTGATGAGACGAACATCTCCGATGGCCTCGAGTGACGGGGTGCAGAGCGGCGAGCGCAGTTCAGGCTGGCGCACAATCCGCAAGGTCGCGCCCTACCTCTGGCCGCAGGACGAGGTTTGGGTAAAGCGCCGCGTGGTTATCGCAATGGCGATGCTGGTAATGGCCAAACTGATCGCCGTCTATACCCCGATCCTTTACAAAGGCGCCGTTGACTCGTTGGCAGGTGAAGGCGTGCCGCCGCTGGCGCTGGGCGCAGTGGGCGTGACGGTTGCCTACGGCGTGGCGCGCATGATGACAGTTGGGTTCCAGCAATTGAGGGACGCCGCCTTTGCCCCTGTTGGACAGCGGGCCTTGCGGGCGCTGGCGCTGGAGACGTTCAGACATATCCATAACCTTTCCATGCGCTATCACGTCTCGCGCCGCACCGGCGGGTTGAGCCGTATCATCGAGAGGGGCGTCAAAGGCGTTGAATTCCTGCTGCGCTTCCTGCTGTTCTCGATCGGGCCGCTGATCCTTGAGCTGTTGTTGGTAGCGATCATCCTGATGTGGTTGTTCGACGTCTGGTATCTGGTCGTCGTCGCCGTCACCATCGGCCTTTATATCTGGTTCACCTTTGCCGTGACCGAATGGCGGGTAAAGCTGCGGCGTGAGATGAACGATCAGGACACCGAAGCCAATCAGCGCGCCATTGACAGTTTGCTGAACTTCGAAACCGTCAAGTATTTCAACGCGGAATCCCGCGAAACTGCACGTTACGACGTGTCGATGAAAGCCTATGCCGGGGCGGCGCTGAAAACCGCCTATTCGCTGGCGTTTCTGAATTTTGGCCAATCCTTCCTGATCACCTGCGGCCTGATCGGAGTCATGGTTCTGGCCGCAATTGGCGTTCAGAATGGGAACCTGACCGTGGGCGATTTTGTCATGGTCAACGCCTACATGATCCAGATCACCGTACCGCTGAACTTTCTGGGGACGGTCTATCGTGAGATCCGGCAATCGCTGGTTGATATGGGGCAGATGTTTGATCTGCTCGAACAACCTGCCGAAGTCACCGATCAGCCCGATGCACCCGACCTTGCGGTCAAAGGTGGTGAGGTCACACTTGAAGATGTGCATTTTGGGTATGACCCCGAAAGGGAAATCCTCAAGGGTGTTTCCTTGATGGTTCCGGCCGGACAGACGGTCGCAATCGTCGGGGCGACTGGGTCTGGCAAGTCGACCATCGGGCGGCTGTTGTTTCGGTTTTACGACGTGACCAAAGGCGCGCTGAAGATCGACGGGCAGGATGTGCGGAATGTGACCCAGACCAGCCTGCACGCGGCCATTGGCGTTGTGCCGCAGGACACGGTGCTGTTTAACGACACCATTCGCTACAACATTGCGTATGGGCGCGACGATGCCACCCCGGAGGACGTCGAGGCCGCAGCCCGCGCCGCCCAGATTCATGACTTCATCTCATCGCTGCCCGACGGATACGACACCATGGTGGGTGAACGCGGCCTGAAACTGTCCGGCGGCGAAAAGCAACGGGTTGGCATAGCGCGGACATTGCTGAAGAACCCTCCGATCCTGTTGCTGGACGAGGCGACCTCGGCCCTGGATACCGATACGGAACAGGACATCAAGGATGCGCTGGCGCACGCAGGAGAAGGGCGGACCGTGATCACGATTGCCCATCGCCTCAGCACGATTGCCGAGGCGGATCGGATTGTTGTTCTTGAGGCCGGTGAGATCATCGAACAGGGCACACATGACGAGCTGTTGGCGCTGTCCGGGCGATATGCTCAACTGTGGAACCGCCAGCAGTCGGACAGTGAGGCCGCCTGAGGGGCTCATCTTGCCCCGCGGGATGTGCTAGGATGCGCCGTGAATGAAGGTGGACGCCATGATCAATGGTTTAGCAAGACGATTGGTACCTATAGCGGTCGTGGTTCTTCTTCCGGCTATGGTAGCAGCTGACCCGATCGAGGGCGTTTGGAAGACCGAGCCTGATCGCAAGAACCTGATCTCGCACATCAAGATATCCGCCTGCGCGGACAAGTTCTGCGGCACGATACTTTCGGCTTTTGATTCATCGGGCAAAGAAGTTCAAACGCCGAATATTGGGAAAAAGCTGTTCTGGGATGTGTCCAGCGAAGGCGGTGGAAAATACGGCGGGGGTGAGTTCTGGGTTCCCCTGATCGACGTTGACGCTGTTCCACAGATGACGTTGCAGGGAAACAAGCTCATGGTCAAAGGTTGTGAACACGCGATTTGCGCGCACCAGACATGGTCCAGATTGTGACGACAGAAAACGAAAAGGACCGGAAATCCCGGTCCTTTCATCCTTATTCTGCAGCTTTTAGCGGCGATCCCGGAACCTGATCTATAGGCTCGTCTCGCGGCCGGGTCTCGGATTGTGACGGCTCATCCCACACAATCTCGGTCGCCTGTAGTTTGCGGGCCGAGCGACCAATAGCCATGTCCTGCGCGATCTGACTGGACCGCCCCGCAGTCACACGGGCAAGCCCGCGACTGAGCCAGACTGCGTAAGTTGTCACCCAGACACGCAGTGCCAGAAGCGACGGCGTCACGATCAGCGTGAGAACAGTGGCGATTCCAAGACCAAAGACAACCGCTGTGGCCAGCTGTTTCCACCACAGGGCAGTGGGACTGTCGATGGAATAGCCGCCATTGATAAAGTCCAGCGAAAGCCCAAACATCATCGGGGTCAGACCTGCCATAGTCGTCAACGTAGTCAGCAGGACCGGGCGGATGCGGGATTCCGCAGTGCGGACGATTGCATCGATCCTTGGCATATAGGCGCTGTATTCCTGATAGGTATCGATCAGAACAATGTTGTTGTTCACCACAATTCCTGCCAGCGCAACGATGCCGGTGCCGGTCATGATGATCGAAAAGGGTTGCTCCATCACGATCATGCCGATCAGCACCCCGGTGGTCGAAAGAACAACCGCCAACAGCACCAGCACCGAATTGTAGAACGAGTTGAACTGGGCCAGCAGGATCACGAACATCAGCCCCAATGCGCCCATGAAGGCATTCACCAGAAATGCGCCGGATTCAGCCTGCTCTTCCTGATCCCCGGTCCATTCCCAACTGATTGAGGTGGGGAACGGGTCCGTGTTCAGCCACTGCGTTAGCTTCTCGATCCGCTCGTTCGCGTTCATCGGGACGAGTTGCACTGTGGCCTTCTCGGCATCTATCTGGCTTTGAACAGTTGAGATATCAATCGATTGGGTGACTTCTGGAACATTGTACCGAAGTACCTGTGGACTCCAAAAAAGCGAGAACGGGAAAGATCTGGGTTGTATCATGGTGACGTTGTACGCTTCACCATTTCCAGCTCCTTCATCAGTGACCTCGTAACCGAAACCAACGTCGAGCGCTCCGTTCTCTACTGGTTCGCCATCTTCATCAAGTGGGATCATCTGAAGGATCTGAATTCCGTCAATTACATCGGCCTTCACATCGTAATAACGTTGCTGGTCGACACGGTTGATCTGGGCCAGTTTGGCCACGGGTTCCCGGGTCACGAAGTTCGACAGCGGAACCAACCCGTCCGGCGTGCGGACCTTGAGCGTGTCCAATGTCGACAGCACGCGATCCTCTTCCGGCAATCGGACACGGATCTCGATCTCTTCATCTGTGCTGTCGGGGCGCATCTCACCCAGCAGGATGCCGCGTGTCACCAGCTGCACCATGGCACCGACGGTGGCCACATCAGCCCCAAACCGGCCGGCCTTCGCCACATCGACGTCGATCTGCCAATCGATGCCCGGCAAGGGCAGGGTGTCTTCGGTTTTGATCAGCCCCGGCGTTTCGTCAAAGATCTGGCGCGCGGTGACAGTGGCCGATGTCAGCTCGTCCCAACCGTCCCCCTTGATGCGCAGGTGAACGGGCTTGGCCGAGGCCGGGCCCTGTTCCAATGCCAGGATTTCAACAACGATTCCGGGTATTGTCGCCAGTTTGGCGTTGAGATCGTCGATTACGTAATCGCCATCAAATTCTGGAGCCACAAAGTGGCGCTCAAACAATCCCCACAAAGCGGATTCCGAAACGTTCGGGCGATCTTCCCATGGTATAATTTCGAACTGGACGCGCCCCACCGTGTCCGCTGGTGCCTGCGCACCGCCGGTGTTCTGGTTCAGACCGCCTTCGCCTGCAAAGGAAAAGACGTTGATTACTGCCGGATGAGATCCAATGATCTGTTCGGCCTGCAGCACCATCTCGTCTTTTTCAGCCAGTGACAGGTTGCCACGGGCACGGACGTAAGCAGTTGCCTGTTCCGGTTCGCTTTCAACGAAGAATTCGACACCTCGGGATTCCTGCGGGAACCAGACGAAGGTCACGAAATACACGGCAGAGAAAACTGCCGCTAGCGACACGATCGGCATGATCGGGTTGCCGACAAGGAACCCTATCACATGTCCGAAAGGTGTGTGTTCGTCAGCGGTGTGGACGTGGTCTTCTTCCGCTCGTTCGAACTTGGCCGCGCTCAGCGTTACAGACCCGGCAAAGGCCCCGAACAGGAACAGCAGGGCACCGGCGACCACTCCTCCGGGCAGCAGATAGTCAGGGTTCAAAACCTGCATTGCGCCAAGGAAAATCATGTAGAGCGACGGGGGTACCATCACTGCCCGAACCCACCACCGGGTACGCGCCCGGAGCCAGTTCGAAGACCGGTCGAAAACGCGGCTCAGACGCCCCGAAACACCACCCATGACTGGCAGGTAGATCAGCGCCACGATCAGCGAAGCCGACAGAACAAAGATCAGCGTGACCGGCAACATTCCCATGAATTCGCCCGGAATACCGGGCCAGAAGAGCATCGGCAGGAAGGCACATAGCGTCGTCGCGGTCGAGGATACAATGGGCCAGAACATGCGTTGGGCCGCCTCGACATAAGCATGCATCGGGCCGACGCCTTCCTTGATGCGTTTGTCTGCGTATTCCACCACCACGATGGCACCGTCAACCAGCATCCCCACGGCCAGGATGAGGCCGAACATCACGATGTTCGAGATACTGACACCCATGACTGCCAGAAACGCGAAACACAGCAGGAACGAGGTCGGGATTGCAAAACCCACCAAAAGCGCGGCCCGCGTACCCAAAGATGCCAGAACCACGATCATTACCAAGGCGATAGCAGTCAGAACGGACCCTTCAAGCTGACTGACCATCGAACCGACAATACGGCTCTGGTCGTTCGACGTCCCAAGCTCGACCGCCGCCTGAAGCTCGGGGGGCCATTTGGTCTTGGCCAGAGCAATGGTTTCTTTCACCTGCGTAACGGTGTCGATCAGGTTAAATCCCTTGCGTTTGACAACCTGCAGCGCGACGGTCGCCTCGCCGTTGAAACGGGCGGTACCTTCGCGATCTTCAAAAGTGTAGTTGATCTGCGCAAGCTCTCCCAGCGTAACAACCCGGTCGCCATTGACCTTGACCGGCAAGGCATAGACATCCTGCGCTGTTTTGAATGACGACGGGATCTTGACCGAGAATGTACCCTGTGCGGTTTCGACTTCGCCCGCTGCGATCAACTGGTTGTTGTTTCGTACGACGTTGATCAGCTCGGCCGCGGTCACGTTGTACGCCTCAAGCCGCAGTGGGTCGATGATGACCTCAAGCAACTCGTCACGATTGCCCGCGATACCCGCTTCTAGAACGGAATCCAGCGCCTCAAGCTCGTCCTGCAAGTCCTTGGCGACACGGGCCATTGTGCGTTCCGGAACAGCTCCGGTCAGGTTGACGATGACGATCGGGAACTCGGAAAAGTTGATTTCCGTCAGCGAGTATTGTTCCGCACCTTCAGGGAAATCAGCCTGGGCCGTGTTCATGGCATCGCGCACGTCCGCCATGATCGAGGTCTTGTCCCAACCGAATTCAAACTCCAGCGCGACCCCGGCATAGCCTTCGGCCGCAGTCGACGTCATTTCCTTGAGCCCGTCGAGATCCGCCAGTTCGGTCTCCATTGGCTTGACCAAAAGGTTTTCCGAGTCTTCCGCTGAAATCCCAGGAAACTGCACCGAAACGAAAAGGGCAGGGATTTCGATATCCGGTTCACCCTCTTTCGGAAGCGAGACATAGGCAAAGCCGCCTACGACCAGTGAAATAGCGATGAACGCCATTACCATTCGGGCCCTGCCTGCGGCCCATGCGACGATACCCGTCATTGCGAGGCTTCCCGATAAGTAGGTGCAACGGTAACACCGCGGATCACGAACTCCTGCCCGACCACGATGATATCAACCGTTTCCGGAAGGCCGTCGATCCAGACACCTTCGGCGGTGTCGCGCAGGATGCGGACTGGCATGAAGTCAACAACGTTGCCTGCGCCAACTGTGCGCACACCCAATTTTCCTTCGTTGCTGAGTGTCAGCGCCGATTGCGGCAGCAGGTGAGCTTTCGTTCCTTCAGCCGCGATGAGGATGGTGGCGGTCTGACCGTCGCGAATGGTCAAGTCTGGGTTCGGAACGGTGATTTCCACCTCGAATGTACGTGTTGTCTCGTCCGCTGAACGGCTGAGGAACGTGACCCGACCGCCCAGTTGCCGACCGGTTACAAGTGTCGCCGATGCTTCGGACCCGACAAGCACCCGATTGACTTCGGTCTCGGGCACGAAGCCGACCAGCTTAATCGGGTCCAGTTGAATGACAGTCGCGCAAAGTGATCCAGGCTGCATCAGGCTGCCCAGTTCTGCAGTGTCGCTTTCCAGCAAGCCCTTGAAGGGGGCTTTGATGGTCAGGCGGCCAACCTCTCGCTGTGCGGCCTCGACTGCTGCTGCGGCTGCTTCGATGCCTGCACGCGTGGCTTCCAGCCCTGCTTCAGCTGTTTTCACACCGGCTTTCGCAGAGCTCATCACCGCTTCGCTGGAGATGCGGCGGGTTTCCGACGCATATCCGGTTTCAGCCAGTTTGCGCGAGGCAGTCAGATTGATCTCGGCCTCGGCCACAAGCGCATGTGCCTCTGTCAGGCGTGCTTCGGCTTCGGGGATGCGGCTCTGGGCTTCCAGTTTGCCCGCCATGGCTTCGGCCAGTTGTGCCGGGCGCGTGCCGGGATCAAGTTCGCATAATATGTCACCGGCCTCTACAAACGCACCTTTGCGTTTGGGCTCAGAGATAACGGTGGACGTGGTTTCTGAAAGCACTTCGACCTGCCGGTTCGCCTTGGTCTGACCACGCAGCAGCACGGCGCTGTCAATTTCGCGCGCTTGCGAGCGCACGGCGACAACGCCCACGGCAGAGATATCGGAGTTTTCGGTTTCTGCTGCTTCGTCTTGTGTTGCTTCCACGGCATCACCGCGTCCGGCAAAGGCGAACAAGGTGTCACGTTCAAACACCAGAAAATACAGTGCAACAATCACGAGAAGGGCGTTGATGAATGAAATCAAACGCATACAGTGTTTCTCCTAAGAATCTGCGCCATTAATACTTGGGCTGTCACGCCATGAAATGGGGTCTGTTCGGCATCTTTTCCATACTGAACTGAATAGTTCGGTTTGCATTTTTTCGCAAGAGGGAAGCAAAGCGGTCAAAATGTGCAAAATCGAACCCTTGGCTTGGCGTTGGTGCCGGGGTATGACATGGCGCACTTACACAAGATAGACAGCCCGGGGGCTTGGATGAGCGATATTGACAGTTTCATTGATGAGGTCACCGAAGAGGTGCGCCGCGACCGGATCTATCTGTTGCTGCGTCGCTGGGGCTGGGTGGGTGTCGTCGCCGTCGTGTTGATCGTAGGCGGTGCCGCTTTCAATGAATACCGCAAGGCGCGGGACACGGCGCAAGCTCAGCAATTGGGTGACACCATTCTTGCTGCGTTGTCCGAAAATGACCCGGCTGCAAGGGCTGCTGGTCTTGCGCAGGCAGAGGCGATGTCACCGGGCGGGAAAGCCGTGCTGGATATGTTGCTGTCCGCGTCACAGGTCGAATCCGGATCCCGAGAGGACGCGGTCAACAGCCTGAACGCGGTTGCCGTTCAGGGCGACCTGCCCGAGATTTACCGCGCGATTGCAAGCTTCAAATCGCTGCTGTTGCAAGGCGATACTTTGCCTGCCGCCGATCGACGGCAACAGTTCGAGGCGTTGGCATCCCCCGGAGCTCCTCTGCGGTTGCTGGCGGAAGAACAGTTGGCCCTGATTGACGTGGCCGACGGCAATGTCGATGCTGCGCTGGACCGGTTGCAGGCGCTGCGGCAGGATGCCGAGGTGGGTATCGACCTGCAACAGCGCGCCGCGCAAATGATCATTGCTTTGGGTGGGGAACCTGAACCTTTGGTGGCGCAGCAAGGCTGACCAGGCGGGACAAAAGACTTAACGACAGGCGAGTTCGGAGTATCATGGTAAAAAGATTTTTTTCCCGCACGGGAATGCCTTTTGCGGCGCTGGCCCTGACCGCATTGGCGGCCTGTGAGCCGCCCGAAGCCATTCTGCCCGGTGAACGCGAGGATATTCGCCCTGTTTCAGATCTGGAAACGGTCGAAAAGCGCGGCTCGCAACCGATCAGCTTGCCGGGGCAACAGGTCAACGCCAACTGGTCACAAAGTCCGGGAACGCCCGCGTACCGGACCACGCATGCCGCTTTGCGCGCGACGCCACAGCGGATCTGGTCAGTTTCGATCGGGCAGGGTGACTCGCGCAAGCAGCGCATTACCGCCGAGCCGGTGGTTGCGGGCGGTTTGATTTTCACACTGGACTCAGGAGCGACCGTTTCAGCGGTCACACCGCAGGGACAGTTGGCATGGGAGACCGATCTGATCCCGCCAAGTGATGGCGACTCGGATGCAACAGGTGGTGGCTTAGCTTACGCTGACGGCGTCCTTTATGTGTCGTCGGGGTTCGGTCGGTTGACCGCGCTGGACGCCAAATCGGGTTCTGTGCGCTGGCAAAAACGCTTGGAAGCGACTGGCAGCGGCGCTCCGCTGGTGAACGACGGGCTGTTATACGTTGTGGCCGGAGACAAAACCGGCTGGGCTGTAAACACCAAGGACGGACGCATAGCCTGGCAATTCGAAGGGACACCAAGCGTCGGGAACGTTCTGGGTGCGCCTGCGCCTGCAATTGCGTCTGATCTGGCCGTATTTGCCTTTGGCTCGGGCGACGTAGCCGCCACGTTCCGCCGCGGCGGTATCCGTCGATGGAACGCGTCTGTGGCAGGGGGGCGTCGCGGGCGCGCTGCGGCACAAATCGTCGATGTGACCGGCGGTCCGATGGTTGTTGGCAACAGTATCTACATCGGCAATCACTCGGGCCGGACCGTCGCATTTGATGCCGCTTCCGGTGAGCGCCAGTGGACGGCGGATGAAGGTGCGGTCGATACAGTCTGGCCTGCGGGCAACAGCATTTTCCTGATCAGTGATCGCAGCCAGCTGGTGCGCCTGAACGCGGCGGACGGGTCTGTCATCTGGGCGCAGGACCTGCCGGGCTTTGTCAAGGACAAGCGTGGCCGCCGGGGACCGATCTTCGCGCACTACGGCCCAATTCTGGCCGGGGGTCGTATCGTGGTTGCGTCCAACGACGGGTATCTGCGGTTCTTCAATCCAGTTGACGGAACACTGGTACATCAGGCTGAAGTTCCCGGAGGCGCGACAGCATCCCCCGTTGTGGCCGGGCAGACGCTGTATGTTGTTTCGACCAAAGGTGATCTACACGCTTTCCGTTGACGGCAAGATGCGTTAAAGGGCGCAACTTGAGTCTTGAAAGTAGAGTATCATGTCGCTGACCCTCGCCATCGTGGGGCGCCCGAATGTGGGCAAATCCACATTGTTCAACCGCCTCGTGGGCAAACGTCTGGCCCTGGTCGACGACCAGCCTGGTGTGACGCGTGACTTGCGCGAGGGCGAAGGGCGTCTGGGCGATCTGCGCTTTACCGTAATCGACACGGCCGGGCTTGAAGACGCGACAGATGACAGTTTGCAGGGCCGGATGCGCCGCCTGACCGAGCGCGCCGTGGACATGGCCGATGTCTGCCTGTTCATGATCGACGCGCGGGTCGGGCTGACGCCCACGGATGAGATGTTTGCAGAAATCCTGCGCAAGCGGTCCAAGCACGTGATCCTTGCGGCCAACAAGGCTGAAGGCAGCGCAGCGGATGCCGGGGTGCTCGAGGCATACAATCTGGGTTTGGGTGAACCGGTGCGCATGTCGGGTGAACATGGCGAGGGGATGACCGACCTTTATGCTCAGCTGATGCCATTGGCGGATGCAGCCGAGGAAAAACAGGTCGAAGAAGCCCCGGAAACAGATATTGAGCTGGATGAAGACGGTGAGGGCGAAATGCCTCTGATCACCGCTGCCAAGCCGTTGCAGGTGGCCGTGGTCGGCCGTCCGAATGCGGGCAAGTCCACGCTGATCAACAAGATCATCGGCGAAGACCGCCTGTTGACGGGGCCCGAGGCCGGGATTACCCGTGACGCTATCAGCCTGCGGATCGATTGGGCCGACCCGGATGGAGAAAGCATTCCGATGCGGATCTTTGACACGGCGGGAATGCGCAAGAAAGCAAAGGTACAGGAAAAGCTTGAAAAGCTTTCGGTGTCAGACGGTCTGCGCGCGGTGAAGTTCGCCGAGGTTGTCGTCGTACTGCTGGACGCGGCCATTCCGTTTGAACAACAGGACCTGAGAATTGCCGACTTGGCCGAACGTGAAGGCCGGGCTGTTGTTGTTGCTGTAAACAAGTGGGACGTCGAGGAAAACAAGCAGGAAAAGCTGCGGGAGCTGAAAGAAGCCTTTGATCGCTTGCTGCCGCAGCTGCGCGGTGCCCCTCTGGTTACCGTCTCGGCGAAAACGGGCCGCGGGCTTGAGAGATTGCGCGCCGCCATCCTGCGCGCCCATGATGTCTGGAACCGCCGTGTGCCAACCGCGGCGTTGAACCGGTGGCTGACTGCCATGCTGGAACAACACCCGCCGCCGGCCCCGCAGGGCCGCCGCATCAAGCTGCGCTATATGACCCAGGCGAAAACGCGGCCGCCGGGTTTTGTTGTGATGTGTTCTCATCCCGATAAGATGCCCGAAAGCTATACCCGCTATCTGGTCAACGGGTTGCGTCAGGACTTTGACATGCCTGGCACCCCAATCCGTCTGACGCTGCGCGGGCAGGGCGACAAGAACCCGTATAAGGGGCGGCGCAAGAAAAATGCGGGCGCATTGGCCAAGCATCTCAAGGGCCGCGTGTAACTGCGCCAATTTTCAGCATCTTACCTCACGGGGGCGTGACAGTTTCTGTTCCCCGCGCTAGCATTCATGCGTGTGCATTTGTTTGGGCACGCACTGCTTGCACGCGGACTAGCCGCACCTAGATTTGAACAGAAAACTGAACGGCCATCGTAAGGAGACGGCTGGATGGATTTGAGGGAATATACAAGACATTACGCGGTGCAGGACAACAGATTGGCCGCGGCAAGTTATTTTGGCACATTTGCGGTGTATTTCGCGTCGCTGACCGTTGCGATCACCTTTGTTGATCGATGGTACATCATGATACCCGCCGGGATCGTGTTCGCCTTTGCCGCAGTACGGCTTTATGTGCTGCAACATGATTGCGGGCATCACTCTCTGTTTGAAACACGGATTCAAAACGAATGGGCAGGGCATGGCCTGTCTCCCTTCACTTTCGCCCCGTTCGAGGTGATGAAGCAGAACCACAATCTGCACCATGCGGGCATCGGAAATCTTGAGCACCGCGAGACAGGTGAAATTCACACGATGACCCTGCGAGAGTGGAATGCAGCTGATTGGAAAACACGTTTGTTTTACCGGCTGTATCGCAATCCGTTCATCCTGGTTCCGGCCGGCGCGTTGTTCACCTATTTCATCCGATACCGCTGGCCCAAGAATACGGCGCGTTTTGGCGCCAAAGGCGTGGTGTTGCACAACCTGTCGATCGTTGTTTTTCTTGGATTGTTGTATCTGATCGCGGGTATGACGGGCATTTGGGTCTGGCTGGTGTTTTCCTTTTTGGGTGGAATGCTGGGCGTCTTCCTTGTTTATCTTCAGCACAACTTCGAAGATACCTATTGGGATCGCCGCCCCGATTTGAACCCTCAGACAGCAGCGCTTGAGGGGTCATCCGCGCTGGATTTCGGATGGTGGTTCGATATGGCTGTGGCTTGCATCACGTTGCATGACATCCACCATTTCAACGCGCGTATCCCATCATATCGCCTGCGTGCCTGCCACTATAACCTGCCGCCGGAATATACCCCCCGCCGGATCAAATTTCCCGAGGCCGTGGCAGCATTGAACCTGAAGCTATGGGACGAAAATGCCAAGCGCCTCGTACCCTTTCCGAGAGACAACCGAACCGCTGGTCTTGCCCATAACTAAGCTGGCAGAACAGAGGCGACCACCACACAGCTTGCGGGCTCGTGTATCTTTTGTATATACGAGTCGGTAACGAGACAGAGAGAGGACCTATAATGACCGCAGTGACCGACATAAAAGGTGTAGGAGAGGCACTTGGCCAGGCCCTTGTTGCCAATGGCTTCAAGACGGCCGAGGCGATAGCCAAGGCCACTCCTGCTGATTTGGTCAAGGTCCCTCGGATCGGTGAGGCGCGCGCGCTGGTTTTGATTGCATCTGCCAAAGATGCCGTTGCTGCAAAACCGCCTGCTGCGAAACCGGCAACACGCCGAACTGCGGCCCGGACGCCCGCGACGCGCAGACCGACCGCACGCAAAGCCGCACCCCGCAAAACAATCGCCGCAGCCGCAGCCGAGAAACGGGTCGAGGAAGCCGCACGCAAGGCGGCAGAAGAAAAAGCAGCCGCCGAAAAAGCCGAGGCTGCTGAAAAGAAAAAGGCCAAAGCCAAGGCTAAGGCCGAAAAAGCCGCGAAGAAGCGCAAAGAGATGGAAGCCGCCTTTTCCAAGGCCAAAGACAAGGTGAAAGCCAAGTCCAAAAAGGACAAAAAGTCAAAAAAGGACGGAAAAAAGAAAGACGGCAAGATAGGCGGAAAGAAGAAGGACAAGAAAAAAGCGAAGAAGTAAAACCTCTTCGCCTTCAGTTGATGTCCTAACCGGTGCCTGACGGTGCCGGTTTTGTGTGTCAGGCCAAAGTACCGTCAAGTTGCAGGGTCAGCTTGCCGCCCAGATAGGGGCCAAGTACCTCGGGCAGCGAAACAGTGCCGTCTTCATTCTGCCCATTCTCCAGAACTGCGATCAGACAACGCCCGACAGCCAGACCGGAACCGTTCAGAGTATGAACAAATTCGGGTTTGCCACCACTTTCAGGCCGGAAACGGGCATTCATCCGACGCGCCTGAAACGCACCTGTGGTCGAGACCGAGCTGATCTCGCGATAGGTGTCCTGTCCGGGCAGCCACGCTTCGATGTCATAGGTGCGGCGCGCGCCAAAGCCCATATCACCGGTGCACAAAACAACAGTGCGATAGGGGATACCCAGCTGTTCCAGCAGATCCTCGGCGCAGCGCAACATGCGCTTTTGTTCGTCATCTGACGCGTCGGGATGGGTGATCGAGACCATCTCGACCTTTTCGAACTGGTGCTGGCGCAGCATTCCTGCAGTGTCCTTGCCCGCGCTTCCTGCCTCGGACCTGAAACAGACGGTATGGGCGGTCATACGGATGGGCAGGGCAGACTCTTCAAGAATGTCACCGGCCACTGAATAGGTCAGCGTGACCTCGGAGGTCGGGATCAGCCACCAGCCATTGGTCGTCTGATAGCTGTCGTCACCGAATTTAGGCAGTTTATCAGTGCCATACATCGCCTCATCCCGAACCAGAACCGGTGTCTGCATTTCTGTCAGCCCGTTCTTGTCGATATGTGTGTCCAACATGAACTGGGCCAGCGCACGGTGGAGCCGGGCAACCCCCTTGGACAGGTTCACAAACCGGCTGCCGCTGGTTTTAGCGGCGGTTTCGAAATCCATTGCGGCTGCGACGGCGGGAATGTCGTAGTGCTCTTTCGGTGCAAAGCTGAAATCGCGCGGGGTGCCCCAGCGGTTGGCTTCGACATTGTCGTTTTCGTCCGCGCCTTGCGGTACGTCATCGGCGGGCAGGTTGGCGATGCGGGCCAGTTGATCGGTTAGCAAGGCATCCAGATCCTTGGCCTCGGTCTGCATCCGGGCGACTTCGGCCTTTTTCTCGGCGACCAGCGCGCGCAGGCGTTCGAATTCAGCCTCGTCGCCGCGCCCTTTGGCTGCACCGACTTCCTTGCTGGCCTTGTTTTGTTCGGCCTGTGCGGTTTCGGCAGCCAGAATCTTGGCACGCCGGCTTTCGTCCAGCCTCAGCAGATCTGACGACACCGGCGCGTCCCCACGGCGCGCTAAGGCGGCGTCGAAAGCGGCAGGGTTTTCGCGAATGGCGCGGATGTCGTGCATGTCTCAGATCCTTGAATGCGTGAATCACTGAACCCGCTTATGCACCATCTGCGGGGCAGGGTGTAGCACCGGTTACGTCTTATCAGCGTCTTCGTGGGTTTCATGCGCCAGATGGCCCTCCCATGCCCCGGCCGGTATTTTAGGCTCAGGCGGGTCAGCCACATAAGAAGGCGTCATGATCTGCACATTGTTTTCGTTAAATACCGCAACAATGTTTTGATGCAGGTCCGAACGGATTTTGGGAATGATGCTGCCGCGGGTGGTATAGCCGTTGATCTGATAGTTGATCGCGTAGTCGGCCAACGCCGTCCACAGCACAAAAGGTTCAGGATTGGCCTTGATACCTTTGGTGCGGTTGGCGGCCTCAATCAGCATCGCCTCAACCTTTTCAGGGGGTTCTTCGTAGCCGATGCCAACGGTCGTGTGCAGCAACAGCCCGTTACCATCAGTTTTCTTCGAAAAGTTCACGACATCTGAATTCATCAACTGTGCATTGGGGATTGAAATCAGTTCGTTCTTGATCGACTTAAGATGGGTCTCCATCAGTTTGATCTGAACGACATCGCCGATATGGTCTCCGATTTGGATACGGTCGCCGATTGAGGTAGACCTGCGGTAAATCACAAACAGCCCGGCCAGCATGTTGGACACGACTGAATTCGCGCCCAAAGACAGCATGGCGCCGACCAGAAGGGTTAACCCCTGGAACGCGGCCGAGTCTGAGCCCGGAATATAGGGAACCGCAAAAACCAGCGCGATCAGAATAACGACGACACGGGCAATGTTGAACGTCGGGTTGACCCAGTGTTTTTCGAAATCACCCATTTCGAACGAACCGGCTTCGACCGCATCAAAGAACACGCGCAGACCTTTGATGATATACAGCGTGACCCATGTGATCAGGCCCAGCATAATCAGATTGGGGATATAGCTGAGGATGCCCCGGAAGATAAGCAGCACCGGCTCGGTCAGATAGGTTAGCAGAAGCTGTGCGAAATATCTGGTTTCCGCAAAAGCCAAAAGAACAAAGGACAGGTAATAGTAGAAACCGAGAAAGAAGATGATCAGCAGCACGAAGTTCAGACCATAGCGGATAAGGGCCGCGATTGCTTCGGCCTGAACGCTTTTGGCTGTCGCCGTTTCGACATCCTTTAAGTAGCGTTTTACCAGCTTCAATGTGCGACGCCTGATCCGACGGTGCAGCCACAGGATTGTGACAACAAACAGGGCAAATCCCAACGTCCAGGCAGCCGCTTCGATAGCACCGGAAACGCGCGCCTGATCGGTTCGGTTGGCTCGATACGCCTCAATGGATTGTTTGATCGCATTGCCATGCAAAACGCTCAGAACACTTAGTTCCATCTGATCCAGTTCAGAGTCAGCTTTAGTAACGATCGAGATTCTTTGGCCATCGGCCAGAATCCAGATGCCAAATTCGGTCTCTTCATAGGTGATCTCGACCAAAGGTGCTTCCGACGCTTCCGCAACCGCAATGATCTTGTCCTGTACGCCCTCGGCGCGCTCCGGAGCAGGCAGGGCGCTTGATCCGCGCACCTGAAACAGAATGTCCCCGTCTACTATGACCGGGGCCATGAACGTGTCCGATCCCGCAGTCTCGGTCAGGGGGGATTCCGCGGGTGCTTCCTGCGACATGGCCGCATCGGACAGCCACACGGTCACCGACAGGGCAGTCAGTAAATAAAGCAACGAAAGGAAAGGCTTGAGCGGCCGTGTCATGTGTCCCCCTTCGGACAAACTATACCCGGTTTCGGTTATGTTCCTAGGGCATATCTGCAACGCTTTGCCCGTGGTTGCCGGGACATGCCAGTATTCAGGTGGGGTACATGACCGCCTTTGCTTGCAAACCGACATTTCAAAGCATAGGTTCCGCCCAAATTTGCGGAACTGTGCCGCAAGACTAGAACAAAGGAATGTCCCATGGATGGTGGCGCAATCGCCCAGTTTCTCCCGCTGATCCTGATCTTCGCGATCATGTATTTCCTGCTGATCCGTCCGCAGCAAAAGAAGATGAAGGAACATCAGGCCATGGTTGATGCCGTGCGTCGGGGTGATCAGGTGATCACGCAAGGCGGCGTGATCGGCAAGGTATCGAAGGTCAAGGAAGGCGATAACGAGATCGAGGTCGAAATCGCCGAGGGCGTCAAGATTCGCGTGGTCAAATCGACCATCGCCCAGGTTCTTAACAAGACCGAGCCGGCGAAGTAACTTCGCGCGACAATTCCTTGAAAAGGCAGGGTAATGCTGCAATTTGATACCTGGAAGCGGGTTCTGATCTGGCTGGTCTGCGTGACCGGTCTGCTCATGGCCCTGCCAAACGCGTTTTACACGCGGGTCGAGCAATCCAACGACGCCAAGGCTGCGATCGAGCTGGGCAATGACACGCCGCAGATACAGGCTGAAGTCGCGCAATGGCCGAACTGGCTGCCGTCATCCCTGGTCAATCTTGGCCTCGACCTGCGCGGCGGTGCGCATCTGCTGGCTGAAGTTCAGGTGCAGGACGTCTACGAATCCCGGATGGAGGCGATGTGGCCGGAAATCCGCGACGCGCTGCGCGATGAACGTGCCACGGTGGGAACCATCCGCCGTCAGGACTCGGCCGCGGATGAGATTCGCGTGCGCATCAGCCAGCCCGAAGGAATGCCACAGGCGTTGGAGGTTGTTCGCGGTCTGGCCCGGCAGGTGCAGACACTGACAGGTGTAGGTGCCACAGATATCGAAGCCCGTGCGGATGGCGACACGATTGTTGTTCAACTGTCCGAGGCAGAAAAACTGGCCTCGGATGATCGCACGGTGCGTCAGGCGCTGGAAATCATCCGCCGCCGGATCGACGAAGTCGGTACGCGAGAGCCCACAATCCAGCGCCAGGGGACGGATCGAATCCTGATTCAGGTGCCGGGTATCGGCAGTGCGGGCGAACTTAAGGAAATCATCGGAACAACGGCACAGTTGACGTTTAATCCGGTTGTCGGGCGCGGAACCGATCCGGATGCCGTCGCAGGCGTCGGTGAAAAAATCGTGCCGTCGATTGACGAAAACGAAGTTTATTACAACATCGAATCCGCACCGGTCGTGACAGGAGAGGAACTGGTCGACGCCCAGCCGTCCTTCGATCAGAACGGCCGCCCTGCGGTCAACTTCCGGTTCAACACATCCGGTGCGCGCAAGTTCGGGGATTATACCCGTGACAATATCGGCGCACCCTTTGCCATCGTGCTGGATGACGAAGTGATCTCGGCCCCCGTGATCCAAAGCCATATCCCGGGCGGGTCGGGCATCATCACCGGTAACTTCACCGTTGAGGAAAGCACCAATCTGGCCGTCCTGCTGCGTGCCGGTGCTTTGCCTGCGGGGCTGGAGTTCCTGGAAGAACGCACCATCGGCCCCGAACTGGGGCAGGACAGTATCGACGCAGGTAAAGTTGCCACAATCGTGGCCTTTGTCGCGGTGCTGGTATTCATGGCGCTCAGCTATGGCCTGTTCGGTGTCTTCGCCAATATCGCGCTGATCATCAACGTGGGCCTGTTGTTCGGCTTGCTGTCCCTGATCGGCGCAACACTGACACTGCCGGGGATTGCGGGGATCGTTCTGACGGTCGGTATGGCAGTGGATGCCAACGTGCTGATCTTTGAGCGCATCCGCGAAGAACTGAAATCCGCCAGAGGTCCGGCCCGCGCCATCGATCTGGGCTATGAAAAGGCGTTGTCGGCCATTCTGGACGCCAACATAACCACTTTCATCACCGCCGTTATCCTGTTTGCCATGGGCAGCGGCCCTGTGCGCGGGTTCGCGATCACTCTGGGCCTGGGTATCCTGACATCCGTCTTCACCGCGATCTTCGTGACGCGCCTGATGGTTGTCATGTGGTTCGAACGCCGCCGACCGAAAACGATCGAGGTTTGACATGAGACTGAAACTCGTACCGCAGAACACCTCGTTCGACTTCTTCAATCGTTGGAAAATCTGGCTTGGAATCTCCGGCCTGATGATGGTGATTGCGTTCACCTCATTTCTGCTGCAGGGGCTGAACTTCGGCATCGATTTCCGCGGTGGAACCACGATCCGGACCCAAAGCAATCATGCAATCGACGTGGGTGTATACCGCGATGCTTTGTCTCCGCTGCAACTGGGTGACGTCACCATCACCGAGATTTTTGATCCAAGCTTCGGTCCCGATGAAAATGTCGCGATGATCCGTATTCAGGCTCAGGAAGACGCCGAAGCGGTCACCGCAGATGTGATCACCCAGGTCGGCGAAGCGCTGGCTGCCGCAGACCCCGGACTAAAACTGCCCTTTGAAAGCGTCGAATCCGTTGGCCCAAAAGTGTCGGGCGAGCTGATCCAGACTGCTGTTATCGCGGTTGTCTTGGCCATCGGCGCCGTTCTTGTCTACATTTGGCTGCGCTTTGAATGGCAGTTTGCACTGGGGGCAGTTGCCGCATTGGTGCACGATGTGATCCTGACCATCGGCATCTTCTCGGAACTGCAAATCCGCTTCGATCTGGCGATCATCGCGGCGCTGCTGACCATCGTCGGCTATTCGCTGAACGACACGGTTGTCGTCTTCGACCGGGTGCGCGAGAATCTGCGGAAATACAAAAAGAAGGACCTGAAAGAGGTTCTGAACGTATCGATCAACGAAACCCTGAGCCGAACGGTGATGACCTCGGTCACAACTTTACTGGCGCTGATCTCGCTTTATCTGCTGGGTGGGGACGTCATCCGCGGATTTGTCTTCGCGATGATCTGGGGTGTCGTTGTCGGGACCTATTCGTCGGTCTTCGTGGCCTCAACCATCCTGCTGTGGCTGGGGGTCAAGCGCGACTGGTCCAAACCGTCGAATACGGCGGGCAACCAGTTTGCCAATATTGATGCCTGAGGCTCTACAACAGGCCTTGGCCCTGCCGGGCCTCACTTGGCTGATCCTTACCATCGGAGCCGCGGGACTTGTCCGCGGCTTCACAGGTTTTGGCACCGCGATGATCTTTGTGCCGGTGGCGACCCAGTTCCTGCCTATTGCAGAAGTGGTCTTTCTGATGGCCGCCACCGGTATTGCATCAACCTTTGCCTTGGCTCCGCAGGCGTGGCGGGATTGTGACAAGGTCGAAATCAGCACTCTGGGCTTTGCCGCAACGATAACCGTGCCGCTGGGGCTGTGGATCATGGTGCAGGTGGACTCGGTTGCGCTGCGCTGGGTTGTTTGCGGCATTACCGGTCTGACCCTGCTGGCCGTGGTTACTGGCTGGCGGTGGGAGGGTAAACTGGGACTGCCCGGACGTCTCGCCATCGGCGGTAGCGCAGGCGTTGTCGGCGGCATGACCGGGCTGACCGGCCCGGTTGTCATCGTGTTCTATCTGGCCAGTTCCACAGATGTGCGCAAGATTCGTGCCAACACCATCATTTTTCTGGCATTGCTCGACGTTGTCATCGTTTTCAACATCCTCATCAGCGGTGCCGCAGATTTGTCGATCCTATGGATTGTCCTGCTGCTGTGCGTGCCTTATCTGATCACTACGCTTATCGGCAAGGCATTGTTCGACCCGAAACGGGAACGGATCTACCGCCTCGCGGCCTATTCGGTCATCCTGATTGCGGTCATTTCCGGACTGCCGCTTCTGGATTGAAGAAGGGACATCATGCGTCTGAATCAGATTACTTTTACAGATGCCAAACCCATAGACGGTTATGGCCCCGGTTTTTTTCGAATTGGTGGCGATGTCTTCCACGGCGCTGTCCTGACAGGCCCGGCAGGCCCGGCAGAGTGGGGCGGCTATGACGACCGACACCCCCTTCTGGACCTGGCGGGCAGAATCGACGTCCTGCTTATCGGCACGGGCGCAGACATGGCCCACATCCCCCAATCGCTACGGGTTGAGCTGGAAAATGTCGGACTTGGTGTTGAAATCATGAACTCCCCCGCCGCCTGCCGCACCTACAATGTGCTGCTCGCCGAAGGTCGCCGCATCGCACTTGCCCTGATCCCTGTCTGACGGGATTCTCTTCATCTGGCCAAAAATATCCCGGGGAGTGTGAGGGGCTGGCCCCTCACTCCGACATGTGTCAGCTGTGGTGCGCTGGCATCCTGCGGCAAATCTCGCCTTTTGCCCCTGCGGACAATCCGCTAAGCGGGTCTCATGACTTTGACTGTAACAGATCTGTCGATCACACGTGGCGGTGTTCCCGTCCTAGAGGGCCTCAGCTTTCAGCTGTCGCCGGGCAAGGCTCTGATCCTGCGGGGCCCAAACGGTATCGGCAAAACGACGCTTCTGCGCACGTTGGCTGGCTTGCAACCTCCGCTGGAAGGCAAGATCGAAGGGGCCGAGGACCAGATCGCTTACGCGTCCCATTCGGACGGGCTCAAACCGACATTGTCAGTGACTGAAAACCTGACATTCTGGGCAGCGGTCTTTGGCACATATGACATCCAGCCAGCGCTGGACGCTTTTGAATTGAACGAACTCGCCGACCGTCACGCCGGCAATCTGTCGGCGGGCCAGAAACGGCGGTTGGGGTTAGCACGGATGCTGGTCACAGGGCGGCCGATCTGGATGCTGGACGAGCCGACCGTCTCGCTGGACAGAAACGCGGTGCAAATGTTTGCCGACGCTGTGCGGACACATCTGGGTCAGGGCGGTTCAGCCCTAATCGCGACCCATATCGACCTTGGCCTGGATGGCGAGGTTCTGGACGTCGGTCCGAACAAGGCCAAACCCAAACCCATCGACGATTTCGACGGAGGTTTCCTGTGATCGCCCTGTTGCTGCGCGACCTGAAACTGGCCTTCCGCGCGGGCGGCGGGTTCGGGCTGGGTTTGGCCTTTTTTCTGATCGTGACCGTGATGGTGCCGTTTGCAGTGGGGCCGCAATCCTCGCTGCTGTCTACGATTGCGCCCGGAGTGCTCTGGCTGGGGGCCTTGCTGGCCTGCCTTCTGTCGCTTGACCGCCTGCTGGCACTGGACTGGGAAGACGGCTCGCTCGACCTGCTGGCTACAGCACCGCTGCCGCTTGAAGCGGTTGTCACGGTCAAGGCGCTGGCCCATTGGCTGACCACCGGCTTACCGCTGGTTCTGGCCGCGCCGTTTCTGGGTGTTTTGCTGAACCTGCCGATGCCGGGGTTTTTCTGGCTGGTGATCTCGCTCCTGATCGGTACCCCAGCCATGAGCGTCATCGGGACATTTGGTGCTGCGCTGACCGTTGGTCTGAAACGTGGCGGGCTATTGCTGTCGCTTCTGGTGTTGCCACTTTACGTCCCCACCCTGATATTCGGGGCCGAGGTTGCCCGGCGTGGTGCAACAGGGATGGAGGTGCAGACGCCACTGCTGATGCTGGCCGGGATCACAGCGGCGACCATCGCATTGTTGCCCTTTGCCAGCGCTGCCGTGCTACGTATCAATCTGCGGTGAACCGCGACAAGTTTGATGGATGTCAATTGAGAACCACCCCAAATCGGACTAGATAGGGCCCATGTCAATCGCAGCCAAAGCTAACGCCCTCTGGGAATATGCCAACCCGCGCAAGTTTCTTGAAACCAGCGAACGGGTCCTGCCGTTTTTCTGGATCGTCTCGACCATCTGCATCGTTGTCGGTCTGATCTGGGGCTTTTTCTATACACCGGATGACTACAAGCAGGGGTCGACGGTCAAGATCATCTATCTGCACGTTCCGGCGGCGTTGATGGCGATCAATTGCTGGCTGATGATGCTGGCCACCTCATTGGTCTGGTTGGTGCGCCGCCATCATGTCAGCGCGCTTGCGGCACGCGCTGCTGCACCGATCGGGATCGTAATGACCCTGATTGCGCTGCTGACGGGGGCCATCTGGGGACAGCCCATGTGGGGTACATGGTGGGCCTGGGACCCGCGCCTGACTTCGTTTCTGATCCTGTTTCTGTTCTACCTTGGCTATGTCGCCTTGTGGGAAGCTATTGAGGACCCTGATACCGCAGCCGATCTGACCTCGGTTCTGTGTCTTGTTGGGTCGGTCTTTGCGATCCTCAGCCGGTATGCGGTGAATTTCTGGAATCAGGGCCTGCATCAGGGCGCATCGGTCATGCGGGCCGGGGCCGTTACCGGGGCGGATACGGAAGAGAAAGTCAGCAATGTCTTTTTCTACCCTCTGCTGGCCTGCATCATCGGATTTGTTCTGCTGTTCATCGCCTTGGTGTTGTACCGCACCGGAACGGAAATTCGCGCCCGTCGTATCAAGGCGTTACAGGCACGGGAAAGGGTGGGCGGATGATCCCCGATCTTGGAAAATATGCAGACGCTGTTTTGTCGTCTTATGCCGTTTCCATTGCCCTTATCGTGGTACTGGTTGCGTTCAGCGTGATGCGCGGGCGCAAGGTGCGTGCTGAAATGGAAAAGGTCGAACAGAGGATGTCGCGCAATGGCTAAAATCTCGCCCCTGATGGTTGCGCCACCTCTGATATTTGGCGCATTCGCGGTTCTCGCAGGCATCGGCATGTTTCGCGAAGATCCCAACGCTTTGCCCTCGGCCCGTGAAGGCCAACCGGCGCCGCCCGTGGTTCTAACCGAGTTTCCGGGAAAGACCCTTTTCGACGACGAAACGCTGCGGGACGGAGAGGTCAAGCTGGTCAACTATTGGGCCAGCTGGTGCGCCCCATGCCGCGTCGAGCACCCCAATCTCGAAGCGCTGGCAGCTGAAGGCATCCCTGTTTATGGCATCAACTACAAAGACAAGCTGAGCAGTGCCGAGGCTTTTCTGGCTGATCTTGGCGATCCTTACGTCGCCATGGGCCGCGACGAACAGGGCCGCATGGCAATTGATTGGGGTTTGTACGGTGTTCCCGAGACCTACGTGATCGACGGTGATGGAACGATCATTCTGCGCTTTGCAGGCCCGATCACGCAACGTGTCATCGAAAGCACCATCCGGCCTGCGCTTGAGAAAGCGGCTGAGTAGGGCCTTTCAACCTCTGGTTCAGGCGAGCTGGTAGGTTTGGAAATCCTGCTCGACCTCAAGAAACTCGTTGATTCGCAGAAAATCGCCTTTGTCGGCACGCCAGTTCAGGTAGGCTTCAAGCGCGTCGGGGTTTTCCCAGATGTGAACAACGACTTGTTCGTTGTTTGCGGGCGAGAGCAGAAGATAAGCGGCACGACATCCGGGGAATTTTCGGGTTTCGGCAACCAGATCCCCGATCAGTTTGGCAAGCGCCGCGAATTTCCCCGGCAGGGGCGTGGATTTGACAATGACGACTTCCTGCATACGCGCCTCCGGTTTTTGTAGCAGGGTCAAGGAATCCACTTAAAAATGCGTGAACGGGATACTGAAATACAGAAAAGGAAAGAGCGCCCCGCAGGCGCCCTTGTCATTTGTCCAGACTGGTCAGGCTTAGTTGGCCTTCGCCAGATTCCTCAGCACGTATTGAAGCACGCCACCGTTTTCGATGTATTCGATCTCAGGCGCGGTATCGATCCGGCATTTCAACTGGATGGTCGTCTCAGCCCCATCTGCGTAGGTGATGGTGCAGGGCACGTCCTGCAACGGCTCGACCGTATCCAGCCCGTGAATTGAGACGGTTTCGTCCCCCTTCAGACCCAGGGTTTTGCGGGTATCTCCACCGGTGAATTCGAACGGGATCACGCCCATGCCAACCAGATTGGACCGGTGGATACGCTCAAAGCTCTCGGCGATTACGGCCTTGACGCCCAGCAGCGCCGTGCCCTTGGCCGCCCAGTCGCGGCTTGAGCCCGCGCCGTATTGTTCGCCGCCGAACACGACCAGCGGGGTGCCATTGGCCTGATAGGCCATCGAGGCATCGTAGATCGACGTCTGTTCGCCATCCGGACCTTTGGTGTATCCGCCTTCAACTCCGTCCAACATCTCGTTCTTGATGCGGATATTGGCGAAGGTGCCGCGCATCATGACTTCGTGATTGCCCCGCCGCGAGCCATACGAGTTGAACTCGCGCGGCTGAACCTGACGGTCGGTCAGGTATTTGCCCGCCGGCGTCGTGGTAGCGAATGATCCCGCAGGTGAAATGTGGTCGGTGGTCACCATGTCGCCCAGAATGGCCAGAACCTTGGCGCCTTCGATGTTCGAGATCGTGCCCGGTTCCGCCCCCATACCCTGGAAATAGGGCGGGTTCTGGATGTAGGTCGACGTTGGCGGCCAGTCATAGGTTTCCTGTTGCGGAACCTCGACGCTTTGCCATTTCTCATCCCCCTTGAAGACATCCGCATATTTCGACTGGAACGCTTCGCGGGTTACGGTTGCTTCGACCAGTTCCGCGATTTCGCTTTGGGTTGGCCAGATGTCCTTCATGAAGACGTCGTTGCCATCCTTGTCCTGACCGATGGGCTCGGACGTCAGATCGATGTCGAGCGTACCTGCCAGCGCATAGACAACAACCAACGGCGGCGAAGCCAAGTAGTTTGCGCGGACATCCGGTGAGATACGGCCTTCGAAGTTCCGGTTGCCGGACAGAACCGACGTGGCGACCAGATCGCCCTCGGCAATGGCTTCCGAGATTTCTTTCTGGATCGGGCCCGAGTTGCCGATGCAGGTGGTGCAGCCGTACCCAACAAGGTTGAAACCGACCTTGTCCAGATCTTCTTGCAGTCCAGCGGCCTCAAGATAAGCAGATACAACCTGCGAACCGGGTGCCAGCGAGGTTTTAACCCAAGGTTTGCGGTTCAGACCCAGAGCTGCGGCTTTGCGAGCCACAAGGCCTGCACCGATCATCACGTAAGGGTTCGACGTGTTGGTACAGGAGGTGATCGAAGCAATTACAACCTTGCCCGACTCCATGGTGTAGTCTTCGCCCTTGACGGCGACTTCCTTGCCCATGGGGCGCTTGAAGGTCTCTTCCATTTCCTTGGTGAAAGCGGCCTTGGCGCCGGTCAGCGCGACGTAGTCCTGCGGGCGTTTCGGGCCTGAAATTGCAGGAACGATTGTGCCCATGTCCAGTGACAGAGTGTCAGTGTAGATCGGCGCATAGTCCGGGCCTCTCCAAAACCCGTTTTCCTTGGCATAGGCTTCGACCAGCGCGATGCGGTCTTCGTCGCGGCCGGTGTTGCGCATGTAGCGCAGGGTTTCTCCGTCGATCGGGAAGAAGCCGCATGTCGCTCCGTATTCCGGCGCCATATTGGCGATGGTTGCACGGTCAGCCAGCGGCAGGCGGTCCAGCCCCTCGCCATAGAATTCGACGAATTTGCCCACCACGCCCTTGGCACGCAGCATTTCGACAACTTTCAGAACAAGGTCTGTACCGGTGGTGCCTTCGACCATCGAGCCGGTTAACTCAAAACCGATCACCTCAGGGATCAGCATCGAGATCGGCTGACCCAGCATTGCGGCTTCGGCCTCGATCCCGCCAACGCCCCACCCCAGAACGGCCATGCCGTTGACCATGGTGGTGTGGCTGTCGGTGCCAACCAGTGTGTCGGGATAGGCAACTTCTTCGCCGTTCTGATCGGTGTCAGTCCAGACAGTCTGTGCCAGATATTCCAGGTTCACCTGATGACAGATACCGGTGCCGGGAGGCACAACGCGGAAATTGTTGAACGCGTTCTGACCCCATTTCAGGAACTGATAGCGTTCCATGTTGCGCTCGTATTCGCGGTCGACGTTCATCTGGAACGCACGCGGGTTCCCGAACTCGTCGATCATGACCGAGTGGTCGATAACCAGATCGACCGGGTTCAACGGGTTGATCTTCTGTGCGTCGCCGCCCAGGCCCTTGATCCCGTCGCGCATGGCGGCCAGATCGACCACCGCTGGAACACCGGTGAAGTCCTGCATCAGCACGCGGGCAGGGCGGTATGCAATCTCGCGCGGGTTCTTGCCGCCATTGGCACCCCATTCGGCAAATGCCTTGATGTCATCGACCGAGACCGAAAAGCCGCTGTCTTCAAATCGGAGCATGTTTTCCAGCACGACTTTCAACGCGGCAGGAAGGTTGGAAAAATCACCCAAACCGGCCTGCTGCGCGGCGGGGATCGAATAGTAGGAAATGGATTTGCCATTCACGTTCAGGCTGCGGCGTGTCTTAGCGGTATCCTGTCCGACTTTAATGGGCATCGGGTGGCCTCCCTTCTCAAATGACTTGGATTTCGGGCATCGCTGAATGTTATCTGCATCACCCAAGCCGCTGGTTCAAGGTTCAATGACACTGGATTTGCAATTTTGTATACCATTGCACACATTTAGGCGGAGAATTGCAAGTACCGCCCTCAAGAAACGTTGATTGGCGGTTGAAGGGCAAAACGGCTATCCCAGAGAACACCCGCTTTATCCGAGAGTTTTTATGTTCAGACCCGCTGCTTTGACCGCCCTGATATCCTGCCTGCTCGCCACCCAGTCCATGGCCGGTGAGGATCCTGTGGTGGTTGAGCTGTTCACCTCACAGGGGTGTTCGTCTTGCCCGCCGGCGGACCGGATCATGCATGAGCTGGCGAAACGCGACGATGTCATCGGGCTGGCGCTGCATGTCGACTATTGGGATTACATCGGCTGGAAGGACGAATATGCCGATCCTGATCACACGCTCCGGCAACGGGCCTATGCCCGCGAAAACGGAAAATCCATGATCTATACGCCCCAGATGATCATAAATGGTCAGCACGATATTGTCGGCGCTCAGGCTCAGGAGCTCGACCGTCTGATTGATGCGCATCTAAAGGCCGCCCCCGAGGCAGCGGTGACAGCAATCCGAGACGCTGACGAAGTGACCGTGAGTGTGACGCCTGTAGAATTGCCCGAAGGTGAGACCTATGACGTGCGTATCGTTCAGTATTCGCCTCTGCGCCATGCCTCGATCCGCCGTGGTGAACTAGCAGGGCGGGAATTGGATTATGCCAATGTTGTCGAGACCTGGCAGATTGCGGGCCGGTGGGATGGGCAAACGCCGCAGACATACTCGGCGCAGCTTGAACCAGGCTTGCCAGCCGTCGTGCTTGTGCAAAGGGCCGGTCACGGGCCAATAGTTGCCGCGTCTTGGGCCAAGTGATCAGGGCATGTCGTCCGGTTGAACGCCAAGCCCGTTCCAGCTTTTCCAACGCCGATGGATCCAGAACCACTGTCCCATATGCTGCCGCACGATCTGTTCCAGATCGTCATTGGTGAACTGAGTCATCGTCTTTGGGTCCGTGTGCGGAACGGGATCATGCAGGATGATTTCAAAGTCGATGCCATTAGGCTGGCGCACGGCATAGCACGGTATCAGTACGGCCTTGTACTTGATGGCCAGCTCTGCGTTCAGCACGGATGTCACGGCAGGCTTGCCAAAGAATGTCAGCTCTTCGCCCCCCAGCGCATGCAGGTCGGACACGATGGCAATGATTCCACCGTTCTTGAGTGACCGGACCATTTCGACCATACCACGCCGCCCCTGTTCGAACATCGGCGCGCCGGTTTTGTAAAAGGCTTCGACATAGGCGTCGTTGAAATAGGGATTGGCCATCCGCCGGTAGAGGCATCCAATCGGCTTGCCGCTGTGTTTCTGCAGGGCAACACGCGCGGCCAGATAGTGACCGAAATGCGCCGTGATCATCATCACCGGACGCCCTTCGGCAATCGCGGCGTCAAACGCAGCAATACCGGGCCCGGATATCTTGGCGTTCACCTGACGTTCGATGAAACCTTCGGGTGAGAAATGCTCCATTATTGCCCGACCGGCATTATCCGACACGTCACGATAGATCTTTGTGATCTCGGCGTCAGACAATTCAGGGCAGGTGAGCTTTAGATTCCGGCGGACACGGGTGCGAAATCCAACGACGGGCGCAAGGGTTTTCATGATTGCACCCATGGTTGCTATGCGCTTTTCATAAGGAAGCTGGCGCATAGCGCCGATGATTCCCTGCAGGAACAGATTGGCGACATAGTATTTTCCAAGCTCAAACCGGCTGAGCTCCGACTTTTCGACGGGCATGGAGGTGTCTCACCGCGTGTTGCGAAATGTTGCCTCAGACATACAACCCGGTACCCGTAACCTCAAGCACCCTGGCGAAATGGCTGCCCTAACGATCTGGCGGGTGCGCCTGTTCCTGCCTCAACCCGTGTTTTCGTCGTCTTCCTTTTCAATCAGCGTAATTGTTCCGGCGTCAGACAAGGTACGAACCGCCCCAACGATCTGGGTCATGGCATCTTCGGCCTCAGATTGCTTGACCCGCCCGCGTTCCGCGATTTCCTCGCGCAGGTTTTCTGCCATGCGGGAGGAGATATTCGACAGCAGAAACTCGACAGATGCCTTGTCATCATCCGCGGCGGCACCAGCAAGGGCCGCGACCAGAACAGGCTGATCGACTTCCCTCAATATGGCTGGAACATCACGGGGCGAAATCCGGCTGGAGATATGGGCGAAGGTAAAGATCGAGCGGCGCACCAGATCGGCAAAATCGGCGTCGTCCTCATCCAGCGCGTTCAGCAGGTCGTCACGTGTGGCGGACGCAGACTGGTTCAGAATTGCACCCACCCGCGCGCCTGGACCGTCATTGAAGGCCTGAACAGGCCGCTGATCCAGCTGAGCAGCCAGTGACCAGCCGATCCGCTCAACCGCTTCGGGCGTGACATTTGCTGTTTTCGAGATTGCGTAGGTGATCCGCCGTGCCACCGGACCCGGCATGTGGCCCAGCATCTGCGCCGCCTGTGCCGTATCCATTTTTGAAAGCATCACAGCGGCCACTTCAGTGCTTTCCGCCTGTGCCATGGCCGCAAGGTCCTGGGCTGGAATGTCGCGCAACCTTTGCCAGGGATCACCGATCTGACGAACTCCGGCAACTTTGCGCAAACGCGCGGCTGTCGCGGGTGTGATTTTTCCACTGACGGCATCCAAGGCCCCGGCAAGACCATGTGGAAAGGCCAGACCGACATTGTCCAGGGCTTCGCTGAATTCCTGCGCCACAGCACCCAGAGTCGCCCGGTCTACAAGGCCCATTTCCCCCAATTGATGTGTCAGTTTCTCTTGCAGGTCATCGGGAAGCTCCTCCAGCGGAAGATCGGCGCCGTCGTTCAACAACAGGCGCACGACAACAGCCGCCTTTTGACGGCTGGTCAAAGATCGGGGAACAAGGCGCGGGCTGTCGCCACCTCCTGCGGAAAATGGGGCCGAAGCCCCTTGAACCGTTTGAATTAATGCGTTGGTGTTCTGCATCTGCCTGTGGAGCTAAAGTTTTCAAACCACAGGCAGATTAGAGAGAGTCGGGTTAAATAACCCTGAACCTTAATAGCTGTATGTCAGGCCCGTTCGGATCGCTTCGCGCAACGATGCCTCGGCCCAGGTGCCTTCTCCGCCACGGGACTTTATTTCGCGCCATTGCTCGATCGCCAGATCGGTTCGGCCTTCGGACACAAACCCCTGCGCCATGTAGCTGCGCGCCAAAAGATTGTCTGGGTTGGCATTGATCGCGTTTTGATAAAAGACATTTGCCAGTTCCAGCTCGCCCATCTTGCGATAGGTGAAACCCCAATAGGTCAGGACACGATCGTCGTCCTGATCCATGATGCGCAGAATGTCTTGAGCGTGCCCGTATTGCCCGTCATACGCCAGTTCGCGGACCGCATCATACAGCTGATCATCTGTCAGGCTTGACTTGTCGGGTTTGACGCATTTTCCACGGGTTTCGTCATATACACGGCCGAACAGGCATTTCTTGGTTGTATTCGTCGGTTTCGGCGGGCTGCTGCTGTCACCACCTGCGGCATGGACAGCTGGCGCGAAGGCAAAGGCTTGCAAAGCAAGGGCAGAAGCTAACAAAAGGCGCATTTCTTTACTCCGTTCTCGGGGCTCTTATTGAAATCATAGTGTGATCTACAAAAAAGCTAACAGGGGAACGGTCGCTTTTATTCACGAACTGGACAAAAATTGTCAGCTGTTGACAGATTTCGCGCAGCTTTTTGTTTCAGTATCCCACGTTGTCCCGGGTGCGCAGGATTGGGTCTGTTTGGAATGTTGTTCGCAGGCAAGCCCGGCCGAGGCCACAAGAACCAGTGCCAATGCGCTTAGGAGTGTTCGGATCATGATGTTTCCCTCGTATGGAAAAAGCACATGCAGGATACCGCATTTCCGTTGGTCTGGCAAAAAACAAGGGGGTACAATGCACGTGGCAGAACACCCCCGGCTAACAGACTGAAAAGATAACCGTTAGTCGCCAAACACGCGCGCAAAGATCGTATCGACATGCTTGGTGTGATACCCGAGGTCGAATTTCTCTTCGATCTGCGCAGGGCTGAGTGCGGCAGTTACATCAGCATCCGCCAACAGTTCCTCCTTGAAGTCGGTGCGGTGTTCCCAAACCTTCAACGCGTTGCGCTGTACCATGGCATAGGCGTCCTCACGGCTGACACCTGCCTGGGTCAGGGCCAGCAGAACCCGCTGGCTCATGACCAGCCCGGGGAACTTGTTCATGTTTTCCAGCATGTTTTCCGGGAAGATCAGCATTTTGTCGACCACACCTGTCAGGCGGGCCAAGGCAAAATCCAGCGTGATTGTGGCATCCGGACCGATCATGCGCTCGACAGATGAATGCGAGATGTCGCGTTCGTGCCAGAGCGCGACATTCTCCATTGCCGGTATTACGGCTGCGCGGACCATGCGCGCCAGACCGGTCAGGTTCTCAGTCAGCACCGGGTTTTTCTTGTGCGGCATCGCCGAGGAGCCTTTCTGGCCCATCGAGAAGAACTCAGCCCCCTCCAGTACCTCGGTCCGCTGCATGTGGCGGATTTCGATGGCAATGTTTTCGATGCTGCTTGCGATGACGCCCAGCGTTGCAAAAAAGGCCGCGTGGCGGTCACGCGGAATGACCTGCGTGCTGATCGGCTCAGGCACCAGACCCAGCTTGTCACAGACATGTTCCTCGACTTGCGGGTCGATATTGGCAAAGGTACCAACCGCGCCGCTGATCGCTCCGGTGGCGATTTCCGCACGTGCATCGCGCATCCGGGACAGGTTGCGGTCCATCTCGGCGTAGAAGCGGGCAAAGGTCAGACCCATGGTTGTCGGTTCGGCGTGGATGCCGTGGCTGCGTCCAATACGAACCGTGTTCTTATGTTCCATCGCGCGGCGCTTGAGCGCAGCCAGAAGCCCTTCAAGGTCGGCAATCAGGATGTCGGCGGCGCGGGTCAGCTGTACGTTGAAACAAGTGTCCAGCACGTCCGAGCTGGTCATGCCCTGATGCACAAAACGCGCCTCTTCACTGCCGACATGCTCTGCAAGATGGGTCAGGAAGGCGATGACGTCATGCTTGGTGACGGCTTCGATCTCGTCGATGCGGGCGACATCGAATTCCACATCCTTGGCTTTCCAGACAGCTTCGGCATTTTCACGCGGGATCACGCCCAGATCCGCCATGGCATCGCACGCGTGCGCCTCGATCTCGTACCAGATGCGGAACTTGGTCTCGGGCGACCAGATGGCAACCATGTCGGGGCGGGAATAACGGGGAATCATAGGCGACGGCACCTTTTTTGCAGATTGGATGAGGCGTTGGCGCGGGGTTTAACCGCGTGCGGGGTAGGGAACAAGATGCGAGAGCGTATATGAGACGGTTTGCCCTGATTCTTGCCGTTTGTTCGGGCTTTTCAGCAGCAGACGGGTTCGGAAAACTGTCCTGCAAAGGATTTGGTACGGTATTGACGGGCAGGGTTCCGCAACAAGGCAGGTTTTGCGCCTGCAACTAGGTCTCACCGGATCATGCCGCCAGTTGGGGTGGATGCCTGTCCTGCCCTTGCTGCCAAGCGATGCTGGACAAACAGCGCTGCAACAGTTCAATCTGATCGGAAGGAAATAACCAGGTTATTGAGATATGCGTTTTTTATCATGTTCTGTACTTGCCCTCTGTGGTGTGTTTTGGGTCGGCGCAGCTGCACCAGCACTGGCTGACACACCCGTGACATACACCGATGAAGGCCAAGCGCTCTTTCGGTTTGACGTTCCAGACTTCTGGGTCCTTCGTACCGGCGGCCCGCGCGAGATTGAGGATACCGAACTGGGCGACGCCCGTGCGGTCGCGCGGGTCATGGGGTTCCGGCCGGTGACAGACGACGCGGTGTGGATGGGTTTCGTATCACCTGCGGGGGTTGGAACAATTCAGGGCGGCGTCCGGTACTTGCAGGATATCGACAAGTTTCTGGTCAAAGACCCTACGACGACCAGCACCAGCGATACCCGTATCGGCGGATTGCCAGCCCGCGTGTTTCGGGGCACCGGGCACCGGGACGGCAAGGGAGTAAGCTTTACCGCCACCGTCATTGACCTTCCGCAAGGCCGGGTTGCCATCGCAGTTGCTATTCTGCGGGACGGGGCAGACCCGATTTATGCAGATGATCTGAACGCCGTTTTCGCGTCGTTCCGGGCACTTCAGTGAGGGAGGGAGCGATGAGCGTTAGACTGATCAAACGGATGTCCCTTACGCTAGGGTTTGGGATCGCGACTTTGACGCTGTCGGCCTGTGACGGTGTGACGGTTGGGGTCGGGTACGGGTATGACCCGTTTTACGACTCGATGCTGTGGAACGACTACTACCATGACGTTAATGTGGATATTGACGTTGATCGTCCCAACCGACCTGATCGACCAGTGCGCCCCGAGCGTCCGAAACCGCCTGTTGCCAAACCTCCCGCGCGCCCGCGCCCACCTGTCGCGCGCCCACCTGTCGCGCGCCCGCCGGTTGCCCGCCCGCCCATTCATCGACCGGGCCCGCGGCGCTAAGGAACAAAAGGCCGCCTGTCAGGCGGCCTTTCTTATGAAAGAAGCTCGGTCGTTATGTGGGCCGAGCCTTCGAGCGTCCGGTGAACCGGGCACTTGTCCGCAATCTCAAGCAAACGTTGCCTTTGCTCCTGATCCAGCGGGCCGCTCAGGCGGATTTTCCGGCGAAACTGGTCCACCTTGCCATCATTCACCAATCCGGCATCCTGTGCGTGAACCTTGTCATGACACACATCGACGCTGACATTTGTCAGGGGCCAGCCTTTGCGCCGGGCGTACATGCGTATTGTCATCGATGTGCAGGCCCCCAAACCGGCCGAGACAAAGCCATAAGGCGACATGCCCTTGTCCGTACCGCCGTAAGATGCGGGCTCATCCGCGACCAGATGGTGGTTTGGACCCGCCTGAATATCCTGCATGAACCCGCCCGGATCTGCTTCGGTTATGCGCACAACGCCCTCTGGCGCACCCGGTGGCGGAGCGGGTGGGCACAGTTTCACATAGCGTGAAACCCAAGCGGCAATAACATCCGCTGCATATTCGGCGTCAGAGGCGCGCGTGATCAGATGATCGGCGTCGTCGAGAGTTACAAAGCTTTTGGGGTGTTTCGCGGCCAGAAAGATCGCGCTCGCATTGTCGATGCTGACCGTTTCGTCGCGTGGGGCATGAAGGATCAACAGGGCGGCTTTGAGGTCGGCGATTGCAGATGACAGGGCCGATTTGGCAATGTCGTCCACAAAAGCTTTACCTATGCGGAAGGGGCGACCACCCAGAGAGACCTCGGCACTGCCATCCTCTTCGATCTGAGGCAGCGCCGCCTCAAAGTGATGCGACACATGGGCGGGGTCAGCCGGTGCACCCAATGTCACGACGGCTTTTACAGTCGGAATACCAGCCCGCGCCCGCAACACCGCCGCGCCCCCAAGCGAGTGGCCGATCAGCAGGGCAGGTGCCATTTTTCGACCAGCCAGATATTGCGCGGCTGAAATCAGATCCTCGACATTCGAAGTGAAGGTCGTATTGGCAAACTCGCCTTCGGAATGGCCCAGTCCGGTGAAATCGAACCGCAGCACCGCAATGCCCATGGCAGCCAGTCGGGCAGAAATGCGCCGGGCGGCCGGGATATCCTTGGAGCAGGTAAAGCAGTGGGCGAACAGGGCCGTAGCCAGCACCGGTCCGTCCGGCAAATCCAGTCGCGCCGCCAATTGGCTGCCGTCATGTCCGGCAAAAGTGATGCGTTCCGTGGGCATGTCGGCTCCTTGAATGGTACGGGGGAACACGCCCAATACTGTGTATTTGCCCCTTGGGTCACAACCCTTAAGTCACACGCGTAACGGGAAGGTGAGAACGAATGGGTGTTTCACAGACTGCGCAAGATCCCTGCCGCCTTCGGGCCGCATGGCGGCAGAGCTCTTACCTTCTTTTAATATCAAAAAATTTGATGATGGTTCAAACAAACATTCGTTTCACTTATGTCTCTCCACATCCCATTTGTGGTTCCTGAAAGCTGAAACAGGAGACACAGATGTCACATGCAGATATTGCACCCCGGATACCCGACCTGCGTTCACGTATGATCCTGGCTATAGTTTTGGCCGGCGTTGCCGGGTTCGCGATTGGCCAATCCTGGCCCGCGCCCCAAGGTGGTTCACAGGTTCAGGTCAGCCTTGCCACGGAAGATTGGCATGGAAATGTCCGCCGGTCCCATTGGTCGAATTGAGGGCCCGGCCTTATTCGATTCCCATCAATTGGGGGTCAAAGGGATATCTGGACAGGTTCTCATACCCGGTTTCGGTAATGAGAACCTGATCCTCAAGCTTGATGCTGAAATCGCCACCGACTTCGCCAACGCAGGCTTCGACGCACAGCACCATGCCGGGCTCAAGCGGATAGTCATATGCGCCTTCGACGGCTTTGTCCGGATACGCAACCAGCGGCCATTCATCACACAATCCCACTCCGTGCATCAGGCAGCCGTATTTCTGCGCCTGAAACTTGTCATCAAGCCTGTGCGACATGGCGGTAAGTTCCGGGATCATTACGCCGGGCTTCAGCATCTGCATGTTGGTCATGATATGTTCATGCGCGTGCTGCATGGCATAGATCATGTCAGGGCGGGGTTTTTGGTCGCCAATCCACCAAGTGCGCGAGATATCGATGCATATCCCGTATGACCCGATCAGGTCGGTGTCGAAGGCGATGATTTCGTTTTGCTGCGTGATGCGGGGCCCGCATTCCTGGAACCAGGGATTCGTGCGTTGGCCTGATGCCAGCAGGCGGGTCTCGATCCATTCGCCACCGCGCCGGATGTTTTCCGCGTGCAGAACAGCCCAAATATCATCCTCGGTTGTCTTTCCATTGCCGACATTCGCGCGTGCAAAGCGCTCCATCTCCGCCACAGCGGTTTCGCAGGCGTGATTGGCACAGCGCATGGCCAGAATCTCATCCGGTCCCTTCACGGCACGGGTCTTTTCGGTCAGCTCTTCACCTTCCATGACCTCAAAGCCCTGCGCCTCAAGCGCGCGCAGACCATGCAGCATGATCTTGTCGACAGCCAAACGTTTGTTGCCGCCGCCATGCGCATCGATCAGTACGCGCACCTCGTTCGAGAAAACATCTGCCGCAATATCCACCTTGTCGCCACGGTCGAAGTAAAACAGGTCCGCGCCTGACCGCTGCTCGCGCACCAGCGGATTGAACGTGCTGAGGAAAGGTGAGTTCTTGTAGTCCCAGATCACCATATAGCCATTGGCACATAACAGCACCGCGCGAAACGGGTTATGCGTATTCCACAACTGCATGTTCGTGCTGTCGGTTGCGTAGCGGATGTTCAGCGGGTCAAAAACCAGCAAGCCACCATATCCGCGATCAACGATGGCCTGCGTCAGTCGTTTCCAGCGGTGTTCCCGCATCCGGGCAAGATTGGGCAGTTCCAGCCCCGCAGCAGCCCATTCGTCAAAAGCCAGCTGTGTCGGTCCGATCTCGATCCGGTCATTTTCGTTTGGCGTGCCATCACCCAGCGTAGCGCCTCGGCTGGGGTCAATCTTGCGCGTGTCTCGGTAATGCTTGTTCATGACGGACCTCGTTGCTTGTTCAGTCAAACCTAAGGTGCCCATATCGATCGTCTTGGAAAAATGCGACGGCGATCCTGTCGTTTTCGACCGACAAATATTTCGACCCATGCTAAGCCACTGGTATGAATAAAATTCTGCAAGATAAAATACCGTATGATGTCGGCGACCTACGTGCTTTACCGGGTATCCAGCCTGCAACGATGGAAAACTGGTTGCATCGGGACGAGGCTTTTGTCGGTCAGATGCAACGCCGGCAGAAGCTGCTGACGGAACGCCGCGAAGACGTTCTGGCGCTTGATCCGCAGGCTGAACCGGCCGCTCGGGAACTGCTCGACCTTGTGCTGTCGCAGGTCTATCCCAATGCGGATGAAGAAGTCGTGAGACCCGACGGAGTAAGTGTCGCAGTCGACCGGGCGCAGCCGCTTGATACATTGTGCAGGCTGGTTCAGGAGGATTTTTGCATCCTGCAAAAGCGCGGAACTGTACATGTATTGACCGGCGCAATCCTGTGTTTCCCGGCCAGCTGGCTTTTGTCGGAAAAATTCATGCGACCACTGATCGACATCCATGTGCCTGTCGCAAGTTACGACGAAAATATAGCCAAGCGGGTGCAGCGCCTGTTCGACGGGATACAGCCCGGTCGTCCACTCTGGCGCTTTAACGCGCTTTGGTATGAAGACCCCGAACTGTTTCAGCCCCGAAGCTCCAGTGACAGGCGGGGCGACACAGATCGACGTAAAACGTCCTACTTGCGAAGTGAGCGGCAAACCCTGCTGCGCTTGCCGAAAACGGATGCGGTCGTCTTTTCAATCCACACTTATATTCTGGCCGCGAACGCGGTTCCCAAAATGGAAAACCCCGCCTAAAGGCGGGGCATCCAAGGAGGGTCTTCTGTAATTCTCTTATTGGCCCAAGGCGGCCGCAACATCGGCAAACGCGTTCGTTGCGTTCAGGGCAACTATCGCGAAGGTAAAGACAAGCACCTGTGTGTTGAGGCGAAAATCTTCACCCCGGATCAGATTGACAGCAGCCATTGACAGGGCAATCGGGGTCGAAACGCCAGCCAGTACACCCGTCATGCACCAACTGCTGAGACGCAAAACGTCACTTGGCTTTACGACACCATCTTCGTCATCGAACGTTTCCTGACCTGGCCTGTTTGTATCTTCACTGCGAAACGCGATGCTGAGCAATTGTTCATCTGTCAGCTGGATCGGGCGGGACGTCGAAGCATGAAGAACACTTATGGTGTCATCGTTCTCGGGCAAATTCATTGCCGAAAACTGCCCGGTCAGCGACTGAAAAATTTGTTTTCTGTCGCGTGTTCGGCTGGGGGTCAGAGTGTCAAAGGCGCTCATGAACTGCTCGACCGTCAGAACCGTGTGTGGCGACAGCCATTCAACGCGCCGGGTCGAACAGATATCGACCATGCGATACAGAATGACGACCATCATCAGTTCCGAAATCTCGGAGTCATCCAGCAGGGGGGAAACCGGCGTGATCGAAAGAACCAACCTGTTTTGCGGATTTGCGGCGCGGGGTTTTGTTATCGTTTTTAGCCCCGCGGCGCGATCCATACGCTCGTACCGGTCTTCCTGCTCGGGGGTGCCTGTATCCAAGGTCAGTCGCACAAGGTACTGACTTGAAACAATGCTTGCTTCGGAATTGCTCAGCAACGCCTTGCGTTCGACCAGATGGCCGTAATCTTCCAGCGTCGTGGCAACGATTGTGCCAAAACGCTCGATCGCGCCATTTGCGTCGCCATTGAATTGCAGGCCGCCATGGTAGCTGTGCTTCCGAGCCACTGCACTGTCCTTTTTTGCGTACTGTTCAGCAAACACTGTAACAACCATTCGTGAGGAGAATTTGGCGGAAAATGCAAAAAAGGTAATATTACCCCGGCATTGGTTACGCATTGGAAACCAAGAAACTAAAGGCTTTTGTTTGTCACTGTGGCGGAAATGTGGCGAAAGCGGGTGCGGAGTGTGTTTTTGGTGCGACCGGGCTATTGGTCGATTCGGGCGGCCATGATTGCTATGGATTGCTGATAAACAGAGGCCGCGTTCCACTGTTGCAGCACTTGAAAATTCCGCTCCCCTGGCTGATAGCCACGCCCCGGCTTCCACCCTTTCTTGCGAAGAAAATTGGCGGTCGAGGCAAGCGCGTCGGTCATGTCATAGAAGTCCACCCGACGGTCGCCGGTGGCATCGACGCCATAGGTCAGGGCGTTGCCCGGCAGAAACTGAGTGTGACCCAACTCGCCATGTTTTGCCCCTTTTGTCGCCACGGTAATGCTTCCTGCATCGACCAGTTTCAGTGCCCCGATTGCGTGCGGAACAAAGAACTCGGACCGGCGACAATCATAGGCCAGTGTCGTGATTGCGGAAACAACCTGACTGTCTCCCATAAAATTGCCAAAGCCGGTTTCCATGCCGTGAATGGCGATCAGAACGCCCGCCGGAACACCGTATTGCCGTTCAAGAGCAGCATAGAAATCGGGATTTGCCGCCTTGCGTTTGCGCCCCTGCGCGACGATTGCATCAGCGCCTCTGACACGCATGAATTTGTCCAGCGTGTATTTGAAGCTTTTCTGATTGCGATCCGCCGCAATTGTGCCCGTGGCGTATTGCGCCTGAGCAAGCGCCTGAAGGCCCATCTTTTTCACACCAGCCTTGCGGGCCTGCTGGGCGAAATCGGCCTTCCAGGCCTCGAACCCCGCGCTGGTATTCCCACAAGGCGCGGCCAGAAGGGGCGAAGACACAAGCAGGGCGATTAATACGTAAAGACGAAACATGAGGATAATCCGATGGTGTTGAAATCTGTGGCCAGCCTACCTTGAGCTTTGAATTGGGCAAAGCGGTTCGTTGGAGTGTCTCCAACCGTTCCTGCAAATGCCTGTTGATTGATCTGCGGAGTGCCTTTGAAGGATTTCAGATCCTCAGCATCGGGCGCATAGCAAGGGCGAAGGTAAAAAGTGTGTATTCTGCGCTATGGCGCCCGATGAGGCTGAACAGCGACAGACCGGCGCAAATGAAACAGGGGCGCCCGTTTGAGCGCCCCTGCAAATCCATGCCGTGGTTGCTTAGCAGCTGTAATACATGCCGTATTCAACCGGGTGTGGTGTGTGCTCGTAGGTTTCGACCTCTTCCATCTTCAGGGCGATGTAGCCGTCGATCTGGTCCTTGGTGAACACGTCACCTTGCAGCAGGAAGTCGTGATCCGATGCCAGCGCTTCCAGAGCTTCACGCAAGCTGCCGCAGACAGTCGGGATACCGGCCAGTTCCTCGGCAGGCAGATCGTACAGGTTCTTGTCCATGGCTTCGCCCGGATCGATCTTGTTTTTGATGCCGTCAAGGCCGGCCATCAACAGAGCGGCAAACGCCAGGTAGGGGTTTGCAGCCGGATCGGGGAAACGAGCCTCGACACGTTTTGCTTTAGGGCTTTCGGTCCATGGAATACGGACACAACCCGAACGGTTACGGGCCGAGTAGGCGCGCAGAACGGGGGCTTCGAAACCGGGGATCAAACGCTTGTAGCTGTTGGTAGCCGGATTGGTGAAGGCGTTCAGGGTCTTGGCGTGCTTCAGGATACCGCCGATGAAGTACAGCGCTTCGTCCGAAAGATCAGCGTATTTGTCGCCCGCGAACAGTGGCTTGCCGTCTTTCCAGATTGACATGTTCACGTGCATGCCGGTGCCGTTGTCACCTGCGATAGGCTTCGGCATGAAGGTTGCCGATTTGCCGTACGCATGAGCCACGTTGTGGATGACATATTTGTACTTTTGCAGCTCATCCGCCTGCTTGGTCAGGCTGTCGAAGATCAGGCCCAGCTCGTGCTGGCAAGACGCAACTTCGTGGTGGTGCTTGTCGACCTTCATGCCCAGACGCTTCATGGTCGACAGCATTTCCGACCGCAGGTCCTGCGCTTCGTCGATCGGGTTCACCGGGAAGTAGCCACCCTTGACGCCCGGACGGTGGCCCGTATTGCCCATTTCGTATTCGGTGTCGGTGTTCCATGATGCGTCAGTTGCATCAACTTCGTAGGATACCTTGTTGATTGTGTTCGAATAACGGACATCGTCAAACAGGAAAAACTCGGCTTCGGGACCCATATATGCGACGTCACCGATTCCTGATGCCTTCAGGTATGCTTCGGCTTTCTGCGCTGTGCCGCGCGGATCACGCTCATAGGCTTCGCCTGTATCGGGTTCGACAACCGAGCAGTGCACGCAAATGGTTTTCTCTGCGTAGAACGGATCAACATATGCACTATCGGTATCGATCATCAGCTTCATGTCCGAAGCTTCGATCGACTTCCATCCTGCGATGGACGAACCATCAAACATGAAGCCTTCGTCCAGGAAGTCTTCGTCGACCTGATCGGCCATCAGGGTCACGTGCTGCAGCTTGCCGCGGGGGTCGGTGAAACGGACGTCGACATATTCGGCGCCCTCTTCCTTGATCAGCTGAAGAACTGCGTCCTTGCTCATTCTCTTGATTCCTCTGACTTGAAGATTGGTATGTTAGAGCGCGTCCGAGCCGGTCTCGCCGGTACGGATGCGAATGGCTTGTTCAACCGGAGAGACAAAGATCTTTCCGTCGCCGATCTTGTCGGTTTTGGCAGCCGACACGATGGCTTCGATGGCGGCATCCACCTGGTCATCGTCCAATACGACCTCGACCTTCACCTTGGGCAAAAAGTCGACAACATATTCCGCTCCACGATACAGCTCGGTATGGCCTTTCTGACGGCCGAAACCTTTGACTTCGACGACGCTGAGACCCTGAACACCTACGTCCTGCAACGCCTCTTTCACTTCGTCCAGTTTGAACGGCTTGATGATCGCTTCGATCTTTTTCATTCCGGCTCACCTTGAATGGTTGTCTCAGGCGCAGTGATCACGTCTAAGATCGGGCGGCAACGTGATTGCGGTATCGGTTGGGTCGGTATCCGTTGAAATCAGGCTCTGTGCTAAATTTTAGGCGGTTTGCACAAAAAGTAATCGAAATTGAATCGTGCGAAGGTGTGATATGACGGAATTGCTGACAGCAGCGCAGATGAAAGCCATCGAGCACGCGGCCATCAGGTCCGGTGAGGTTACGGGTTTGGAACTGATGGAGCGGGCAGGGCAATGTGTTGTCGAGGCGATCTTCGAGGAATGGCCGGATCTGGACAGGCGAGGGGCCAGCCCCTCGCGCTCCCCGGAGTATTTGGAAAAAGATGAAGAGGATCCGCTGCGTGCAGTCGTATTGTGCGGCCCCGGAAACAACGGCGGTGACGGGTTTGTCGTGGCGCGGCTTTTGCGGGAACTGGGCTGGAGGGTTGAGGTATTCCTGTATGGCGATCCAGATAGGCTGCCGCCGGATGCGCGGGTGAGTTATGAGCGATGGGGTGGTTCGGCAAAGGATGTATCTGAGATCGCACGGGGCAGAATCTTGTATCCGGATATTCTCATCGACGCATTGTTTGGGACCGGTCTAACACGATCGATTGAAGATGTGAGGCTATGGGAAATTCTCTGGGCATATAATGACGCTGAGACGGCAAGGGAGTTGCGGCGTCAGGATGCGGGTACGCACATAGTTCCTCCACGCACGGTCGCGATAGACGTTCCTTCAGGTCTTTGCGCAGACTCAGGCAAAGTCGTGGGAGAACTTTTCCCTCAGCATGGACGTCGCTGTGCACGATCAGCACTTACGGTTTCGTTTCATTCGAGAAAGCTTGGCCACGTGCTGAGTGAGGGACCATATTTTTGCGGACATGTTGTCACGAAAGATATCGGATTGAGACAGGATGCGGGGGGCGACGAGATTTCGAAGGCTGTGGATAATCTGCCTGGGGTTTGCCTTGGTAAGAGTATGAATGAGCACAAATACACCCATGGGCATGCCCTGATCCTTTCCGGTGGGCCCGGCAAGACAGGTGCGGCGCGACTGGCGGCGCGGGGGGCGTTGCGAATTGGGGCAGGGTTGGTGACGCTGGGGGTGCCATCCTTGGCTTTGGCAGAGGTGGCGAGCCGGATCACTGCCCTCATGCTACAGTGCGTTGATGGTTCTCAAATGCTGTCAGACATATTGCAAGACGTGCGGATGAACGCCCTTTGTCTGGGCCCCGGTTTGGGGTTGGAGCGAGCCCGGGACCTGGTGCCAGTCGCCCTGATTGCGAAACGTGCGACGGTTCTGGATGCGGATGCGCTGACGGCATTTGCGGGCGATCCCGGAAACTTGTTTGAAATGTTGCATGACCACTGCGTTCTGACCCCGCATGGCGGTGAGTTTGCGCGGCTGTTCCCCGATCTGGCTGAAAAGCTGAGCGAAACGCCGGTCAGAGGCCCCGCCTATTCCAAGGTGGACGCAACGCGAGAGGCATCGGCACGTGCGGGATGTGTCGTGTTGTTCAAAGGGCCGGATACTGTCATTGCGGCGCCGGACGGGCGATGCTCGATCAATGCCGCATGCTATGATCGCGCAGCCCCTTGGCTTGCAACCGCCGGGTCAGGCGATGTGTTGGCCGGTTACATCGCCGGGCTATTGGCGCGGGGATTCGATCCGATGACGGCGGCTGAGACAGCAGCATGGCTGCACGTGGAATGCGCACGTCTTTTCGGGCCGGGATTGATCGCCGAGGATCTGCCTGAGCAGTTGCCCGGTGTTTTCAAACAGCTGAATATCTAGTTGTTTTGGGCAGAAAGCAGCTCAGGCTCTGTCAGAATGGCATGTTTTCGCTGTCAAGATGTGTGCAGATGCATACCGCATATTTGCCAGGTGCATAGGCAGGCATCACTAATCGTTTGCAAGCTGCCAGTACGAGATGGAGCCGTATCTTGTAAGTTAATGAAAAATAATGTAAAATGTCAAAATTATTAGTATGTTCTGTTGCTAAAATACAATTCTTGCGTAAGACAAGGCGCAGACCACTGGAACGCTCGGATTCAGTAAACAAATGGGCAGTATCTGAACCCCGAACCAACTATGGTGAGTGAAATGACCCCAAATATCAAAAAGATATCGGTTGCCGCCTTTCTGACTGCCACGGTCGCTGTTCCGGCAGCCGCAGAGCTGAAATACGAAAATAACAGCGGCGGCTATGTGCTGCTTTACGGGCAGTTTAACCCGGCCTTGATTTCTGTTGATGACGGACAAGATACCGAGACCCGGGTCCTCGACAACGATCTGTCGAACAGCCGGGTTGGCCTGCGTCTGATGCAGCCATTTGGCCAGAACGAGTTTACCTTCCGCTTGGAATCGGCGTTGGGATTGCCGAATTCGACTGAATGGAACCAGAACGGTACAAACTTTAGCGGCTGGACCCGCGACGATATCCGGTTTGTGGATTTTGCCTTGAAGGGCAGCTACGGCAAGTTCTCGGCAGGTCAGGGCAGCATGGCGGCAGATGGTGCTGCAGAAGTGGACCTGTCCTATGTCGGCACCGCGCTGTATTCGTTCACAAACGATGAGAACTCTGGCTTTTTCTATCGCGGCACAAACGGTGTGCTGAGCGGTATTACGGTTGGTGACAGTTCCAGCAACTTTGATGGCTCACGTCGTGGGCGCGTCCGGTATGACACTCCAACGGTTAACGGATTCTCGGCCGCTTTTGCATATGGTCAGAACATTCTGTCCAGCAGTGACGATGATGACTACTACGATGTCGGCGTGTTCTATGAAAACACCTTTGCAGGCGGTGTAGAGTTTGCGGCAGCTGTCGCGTATTCGGTGCGGGAGCGGGATGACAATTCAGGGGATCGCAAGGATACACTCGGTTCGGCCTCGGTGCTGTTGCCCAGCGGTCTGGGGTTCACGATTGCCGGCGGCACGCGTGACGATGACCGAGCTGGCCAGACGGACCCGAATTACTGGTACGGCAAGGTCTCGTACGAGGGGAACTGGGTATCCTGGGGTAAGACAGGTGTCGGCATCGACTATTATGACGGCGCGGATTTCGAGACCAACGGGTCCGACACCAAGGCATGGGGTATCGCTGTCGTGCAGAAGGTCGAAGCGATCAATACCGATGTTTACCTGAAGTATCGCAACCACGATTTCGATGACGGAACGTCGTTCGAAAACAACGAGGCCTGGGTTTTGGGCGCGCGCTGGAAGTTTTAATTGCCTTCCAGCGATCCAACACGAACGCCCCGGTTTTCGGGGCGTTCTTTTTTGCCAAAACCAGGTTGATTCAGCCTTTGCCCCTTGCACGTTGGCGGCAGGGCAAATAGAAGGCGTCAAATTTGCCCGGCGCGCCCGTTTTGCGCGCCCCGAATCCTATGGGGACTACCAAAATGCAGGTTACCGAGACGCTGAACGAAGGTCTGAAACGCGGCTACAACATCGTTGTGACCGCAGCCGAACTGGACGACAAGGTCAATGAAAAGCTGACCGAAGCACAGCCGGAAATCGAAATGAAAGGCTTCCGCAAAGGCAAGGTGCCGATGGCGCTGCTGAAAAAGCAGTTTGGCCAACGCCTGCTGGGTGAGGCGATGCAGGAATCCATCGACGGTGCAATGAACAAGCATTTCGAGGACAGCGGCGACCGCCCCGCGCTGCAGCCCGAAGTCAAGATGACCAACGAGGACTGGAAAGAAGGCGACGATATCGAGGTCGCGATGTCCTACGAAGCGCTGCCCGCGATCCCTGAGGTCGATCTGAAATCGGTTGCGCTGGACAAGCTGATCGTCAAGGCGGATGACGCCGCCGTCGAGGAAGCGCTGAATAACCTGGCTGAAACCGCTCAGGACTTCAAAGCCCGCCGCAAGGGTTCGAAAGCCAAGGATGGCGACCAGATCGTGTTCGATTTTGTCGGCAAGGTTGATGGCGAAGAATTCGAAGGTGGATCGGCCGAAGATTACCCGTTGGTTCTGGGGTCAAACAGCTTCATCCCCGGTTTTGAAGAGCAACTGGTCGGTGTGAAGGCCGAGGAAGAAAAAGACGTCAACGTGACATTCCCGGAAGAATATGGTGCCGAACACCTGGCCGGAAAAGACGCGGTCTTCACCTGCACGATCAAGGAAGTGAAAGAGCCGGTTGCAGCCGAGATCAACGATGAGCTGGCGATGAAGTTCGGCGCCGAGGATCTGGCCGCTCTGAAAACTCAGATTTCGGAACGTCTCGAAGCAGAATATGCGGGCGCGTCGCGCGCGGTCATGAAGCGGGCCCTGCTGGACGTGCTGGACGAAAAAGTGTCGTTCGACCTGCCACCGTCGCTGGTTGAAGCCGAAGCCAAGCAGATTGCACATCAGCTGTGGCACGAGGAAAACCCTGAAGTAACCGGTCATGACCACGGTGAGATCGAACCCACCGATGAGCACAACAAGCTGGCCGAACGCCGCGTGCGTCTGGGTCTGCTGCTGGCCGAGCTGGGCCAGAAGGCAGAGGTGGAAGTCACCGACGCCGAGATGACCCAGGCGATCATGAACCAGGCGCGTCAGTACCCGGGTCAGGAACGCCAGTTCTTCGAGTTCGTGCAGCAGAACGCTCAGATGCAGCAGCAACTGCGCGCGCCGATCTTCGAAGACAAGGTTGTCGACTATGTGTTCGAGCTGGCGCAGGTCAGCGACAAGGAAGTCAGCAAGGACGACCTGCAAAAAGCCATTGAGGCATTGGAAGAGGAATAATCCTCTTCCTTCCCTCTTTGTTCAGAGAGGGGTAAAAAAAACGGAGCCGCCTGTAAACAGACGGCTCCGCATGGGTGGCTTTTGTATCTATGAGGTGAGGGGGTCAGGCCTCATGAGCAAAAGCACGGGGGGTATCTAGCAGAGCGATCTTCTGCTCTGGTGTGAACGTATCCGAGAGCGCTTCGATCAGCTTCAAAACGTCCTGACGTTCAGCTTCGTTTCTTGCGGCGCTCATCTGTTCCACAAAATACTTCTCAAGTTCGGTCAGTGGCTTGTGATCCTGATTGGCCGGGCTCTGGGTTGCTGCCTTCTTGGCTGCAAACAGTGCCAGTGCCTCTTCGTCATCCATAAAGACGTTCTCATGGATGCCTGCAAACTCACGCAGGCCCGAGATGCGTTCATCGGTGCAATCCAACAGGGCGGCCAGTGCCGAGACTTTCCCCATGGGAACCGTTTCACCGAAATAGTCGTATGGCGCGCAGTTCGACCGTTTCAGAACCCGGTCCATGACCGGATCGATTACGGTGATGATATCCTGAATACCTGCGTTCTTGGCATATTCCAGAGAGCCGATCATAAGCTCGCAGGTGGCATAAGAGACTGAGTTCTTTTCCTTGCCGCGTGTAAGGCGTTGCGTGTCCACGCAGAAGCGTGTCGATTCCCACATTGTTGCGCTGCGCAGTGGTGCTTCCCCGCAGAGGATGGCCGAAAACACATCCGACAACATATGAGGTCCTGTGGTCTGAAGGGCACGCACGGCTGCGACGACATTCCCCCCGTCGTCGAGTCCGATTACGTATGCCGGGTCCAGATGATCGAATTCATCAATTTCCTTGCCGTCTTCGATCTTTACGTCCCATCCAAGACGTCCGCCAAAAACACGTGCTCTCAACTCGAACATTTCGTCAAGAACTTCGCTGAACATGTGTCTGTTCAGGCCATCTACCACGATGATCATTTCTTCCCCCTTCGAGTGGTTGTTCGGTAATACTGACGTTACCGCTCTCGAAAGATTTTTCTATTGGGGGATTCCCGTATTTTGGCGAAATTTGGGGATTTTTTTGTTTATCCCGGGGTAATAAGCCCGATCGCGATAGCCCGCCCTACGGCCTGCGGGGTGGTCAGCGCACTAAGCTTTTCCCGGCTAGAACGCAAGTGTACTTCTACGGTTCGGTGCGAAATCGACAAAATATCGCCGATATCCTGCTGCGACTTACCTGCAGCGACCCATTGCAGGATTTCCGCTTCGCGAGAGGACAATGTCGGATGATATAGTGCGCCGGTCAGCTGATCTGAGGACACGACGTTGTCGTGGATGTGCACGGCCATGGCCTGCAAATCGCCGATAAAGTTCGTGTAAAGCTTACGCCACTCTTCCTTGCTACAATTTCGGGTTGCGCTCAGCAGGCCAATATCACCGTAGGGGCCACGTACCGGGATCGTAACACCCTGACTGGGCAAGCCAAAATCGTGAGCATCCCGGAAAACGCGTTGAAAATCTGGGCTTCTTTCCAGACGGCTCCAGTCCACCGGCGCAATACTGCGGCGAGCCATGTGGATGGTCGGATCAATCATGATCAGACCCTGTTTCTGGTAGTGCTCAGTCCAGGCGTCGTCATAGGTGACAAAGCCAGCCACAGTTCCTGCCGCCGGATTCATACCAGCATAGGCAGCATGATCCATGTCATGCTTCTCACAGATTTGCCTTAGAAATTCGGTATATCGAACTTCTGAATCCGGCAGGGTGCTCAGATCGACAATTTCCATGTGGCGCCTACCAGCTGTGGCCCATCTTGCTGCCCGATGGTGTCGTCGAGCATGCGTATTACACAGAGTGGAACCCGTTTACCTCACCAAGTCAGAACATCATACTTTTCTAAACATGACAAGGAGAGGTCTAAATTGTCTGTGCAATATCGCATATTGCGACACCCAATAGAACATTTTTGTCACTATTCAGTTTCAAGTGCTGATTCCGATCGAATTCTGACGCGAATGACCGTCAGGGTGTTGGCCAAAGCCCGGTTTCGACCAGCATTCCTCGGGCTTTAGCTTCGGGATAAAAACCTTTGGCGTACAGAAAAATTGCCCTGCGTTGGTCCCCATCTGAAAGCATCCACGCCCCGCGCAAGTACTTCCCGGCAAACTCAAGGTTGGTGTCGGCGTCCAGCAAACCTTCGGCTTTGCCGGTGTATCCCATCGAGCGCGCCGTGGCTGGCAGGATCTGAAGAAGGCCGTAATAGGGCCGGTTGACGGCCCATGGTCGATGTGTGCTTTCGCGAATGGCCAGCTTGTGAACCAGCTCCCGCGGAATTTCGTAATGGTCCGCCCATCTGTTGATCGAAGCTCTCAGCTCGGGCGTTTCATTCGGGTGGAGCGGCGGGTCAAAATGTGGCGTACCCGCCTTGGAGACCTGGTCTGCCCCGCAGGCAACCAACGACACAAATAGAAACAGTGCCAGGAAACTTTGGCGCAGATAAACAAGCATTTTTCGGTCCTCTGGATTTCGGCGGCAATGATACGGAACGACAATGAGCCTTCAAGCGTACACGGGAAAATGGGCTGAAACTTGCCGGTACGACTTGTGAATACAAAGGGAAAAAAGAAAAGGCCGCGCGTTGCGCGGCCTTTAGAATGCTCACAAGCAGCCAGATCAGGCTTTGGCTTCGTCTTCCGCAACCGGTGCCGCGTCGGCAACCATGTCATCATCATCCGAAGCGGCCGAGCCGATGTCGTCGAACAGTTCGGCGATCTCGAATTCAGCAGCGGCTTCTTCTTCAGCAGCCAGTTCCTGAATCGATTTGCCCGAAGCCTGCAGTTCGGCTTCTTCTGCCGAACGGGCCACGTTCATTTTGATTTCGACTTCAACCTCGGGGTGCAGTTTCACTGCGACAGTGTGCAGACCCAGTTCCTTGATCGGGGCGATCAGGACAATCTGTTTCTTGTCGACGGTGAAACCTGCTTCGGTTGCGGCGTCAGCGGCGTCACGCGGGGTGACCGAACCGTACAGAGCGCCGGCATCCGATGCCGAGCGAATCACGATGAACTGCTGACCGTCCAGCTTTTCAGCCAGTGCTTCAGCTTCTTTCTTGGTTTCCAGGTTGCGGGCCTCAAGCTGCGCTTTCTGGGCTTCGAACGACGCGATGTTGGCGTCGGACGCGCTCAGGGCTTTGCCTTGGGGCAGCAGGAAGTTGCGGGCGTAGCCGGGCTTAACGTCAACGACATCGCCCATCTGACCCAGTTTCGCAACGCGTTCCAGCAGGATAACTTGCATGTCAGTCTCTCCTTACTTCACAGCGTAGGGCAGCAGGGCGAGGAAGCGGGCGCGCTTGATAGCACGGGCCAGTTCACGCTGCTTTTTCGCCGAAACGGCGGTGATGCGCGAAGGCACGATCTTGCCACGCTCAGAGATGTAGCGCTGCAGCAGACGGGTGTCTTTGTAGTCGATTTTCGGCGCATTCTCACCCGAGAACGGGCAGACCTTGCGGCGGCGGAAAAATGGTTTTGCGGCCATGGTTTAGTGTCCTTTTCTCAGGCGTTGATCAACGGCGCTCGCGGCGTTCGCCACGTTCGTCACGCTTCTGCATCTGAACCGACGGACCATCTTCGTGGCCGTCGACCTTGATGGTCAGAACGCGCATGACGTCTTCATGCAGGCGCATCAGGCGCTCCATTTCCTGCACCGCGCCCGAGGGGGCATCGGTTTTCAGAAAGGCATAATGGCCCTTGCGGTTTTTGTTGATCTTGTAGGCCATCGTCTTGACGCCCCAGTACTCGCTATCAACCAGCTTGCCGCCGTTGTCAGCCAGAACGGTGCCGAAATGTTCGACGAGGCTTTCCGCCTGCGCGTTGGACAGATCCTGACGCGCGATCATTACATGCTCATACAGTGGCATGTGCACTCCTGTTTATATCAAGGCGCATTTCATAGGCGGGGCCAAACGTTCCTTCGCGACCCTGCCACGAGAGGCTGCGCGATTCATACGACTGCGAAGGATGGCCCCATATACACGTCTGAGCCACAAGGGCAAGCCCTGCCACATATGCCTCTGAGACGCCGCCCAAATTCCTTTAGGCCGCCCAATTGCTGACGCTTTTCGGCTCAAAGTTGTTTTGCATACCGGACATCAACCGGATCAACAGAATTTCGAAAGTAACCTTAAAAGGGTGACGTGTTATGACCGCTACTAACACAAACGCATATCAGGAAAACGTTGCCGGCTCGCGATTTGAGAATTCAGTGCCGGTAATGATCACGTTTGCACCTAACTGGAAGGCCCGCCTGATCCTGGCGCGGATGGTCGGGGCGTTTTTGATCGTTTCTGCGTTCTCAATGTGGTTGATGCCCGGATCGGTGGTCGGCGCAGATGTTTGGCCGATCAAGATGGCGGCATCCATGCTGTTTCTGGTCGTTGGTGTCGCCCTGCTGACAATCGAGGTTCTTGACCCGCGCCCTGACGCCTATTTCGACCCGATCCGCCGCGAAGTCCGGGTGTTGCAGAAAAACGAAGACGGACGCCCTCAGACTGTCCTGCGCCGCAGCTATGACTCGCTGGGTGGGGCACGTTTCGAAGAGAATGAAGTTCATCTGTTTGACGTGGACGGCAGCCTTTTGATGAAGCTGCCACTTGAATCGGCGGATGTCAGCCGGGCGCTGAAAGGTCAGCTTAGCAAAAGCGTAACAATTTTCGGCTGAGTTTTATTCTGTTCAAAAAAGAACAGAAGTTGTGAATCAAAAAAGGTTGTGTGCTGCCCTTGGGTGGCACATTTTGCATTCAGGCAGTCCTGACGGACTGCATTCACAAAACCGCGGAGATTGATATGAAATCCACCCTTCTTGCTGCTGCATTGGCCGTATCAGCGACAACGGCATTCGCCAGCGCCGAGAAATACGTGTTGGATCCCAGCCACAGCCAAGTCATTTTCAGCTATGACCACCTTGGGTTTTCAACCACAACTGGCATGTTTTCCGGCTTTGAAGGCGAGATCATGTTCGACCAGGAAAACCCCGCCGCTTCGAGCGTGAGTGTGTCGATGCCCGTTTTGGAGATGTTTACCGGCTGGAAACCCCGTGAAGATCACTTCATGACCGAGGATTTCTTTGGCGCGGCCGAAGGAGATTTGATCACCTTTACATCGACAGGAATCGAAGTGACCGGTGACAACACCGCGAACATCACCGGCGATCTGACGATGAACGGTGTGACCAAATCGGTTGTTCTGGACGCAAAGCTCAACAAGGCTGACACTCACCCGATGGCAAATCAGCCCTGGGCGGGTTTCAATGCCACAACAACGCTGGTCCGTAGCGAATTCGACCTGGGTCAGTTTGCACCATTTGTCAGCGACGAAGTGCAGATCCAGATTTCGGTCGAGGCACAAAAAGCCGAGTAATCGCGGAATCACGAACAGAAAAAAAGCCGGTGATCAAATCACCGGCGTTTTTTTTGCCTTACTGACCGCGTGCCGCAGTGAGTTCTACGGATACTGCGACGGTAAAGCCCAGCGAGTCTTCGGTAGGCTGCGATGTGCCTACATCAAACGCCAGCCGGTTAAGCTCGGTCGTGCCCGCCATTGTGGCTGTGTCGCCCTGAAGATCCAGCGAGAAGGGCAAAACGACGTCGATCGACTTGTCGCGAATTGTAAGCGGGCCGCGCGCCTCGTACCCATTTTCTGTTTTATAAAGGTCGGCCTTGAACTGGGCAGTTGGGAACCGGGCGTTATCGAAGAAATCCGGCCCCATGGCCTGATCAGTTACGGTTCCAAGACTAAGCGAGCCAATGGCTATCGTGACATCGACAGATCCCGCCAATCCCGGGCCTGCGGGCTCGTCAAAGGCAATTGCTGCCGTCCAGTCGGAAAACGTACCCGTAACGGGGCTGTTCAGTTGCGAAATGGTAATCGACAGCGTGCCGTTCTGAACCTGCCATTCAGATTGAACCTCGGCCAGTTGGACATCCGGGGTTTCTTCAACGTTTTGGGCAAGCTTTCCAGTTGCCCAGCCACCGGTGACGACGACGCCCCAGACCGCCAGTGCGGCGACGGCTGGAATCAGTGAATGGGTTTGATGTGGTGGTTCCGGCACATCAGACAGGCCCGGTAACATCCGGCGCAATGTGCCGTCCTTGTCGATGACGTGATGTTTCAGCGCACCTGCAACGTGTAGGACAAGGGAAACAACCAGAACCCACATGAAAAGCCAATGCAGAACTCCTGTAACCTCGGCCACGGCGGTGGATTTCGGTACAAAAGGCAGGTTTTGGCCGAAGGGCCAAAGGATTGGGGCAAAGCCTTCGGTCGCGGCGTGGTGAATCCAGCCGGTCAGCGGCACAAGGACCAGCGAACCGTAAAGCAGCCAGTGGACGGTTTCAGCGGCAAAGGCTTCGGGCTTGTTGTCAGCATTCAGAAGGCCGGGCTTGGTTTGCGTGAACGCCCAAAGAATGCGGGCCAATGCCACGAAGAACACGGTAACCCCCACGGTTTTATGCAATGAGAACACGCGCGCCGCACGGGCAATTTCCAACTCGGTAGGGGCCGTTGCCGAGTGCAGTACCGCATGCGCCAGATTATCTGCGACCCAGCCGAGGGGCAAAGCCGTGAAGATCAGCAAGGCGGTCAGCCAATGAAACGTCTTTGCGATGCTGCCGTAGCTTGAAAAGGAATTGGTCGATTGCATATGTCGCGCGCTCCGGGATTCTTGGGTGTGCCCAAGGTAAGGCCGGATGAAACAGACACAAGTGAGCGCGGGTGCACACAAAAGGTGCCAGAATGCAGAAAGCAGGCAATGCTTGTGCCAGACGGTCAGTCAGTTTACACCCCGCCGCAACCTGACACCATCCATGAGGTTGCAATGACACTCGCGTTCGTTTTCCCGGGGCAAGGCGCCCAGACCATAGGTATGGGCAAAGCTCTGGCTGAGGCTTACCCGGCGGCTCAGGCCATCTTCGATGAGGTGGACGACGCGTTGGGCGAGAAGTTGAGCAGCCTGATCTGGGACGGCGATATTGCTGACCTGACACTGACCCAGAATGCACAACCCGCGTTGATGGCAACGTCGATGGCAGCCATGCGCGCTTTGGAAGCCGAAGGCGTATCTGTCAGCAAGGCGGCTTTTGTGGCGGGGCATTCACTGGGTGAATACTCGGCTCTGGCCGCAGCGGGTGCCTTGTCTGTTGCAGATACTGCGCGTCTGTTGCGCACCCGTGGTCAAGCCATGCAAAGCGCCGTACCCGTTGGCGAGGGGGCCATGGCCGCCATTCTGGGGCTGGATCTGGAGGCCGTGCGCGCCGTGGCGGAAGAAGCCGCACAGGGCGAGGTCTGTCAGGCCGCAAATGACAACGATCCCACACAGGTCGTCGTGTCGGGTTCAAAAGCCGCTGTCGAGCGCGCAGCCGAGATCGCCAAGGAAAAAGGTGCAAAACGTGCCGTTATGTTGCCGGTAAGTGCTCCATTTCACTGTGCGCTGATGAAACCTGCTGCAGATGTAATGGCAGAAGCGCTTGCTGCCGTCGAAATTAAGGCCCCTGTCGTACCTTTGGTGGCCAATGTGCGCGCTGAGGCTGTCAGCGACCCGGATCTGATCCGTCAATTGCTGGTCGAGCAGGTGACGGGTTCGGTTCGCTGGCGGGAAAGCGTGCAATATATGGCGGCTCAAGGCGTGACTGAAACATGGGAAATCGGCGCTGGCAAAGCGCTGTCCGGTATGATCCGCAAGATCGATCGCGAAATCGCGGGCAAGGCTGTGGGTACACCGGAAGACGTCCAGAAGGCCATTCAGGCCGAATCGTAAGCTCAATTCGCGTTGTAACCGACGCAGCAAGAGGGAAACCGAATGTTTGATTTAACAGGTAAGAATGCGCTGATCACCGGTGCTTCGGGCGGTATCGGAGGCCACATCGCACGGGCGTTGCATGGCGCAGGTGCAACGGTTGGGTTGTCCGGTACACGCGTTGAACCGCTTCAGGCTCTGGCCGACGAACTGGGTGAACGCGCGCATGTTCTGCCCTGCAATCTGAGTGACCCGGAAGCCGTTGAAGCGTTGCCAAAGCAAGCGGTCGAGGCGATGGGATCGGTGGACATTCTTGTAAACAACGCCGGAATCACGCGCGACAACCTGTTCATGCGCATGTCTGATGAAGAATGGCAAAGCGTCATTGACGTGAACATGACCTCGACCATGAAACTGTGCAAAGGGGTGATCCGGGGCATGATGAAGGCGCGCTGGGGTCGTATCGTCAATGTCTCGTCCGTTGTGGCCGCAATCGGTAATCCGGGGCAGGCGAACTATGCCGCATCGAAGGCCGGTATGATCGGGTTTTCCAAGGCTTTGGCCCACGAAGTCGCGACCCGCGGAATTACTGTGAATGCCGTGGCACCTGGATTTATCACGACGGCAATGACCGAGAAACTGACCGAGGAACAGAAAAAGGGTCTGTTGCTCAAGGTTCCAGCCGGGCGCATGGGCGATCCGGAGGAAATTGCAGCTGCCGTTCTGTATCTTTCCAGCCCCGAAGCGGGCTATGTTACCGGAAGCACCTTGCATGTGAACGGCGGTATGGCCATGTTGTGAGCGCGACAGGGGCGAGTGCGAAAGCGTTTGCCTCTTGCGTCGACTATGCTATAGGCGGCGCATCTATGCGGGGCCGGTCGTTCAGGTCGGCCTTCTATTTCCCGGTTCGCCGGGACCGAAACCGCCCAAAACGGGCAAACCAAAGCCAACCCGTGCGGGCAAGGGCAGAATCGGGCGGACCGCCCTGTAAAGGAATGAGGAATAGACATGAGCGACGTCGCAGATCGCGTTAAGAAGATCGTTGTTGAGCACCTGGGTGTTGAAGAAGATAAAGTCGTGGAAAACGCGTCCTTCATCGACGATCTGGGCGCAGACAGCCTGGACACTGTTGAGCTGGTCATGGCCTTCGAAGAAGAGTTCGGCATCGAGATCCCCGATGACGCAGCCGAGACCATCCAGACCTTTGGCGACGCCGTCAAGTTCATCAGCGAAGCGTCCTAAGCGTTTCTTTCTGATTAAAATCGGCGCTTCCGGGCAACGGGGGCGCCGTTTTTTTATGCCTGCCCGAATTTCGGACTTGCGTGGCTATTGTGGCCTGCGCACTGTTTCCACTGAGGCAAAACTCAAAGTGGACAGGGCATGATAAGATCCACTCCGATGATAAATACCGCGCGTTTGACGCTGTGCGCTATGCGCCCAGAGGACTTTGACCGGTTCGCGGAAATCTGGCGTAACCCTTGCGTCGTGCGGCATATCGGCGGTTCTCCCCGATCGCGTGGCGAAGCGTGGGATTCTTTCCTGCGTAATGCGGGGCATTGGCAGATGGCCGGTTTTGGTCAGTGGGGCGTAATGCAGCAATCGAATCGCAAGCTGATCGGGCAAGCCGGATTCTTCTATAGCAACCGATGCATGGGCGACGATTTCGACGGCTTCCCCGAGGCAGGGTGGGTTCTGGTCCCCGAAGCACAGGGGCAGGGATTGGGATACGAGGCCGCCAAGGCTGCGCATGACTGGTTTGACCGGGTGATTCCCGGACCGTTGGTCGCGATGATAAACGCTTCAAATACATCCTCGCAGAAACTCGCCAAAAAGCTTGGCTATGTTTTGATGCGGGAAGGGGTGTATAATGAAACCCCGGTACACTTGTTACGACGCAACGGACCGCCAGCCCGCGCGTAAATTCGCCACTTAATCAGTATGCCGCAAAATGGCCAAACTGTGCCGATCCCGGAGATTTCGGGCGGGCATTCCAGTTGTATGGTGCCGGGGATTTCAAAACGATTGAGCGGAGGACCGAGCTCATGAGGATTTACCCCACGATGGAACTGCAGAACGGCCGGTGTGTCTCGCTGGACAAGGGTCGTCTGGAAGAAGCGATGATCTGGCACGTGAATCCGGTAGAAACCGCACGGAGCTGGGCAGAGGCGGGTGCCGAATGGATGCACCTGACGGATTTCGACGCGATCGAGGGCAAGGATACCAACGCGCAGCTGGTCGGAGATATCATTCGCAAGGCCGAGATTCCGGTGCAGCTGGCGGGTGGCATGCGCACGCGCGAACAGATTGAGCGCTGGATCGACAAGGGCGCGGGCCGCGTTGTGGTTGGCACGCTGGCCGCGCGCGAACCGAACCTGGTCAAGGAACTGGCCAAGCTTTACCCGGATCAGATCGTGCTGTCGGTTGATGTCTGGCAAGGCCTTGTTATGACTGACGGCTGGCGCAGCCAAAGTGCGTTCACGCCCGAAGCCTTTATCGACGCGTTCGGCGATGCGCCTTTTGCCGCCATCGTGGTGACGGATATCGACAGCGACATCGAAGATGTCGAGGCAAAGCTGGGTCTGATCTCGCGATTGGCAAACCATTCGCGTACCCCGGTGATTGCCAGCGGTGTCGTGCGCACGGCAGACGATATCTCGCGGCTGGCATACATCCCCAATATCTCGGGCGCGATTGTCGGGCGCGCGTTGTTCCGCAAGACACTAGACTTGGCCAAAGCACTTGAAACTGCCAAATCGGCCCACGAGCCAGTCGCGCAGTTTCAGTAAGCAACTCCGCCCTTTCGGCTGAACGCGCGAAAGGGCGGTTTTGACAAGCGCCGAATTTCCGGTTTCCTTGGGCATTCGGCGGCAGAACGCCGGGGCGGAAAGAACCGTTGCTCTTGCCCCCGCACCCCGGGCCGGGGTATGAGCGGTTCTCATAACAGGAAGCAGGCAAGAGGCACTTCATGCGCAGAGTCGTTGTAACCGGTCTTGGATTGGTCACTCCTTTGGCCAGCGGGGTCGAGGAAACCTGGTCGCGGCTGCTGGACGGAGAGTCCGGCGCAGGCCCAATCACGCATTTCGATGCAGAGGCAAGCGGGGTCGCAACGACCTACGCCTGCGAGGTGCCGCGCGGCGACGGAACCAACGGGACCTTCAATCCCGATGACTGGATGCCGCTGAAAGAGCAACGCAAGATCGAAGACTTTATTCTGTATTCCATCGCAGCCGCCGAAATGGCCTGTAAGGATGCAGGCTGGCTGCCGGAAGACGAAGAATCGCGCCTGCGTACTGGTGTTCTGATCGGCTCGGGCATTGGTGGTCTGGGATCGATTGCCAATACCGCGAACCTGATCCGCGACAAGGGTCCGCGCCGGGTATCTCCGTTCTTCATTCCGGGCGCACTGATCAACCTGGCCTCGGGTCAGGTATCAATCCGCCACGGGTTCAAAGGGCCGAACCACTCGGTCGTGACCGCGTGTTCAACCGGGGCGCACGCAATCGGCGACGCCAGCCGCATCATCCGGGCGGGTGACGCGGATGTCATGGTGGCAGGTGGTGGCGAGGGCTGCATCTGCGAGATCGGTATTGCCGGGTTCAACGCATGTAAGGCGCTGTCGACCAAATATGCAGATAATCCCAAGGCTGCCAGCCGACCCTATGACGTGGACCGTGACGGTTTCGTTATGGGAGAGGGCGCTGGCATCGTGGTTCTGGAAGATTACGAGCACGCCAAGGCGCGTGGTGCCAAGATATACGCCGAAGTTCTGGGCTATGGTATGTCGGGCGACGCCTATCACATCACCGCCCCGTCCGAGGATGGCGACGGGGCCGAACGCTCCATGAGAGCGGCGTTGCGCAGCGCCGGGCTGGAGCCGAAAGACCTGGATTACATCAACGCGCATGGCACCTCGACCATGGCGGACACGATCGAACTGGGTGCTGTCGAGCGCCTGTTGGGCGAGCATGCCGGGAATGCGACGATGAGCTCGACCAAGTCGGCAACCGGTCACTTGCTGGGTGCTGCGGGTGCGATTGAGGCGATATTCTCAATCCTGGCGATCCGCGATCAGGTCGCACCGCCAACAATCAACCTGGACAACCCGGCAGTTGAAACTCCGATTGATCTTGCCCCCAACGCCAAGCGCGAGCGTGAGATTAACGTGGCGTTGTCGAACTCGTTCGGGTTTGGCGGAACCAATGCCAGCGTGATCTTCGGAAAGGTCAGTTAAATGTGGCGGGCCATCGCTTCGAATGCGCTGACCATCCTGGTGGTCGGCCTGTTTCTGGTGGGCGGTCTGATCCTGTGGGGACAGTCGCAGTACAAGGCCGAAGGCCCGCTTGAAACTGCGATTTGCCTTCAGGTCAAAAGCGGTTCGAATATGACACGTGTCAGTCGCGATCTGGAAGATCAGGGTGCCATTCGCAGTTCAATTCTGTTTCGGATGGCCGCTGACTATACCGATCAGGCGCAGCGGTTGAAAGCGGGCAGCTTTCTGGTGCGCGAAGGCGCGTCTATGGCGCAGATCATCGAAGAAATCACCAGCAGCGGCGCCAGCACTTGTGGGTCGGAAATCGAATACCGTATCGGTGTGACACGCACCCAAACCCGCGTGCGTGAATTGAACCCGGCAACATTGGATTTCGTCGAGATTGCTTCATTTGATGCGGCAGAGGAAGAAACGCCTGATGCCTATACCGAGAAGCGCAACGAGGCTGACACGCGCTATCGCGTGTCGCTGGCCGAAGGTGTGACCTCGTGGCAGGTGGTTGAAGCTCTGAAATCATTCGAAGCGCTGTCGGGTGAAGTGACCGAGATCCCGGCTGAGGGCATGTTGGCCCCGGACAGTTACGATGTTGTGGCCGGACAGGATCGCAATGCGATTTTGCAGGCCATGCAGGACAAGCAACAACTGCGGATCAACGCGGTTTGGGAAAGCCGCCAAGGCGGGTTGCCGCTGGACACTCCTGAAGAGATGCTGATCCTTGCGTCTATCATCGAAAAGGAAACCGGTGTTCCGGAGGAACGTGGCCAGGTCGCCAGTGTGTTCGTGAACCGCCTGAAACAGGGGATGCGGCTGCAAACAGATCCGACCGTCATCTATGGCGTGACAAAGGGGCAGGGCACATTGGGTCGCGGGTTGCGGCGCAGCGAACTGAACCGTCCGACACCGTGGAACACCTATCAGATTGACGGGCTGCCCCCGACGCCGATTGCAAATCCGGGTCTGGCGAGCCTTGAAGCTGCGGTCGCGCCGGATGACACCAACTATGTATTCTTCGTCGCCGACGGCTCGGGCGGTCATGCGTTTGCAGAAACCCTGCAGGAGCATAATCGCAACGTTGCCAAATGGCGCGAAATTGAGGAACAGCAAAGCTCGGGGAATTAAGCCCGGCGGGTTGCTGGATTTGCTAACAAAAAACCCCGACGCCGGTATGAATACTGGCGTCGGCGTTTTCTTTGGCAGCCTCTTCAGCCCTTAGGCGGCTGAACGTCTTTTGTTGGGACGGCGCCGTCTGCTGCTGGAAGGTTTCCCATCCCCGTTGGCTGGTTTGGGCTTGAACCCGCGACGGCGGTTGTTTTGACGACGTGCAGGTTGCTGAACCTCGACCCCTTCCGGCATGGTGCCGCTTGTGACAGGGATTTCAATTTTCATCAGCTTCTGGATTTGACGCAGGAGGTCGACTTCTTCCGGTGCACAGAACGCGATCGCTTCCCCTTCGCGCCCGGCACGGGCGGTGCGCCCGATACGGTGGACGTAATTGTCGGGTACGTCGGGCAGGTCGAAGTTGATGACATAGGCGACACCGGGGATGTCGATGCCACGCGCGGCAACGTCGGTGGCCACCAGTATGTTCACCTCTCCAGCGCGGAAGGCATTAATGGCCCGGTCACGCTGGCCCTGGCTTTTGTTCCCGTGAATTGATGCTGCGTTGAAGCCATCGGCGACCAGCCCTTTCATCAGCCGTTCAGCGCCGTGTTTTGTGCGGGTGAAGACCAGCGTCAGTGCATCCGCGTCCTGCGACAGGATTTGGCGAAGTTTAGAGGGTTTTTCGGCTTTTGGAACAAAATGAAGGGACTGGGTGATCTTGTCCGCCGCCTTGCCCGGGGGTGAAACCTGCACCCGCTGTGGATTGTTCAGATAGGCGCGGCTGAGCTCCTCCATCTGTTTCGGCATTGTGGCCGAGAACAGCATGGTCTGGCGGGGTGTTCCCAGTGCAGGCGCAATGCGACGCAGAGCGTGAATGAAGCCCAGGTCAAGCATCTGATCTGCTTCGTCCAATACCAGATGGCGCACCGAACCAAGGTCAACAGCGCCCCGTTCCATCAAGTCAATCAGGCGCCCCGGGGTGGCGACCAAAATATCGGTGCCGCGGGCAAGGAACATCACTTGTTTGTTGATCGACTGGCCACCAACAACTGTGGCGACCCGCAGCTTTGTTCCTTTGGTGAGGGTGCGCAAACTGTCGGCGATCTGGTTCACCAACTCGCGTGTAGGGGCGAGGATCAGCGATTTGGCTGTTTTGGGATCGGGCTTGCCGGGTTGTGCCAGCAGGTGGTCGATCAGAGGCAGGCCAAAGGCCAGTGTCTTGCCGGTGCCGGTTTGGGCCAGCCCGAGGATGTCATGCCCGTTCAGGGCCAGCGGAATGGCCTGGTTCTGAATCGGGGTGGGTTGTGTGAAATTGGCGCGTTTCAACGCGTCGTTCAGTGTCGGCGCGAGGCCGAGCATATCGAAGTCGAACAAAAAATTATCCTTTACGGCCCGCAGGTTAAGCCCCGCGAGCAGGTGATGACTGGCCACGTTCATGTGACCGGCAGGGTTGAGCGAGACCTCGGGATGCGCGAGCGAATCCAGCGCCATCCGGCCATCGCCTAAAGAACCCTGCGTGAAGGGGAACTGGGAGTTATGTGTTGGCGCTGTGGGGCCTGAAGCCCGACGATGCTCACGCGGTGGCGCCGTGATGAGGGGCACATGAGGGTTTCGGGGGGAAATGTCAAGAACTGGTTTTGCAGCGCGCCGGACCCTGCGGCGCCGAAATCGGGTGATGCGGGCGATTTTGAGCGCGACTTCGGAAAATGTCAGGTTTGTACACGCGTCCGCGCGGGGGTTGTGCAATTTGTACACGCTGAAAGCGGCACAGGGGTAACCCTGTATTAACCCCTCTGGTCGGTTAGGCGGTCAGGGCTAGGGAGGCAAAAGGGCGGGGCGGCGTTTAGGCCGAGGGTTACCACAGCCGGAAATTCACTGTCCGTTAACCCGCACCGTACGATCCCTGTTGCGTACCTGTTGCGTAAACCCTTGACTTTGCGCGCTTTATCCCGTATAGGTTGTGTCATGCTAGAAGAAGTGGGCGAACGGCCTCGGGGTGACCCGATGGCCGTTTTTTCGTTTCTCTCGTGCGGAGAACACTCACGCATGAGGTCACAGGCAAACATGACTTTGATTACCCCGGAAGAGCGGATTTCCCAGACGGCTGAACTGTTGCAGTCCCTGGAAAGGTCCATTCGCGATCTGCGGCAAGCGGCAGAAGACCTGCGCAAACAGATCGGTGCCGGGGAGGATGCAGATCTTGCTGGTTCAGCCAAGCAACTCGGTCAGCTGGAGGGGCTGATCCGAAGTTGCCAGAAAGTGGAGACAAGCTTTGTCGAACAACATTACAGACAAGCCGGAATTGCCCAAGGGGGCTATGCGCTCGACCTTGAGCGGGCCCGATTTGAGATCGGGTGCAGGCTGGCTCGCCTCCGCCGATGCTGCGGTGCGGGAGAGTTTTCTGAGTGAGATCGGGGAGGGGGGGCTGTGTGCCCTCCCTTTCCTGTTTGAATTCTGGGCGCTGCCACATCAATTGCCGCCCGAGGGCGACTGGCGGTCCTGGGTGATCATGGGCGGGCGCGGTGCGGGCAAGACGCGGGCCGGGGCCGAGTGGGTAAGGTCGATGGTCGAGGGGCCGAAACCGCTGGACAAGGGCGAGGCGTGCCGCGTGGCGCTGGTGGGTGAAACATTCGATCAGGTGCGCGACGTGATGATCTTTGGCGACAGCGGGATATTGCAATGCTCGCCCCCGGATCGGCGACCCGTGTGGAAGGCATCGGAACGCAAGCTGATCTGGCCCAACGGGGCCGAGGCTCAGGCGTTTTCGGCACATGATCCCGAAGGGCTGCGCGGGCCGCAGTTCGATGCGGCCTGGGTGGATGAGCTGGCCAAGTGGAAGAAGGCGAGCGAGACCTGGGACATGCTGCAATTTGCGCTGCGTTTGGGCGAGCGGCCCCGGGTTTGCGTGACCACAACGCCGCGCAATGTGAAGGTTTTGAAGGAGTTGCTGGCGTCGTCGTCCACCGTGCAGACCCATGCGCCGACCGAAGCGAACCGGGCCAATCTGGCGGCGTCGTTTCTGGAAGAAGTGCGCGCGCGCTATGCGGGTACGCGGCTGGGGCGGCAGGAGCTGGACGGGGTGCTGCTGTCAGACGCGGAAGGAGCGCTGTGGACGGGTTCGATGCTGGAGGCGGCGCGCTGTGCGCAGGTGCCCGAATTGGATCGCATCGTGGTGGCGCTGGACCCGGCGGTGACATCCGGGTCAGGCGCGGATGCCTGCGGGATCGTGGTGGTTGGCGCGCAAGTGCAAGGCCCGCCTGAGGCGTGGCGGGCGTTCGTGCTGGCTGACCGGACGGTGCAGGGCGTTGGCCCGGCGGGCTGGGCGCAGGCGGCGATTGACACGATGGATGAGTTCGGGGCCGAACGGCTGGTGGCCGAGGTCAATCAGGGCGGGCAACTGGTGGAAGAGGTCGTGCGGCAGGTGGACCCTCTGGTCCCTTATCGTGCGGTGCGGGCGTCACGCGGCAAGGTCGCGCGGGCCGAGCCTGTAGCGGCGCTGTACGAGCAGGGGCGGGTGGCCCATGTGGCCGGGCTGGACGCGCTGGAGGAGCAGATGTGCCAGATGACGGCGCGCGGGTTCGAGGGGCAGGGCTCACCCGACCGGGTCGACGCGCTGGTCTGGGCGCTGCATGAGTTGGTGGTGGGGCCTGCGGGGGCGTTTCGAAGGCCGAGGGTGCGGGCGTTGTGAGCCTAGCGATGGCGAAGTAATGACGACAACAAAGCTTTAACCAAGCTTTTCTATCAACTGTTTGCGGCTGGTTTCTGGAGATATGGCAGTGTATAGGCCAAGCTATGCAAAAGGTCACAGTAACCAATACTAACAGATTTGATTTAAAAGATATTCTTGACCCCGACGAAAAGCTACTTTGGTCAGGTGGACCGGGTTACGGAACCAAGTACTTTCAAGTTGTAGGTGACGAGCGTAAGCTCCATTTCTTTAACTTAATTGCTTGTGTTGTCATGTGGGCGACGCTGCCGTTCATCAATGCCGACGCCCAGTTTGGTCCCGGTGATGCGCTTTGGATTTATGGGGCCACGACATTCGCCTTTTTCTTGTTTTCAACAGGCATCGCGAGCCAGCGTCAGTATGTGCTGAACAACCTGGCCTACTTTGTCACAGATAGGCGCGTGATTGTTTGTAGGCGCGGTAGAAATTGGAGACTTGGTGTACGGCTCTATGTCATATCGTGTGAGCATTCAGCAACGTTTCCGTACTCTGTTGTCGATACGCGCCCTTACCCGTCACTTGAGGTTGGTATTCTTCTTTCCGAACAGCAAGTACAGCCATTCGGACTCGGGCTTTCTCACCCAGGTCATCCAATTCTCTTTGGCAGGACGCATTATCCCATTTTGCTAGACTATATTCCGGATGCCGAGCATCTAGTTGCGACTATTCGGTCGTGTTGCCTTGACAGGTAGGACCATGGATTTCATCGGAAAAGTACTGAAGTTCCCGTCTGCAGCTGAGTTGCCGGTTCTGAAGCAAGGGTTATTTGTCAGACTGATCTTCGTTGCAATCTTGCTGTTTGCGTCGATTTCAGAACAACGATCGCTCCTCTACTACGTACTAACCCTACCTTGGATATACTTGATACTGATGTTCAGCGTGATCGAAAGCAGGTTTGCGAACCGAAACGATCCGCGTGATTGACCCGTTGCGCACCCCCCGTACGCCCCGTTCCCAAGGCTTAAACGTCTTTCCGTCATAACTCCTTTCAACAAGCCGGGCAAAGCGGCGGCAGAAAGGAGCACAGATGGTATTCGATTTCTTGCGTCGTGGATCGGCTGAGGCAGCGCCCGAGGCGAAGGCGAGCGCGACGGGGCCTGTGGTGGCGTGGCAGACCGGCGGGCGCGTGGCGTGGAGCCCGCGGGACACGGTGTCTCTGACGCGGACGGGATTTTCGGGCAATCCGGTGGGGTTTCGGTCGGTCAAGCTGATTGCTGAATCGGCGGCGGCTCTGCCCTTGATATTGCAGGGTCAGGGGCAGCGTTTCGATGCGCATCCGATCCTGGCTCTGTTGCGGCGCCCGAATGCGGCGCAGGGGCGGGCAGAGATGCTGGAGGCCCTGTTCGGGCAGCTGCTGCTGTCGGGCAATGCTTATGTCGAGGCGGTGCAGGCCGAGGACGGGCTGCCGGTTGAGCTGCATGTTCTGCGCTCGGACCGGATGAGCGTGGTGCCGGGGGCGGATGGGTGGCCCAAGGCCTATGATTACAGCGTCGGCGGCAAGACGCACCGGTTCTCGGCCGAGGCCATCTGCCATATCAAGACGTTCCACCCGCAAGATGATCATTACGGGTTCTCGCCGATGCAGGCGGCGGCGACGGCGATTGATGTGCACAACAGCGCCTCGCGGTGGTCGAAATCGCTGCTGGACAATGCCGCGCGGCCCTCGGGGGCGCTGGTGTGGAAGGGCGGTGATGGGCACGGAATGATGGCCGAGGAGCAGTTCCGCCGCTTGTCCGACGAGATCGAGCAGAACTATCGCGGGGCGCGCAATGCGGGTCGGCCGATGGTTCTGGAGGGGGGGCTGGATTGGAAGCCGATGGGCTTTTCCCCCTCGGACATGGAGTTTCAGAAGACCAAGGAAGCCGCCGCCCGCGAGATCGCGCTGGCCTTTGGGGTCCCGCCGATGCTGCTGGGCATACAGGGCGACGCGACCTATTCAAACTATCAGGAGGCCAACCGGGCGTTTTACCGCCTTACCGTGCTGCCCCTGGTGACGCGGGTGGCGGCGGCGGTGTCGGAGTGGCTGACGGGCTTTACCGGCGAGGACCTGATCCTGAAGCCCGATCTGGATCAGGTAACGGCCCTGTCTGCCGAGAGGGATGCGCAATGGGCGCGGGTCAACCGGGCGGAATTCCTGAGCGATGTGGAAAAACGCAGATTGCTGGGGCTGCCGGAGCGTGCCGATGGCTGAGGGGTATCCGCCGTTCGACTGCGCGCCGGGGCTACGTCTGGCCGCGCATGAGCGGGTGGCCGAGATTCAGCACGCGCATCTGTGCAGGCGGCTGGATCAGATCGAAGAGATGATGGAGCGGCTGGAGAAACGGCTGTGGCTGACAGTCTATGGTGTGGCCGCAGTGATCCTGGCGCAGGCGTTTCAGTCATTCCTGGTGGTAACGCCATAAGTTCAGTGGGTTACATGGAGAAGTTCATGGATTTGGAGCATAAGTTCGCAGGGTTTGGTGACATCCTGTCAGTGACCGAGGATGCGGTGATCGAAGGCTATGCCAGCCTGTTCGGGCAAGTCGATCAGGGCAGTGACATGGTGCAGCGCGGGGCCTATCGCGCCTCGCTTGAGGGGCTCGCCAAGGCGGGTCAGCGGGTCAAGATGCTGTGGCAGCACGACCCGGCGCAACCCATAGGTGTCTGGGACGAGGTGCGCGAGGACGACAAGGGCTTGTGGGTCAAGGGTCGCCTGCTGGAAAGCACCCAGAAAGGCCGGGAAGCGGCCGAGCTGATCCGGGCGGGTGCGATGGATGGCCTGTCGATCGGCTATCGCACCAAACGGGCCGTGAAGAATGACAAGGGCCACCGGGTCCTGACCGAACTGGAGCTGTGGGAGGTGTCGCTTGTGACCTTCCCGATGCTGCCCAGTGCGCGGGTGGCGGCAAAGGGGAGCGACCCCGATGCCGAGAACACCTGGCGCAGTATTGCCGAGGTGTTCAACGACGCCCGGCAGGAGCTGGCGCGGACCTAGCGCGCCTCAAACCCACCCAAAAACAGGACATGCTGATGAGCAAGACCGAGATCCCGGCCTTGACCGGAGAGGGTGCGCCCCTGGTTCAGGAGGTGAAGCAGGCGATGGCTGGCTTCGTGAATGAATTCAAGGGCCTGAAGGCTGAAGTTAAAACCAAATTGCAACAGACAGAAGAGCGACTGACCATGCTGGATCGTAAATCAACCATCGCGGCGCGCCCGCATCTTGCGGCCTCGACCCTGGACGGTGCCCCGCACCAGAAGGCGTTCGACGCCTATGTACGCTCGGGCGAGGATGATGGGCTGCGCGGGCTGGAAATGGAGAGCAAATCGCTGTCCACCGCCGTCAACAGCGATGGTGGGTATCTGGTCGATCCGCAGACCGCCGAGACGATCAAGTCGGTTCTGAACGCAACCGCGTCAATCCGTTCGATTGCGTCGGTGGTGAATGTCGAGGCGAATTCGTTCGATGTGCTGATCGACCATACCGATGTCGGTGCCGGCTGGGCAGATGAGAATTCGGCCACTTCCGAAACCGGAACCCCGTCGATTGACCGTATCTCGATCCCGCTGCACGAGTTGAGCGCGCTGCCCAAAGCCTCGCAACGTTTGCTGGATGACAGCGCGTTCGATGTCGAGGGCTGGCTGGCCGGTCGGATTGCCGACAAGTTCGCCCGTGCCGAGGCGGCGGCCTTTATCACGGGTGATGGTGTGGACAAACCCAAGGGTCTGATGATCCACCGTGCGGTATCCGATGACACGTGGTCCTGGGGCAGCCTGGGGTATGTTGCCACCGGCATCGATGGCGGCGTCGATGCGGATGCGATTGTCGATGTGGTTTATGCGCTGGGCGCGCAATACCGGGTCAATGGCACATTCGTCATGAACTCGAAAACGGCGGGTGTGATCCGCAAGCTGAAAGACAGCGATGGCCGCTTCCTGTGGTCGGACGGTCTGGCCGCCGGTGAGCCCGCGCGCCTGATGGGCTATCCGGTACTGATTGCCGAGGACATGCCGGACGCGGCCTCGGACAGCTTTTCGATCGCGTTTGGCGACTTCAAATCCGGTTACACTATCGCTGAACGCCCCGATCTGCGCGTGCTGCGCGACCCATTCAGCGCCAAGCCGCATGTCCTGTTTTATGCGACCAAGCGTGTGGGCGGTGATGTGAGCGACTTTGCAGCCATCAAGCTGGTGAAATTCGGCATCGCTTAAGCGGTGACGAATCCGGGGGGCCATCGGCCCCTCGGGCGGCGGGCGCGGGCCGGGGTGAGATCCCCCGCGTTGTCTAGCTGCTCCCCTCCGTCCGAGCAACGTGGGGCGGCGCGTGCCCGTCATTTTCCTGACTGAGGCCCCCGGTGGGGTCCGAGATTGCGGAGTGAATGGATGATGTTGATCGAAGAAACCGCCATCGCGGATGCGGCGTTGCCGGTGGATCAGTTCAAGGCGCATCTGCGGCTGGGCAGGGGCTTTGCCGAGGATGACGTTCAGAACGAGGTGCTGAAGGGGTTCCTGCGGGCGGCCATGGCCGCGATCGAGGCGCGCACCGGCAAGGTTCTGATCGAGCGCGACTTTTCATGGAGCCTGAGCGGTTGGCGCGATCCGTCGGGCGAGGTTTTGCCGGTTGCTCCGGTGACATCGGTGCTGGCCGTGACGCTGACCGATGCGGCAGGTTCTGAAACCGTTGCGGATGCGGCGGCGTATAGGCTGGAACGCGATGGTCAGCGCCCGCGGTTGCGGCCGGTCGGGTCGGCCCTGCCTGCGATTGCAACGGGGGGTGCGGTGAAGATCGCCTTCACGGCCGGGATGGCCACGGATTGGGCCGGTTTGCCTGCCGATCTGGGCCAGGCGGTACTGTTGCTGGCCGCGCACTATTACGAATACCGGGACGAGACCGCGCTGGGCGCGGGGTGTATGCCGTTTGGCGTCACCAGCCTGATCCAGCGCTATCGGATGGTGCGCTTTGGTGCGGGGGTGGTGCAATGAATACGCCGCGTCTGAACCGCAAGCTGGTCCTTGAGGCCCCGATGCGCAGCGCTGACGGGGCCGGAGGATATACCGAGGCATGGGCCGCGCTGGGAACGCTGTGGGCCGAGGTCACGGCGCGCAGTGGCGCGGAACGGCAGATCGCCGGCGTTTCCGTCTCGCGCGTGGGGTATCGCATCGTGGTGCGGGGCGCGCCCGAGGGGGCGACCATGCGCCCGGCGCCGGATCAGCGGTTTCGCGAAGGCAATCGCCGTTTCGTCATCCGCGCCGTGGCTGAGCGCGACGCGCGCGGCCAGTACCTGACCTGTTTCGCGGATGAAGAGGTGGCGGCATGAGCTATGGCGTATCAGCCGCCTTGCAGGCGGCGGTGTTTCAGCACCTCACCGCGGATGCGGATGTCAGCGGCCAGTCCGGTGGCGCGATCTATGACGCGGTGCCCACGGGAACGGTTCCGCAGACCTATGTGACATTGGGCCCGGAAGAGGTCCGCGACGCCTCGGACCGGTCGGGCGCGGGTGCGATCCACCGCTTTACGGTTTCGGTGGTGTCCGAAGCCGCCGGGTTTGGCGCGGCAAAGACGCTGGCCGGGGCGGTGTGTGACGCGCTGGACAATGCGCCGCTGGTTCTGAGCCGCGGGCATCTGGTCGGGCTGTGGTTCGAGCGCGCCTCGGCCCGGCGAACCGGGACAGGCGGCAGCATCCGCCAGATCGACCTGAGATTCCGCGCCCGCGTGGAAGACGACTAAGCAATCAACGGAGAGAGCACATGGCTGCCCAGAACGGAAAAGACCTTTTGGTCAAAGTGGATATGAACGGCACGGGCCTGTTCCAGACCATTGCGGGCCTGCGGGCCACGCGGATCAGTTTCAACGCCGAAAGCGTGGATGTCACCAGCCTGGAAAGCCAGGGGGGCTGGCGCGAGCTGTTGTCGGGGGCGGGGGTCAAATCGGCCTCGATCTCGGGCTCGGGCGTGTTCAAGGATGCAGGTACGGACGAACGCGCGCGGCAGCTGTTCTTTGACGGCGAGACCCCGGCGTTTCAGGTGATTATCCCCGATTTCGGCATTGTCGAGGGGGCGTTTCAGGTGACGGGCATCGAATATGCAGGCTCGCACAACGGTGAGGCGACCTATGAGATGAGCATGGCAAGCGCCGGTGCGCTGAGCTTTACGGCGCTGTAATCGCATGGCCAATCCGTGGACGGGCGAGGTGGCACTGACCATAGATGGAGAGCGGCGGGTGCTCAAGCTAACGCTGGGCGCTTTGGCGGAACTGGAGCAGGAGCTGAACACCGGATCCCTGGTCGAGCTGGTGCAGCGGTTCGAGGGTGGCGCGTATTCCAGCAGTGACGTGCTGGCGCTGATCGTTGCCGGATTGCGGGGCGGGGGCCGGGATACCAGCCGCGCCGACCTGCTTCATGCCGAAATCGAGGGCGGCCCGATGGCTGCGGCCAAAGCGGCGGCCGAACTGCTGGCCCGCGCCTTCATGGTGCCGGAAACGACATGAGCGGGTTTGACTGGCCCGCCCTGATGCGGGCCGGGTTTCTGGGGCTGCGGCTGACGCCGGATCAGTTCTGGCGTCTGACCCCGGCAGAACTGCGGCTGATGCTGGGGCAGGGCGCCGGGATGTCCGCGATGAACCGGGCAGGCCTTGACGCGCTGCTGGCCGCCTTCCCGGACAAGCAACAAGGAGAGCGTGATGACGGATCGTGACGGGTTTGACGACTTGCAGGAGCGGGGGGCAGCGCTGGGCGATGCCCTGGGTGATGCTGCGACGATGGCCGCGGCGTTTGACAGCCAGATGAAGCGGATCAGCGCCGCGTTCGAGGAAACCGGCAAGGATGTCGCCACGTTGGAACGGGGCATGTCCAGCGGTTTGCGCAAGGCGTTCGATGGCGTGGTTCTGGACGGGATGAGCCTGTCGGGCGCGCTGGATGTGCTGAAGAACTCGTTGATCCAAACGGCTTATGCAGCCGCGATCAAGCCGGTGACGGATCATTTTGGCGGATTGCTGGCAAACTCGGTCGGCGGGTTGGTGCAGGGTCTTCTGCCCTTTGCCGATGGCGGCAGTTTCAGCCAGGGCCGGGTGATGCCGTTTGCCAATGGCGGCGTGGTCAGCAGCCCGACGATGTTTCCGATGCGCGGCGGCACCGGGCTGATGGGCGAGGCCGGCCCCGAGGCGATCATGCCGCTGGCGCGCGGCGCGGACGGCAAGCTGGGCGTGCGCACGCAGGGCGGTGGGCGTTCGGTGAATGTGGTGATGAACATCACGACCCCGGATGTGCAGGGGTTCCGCCGCTCGCAGGGACAGATTGCAGCACAGATGAGCCGTGCGTTGGGGCGCGGCAATCGCAACAGGTAAATCAGGGAGCAGGTGATGACTTTCCACGAGGTGAGATTTCCCGCCAGCCTGAGCTTTGGCTCGGTCGGGGGCCCCGAGCGGCGCACGGATATCGTGACGCTGGCCAACGGGTTCGAAGAGCGCAACACGCCCTGGGCCCATTCCCGGCGCAGGTATGACGCGGGGCTGGGTATGCGCTCGCTGGACGATATCGAGACGCTGATCTCGTTCTTCGAGGCGCGGCAGGGCCAGATGTACGGGTTTCGCTGGAAGGACTGGTCGGATTTCAAATCCGGCAAGGCCACGTTGGATGTCGATGTCGGAGATCAGGTTATCGCACGCGGCGACGGTGTGCGGACCGAGTTTCAGCTGATCAAGACCTATAGCTCGGGCGGGGTCAGCTATGCCCGCCCCATCGTCAAGCCGGTGCTTGGGACGGTGCGTCTGGGGCTGGATCAGGATGAGATCCGGGAGGGCGTGGAATTCGAGGTTGATCTGGCAACAGGCCGGATCACCTTTGCCGACCCGCCACCGGAAGAGGTGGATATCACCGCCGGGTTCGAATTCGATGTGCCGGTGCGGTTTGACACCGACAAGATCCATACCAGCGTCGCCAGTTTTCAGGCCGGAGAGGCGCCGAACGTTCCCGTGGTTGAGGTGCGTGTCTGATGGCTGTGGATGAACAGGGCCTGCACGCGCATCTGCAAAGCGGGATGACCACCGTGTGCCGGTGTTGGGCGATCAGACGCCGGGATGGTCAGGAATACGGGTTCACCGATCATGATCTGGAACTTGGCTTTGACGGATTGACGTTCAGGGCCAGCACCGGTTTGACGGCGGCGGCCATCGAGCAGGCCACCGGCCTGTCCATTGACAACACCGAAGCCATGGGCGCGCTGTCGGATGCGGCCATTCGCGAAGAGGATATCGAGGCGGGGCGGTTCGACGGGGCCGAAGTGCGCGCGTGGCTGGTCAACTGGGCCGACCCGGATCAGCGCATCCTTCAGTTCCGGGGCTCGATCGGGGAATTGCGGCGCGCAGGCGGTGCATTCCACGCCGAGTTGCGTGGCCTGACCGATTTGCTGAACCGCCCGTTGGGGCGCGTGTATCAGAAGCCTTGTACTGCCGTTTTGGGGGACCGGACCTGTCGGTTCGACATGGATACGCCCGGCTATTGGATTGAGGGCGCCGTCACCGGTTTTGATGGTGGAACCGTTCTGCTTGTCGCGGGCGGGGCAACCATCGAAGACGGCTGGTTCGAGCGCGGCAGGATTGACGTTGTGTCGGGAGCGGCGAAGGGGCTCTGGTCATCAATCAAGCATGACCAGCAGGTGGCGGACGGGCGGCAGATCACGCTCTGGTCCGGTTTCGGGGAAAGCCTGGTGCCGGGTGACACGGTCAGGCTGAGGGCGGGGTGCGACAAACGCATGGAGACCTGTCGTTTGAAGTTCAACAACCTTCTGAACTTTCAGGGCTTTCCCGATCTTCCGGGCGAAGATTGGGTGATGGCCGTTCCCAAACAGAGCAAAGCCAACAGCGGAGGGAGCCTGAGGTGACGATACACAGGCAGGATATTGTCGCGGAAGCGCGCAGCTGGTTGGGGACGCCTTATGTGCATCAGGCCTCGACCAAGGGGGCGGGCACGGATTGTCTGGGCCTGCTGCGCGGCGTCTGGCGCGCCGTGATCGGGCAGGAGCCCGAGGCGGTTCCGGTCTACAGTCTGGACTGGTCCGAGCCGCAGGGCGAGGAACGCATGTGGGCGGCGGCGCGGCGGCATCTGGTCGAAAAGCCGCCCACCGATTTTGCGGTCGCAGATGTTCTGCTGTTCCGGATGCGCGATGGCAGCGTGGCCAAACATCTTGGCATCGTCAGCGTCGCAGGCCCGGAACCAAGGTTCATTCACGCCTATTCCGGCCATGGCGTCGTCGAGAACGCGCTGAGCGGCCCTTGGCGCCGCAGGGTCGTTTCCTGTTTCGAATTCCCGTTGGAGGTGCTCTGATGGCTACTATTCTTCTTTCCGCAGCCGGGGCGGCGCTGGGCGGTTCAATCGGTGGAACGGTCGCGGGCCTGTCCACCGCGATCATCGGCCGGGCCATTGGCGCGACGGTTGGGCGGGTCATCGACCAGAGGTTCTTCAGCCAGTCCGTCATGGGCAGTGGCAGCGAAGTCGTCGAAACAGGCCGCATGGACCGGTTCAGGCTGACGGAAACCGGCGAGGGTGCACCGGTGACCACGGTCTTTGGGCGTATGCGCGTGGGTGGTCAGGTCATCTGGGCGTCGGACTTTCTTGAGACCGAGACCCGGGAAACGCAGGGCGGCGGAGGCGGGGGCAAAGGCAAACCCAAGGCCCCCGAAGTGACCACCGTCAGCTACAGCTATTCGATTTCGCTGGCCATTGCCGTTGGTGCAGGCGAGATCGCCGATGTCGGGCGCATCTGGGCAGACGGGGAAGAACAGGACCGATCCGGGCTGAACATGCGCATCTATCACGGCACGCAGGATCAGTTGCCCGATCCCCTGATCGAAGCAATCGAAGGGGCGGGTACGGTGCCGGCCTATCGCGGTACAGCCTATGTCGTGATCGAGGATTTCCCGCTTGCGAGTTTTGGCAACCGGGTGCCGCAGTTCTCGTTCGAGGTGGTGCGCCCCGCGCAGCGCGACATGCCGGATTACCCAAGCGCCCTGCCGCAGATCGTGCGGGGCGTGGCGATGATACCGGGTACGGGCGAGTATGCGCTGGCCCGTTCGCAGGTGAATTATACGCAATCCGGGACAAGCTGGGCGGCCAATGCGCATTCCGCGTCCGGTGTATCGGATCTTGTGAGCTCGACCCGTGCGCTGGAGACCGAGCTGCCAAATTGCGACGCGGCCTCGTTGGTGGTGTCGTGGTTCGGTGACGATCTGAGATGCGGCACATGCACGATCCGGCCCAAGGTCGAACAGAGTGGTACGGACAGCCGCAACATGCCATGGATCGTGTCGGATCAGGTCCGAAGCACGGCGGGCCAGGTCGCGCGGCAGGACGGTCGCCCGGTCTATGGCGGAACACCCGCAGACCCGGCAGTGGTCGAGGCGATCCGTCACCTCAACCAGTCGGGTAAGCGGGTCATGTTCTATCCGTTCATCCTGATGGAACAATTGCAGGGAAACGGGCTGCCTGATCCCTGGTCGGAGGCCGCAAGCCAGCCCCATCTGCCTTGGCGGGGACGGATCACGCTGGATGTGGCACCGGGGCGCGCGGGGTCTGCTGATCAGACCGCTGCGGCGGACGCGCAGGTGGCCGCGTTCTTTGGGACAGCAAGTGCTGCGGATTTTACGATCAACGAAGGCTTTGACGACCCGGTAGGCTTGGGCGGCGTCAGAGGCTCGGGCCCGGTGCTTGGCGGGCGGCCGGATGACCGCGGGCCTGGCGATTTGCAATGGGTAAACGGAGGCGGCACGTTTGGCGGCTTGCTTGGCAATGGTCCGGTTCCGGCCACGAAAATCGTCAAATACTCTGGCCCGCAGGAATGGGGCCTGCGCCGGTTCATTCTGCACTATGCCATGTTGTGCAAGGCGGCTGGTGGGGTGTCGTCCTTCTGTATCTCGTCCGAGATGCGTGGCCTGACCCAGATACGCGGAGCCTCGGGCTTTCCCGCCGTTGCGCAACTGCGTGCGCTGGCGGCAGAGGTGCGCCAGATTCTGGGGCCAGAGACCAAGATCGGCTATGCGGCGGATTGGAGCGAGTATTTCGGATATCAGCCGGATGGAAGCGGGGACAGGTATTTTCATCTCGACCCGCTATGGGCGGATGATAACATCGATTTCATTGGCATCGACAATTACATGCCGTTGTCCGACTGGCGTGATGGCGAAAATCACGTGGACGCCGAGGCAGGTGCGCCGTCAGTCTATGACCTTGGGTATCTGCGCGGCAATATCGAAGGGGGCGAGGGGTATGACTGGTATTATGCCTCGCCGGAAGAGGCCGAGGCACAGATCAGAACGCCCATCGAAGATCAGGAGCATGATGAGCCATGGGTCTGGCGCTACAAGGACCTGCGCGGCTGGTGGTCAAATCTGCATCACGAGCGGATCGGCGGTGTTCGTCAGCCCAATCCGACCGACTGGGTGCCCGGATCAAAGCCGATCTGGTTTACCGAGTTGGGATGTGCGGCAATCGACAAGGGCACGAACCAGCCAAACAAGTTTCTGGACCCGAAATCGTCTGAATCGCTGTTGCCTGCATATTCAAACGGACTGCGTGACGATTTCATTCAGGTTCAGTACCTGGCGGCGACCCTTGGATATTGGAGCGACCCGAACGTCAACCCGGTGTCGCAAGTCTATGGCGGACCAATGCTGGACCTGGCGAATGCCTATGTCTGGGCGTGGGATACCCGCCCGTTTCCGACCTTCCCAAATCTGCGAAGCCAGTGGGATGATGGGGCAAACTATGACCGGGGGCATTGGCTGAACGGCCGGTCCGGCTCGCGCACGCTGGCCTCGGTCGTGACTGAAATTTGCCACGCGGCAGGGGTGACAAATATCGATGTTACCGGGCTTTACGGCGTGGTTCGAGGATATGTCATCGAAGATGTGACAAATGCGCGGTCGGCTTTGCAGCCGCTGATGCTGCGCTATGGGTTCGACGCGATCGAACGGAACGGCATCTTGCGCTTTCAGATGCGCGATGGCTATGGCGCGATTGCCCTGAACCCTGATCATCTGGCGATCAGCGGTGATCTGGATGGCACGGTTGAGCACCGGCGAGAAGCCGAGGCCGAGATGACCGGTCGCGTGCGCCTGCGCTTTGTCCAGTCGGATGCGGATCACGATCTGGTCGCGGAAGAGGCGGTTCTGCCCGAGGACAGCACGCATTCGGTCTCGGTCAATGAGATGCCGTTATCCATGACACGCACCGAAGGCCGGCAAACGGCTGAGCGCTGGTTGAGCGAGGCCCGTGTTTCCCGCGATACGGTGCGGTTTGCCTTGCCGCCATCGCTGCTGCATCTGGGCGCAGGTGATCTGGTGCGGTTGTCAGAGACCGAAAACAGCCCCCTTTACCGGATTGACCGACTGGAATCGGCCGATCTGCAACTGGTCGAGGCGGTTCGGGTTGAACAGGGCGTGTATAAGGCATCGCAATTGCGCGACGACCCGGCGGTTGTCAGACCCTATGCCGCGCCCGTTCCCGTGCTGCCGGTGTTTCTGGACCTGCCGCTGATCACCGGGGCAGAGGTCCCGCATGCACCTTATCTTGCGGTGACCGCTGATCCCTGGCCGGGGGCCGCGACGGTTTATTCCTCCTCAACCGATGAGGGGTACAGCCTGAGTGATGTGATCCCCGGTCAGGCCATTGTGGGCGTGACCGAAACACCGCTGAGGCGCGCCAGTATCGGCGTCTGGGACGAAGGCCCGGCCGTGAAGGTGCGGCTGTTGGCCGGTCAGTTGGAATCGCGTCCGCGTGGCGCGGTTCTGAACGGTGTCAATCTGGCGGCCATCGGCGACGGAACACCCGGCAACTGGGAGGTGTTCCAGTTCTCGGATGCCACGCTTGAGTCCCCCGGCGTTTACGCGTTGTCCGGGCGGTTGAGAGGCCAGTTGGGGTCGGATGCCCTGATGCCGGATGTCTGGCCGGACGGGTCCATATTCGTGTTGCTGAACGATCAGGTGCAGCAGACCAACCTGTTGCGCAACGAGCGGGGATTGGCCAAACACTATCGCATCGGCCCGGCGACCCGTGGTTACGATGATCCGGCTTACCAGCACCTGATCGCCTCATTCGACGGCAATGGTTTGCGCCCGTTTTCCCCGGTTCACCTCCGGGTGCGATCCGACGCAACCGGCGATCACCTGACCTGGGTGCGGCGCACCCGGTTGGATGGGGATGACTGGTCAGGGCTGGAGGTTCCACTGGGCGAGGAAAGCGAATCCTATCTTGTGCGTGTCTTTGCTGGGGGAACCCTTGTCCGTGAAGAGATGACATCCCTGCCAGGGTGGTCCTATTCGGCGGCATTGAAGGCGGCAGATGGTCTGACCGGGTCATATGAGGTCGGGATTGCGCAGGTGTCGGCCATTTACGGCCCCGGTGCGATGGCGCAACTGGTTGTCGGGTAAGCGGCCCGATGCGACCGCTATTGCACGGTGATGTAAGTGCCGCGGCGCGCGCCTTGTTGGCGGCGCCGCCGCCAGAGCGGACCCGCTTATGCGTCCGGATGATCCATGAGGCGGAACTGGCCGACAATCACCGCGCACGCACGGGTCGGCTGCATCCGGTTTACGGCAACGGATCGTTGATGGCGGTTGCGCGCAACCGGGTGCTGGCCGATGAGCCGGGGTTTGACGATTTGCAATATTGTCAGTGTTTCTCGCTGGTTTTGCACCATCTTGCCGAGTTTCTGATCACCCAGTTGCGCAGCTGACGCATTTGCTGGCGGCCAGATCCAGATACAATCGCCCATCGGGAATACGGTCGCCGCAATCCTCGCAATAGCCGTATTCCCCCTCGTCCAGACGCTTTAACGCGACCTGAAGGCGGCGGGTTTCGACATTGCGATTCACCTGTTGCGCCTTTGCCATCGCCTGGTTTTGCAACGCATCCATGCGGCTGAGCCGACCAACCGCCTGCTGATCCAGTTCAACAACGGCCTGAGCCTGCTGGCCTGATGCGGACAATTGATCCAGTTCGGCCAGACGCTCGTGAATTCGTGTTTCAAAATATGCGCGTTCGGACTCATTCATTTTCGTTGTATCGCGGATCACGGGTTTGCGTTTGGCCTTTTTGCCACTAAATGGCATTCTAGGCGCAGCAAAGGATCAAAAGCTATGTTTGAAAAACGCAGCCCTGTGACACCGGTCGATCCGGTCTGGGACCGTATCACATCCGAGGCCCAAGCAGCCGTCGAGACAGAGCCGCTTATGGGCGGGCTTGTGCACGCCTGTATCCTGCATCACCGCAGCCTTGAGCGTGCGCTGTCCTATCGGATCGCGGCCAAGCTGTGTTCGAACGAAATGTCGATGATGGTGCTGCGCGAGATCGTGGACGAGGCCTATGCAAACGATCCCGGTTTGCTGGAAGCCGCCCGCGCCGACCTGATGGCGGTTTACGAGCGTGATCCGGCCTGCCATCGGTTGTTGCAGCCGATCCTGTATTTCAAGGGCTATCAGGCCATGCAGGCCTATCGCGTCGCGCATTGGCTGTGGCGCAAGGGGCGCTTTGATCTGGCCTATTTCTTCCAGATGCGATCTTCGGAGATTTTCGGCATCGATATTCACCCGGCCGCAAGGATCGGCAAGGGGATCATGATCGACCACGCCCATTCCATCGTCATCGGTGAAACCGCCGTGGTCGGAGACAACGTGTCGATGTTGCATTCGGTGACGCTGGGCGGAACCGGCAAGGAAGAGGAAGACCGCCATCCCAAGATCGGAGACGGTGTTCTGATTGGGGCCGGGGCAAAGGTTCTGGGTAACATCAAGGTCGGCCATTGCAGCCGTATCGCTGCCGGTTCGGTGGTGTTGCAGGACGTTCCGCCGTGCAAGACCGTTGCCGGTATCCCGGCCAAGATCGTGGGCGAGGCCGGATGCGATCAGCCGTCAATCTCGATGGACCACATGCTGGGCAAAGATCAGTAGGTCGATTTAAACTAACAAAAAAGGCCGCCTCGATATTCGAGGCGGCCTTTTTTTTAGGTCGGTATGGCTTACGCCAGCATGACCATCGGGTTTTCCAGATTGTCGACAATGGCCTTGAGCAGTTCGGCCCCCAGCGCGCCGTCGATGACGCGGTGATCAACGGACATGGTGACAGACATCACGGTTGCCACCGTCAGCTCGCCATCATCCCCGACAACCGGTTTCTTGACGCCGGTGCCGACGGCCAGAATACCGGCATGGGGCGGGTTCACGATGGCATCGAAATTGTCGATGCCGAACATGCCCAGGTTCGAGATGGCAAAGGTGCCGCCCTGATATTCATGCGGAGCCAACTTGCGCTCGCGTGCGCGGGCGGCAAGGTCTTTCATCTCGGTCGAAAGGGCTGACAGGGATTTCATGTCAGCGTCTTGCAGGACCGGCGTGAACAACCCGCCTTCGATTGCGACGGCAACAGCCACATCTGACGGTTTCAGTTGCAGCACCCGGTCACCTGCCCAGACGGCATTACAGGCCGGAACCTGTTGCAGCGCGTTGGCGACGGCCTTGATGATGAAGTCATTGACGCTGAGCTTGACGCCGCGACCTTCCAACTGCTTGTTCAACTGACCACGGAATTTCAGCAGCGCGTCCAGCTTGATATCGCGGCGCAGGTAGAAATGCGGGATGGTCTGTTTGGCCTCGCCCAGGCGTGCAGCAATGGTTTTGCGCATACCGTCGAGCTTGATTTCCTCGTACGGGCGGCCTTCGTACATCCGCGCGACCATATCCGCCGATGGACCAGACGGAGCTGCTGGGGCAGCTGCGGGCGCGGCGGCGGCGGGAGCAGTGGCAGGAGCTGCTGCCGGAGCGGTGGCAGTTGCGCCTTCAACATCAACCTTGACGATGCGACCATGCGGGCCGGAACCGGCAATCTGCGTCAGGTCGAGACCTTTTTGCGCAGCAATCCGGCGGGCCAGAGGCGAGGCAAAAATCCGACCACCATCAGCCTTGGCCGGAGCGGCCGGGGCAGGGGCGGCCGCCTCGGGTGCCGCCGGCGCGGCAGCCTCGTTGCCCGCGACGGCTGCGGGGGCAGCCGCCGTGGCTGCAGCCGGGGCCGTGCCAATGTCATCGGCGCTTTCGCCGTCTTCCAGCAGAACCGCGATGGCGGTGTTGACCTTGACCCCTTCGGTGCCCTCGGGAATCAGGATCTTGCCGATGGTGCCTTCGTCAACGGCCTCGAATTCCATCGTGGCCTTGTCGGTTTCAATCTCGGCCAGCAGATCACCGGAGGAGACGGTGTCGCCTTCCTTGACCAGCCATTTGGCGAGCGTGCCTTCCTCCATGGTCGGGGACAGGGCGGGCATCAGAATTTCTGTAGGCATCTGTCTGTCGCTCCTTACCGGTAGGTCACTTGTTTGACGGCGGCGATCACCTCATCGGTGGTGATCAGGGCCAGCTTTTCGAGATTGGCGGCATAGGGCATCGGAACGTCCTTGCCAGTGCAATTGATGACCGGCGCGTCGAGGTAATCAAACGCCTCCTGCATCACGACCGAGCTGATGTAGCTGCCGACAGACCCCTGCGGCCAGCCTTCTTCCACTGTCACCAGACGGTTGGTCTTCATCACCGAGTTGATGATGGCGCCAGTGTCCATCGGGCGGATGGTGCGCAGGTCGATCACTTCGGCGCTGATGCCGTCTTCGGCCAGCTTGTCAGCAGCTTCCAGCGCGTATTGCATGCCGATGCCAAAGCTGACGATTGTCACATCTGACCCTTCGCGCCAGATGCGGGCCTTGCCCAGCGGAATGGTCAGGTCATCCACCTGCGGCACTTCGAAGGAGCGGCCGTAGAGGATTTCGTTTTCCAGGAACACAACCGGGTTGGGATCGCGGATGGCCGATTTCAGCAGGCCTTTGGCATCAGCAGCGGAATAGGGCATGACGACCTTCAGGCCGGGGATCTGCATGTACCACGCGGCATAGTCCTGGCTGTGCTGTGCGGCCACGCGGGCCGCGGCCCCGTTGGGCCCCCGGAACACGATGGGGCAACCCATCTGACCACCAGACATATAAAGCGTTTTGGCCGCAGAGTTGATGATCTGGTCAATCGCCTGCATGGCGAAGTTGAAGGTCATGAATTCGACAATCGGTTTCAGACCGCCAAAGGCCGAACCCACCGCGATACCGGCAAACCCGTGTTCGGTGATCGGGGTGTCGATCACGCGTTTGGAGCCAAATTCATCCAGCAGGCCCTGCGAGATTTTATAGGCCCCCTGATATTCAGCGACTTCCTCGCCCATCAGATAGACGTTTTCATCGCCGCGCATTTCCTCGGCCATTGCATCGCGCAAGGCCTCGCGCACGGTTTCGGATTTCATTTCAGCATCCGCGGGCCAGTCGGGTGACAGGTCCACCGCTGGAGCAGCGGGGGCCGCTGCGGCAGGAGCCGGGGCCGGGGCTGCTGTTGGGGCGGCCTCGGGCGTTGCTGCGGCTGCGGGGGTTGCCGCGGGCAGGGCAGAGGCGTCTTCGCCTTCTTCGACCAGCACTGCGATAGGGGTGTTCACCTTGACCCCTTCGGTGCCTTCCGCGATCAGGATCTTGCCGACGATGCCTTCATCGACGGCTTCGAACTCCATTGTTGCCTTGTCGGTCTCGATCTCGGCCATGATGTCGCCCGAGGATACGGTGTCGCCTTCCTTGACCAGCCATTTGGCCAGCGTGCCCTCTTCCATCGTGGGGGAAAGGGCGGGCATGAGAATTTCGGTTGCCATGTCTTATTCGTCCTCTCAGGCGTAAATGTCAGTCCAGAGCTCTTCGACCGAAGGCTCGGGGCTTTCTTTCGAGAATTCGGCGGCCTGATTGACGATCTCCTTGATTTCCTTGTCGATCGCTTTCAGGTCATCCTCGGTCGCGTGCTTGCCGGTCAGCAGCAACTCGCGCACATGTTCGATCGGGTCGCTTTGTTCGCGGACCTTCTGAACTTCTTCGCGGGTACGGTACTTGGCCGGGTCGGACATCGAGTGGCCGCGATAGCGGTAGGTCTTGATTTCCAGGATATAGGGGCCTTTGCCTGCGCGGCAGTGCGCGACAGCTTTTTCACCCGCTTCCTTGACCGCCAGCACATCCATGCCGTTGACGATCTCGCCCGGAATGCCAAACGCCTCGCCGCGATGGAAGATGTCCTTGGTCGAGGTTGAGCGGGACTGTGCGGTGCCCATGGCGTATTGGTTGTTCTCGATCACGAAAATCACCGGCAAGCCCCAGATGGCCGCCATGTTGAAGGTCTCATACACCTGACCCTGGTTCGCGGCACCGTCCCCGAAATAGGTGAAGGTCACGCGGCCGTTTTCCTTGTACTTGTCGGCAAAAGCCAGCCCCGCGCCCAGCGGAACCTGCGCGCCGACGATACCGTGCCCGCCGTAGAAGTGCTTTTCTTTCGAAAACATGTGCATCGAGCCGCCCTTGCCTTTGGACAGGCCACCGATGCGCCCGGTCAGTTCGGCCATCACGCCGCCCGGATCCATGCCACAGGCCAGCATGTGACCGTGGTCGCGATACGAGGTGATGCGCTTGTCGCCTTCCTCTGCTGCGGCCTCAAGCCCGACAACAACGGCCTCTTGTCCGATATAAAGGTGGCAGAACCCGCCGATCAGGCCCATACCATAAAGCTGACCGGCCTTTTCCTCGAATCGGCGGATCAGCAGCATCTCGCGGTAGTATGTCTGGAGTTCTTCCGCAGAAACATTTGGTTTCTTTGTGGTTTTTCGCGCAGCCATCGTGGCGATCTCCCCCTTTCGGACAGATAGTTTAGCGTTAAACTATCTCATAAAGCATTTGGGGCTTTCTGGCGAGGGTAAATGTGACGCAGCGTTCGCCACGGCGCATCCCGGCCGAAACGCCGGGCCTGAGTTGCCTTTTCTGAATAGGGTACTTGATCAGCGGATCACGATTTCGTCCGACCGGATCATGCCCAGAACCGAGCGCGCCTGCTGGTCCAGCAGGTCCAGATCCAGATAGGTGTCGGACAGACGCCGTGTCAGGTTTTCCATCTCGGCGATTTCGACATTCAGTTTTTCCAGACTGCGTGACAGAGCGTCCCGTTCCGCCGCAATTTCGACCCGCCGGAACAGGCCGTAATCCCCTTGAACAGCGGCAAAGGTGAAATACACACCCAGCATGAAAGCCACCGAGAAGAAGAGAACTGCACCCAAACCGGGCCGATGGGAACGGGACACTCTGTTTACCGCCGTATGAAAACTTGCCTCAATAACGGGCTCTTTCCGAGCCTCTGATCGCACTATGTCACAGGCGATTCGGGTTGTGAATCCCCTGATTCGGTTTTTTCATCAGTATTTCGTGTGCGTCCCGGTTAAAGCTCAGCGCCAGGACTGAAGCTGCTGATTTCTTGCAAGCGTCTGCTCTTTCATACAGGTCCAGTAGAACATGGGCGCAGCGCTGCCGCCGCCGGACAGTTCCTTGTCGCAAGTGGCGTCCCGTGTCTTTAGCCACGCACGTTGTTCCGTCAGAAGGGCATCGCCGTTGCCACGTGCATCAGCGACCGGCTTGATCTGTTTCCATAACCGGTTGAGGTTGCGGTCAACGGCTTCCCATTGCTCCTTGGCACAGAAATTTGCGTCAAGCTGTGTCTGGCCACCGCAACTGGATTGTGCTGTTGCAGGCCACGGCATTGCAAGAAGGACGAGCAGGTATAATGACCTCATGACATAATCCCCCGTTCAAATAGGGGATAATACCATGAACCGTGACAAGCGGCCAAATGCGGTGAGCGTCGCTTAGTGTTCCAGCGCAGCGACACCCGGTAGGGTTTTGCCTTCCATCCATTCAAGGAACGCACCACCTGCGGTCGAGATATAGGTGAAATCCTTGGCCGCACCCGACGCGTTCAGCGCCGCAACCGTGTCACCGCCACCCGCGACCGAAATCAGCTGACCCGAACGGCTGAGGGCTGCGGCTTTCAGGGCTGCGGCATTGGTGGCCGCGTCGAACGGCTCCAGCTCGAACGCGCCCAGCGGGCCGTTCCAGATCAGGGTTTGGCTTTTGTCGAAAATCGCGGTAATCGCTGCGACGCTTTCAGGGCCCGCGTCCAGGATCATGCCATCCGCAGGGCATTGATCGGCGGGCAGAACCTTGTGGGGTGCGTTGGCCTCGAATTTTTCAGCCACCACAACATCAAGCGGCAGGACGATCTGGCAGCCCGAGCTTTCGGCCTTGGCCAGAATTTCGGCGGCGGTGTCCTTCATTGCGGTTTCAGCCAGAGATTTGCCAACGCTGATGCCTTGGGCGACAAGGAATGTGTTCGCCATACCGCCACCGATCACCAAATAATCGACCTTGTCGATCAGGTTGCCCAGCAGTTCCAACTTGGTCGAGACCTTGGCGCCGCCGACAACCGCCGTTACCGGGCGCTTGGGTGCACCCAGCGCGCTTTCCAGCGCCTGCAACTCGGCCTGCATCAGACGGCCCGCACAGGCCGGCAGCAGACGTGCGATGGCCTCGGTCGAGCTGTGGGCGCGGTGCGCGGCTGAAAACGCATCGTTGCAATAGACATCGCCCAGCTTGGCCATCCCAGCGGCCAGATCGGCGTCATTCTTGGTTTCGGCTGCGTGAAAGCGCGTGTTTTCGAGCAGCAGGACCTGGCCGGGTTGCAAGGCACTGGCGGCCAGTTCCGCCTCGGCCCCGACGCAATCGGCAGCAAACAGAACCTTTGCGCCAAAAGCGCTTTCCAAAGTCGGGACCAGTTGTTTCAGTGACAGGCTTTCACGCCGTTCGCCACCGGGACGGCCAAAATGGGCCAGAAGGATCGGCTTGCCGCCAGCGGCCAGAATATCGCGCACCGAAGGGACGATCCTTTGGATACGGGTGGCGTCGGTCACAACACCGTCAACCACGGGCACGTTGATATCCACACGCACCAGCACGCGTTTGCCGTTCAGGTCCATATCGTCCAGTGTTTTCCAGCCCATTGTGCGATCCTTGTCGTTGGCAACCGATTTAGGCGGTTCTTTTCCTGCATTTTGCCCTCAGGTCAATGCGTCACTTGGCATTCGCACGCGTGCGTCATAGGTATTTGCGCAAGATAAACGACAGGAGGGCCTCATGGCCGAGATCAAAGACCCCGAAAACACAATCATCATCGAGCTGAAAGGCGGCAATGTCGTCATCGAGCTGCTGCCGGATGTAGCGCCGTTGCACAGTGCGCGGATGAAGGAACTGGCCCGTGGCGGTGAATATGACAACGTGGCGTTTCACCGTGTGATCGACGGTTTCATGGCACAAACCGGCGACGTGCAGCATGGTGATATGGAAGACGGGTTCAACCTGCGCATGGCGGGCACCGGCGGTTCGTCACTGCCGAATGTTCCGGCAGAATTTTCCAAGCTGCCCCATGATCGCGGCACGCTGGGCGCGGCGCGCTCGCAGAACCCGGATTCGGCCAATTCGCAGTTCTTCATCAACTTCAAGGACAATCACTTCCTGAACGGTCAGTACACGGTCTATGGCCGGGTCATCGACGGGATGGAGCACGTCGATGCGATTGTACGCGGCGAGCCGCCTGCAAGCCCGGACCGCATGATCAGCGTCAAGGTGGCCGCAGATGCATAAACTGGCTGCGGCTTTTGCCCTGCTGGCAAGCCCGGCGCTGGCCAGCGGTTTGCAGATCGAGGTCGAAGGGGAAGGGGCCAATGGCACAATCTCGATCGACCTGTTCGAAGATGTGGCACCCCAGCATGTGGAACAGATCACCGCTCTGGCTGCTGACGGTCAGTATGACGGCGTCGTGTTTCATCGCGTAATCGATGGCTTCATGGCGCAAACCGGCGACGTGCAATACGGCAACTCGGGCGCGGACGGCTTCGACATGCGCTATGCCGGGCGCGGCGGGTCGGATCGCGCGGATCTGCCGGCCGAGTTCTCGGACGTGAGTTTTGACAGGGGTGTTGTCGGCATGGCCCGGTCCAGCGATCCGGATTCGGCCAATTCGCAGTTCTTCATCATGTTCGCCCCCGGCCCGTTTCTGGACGGCCAGTATACCGTGGTTGGTCAGGTGACCGACGGTATGGATGTGGTCGACGCGATCAAGCGGGGCGATGGCCAGAACGGTGCGATCATCGGTGCACCGGATGTGATGAAAAAAGTTACCGTTACCGAATAAGATGATTTAGCCCGGCTCAAGCGCCGGGCTTTTTCTTTGGCCTATTGATCGATGAAATCGCGGATGGCACGGGTATAGGCACCGGGATCCTGAAAAGATGCGAAGTGGCTGACATCATCCAGAACAAGCAACTTGGCGCCCGGAATCGCGTCAGCAATTGCTTGTGAATGCGCCATCAGAATGGCCTCGTCATGTGCGCTTTGAACCACAAGTGTCGGGACGGTGATCGATGACAGCGCCTCAAGCCCACCGGGTTTTTCGGTGCCCCACATGGCGGCCACCCCACCAAGGAATGCCTCGAACCCGTCAGGAGTCGGGGACATGGCCGCATAATCTTGCGCCATCATGCCCACATAAGTGCCAAACACCTCGTTGGTTTCCACCGAAGGATCGATCCCGTCCAGTGTGACATTGCCTGCATGGGCAAAGTGACTGACCAGCCGATCCGGGTTGGTGGTCGAGATTGAATACCCGATATTTGCCCCGTCGGACCAGCCGACCAGATGCACCTGATCGACACCCAGATGATCCAGCAGCGCCAGATAATCCTGCGACAACAACGCGTAGGAATAGGGGCTGCCATCGTTGGTGGATCGTCCGTGCCCGCGCGTATCCGCCACGATTACCCTGTGATCCTGGGACAGGTCGGCAACCTGCGCGGCCCAGACATCGCCATGGGCAAGCCCACCGTGGATCATCAGAACCGGGGTGCCGCCCGCATCGCCATACGTGGCGTAATACATGTCGATGCCGTTGATCTCTGCCGTACCCGCTTCGGTGGCGGCGGGCATCTGGGGGGCTTGCGGGATGCTCAGCCATTTGTCTTCGGCCCAGCCTGCCGTCGCGGCGCAGCTTAGGAAAAATGCTGTGGTGAATGTCTTCATTGTATCCTCCCGTTGAACCAAAGGCCGTAACCAAGCCAGATTTGACGGAAGGATACCGTGTTTTTCAGTAATCGGGATAATTACCTTTCCCGCGCGGATCAGTCATCCGAGGACATTGCTTTCCAGATCAAAGCGCCGATTGCGCCGCCAATCAGGGGGGCTACCCAGAACAGCCAGAGCTGAGCCAGTGCAGGGCCGTCGGCAAACAGGGCAACGCCGGTTGAGCGCGCCGGGTTGACGGAGGTATTCGTCACCGGGATTGAGATCATGTGGATCAGGGTCAGCGCCAGACCGATGGCAATCGGAGCGAACCCGGCGGGTGCCTTGTCCGACGTCGCGCCCAGAATGATCAGAATGAAGAAAGCGGTCATCACGATTTCGATGATCAAAGCCGACATCAACGAATATCCCTGTGGTGAGGCCTCACCATACCCGTTTGACGCGAACCCACCGACACCAGCGAAATCGGGTGCCCCGCTGACGATCAGGTACAGAACCACTGCGGCGGCAATTGCGCCAATGACCTGTGCAACCCAATAGGGCAGAAGGTCTTTGGCCGGAAACCGTCCTCCAATCATCAGGCCCAAACTGACGGCCGGGTTGAAATGCCCGCCCGAGATTGGGCCGACCGTGTAAGCCATCGTCAAAACGGTAAGGCCAAAGGCAAAGGAAACACCAAGCCAACCGATGCCGACATCTGCCACACCAGCCGCCAGAACGGCACTGCCGCAGCCCCCCAGAACCAACCAGAACGTGCCGAAGAACTCGGCAAGTAGTTTCGATGACATAGAAAATCCTCCGCCCAATAATGAGGTTAACCGTAATTCAAGAATTAGCTTATGTTAAATTGTTGCGAACGGGGAATTTTTTTCGACGCTTCCTCAATCGGGTCAGAACGGACCGCTGTGCCATTGAGCGGGATCAAGATGAAAAAGCTTTGACAGCTGTTCATAGATTGCCGGGTCAGAGGATTTCAGTGCATGTGGACGTTCAAAGAACACTTCGACCGAAACGGCAAAGAACTCTTCGTGACCTTCCGCGCCGTAGGGATCGATCACTGTAGGTTTTCCGTTTTCCACGGCAAGAACATGTGTCTTGTAACCGTTCAGAAAGGCGGTTTCCCATTCGCCAAAACTTTGTCCATTGCTGAGCACGGGAACACCATTGGTTGCGCCCGAGAGGTCATCAAGCTGGTGCGCGAACTCGTGAAAGACGACGTTCCGGCCATCGTGATCATTCAGGGCTCCGCGCTGGCTGTGGGCCCAGGACAGGATCACGGGGCCGCGGTTCCAGCTTTCCCCGCTGCGGATGATTTCCTGTTCGGTGACGACATAGCCACTGTGGCGACGCTGTTTTGACTTGAAGGCACCGGGGTAAACCAGAATGGTCGTCAGGTTGTCATACCACTGGTCCGTATTCACCACGAGCAGACAGGCTTGCGCGGCAATCGACACCTGCATGTCTTCGGTGACGTCCAGCCCGTCGCAGCCGACGAAATCGACCTGATCAAGAAACAGGTTGATCTTTCCTTCCAGCGCCCCGCGCAGGTCTTTGGGCAGTTTCCGGATAATTGGTACCTGAGCGTTCACAATATCGCGCTGGTGCCGGGACAGCGACGTGGCCAGCAAGGTCAGGCGGGATTGTCTTTTCGACCAGAAGTGAAAGGCCGCAGCGCCAGCGATCAGCGCGACAACCGTCAGAAAAAGCAACATGGATCGACTGTAGCGTGATCAGATAGGGACGAAAACGGGAAACCCGGATCAACCGGGCACGCAAAAGAAAAGACGCCACGGGTTTCCCCACGGCGTCCTGACAAGAAATGCAGTCTGCTTACTGCTTGACTTCTGCCGCCGGGTTCGATCCGGCTTTGGCGCTGCGGCCGGGGTTCAGGGGGTCGTCCTGACGCTGAACCGAGCCTTCGAAATGCGCGCCGCTTTCAATGGCGATGGTCTTGTGGATGATGTCACCTTCTACGCGGGCGGTCGAGGTCAGGCGAACCTTGAGACCACGCACGCGGCCAACGATACGACCGTTGATCACAACGTCATCTGCGGTGACTTCGCCCTTGATCGTTGCCGATTCACCAATGGTCAGCAGATGGGCGCGAATGTCGCCTTCGACGGTGCCTTCCACCTGAATGTCACCGCTGGTCTTGATGTTGCCGGTGATGTGCAGATCCGAGGACAGGACCGAGGCCGGCGGCTTGGGCTTGGGTGCCATTGCAGGTTTCGCGTCAGCCGGAGCAGGGGCCGCTGGGGTCGCCGGAGCGGCAGGTTTGGCCGCCTCAGGTGCTTTGGGTGCGGGCTCGTTGATTTTGCTTTTAGAAAACATTTTTCGCAGCCTTGATGTAAGTCATTGGGTTTACGGGATTTCCGTTCACGCGCACCTCATAGTGCAGATGCGTGCCGGTGGACCGTCCGGTGTTACCCATATCAGCAATATGATCCCCGCGCGAGACCCTTTGGCCGACCTTTACGTTGATCTTGGTGTTATGAGCATAAAGTGTCTCAATTCCGAACGCGTGCTTGATCTTCACAAGGCGTCCGAAGCCTGATTGCCAGCCGGCATGCGTGACCACACCATCAGCGGTCGCGAATATATCGGTGCCTTGCGGTCCCGCAAAATCGACACCGTTATGCTGCCGACGACCACCGGACTTGGGGTCACGCCGGTTGCCGTAGCCACTGGTGAAACGCACGGCAGAATGTACGGGATTGGCGAAGGGGGCCTTTTCCGCAGCAATCCGGTACAGGTTCAGCTGATCCATCTGGCGCAGCAACGTGTTTGCGCGGACTTCTTCGGGCGAAAGCTCGTCTTCTTCGCCGCGTGTGCTAAGGGATAAAGGGGTCAGCGGACCGCCCATACCGCTATATCCGCGCCGGACCTCTTCGATGATGCGATCGGTGGGCATTCCGGCCTGACGGAACATCTTGTCCAGAGGTTCGACCGAGATGACCATCGCCTCTTCTAGCTGGCGGAAGATCTCGTCGCTGCGTTCCTGCATTAGACGGATTTCAAGTTCCAGATCGTCCCGCTGTTCCAGCGCGTCCTGCGCGTTGGAGGCGATCAGATCGCGTTCTTTGGCCGTCCGCGCCAAAGCGTCGGTCATGAAGGCCATCTGTACCGGGGCGCTGGAAACCGCGGCATACATATCAGAGCCGCTGGTGTCCTGTTTCAATTGGGCCAGCTCTGAGCGCGCCTCTTCGCGCTGCTTCATCGTGGCGCGCAATGTCGTCTGGATAACTTCGATACCTGTCTCAAGTTCGCGGCGACGGTTTTCCGAGGCCAGCAGCTCCGACTGCATCGCGGAAATCTGGTCCAGCGCGGCATTGAACCGGTCCTGAGCGGCCAGTGCTTCATGCGCGCGGGAATCGCGTTCTGCCGACAGGGTGTTCAGGCGTTCCTGATAGATGGCCTGATCGCGCTTTGCCTGTTCCCGGAAATTCCCGGCCCCGATGCTGTCCATCAACAGTATGGCTGTCGCAACCGCTGTCCATCCGACCATGACGGCAACTCCGGCCACTGCGACCACCTGAGTTTCCGAACTGAGCCGGATAAATTTCGTGTCTGTGTCGGATTTCAGAAAGACCCGGCGTTCCGGGAAATGTCTCTCAAGCAGTGAGTGCAGTTTTATTGCCAGACGTGTTCGCACGCGTCCCACCTTTCATCCCCAAGATCGGAACCGGTCGTGAGTGCCTGCCGTCCCTTGGGCCGATTGCATAAAGCGGCAGCGGCGTTCGGGCAAGTTTGTTGACCAATCAGATGCAAATGGCGCTGAAATCCTGCAAAGATCGGCGAGATTTTGCCGAAAATAACGCAAAAGTGTCAGTTCGAGAGGTCTCCGGGCGCAGGCAGGTCTTCGGTCAGGGGCCAGTAGAAATCGGGTGGCAACCCGGCCTCGGCCCGTTTTTCTTCGTTGAAGGGGGGCTTGAGAACACCGTGGAAGTACCGCCGGACCAGCGCGTGAAACACATCCTTTGGGTCGGCGTTTTCCCGGCCACACAGGAAGTGGAACCATTTTGAGCCGTAAGCGACGTGGCCGACCTCTTCAGCATAGATCACTTCGAGCGCGGCGATGGCCTGTTCGGCCTTGGCCTTGCGGAATATCTCGATCATGCCGGGCGTCACGTCCAGCCCGCGCGCCTCAAGCACCATGGGTACAACGGCCAGCCGCCCCATCAGATCTTCGGCAGTATCCTCGGCAGCGCGCCACATGCCAGCATGGGCGGGCAGGGCGCCGTAGTGGCTGCCCATCTGTTCCAGACAATCGCAAACCATCTCGAAATGGCGCGATTCCTCTTCGGCGCATTTCACCCAGTCATCGTAGAACCCGATGGGCATGGGTACATGGCCAAAACGCGCGATGATGTCCCAGTGCAGATCGACGGCGTTCAGCTCGATATGGGCAACCGCGTGCAGCAGGGCAATGCGCCCGGCCTCGGTACCCGGTTTCCGTTTGGGTACTTCGCGCGGAGACAACAGCGCGGGCTTGTCCGGGCGCGCGGGGGACAGGGGCGGTGATGCGGTGCCGATCTCGATCGGCTCACCCTCGGCCGTGCGGGAAGCAAACCACGCGGCGGCATGGGCTTTGGACAGGGCGGTTTTGGCCCGCCCGTCCGCTGTTGTCAGAACCTCTGTCGCCATCTGTGTCAGTGTTTTGGGCACCGGGTCGCTCCGCCTTAGGCTTGTCAGCGCGGGTGATAGACCGGATGGCGCGGCAGGTCGAGGGGGGCTTAGAGCGCTTTCACCGCTTCCAGCACCTCTTCCACGTGGCCGGGCACCTTGACCTTGCGCCAGACCTTGGCAATGCGTCCTTCGCTATCAATGACAAAGGTCGATCGCTCGATCCCCATCGATTTCCGGCCATACATGTTCTTTTCAACCCATACGCCATAGTCCTCGCAGACGGTCGAGCCTTCGTCCGACAAGAGCGGAGTGGTCAACCCGTGTTTGGCGACAAACTTGTCATGCTTGGCGACGCTGTCCCGCGAAATGCCGAAAACGTGAGCCCCTGCCTCGGTAAACGCCTGAAGCTGCTCTGAGAAACCGATGGATTCCTTGGTGCAGCCCGGCGTATCATCACGGGGATAGAAGAACAAAACCACGGTGCCACCGCGCAACGCCGAAAGCGTCACCTCGCCACCGCCGTCGCGCGGCAAAGTGAAGTCGGGGGCGATGTCTGAAACGTCGGGCATTGGAAACTCCGCTAAAGGTTTTTTAAGGCTGCCCATCATCATAGGGCAACGCGTGCGGGTTGGAAGGCGTGGATAGCAAATTGAAGCAGCACGAAGACGACGAAGCAAAGCCGGGCAAGCCTGTGCGCCGTCGGTCGCGCCGCCGCACCGCTGGTCTGTGGGCCATGCGTGGGGCCATCGTGCTGGTGCTTCTGGCGATGTTCACCGGTTTCATGGTCGTGGGGCAGAGGATGCACGCACCTGTGTGGCTGCGCGACAGGGTCGAAGCCCGGCTGGAACGGGCGCTGGGCGGGCTGCAAATCCGGTTTGGAGACGTCAGTTTCATCATCCACGAAGGCTGGCGCCCCCGTCTGCGGCTGACCGATGTTGCCATCAGTGACGCCGCAGGCCAGCAGATTGCGCAGGTATCCGATATGCGCGCCAGCCTGGCCATGCGTCCCTTGCTGCGCGGTCAGGTCCGGCCCAAGCGCATCATTCTGAGCGGCGCGCAGATCGCCATGACCCGCGATCAGGACGGGGCGCTGACCCTGACCGTGGGATCGGGCAGCGCGCCGGTGCAGGAAGCGCCGGACCTTGCACAGCTGATCGAGGGATCGGACGAGGTGTTTCAGTCTCCGCTCCTGTCGGCGCTGACCTCGGTCGAACTTGATGCGATTACGCTGGATTACCGCGACCTGCGGCAGGGGCGGTCGTGGGTTCTGGACGGTGGGCATATTCAGGCGAACCGCAGTGACAACGAAGTGCGGCTTGCGACTGGGTTTTCGGTTCTGGCCGGGCGTGACTATGTCAGCAGTATCGAGGCCAACTATACCAGCGTGCTGGGCACGCCTGCCGCCAGCTTTGGCATCTCGGTCACCGATCTTCCGGCCGAAGACATAGCAGGCCAAAGCCCGGCCCTTGCCTGGTTGCAGGTTCTGCGCGCACCGATTTCAGGGGCTTTGCGGGGCAGTGTCGATGAGAACGGGGCCACAGGAACCGTGTTCGCAACCCTCAATCTGGGGGCCGGGGCGGTGCAGCCCAACCCGGAAACGCGCCCGGTTCCTTTCGAATCTGCCCGCACGTATTTCACCTATGACCCGAAAGCCCAGATGCTGGATTTCAATGAGGTTTCGGTGGTGTCGGCCTGGGGCACAGTTCAGGCCGATGGAAAGGCGTTTCTGCAAGGGGCTGAAGACGGTGTGCTGGACAGTCTGGAGACGCAACTGCGCTTGTCCGGGATCAATGTGAACCCGGCAAATCTTTTCCCGGAGCCGATTCAGCTGTCGCGTGCCAGCGTGGATTTCAAGATGGCGTTCAACCCGTTCCAGTTGCGCCTTGGCCAGATGACTATCGAGGATCCGGGTCATACCGTGCGCGCCTTCGGGGTTTTGCACGGGCGTCCAGATGGCTGGGCTGTGGCGCTGGATGCCCATCTGGATCAGATGAGCTCGGACAATGTTCTGAGTTACTGGCCCGAGCGTCTGGCGCCGAAGCCACGGGAATGGGTGACGGAAAACCTCTATCAGGGGGTTTTGTCGGACATGGATTTCGCCCTGCGTCTGGAGCCCGGTTCCAAACCGGATCTGTATCTTGATTTCGGGTTCGAGCAAGCCAAGGTTCGCTTTGCAAAGACCCTGCCGCCAATCGAAGATGCACAAGGTCAGGCCAGTCTGATCGACAGCCGGTTTACGGTCACCGCGCAGCAGGGGGTGGTGGTCGCCGATGACGGGGGGAGTGTGGATGCCGCGGGGACGTCCTTCATCATACCTGACACGGATATCAAGAAATCCGCGCCCGGCATCGCGCGTATTCAGGCAAGGGGCAGCGTGACTTCTGCATTGTCGCTGCTGGACCGACCACCGCTGGAATTGCTGAGCAAGGCCGGGTTGCCCGTTGACGTTGCCAAAGGCACGGTTGCGTTGACCGGAACGCTGTCCCTGCCGTTGATAAAAGAACTAAAGTTTCAGGATACCGAATTTCACTTCAACGGAACGTTGGCCAATCTGTCCAGTGACCGTCTGGTACCGGGATTTTCTGTAAGTGCCCCGATGCTGGATATTTCCGGCAATCAGTCGGGTGTTCAGATTCAGGGGCTGGGTCAGTTCGGCGATGTTCCGCTAGAAGCACTTTGGCAGCAGCCTATTGACGGCGAAACCGAACAGCGCAGCACCTTGACCGGCCAGATCGAACTGTCCCCGCGTCTGATGGATGAGATCAGGGCCGGCCTGCCGCCGGGGATGCTGACGGGCAAAGGGGTTGCTGATATTACGCTGGGTCTGGGCGCTGGGGCTCCTCCGAAACTGTCTGTTGTTTCGGACCTTCAGGGCGTGGCGCTAGCCATCCCTGAACTCGGCTGGCGCAAAGAGGCAAACACCACAGGATCACTGACTGCGGACGCGACGTTGGGCGCGCAGCTGAAGGTGGACGATCTGCGGATCAATGCAGCGGGACTGCGCACAACCGCATCCATTTCCTTTCACGAAAACGGTGAATATGACCGTGTCCAGTTCAGCTCGTTCGATCTGGGGGACTGGCTGGCGGTTCCGGCGGAACTGATCGGGCGGGGGGCTGCTGTCCCGGATATCCGCGTCTTAGGCGGAGTGCTGAACATGGGGCGTGCAAACTTCGGGGAAAGCAGCGGAGGATCGGGTGGCGGCGGGGCCCCCGGGCCGAATCTGGACGTGGCACTGGACCGTCTTCAGGTCACCGAAACTGTCGCGCTGACAGGTTTCCGGGGGGCGTTCCAGACAACCGGTGGCGTAAATGGCACTTTCACAGCGCGGGTGAACGGCGGAGCGGCTGTTGCCGGTCAAGTGACCCCGCGGGGAAATCGAAGCGCCGTTGACCTGACGTCGAAAGACGCGGGGGCCGTTTTGCGATCAGCCGGGGTTCTGACGCAGGCGCGCGGCGGTGATCTGGACCTCAAGCTTGAACCGGTGGCTGCGCCCGGCAGTTACGACGTGATCCTGAAAATCGTAAATACGCGGATCACCGATGCCCCGGCCATGGCCGCGATCCTGAACGCGATCAGCCTTGTTGGTCTGCTGGACGAGATGGCCGGGCAGGGGATCTTCTTTTCGGCGATTGACAGCCGCATGAGGATATCGCCCACTGACATCAAAGTGCTGAGTGGCAGCGCTGTTGGCCCGTCAATGGGGCTTTCGTTTGATGGCACAATCGACACCGTGAACAGCCTGCTGAACCTGCGGGGGGCGATTTCACCAATTTACCTTCTCAATGCCGTTGGCAGCGTGTTTACCCGCAAGGGTGAAGGCGTCATTGGGTTCAATTACACGCTGACCGGGCCGATATCCTCGCCCAAAGTCGCGGTGAACCCTCTGTCCGGTCTGGCGCCCCTGTTTCTGCGTGATCTCTTGCGTCAGCCTGCGCCAACGGTCTCGGACGGCCCCAATGCTGCGCCGGTGGAACCAGACGAGCCAAAACCGACTTTTGGCTCTCCTCCCAGTGATCGCTGAGGGGATATGGCAGAATCTTTTTTGGGGTTGTAAGGCGCGGTCATGAAGCTCAGCGATTTTGATTTCGACCTGCCCGACGACCTGATTGCAACGCGGCCTGCCTGCCCGCGATCCTCTGCGCGCCTGCTTGTGGCGCAGGGGGGTGGTACAGTGGACAGCCACGTGTTCGATCTGCCCGATTTCCTGCGTCCGGGTGACCGGCTGGTGTTGAACGACACACGCGTTATCCCGGCGCGCCTGAACGGGCGGCGCCACAGGGACAGCGCGCAAGGCCCGGTTTCCGCCGGGATCGAGGCCACTCTGCTGGACCCACAGGCCGATGGCACTTGGTCTGCGCTCATCAAGCCGCTGAAGAAAGTGAAGCCGGGGGAAGAGATTGTATTTTCCGCCGATCTGAGCGCGACGCTGGATCGGGTGGAAGACGGGCAGGCCTTTTTTCGCTTCAATCTCAGCGGTCAGGATTTCGACAAGGCGCTGGATCAGGCCGGTGTAATGCCGTTGCCGCCCTATATCGCCGCCAAACGTCCGGCGGACGAGCAGGACAAGATGGATTATCAGACCATCTGGGCCCGCAGGTCCGGTGCGGTGGCAGCGCCGACCGCCTCGTTGCATTTTGACGATGCCCTGATGCAGGCTTTGTCGGAACGGGGTGTCGCCGTCACACATGTGACCCTGCATGTTGGCGCCGGAACCTTCCTGCCGGTCAAGGTCGAGGATGTGACAACCCACAAGATGCATGCCGAATGGGGGCAGGTCAGCGCCGAGGCTGTTGCCGAGATACAGGCCACAAAAGCTGCGGGCGGGCGTGTCATCCCGGTGGGCACCACTGCCCTGCGCCTGATCGAAAGTGCTGCGCGTTCGGGCGCGATCGAACCGTGGGAAGGTGACACCGATATCTTCATCTATCCCGGTTTCCGGTTTCATGTGACCGATGCGCTGATGACAAACTTTCATCTGCCAAAATCCACGCTGCTGATGCTGGTTTCAGCGTTAATGGGTCAGGACCGGATGCGCGAGGTTTACACCCATGCCATCGCACAGAAATACCGGTTCTTTTCTTATGGCGATGCGTCGCTTTTGATCCCCGGACAGGCGCGCATACGGCATCACCGACAGGGAATGTCGTAGACAAGCGCGATGGAAGCGGTCTTTGATCGCAGAACAAAACTCAAACAAGGTTGGCACCTATCGGAGGCCCAAATGATTCAGGTTCTGTCCAGCGCATGGGCATTGTTGCTCGGCATGGGGTTGCTGATGGTCGGAAACGGCCTTCAGGGCACGATCCTGGGTGTTCGTGGACAGCTTGAGGGATTTTCGACCCTTGAGATGTCTTTTGTAATGTCAGCTTATTTCGTTGGTTTTCTGGGCGGTTCACGGCTTGCGCCCGAGATGATCCGGCGTGTTGGCCATGTGCGGGTCTTTGCGGCACTGGCGTCTTTCATTTCGGCCGTGATGATCATGTATCCGATGCTGGCAGACCCGATTGCCTGGGTTCTGGGGCGCGTGGTGATCGGGTTCTGTTTCTCGGGTGTTTACGTCACTGCGGAAAGCTGGCTCAACAACGCAGCAAATAACGAAAATCGCGGGCAGGCCCTGTCGCTTTACATGATCGTTCAGATGTTGGGTATCATCGGCGCGCAGGGCCTTTTCCTGTTGGGCGACCCGGCCGGGTACGAAACATTCGTGATCGCCTCGATCCTTGTTTCGGTTTCTTTCGCACCGATTTTGCTGTCGATCTCACCAACTCCGGCGTTCGATACCACCAAGCCGATGACGCTGCGGGAGTTGATGAAAAGCTCTCCGCTGGGGTGTGTCGGCATGTTCCTGCTGGGGGGCGTGTTTTCGGCGCAGTTCGGGATGTCGGCGGTTTATGGGGCTCAGGCCGGATTGTCCTTGGTTGAAATCTCGGCATTTGTGGCGGCGTTCTATGTTGGGGCAATTGTCCTGCAATACCCGCTGGGCTGGTTTTCCGACAGGATGGACAGGCGTTTTCTGATCCTGTTGGTTGCGGCAACCGGGGCTGTTGGCGCCGTCAGTGGTATGCTTTATGGCTTTTCCTTCGAAATCCTTCTGGCGTCTGCTTTTGTGATCGGCGGAATGACCAACCCTTTGTATTCATTGCTGATTGCGCACACCAACGATTTTCTGGAATACGAAGATATGGCCGCAGCATCCGGCGGCCTGATCTTTATCAACGGCCTTGGTGCAATTACCGGACCTGTTATCACAGGTTGGCTGATGGGGGATGCAGTGTTTGGCCCTCCGGGCTTTTTCCTGATCATCGCCGTGTTGCTTGTCGCGTTGGCCGCCTATTCGGTCTACCGGATGACCCAGCGTGCAGCCATTCCTGTTGATGAAACCAGCACCATGTCGACGCTTTATCCAACCGCATCGCCCGTTGCATTCGAGGTTGCACAGGAAGTTGCGATAGAGGCGGCAGAAGCCGAGTTCGAAGAGGGTTCGCGCGAAACCGCTTGAGACACGGAATTATGTCGTTTGTGTTGCAATATGTTACTGTAACAGTTCTGTAAAAGGGACTTAAATGACGTTACGTCTGGGGCGCGGGCAATTGACGGAGTTTAAGGCAATGGTAACGCCTGAAAAAGTATTGAGTTTTTGGTTAGATGAAGTTGGCCCTAAGGGCTGGTATATTGAAAATGAGGCGCTGGACGCAGACATTCGGGCGCGGTTTCAGCCAACTTGGGAAGCAGCGGCAGCAGGCCGGTTTTCGCTCTGGCTGACTTATCCCAGCGGGGCGCTTGCTTATATCATCCTGACAGATCAGTTCCCACGTAACATGTTCCGGGGGGAGGCGCGTGCCTTCTCGACCGATCGTGCGGCGTTGGCGGCAGCAAAATGCGCAGTCGACAAAGGCTGGGACAAAAAGATCGACGAACCGGCCAGACAGTTCTTTTATCTGCCCATGATGCACTCGGAAAACCTGTGTGATCAGGAACGCTGCGTGCGTCTGATCTGCCAAAACATGAGCAGCGACGCAAGCAACCTGCTGCACGCCAGAGCGCATCGCGAGGTGATCCGCAAGTTCGGTCGTTTCCCGTATCGGAACGCGGCGCTGTCCCGCAGCTCGACCCCGCATGAAACTGCCTATGTCGATATGGGCGGGTACGGCACGACCGTGCGCGAACTACAGGCAACGGGCTGAACGCGAAGCCGCAACCGCTCTTTGGTCACGGCTGCGCTTTATGACTCAGGTGTGCATCCCCGCAATGCCAAAACGCGTTCCGCTGCGATATCGGCGCCGGTTTGGATCGCCTGCGCAATCAGCATTTCTGGCGTGTCAGCCAGTTCCGAAATCCGCTCCTGAACCGTTTGCAGCTTCTGTTCCGCTGCATTCAGGCGCCCCAGCGTTGCCCGGAGGTTTTGCGCGGCTTGGCTGTCTGCAAACGTGTCTTGCTGTGAAAGCGCCGCCAAATCAGTCCGCAACGCCGCAAGCTCGTCCCGAATGCCCTTCGCCTCATCCCGGATGGGGGCCAAGGCCTGAACCGTTTGCGAGACTTCAGCAGTGATGTTTTCGGCTTTGGACGCCAGTTTCCAGCCCAGAAACAGGCACAGCGCAACAAGTATCAATGTGGCATTGAGCAGGGCAAGCAGCAGATCTTTCAGAGTTTTGGCCATGGTCAGCCCCTTGAATGGGTTGAGAAAAGAATAGGTCCGACCGGTGCCGGCGTTTCTTTTCTAGCCATTACATGGCCCGGGGTATAGGCTGAAATCCGCAAGTTCAGGCATCGCTTACCCTGCGTCCTATTTGTCGCGGGATGGGTATATTGATGCGTTCCGAATAATAGTTTAATGGTAAACTAAATTTTCAACTCCTGCGCCGAGAGGAACACATGGCTGCACAATCCTATGATCTGATCGTAATCGGGGCTGGCCCCGGCGGCTATGTCGCTGCAATCCGCGCAGCCCAGCTGGGTTTGAAAACCGCGGTTGTCGAGCGCGAGCATTTGGGGGGGATCTGCCTGAACTGGGGTTGTATTCCCACCAAGGCGCTGTTGCGGTCGTCCGAAGTGTTCCATCTGATGGAGCGCGCCAAGGATTTCGGTCTGAAAGCCGAAAAGATCGGATATGACCTGGACGCGGTGGTCAAACGATCCCGTGGCGTAGCTGCGCAGCTGTCAGGTGGCATCGGCCATCTGCTGAAGAAGAACAAGGTTGCCGTTGTGATGGGTCAGGCCACGATCCCCGCAAAGGGCAGGGTCAGCGTCAAGACCGACAAAGGCACCGAGGAACTGACCGCCAAGAACATCATTCTCGCAACCGGGGCACGGGCGCGGGAACTGCCGGGCCTTGAAGCTGATGGCGATCTGGTCTGGACCTACAAGCACGCGCTGCAACCGCCGCGGATGCCGAAAAAACTGCTCGTCATCGGGTCTGGTGCGATCGGCATCGAATTCGCCAGTTTCTACAATACGCTGGGCGCAGACACCACGGTTGTCGAGGTGATGGACCGGGTGTTGCCGGTAGAAGATGCCGAGATCAGCGCATTGGCCAAGAAGGCGTTCACCAAACAGGGCATGACCATCATGGAAAAGGCCATGGTCAAGCAGTTGGATCGTGGCAAGGGGAAAGTGACCGCGCATATCGAGGTTAAAGGCAAGGTTGAAAAACACGAGTTCGACACAGTGATCTCGGCCGTCGGGATCGTTGGCAATGTCGAAAACCTCGGTCTGGAAGCTCTGGGCGTCAAGATCGACCGGACACATGTGGTCACGGACGCGTATTGCCGCACCGGGGTTGAGGGCCTTTATGCGATCGGTGACATCGCGGGCGCGCCCTGGCTTGCGCACAAAGCAAGCCACGAGGGTGTTATGGTTGCGGACCTCATCGCTGGTCAACATGCGCATCCGGTCAAACCCGAAAGCATCGCAGGGTGCACCTATTGCCAGCCTCAGGTTGCCTCGGTTGGATATACCGAAGCAAAAGCTAAAGAACTGGGTTACGACATCAAAGTCGGCCGCTTCCCCTTTATCGGCAATGGCAAGGCCATCGCTTTGGGTGAACCGGACGGGCTGATCAAAACCGTATTCGATGCAAAAACAGGCGAGTTGCTGGGCGCCCACATGATCGGTGCCGAAGTCACCGAACTGATTCAGGGATACGTGGTTGGTCGCCAGTTGGAGACAACGGAAGAAGACCTGATGAACACCGTCTTCCCGCACCCGACACTGTCAGAGATGATGCACGAAAGCGTGCTGGATGCCTATGGCCGCGTGATCCATATGTAAGATCGGCGTATTTGCCCCGACCGGGTGGGGGCTCTGCCCCCGCCGCGCGTGCCGCGCGCCTCCCCCGGGATATTTTGGGCCAGATGAAGCAGGGATCCTTTATTCATCTGGCTGCAAATATCCCGGAGCGCGAGGCAGAGCCTCGCAAAAAACCTATGTGTTCAAAGCATCCAGAATGCGCGCCCATGACCGGATGCCCTTGTGGAAGCTTTTCACGTCATATTTCTCGTTCGGCGAATGGATGGCATCATCTTCGTTTGCATATCCAACCAGCATCGAGTCGAGCCCCAGAACGGTGTTGAAATAGCCGACAACAGGGATTGATCCCCCCATGCCGGTGAACACTGCCTCGCGGTCCCATTCATCCGACAGCGCGCCGCGCGCGGCTTCGAATTCGGAGCGGGTGATATTCATGACCGAAGCGGGAGAGCCTTCCATGTCGTTGTCCCAGACCACTTTGGCGTCAGGGGAGAGCCGATCCTCGACATGTTTGCGGATTTTGGCGCGCAGCGCGTCCGGGTCCATGTCACCAACAAGGCGGCAGGTAATTTTGCAATGGGCCTTGGACGGAATAACGGTTTTGGAGCCCGCACCGTTATAACCGCCCCACAGACCGTTTACTTCGAGCGTTGGTCGTGCCCATTGTTGCTCCAAGGTGGAGTACCCCTTTTCGCCATGCGGTTGGGTGTAGCCGACCGAATTCAGATAATCCGCTTCGTCGAAGCCGCAATTCTGCCATTGGCGCAACTGGTCTTCGGGTACTTCATGCACACCTTCGTAGAACCCGTCGACCGCGACCCGCCCGGTTTCGTCGTCATAAAAAGAGGTCACGATTTTCGACAGTTCGCGCAGCGGGTTCAGGCCCGGGCCGCCATAGTGGCCGGAATGCAGGTCGATGCGCGGTCCCACGATGGTAAATTCGTCCTTCAGCATGCCCCTCAACTGCGCCGCAATCGACGGAACGCCGCGTGACACCATGGATGTATCGCAGACCAGCGCCAGATCCGCTTTGAGTTCGGCGGCATTTTCCTTGAGGAAAGGAACCAGTGAGGGCGAGCCTGATTCTTCTTCGCCCTCGAAAAAGAAAGTGATGCGGCAGGGCAAGGATCCGTGTACGGCCTTCCAGGCGCGGCAGGCTTCGACAAAAGTCATCAGCTGGCCTTTGTCGTCTGACGCTCCGCGTCCGCGGATGACCGGTCCGGTTTCGGTGTCCTCAATGGCGGGATCGAATGGATCCCGGTTCCACAGGTTCAACGGATCGACCGGCTGCACATCGTAGTGGCCATAAAACAGGAAATGCGGCGCAGTCGCGTCCTCACCCACGTGGCCAACAACCATCGGGTGGCCCGGTGTTTCCCGTTTCTCTGCCGCAATCCCGATGCTGTTCAGATCGGCGACCAGCCAGTCCGCGGCGCGGCTAACCTCGGCCTTGTATGCGGGGTCAGTCGAGATCGACGGGATGCGCAGCAGTTCCATCAGGCGGTCGATCGAGGTTTGCAGATCTTCGTCAATCCGGTTCAACACGGCGTCTAGCGACATGGGGGGCTCCTGCCTGTTTTTTGTTCCCGCGAACCCTAGCAGCGTTGTCGGCGCCGTCCAGAGTTGTTGACACGAATTGCGGCCCGGCGGTGTAAGCTTTGGGTAGGGAGGCGGGACCTGCGTCGTTTCCACGCGTTCGATGGCCGTAACTTTACTTGTCGGATGGGGTGCAAACTTATATTTGATGCAAATCAAAGTTGGGTTCACCTTTTCGGCTGTAACCAGCTGAATAAGGGAACACAAAGCCACCGAAACAGGGTAAGCTGTGGGAGGTGGCGAAAATATCGCCCAATGGGAAACCGGATACGGGCGTTCAAGGAGGGTCCTTTGGACTATACTGCTCAGCTCGATTCAGCGATTGCCAGGCTGCATGATGAAGGTCGTTACCGGACCTTCATCGATATCGAACGTCGCAATGGGTATTTTCCCCATGCGGTGCGCACACGTCCGGACGGGTCACAGCAGAACATCACCGTATGGTGCGGCAACGATTATCTGGGCATGGGGCAAAACCCGGTCGTTCTGAATGCAATGCACGAAGCTGTTGATGCAGCCGGTGCAGGTTCAGGCGGTACGCGCAATATCTCGGGCACCACGGTTTATCATAAAAGGCTTGAGGCTGAACTGGCCGATCTTCACGGCAAGGAAGCCGCGCTGCTTTTTACCAGCGCCTATATCGCCAATGACGCAACGCTCAGCACGCTGCCCAAACTGTTCCCGGGCCTGATCATCTACTCTGACGCGCTGAACCATGCCTCGATGATCGAAGGCGTGCGCCGGAATGGCGGGGCCAAGCGCATCTTCCGGCACAACGATGTGGCGCATCTGCGCGAGCTGCTTGAAGCGGACGATCCGGCCGCACCCAAGTTGATCGTATTCGAGTCGGTTTATTCTATGGACGGCGATTTTGGTCCGATCGAAGAGATCTGCGATCTGGCAGATGAGTTCGGCGCACTGACTTATATCGACGAAGTGCACGCGGTAGGCATGTATGGCTCGCGCGGCGGCGGTGTGACCGAGCGCGATAACCTTGCCCACCGGATCGACATCATCAATGGCACGCTGGCAAAAGCCTATGGCGTGATGGGCGGCTATATCGCGGCCAGCGCCAAGATGTGCGACGCCGTGCGGTCATATGCGCCGGGCTTTATCTTTACCACGTCCCTGCCACCTGCGGTTGCGGCCGGGGCTGCTGCATCGGTTGCCTACCTGAAAACTGCACCTGAACTGCGTGAGCAGCATCAGACGCAGGCCAAAATCCTCAAGCTGCGGTTGAAGGGGATGGGGTTACCGCTGATCGACTACGGAAGCCATATCGTGCCCGTGATCGTTGGAAACCCGGTCCATACCAAGAAGCTCAGCGATATGCTGTTGGATGATTACGGCATTTATGTGCAACCGATCAATTTCCCGACCGTTCCGCGCGGAACCGAGCGTCTGCGCTTTACCCCTTCACCGGTGCATGGGCCTGACGAAATGAACCGTCTGGTGCAGGCGATGGACGAACTTTGGTCACATTGTGCGCTAAATCGCGCCGAACTTGCCGGTTAACCTCACGCCAAAGTGTGCAACGTATTTGCCGCGTGTTAAGCTTACGCTAACAAAATTGGCAGACGAATCGTTTTGGGGATGATTCGCCGCTAACGCGAAACACGCGACAGGCAGAATGGGGCAGCAGGAATGATTGGGCGCAGATCACAGCGCGAATCTGATGAGGACGTAGATGTCAGACCAAAAGGGTTTGACGACTACGAAGTACGCCTTGGTGACAAGATGCGCGGCGAACGCGCAACCATGGGCAAATCCCTGTTGGATGTTCAGCGCGAGTTGAGGATCAAAGCCAACTACATTGCTGCCATCGAAAACGCAGATCCTGATGCCTTTGACACGCCCGGCTTTATTGCCGGGTATGTGCGTTCTTATGCGCGTTATCTGGGTATGAACCCGGATGAAACATTCTCGACTTTCTGCGCGGAAAGCGGTTTTTCGGTCGCGCATGGCATGTCGGCCGAGGCTTCGGTGGTGCGAAAGCCGACCGGTGCGCTTCCGGCGCGTGGGCCAATGGGGCGCGATCCCTTCATCTCGCCCAATACGCCGTACATTCCGGGCAAGGAATCTCTGGTCAGTCAGATTGAACCGCGCGCCATCGGCTCGTCGCTGGTGCTGTTGGCGGTAATTGGCGGCATCGGCTATGGCGGGTGGGCCGTTCTGAACAAGATCCAGCAGGTGCAGGTCAGCCCGGTTGAACAAGCGCCTGTGGTGCTGTCCGACCTTGATCCGCTGGATGCCGTGCGCGGCGGCGTTGTCGATGATGTGGTTGCTGCGGCGAATACCGAGGCACTGGACCGTCTCTATCGTCCGCAGGCGTTGGATGTTCCGGTTCTGGTTGCCCGCGATGCGCCGATTTCGACCCTTGATCCGCGTGATGTCGGAACCTTCCGCCCGCCAAGCCTGCCGCAGTTCGAAGTTGCCGAAGTGCACACGGTTGAACGACCAGCTTTGCCTCAGGTCGTGGAACAGGTTGATACCACGCTGAAAATCGTTGCTGTCGATCCTTCTTGGATGCGGGTAACGGCGGCAGATGGCAGTGTCATTTTCGAAGGGACGCTTGGAACGGTCGAGCAAGGCAGTGTCTTTGAGGTTCCGCTGACAGAAGAACCGCCGCTGTTGCGGGCAGGGGCGTCGGGATCGGTTTATTTCTCGATGAACGGCGAGCACTATGGCCCGGCAGGGGCACCCGGCACGGTTGCCAAAGGGGTGATCCTTTCGAAAGACGCAGTTTCGGAAGTTTATGCCGTTGCTGATCTTGAAGCGGATCAGAACAGCGCGCTCAAGCAGCTGGTGGCTGAACTGCAAACCGCGGCGACAGAAGCGCCCGCCGAGTGATCTTGCCATTGCGGTAACCCCTTTGCCGGACTATCTACTGTCGCAACTCAGGCAGACGCGGATCCGTCCTTATGTCCCTTAATCACGTGCGCCCCTGGCGCGACATTTATCGTCGTAAATCCCGTCAAATCATGGTCGGCAACGTCCCTGTCGGGGGCGATGCCCCGATCGCTGTTCAGACCATGACCAACACCCTGACCACCGATGTGGCGGCAACAGTGGCGCAGGTTCAGGCCGCAGCCGAGGCTGGCGCGGATATCGTGCGCGTTTCAGTCCCCGATGAGGCGTCGGCTAAGGCATTGAAAGAGATCGTGCGCGAAAGCCCGGTGCCCATCGTTGCGGACATCCATTTTCACTATCGCCGTGGTATCGAGGCGGCCGAAGCAGGCGCTGCCTGTCTGCGCATCAATCCCGGCAACATCGGCGATGAACGCCGGGTGAAAGAAGTCATTCAGGCCGCGCGCGACCACAATTGCTCGATCCGCATTGGCGTGAATGCGGGCAGTCTGGAAAAGCACCTGCTTGAGAAATATGGCGAACCGTGCCCCGAAGCGATGGTCGAAAGCGGGTTGGAACATATCCGCATCCTTCAGGACAATGATTTTCATGAGTTCAAAATCAGTGTGAAGGCCAGCGACGTTTTCCTGTCCGCCGCCGCATATCAGGGCATAGCCGAAGCCACTGATGCGCCCATCCATCTGGGTATCACCGAGGCGGGCGGACTGGTGTCCGGCACCATCAAATCTGCCATCGGGTTGGGCAACCTGCTGTGGATGGGGATCGGCGACACGATCCGCGTCAGCCTGTCTGCCGATCCGGTGGAAGAGGTGAAGGTCGGCTTTGAAATCCTCAAGTCCCTTGGTCTGCGCCACCGGGGCGTCAACATCATCTCATGCCCGTCCTGCGCACGGCAGGGGTTTGACGTCATCAAGACCGTCGAGGCGCTGGAACGCCGTCTGGAACACATCAAGACACCGATGAGCCTGTCGATCATCGGCTGCGTGGTCAACGGGCCGGGCGAGGCGTTGATGACCGATGTCGGGTTTACCGGTGGCGGGGCCGGGTCCGGGATGGTCTATCTGGCAGGCAAGGCCAGCCACAAGATGTCCAACGATCAGATGATCGACCACATCGTGGAACAGGTCGAAAAGAAAGCCGCGGAACTGGATGCGGCTGCGGAAGCCGCAGAGTAGTGTGGGGTTGGCTGTGTCGGTAAGGCAGGCATAGCGACCTTACTCATCCCTTGCCCTGATGCCTGAGCTGTTGCAAACTTGTTTCGTGACTGAACGATGCCTGTTTCGCCGCTGGTTCTGTTGGTAAACAGACCCGCGCGGACCCATGCTTTGGGAGGAGTGTGTCATGACATCCAAGACCGCAGGCCCTACGCCACCTGAGAACCTGACGCCAGACCAACAGGCCATGCCAAATGTCATTCGGGTTACTTCGGATGATATAAAGGCGTCGCTGAAAGCTGGGTTTTCCGACTTTCTGGCGCGCCCCTTCATGAGCGGTTTCTTCGGGCTTTTCTATGCGGCTTTTGGAATCCTGATGGTCTGGAGCTTGGTCTGGCTTGGCAAGATCTGGATGATCATTCCAGCGATTGTTGGATTTCCTCTGGTCGCGCCTTTCGCCGCTGCAGGACTATATGAGATGTCCCGGCGGTTACAGAAGGGAGAGGAATTTGGCTGGTATGAAATCCTCACTGTCATGGCCGATCAACGCAAGCGCGAAATGGGCTGGATGGCCTTTGTCACACTGTTCATTTTCTGGGTTTGGGTTTACCAGGTCCGGCTTTGGCTTGCGATCATCCTGCAGAACTCATCCTTTTCGGATTTTGATGGATTCTTGAACATCATCTTGTTCACTCCGCAGGGGTGGACATTCCTTGCAATCGGTACCTGTGTCGGAGCGTTTCTGTCGGCTGTCCTGTTTTCGGTAACTGTCGTCGCCATGCCCATGCTTCTGGACCGGGAAACCAATTTCGTTTCAGCCATGTTGACGTCCTTACGCGTCGTCTCGGAAAGCCCTGTGGTCATGCTCGGCTGGGCAGCGATCATCTCGGTCACAATGTTATTGTCGATGGTTCCGGCGTTTATGGGCTTGATCTTCACCTTGCCGATCCTTGGCCATACAACGTGGCATCTCTATCAACGGGCCGTGGAACCGGCAGACGACTGAGGTCAGCGATCAGTTCGTCTTTTTTGTCTGGGGGCAGCTGTGCCGCCCCCAATACCAATCAACCCTGTTCCGCGCGAACGCCATCTGCAATTTGCTGCATCTGATCGGCGGGCAGATAGCCGCGCAGCAACTCGGTTCCCAGCACGAATGAGGGCGTGCCCGAAATCTGCATCCGTTGCGCCAGGGCACGGGTGCGGCTGATCTCATCCGTGACGCTGTCGCTGTCCATCGCGGCGATGATCGCGTCGCTGTCCAGGCCCAGCCCGTCAGAGATGCGGCGCAGGGTAACTTCGGACGGTTCGCCGTTGAAGGCCATCAGGGCATCGTGAACCTGTTTATAGGCGTCACCACCAGCGACGTGTTTGGTGGCCACGGCAAAGCGCGAGGACAAAACAGATGCGTCGCCCAGAATTGGCAGCTCTTTGATCACAAACCGGATATTGCCGTCGCTGGCCAGCAGGTTTGCCACTTCGGGCACCGCACGGCGGCAATAGCCGCAGCGGTAGTCCATGAATTCGACCAGCGTGATATCGCCATCCGGGTTGCCGCCGACCCAGCTATAGCCATCGTCGAACAGTTCGGCCGCATTGGCGGCGACCAGTTCTTTGTCGGCGGCCGCTTCGGCCACTGCGTTTCGCTGTTCGAGTATATTGATTGCCTCGATAATGACTTCGGGGTTCTCCAGCAGGTATTCGCGTACCTGAGCACCAAACTCTGCCTTTTCGGCATCATTCATCGCGTTCAGGTCCAGCGCCTGTGCCGAGGTCGCCGCCATGGAAAGCCCCAGAAGGGCAGGTGCAGCATGTCTGAGGATCATTTCCGTTTCCTTTTATCTTTCTTGAGTCGTTCTGAGGCAATCAGCACGTCTTGTGCCCTTTGCCAACCCGGAGAGCCTTCGGGCAACTGTCCTACAGCCCGTTTCGCGTGAATTCCGGCATCCTCCATCCGACCTTGCAGCGCATAGCGTTCTGCCGTCACGGTCGAAGCCATGCCGTTATTTCCGACCTGCGCATAAGCCACACCCAGATCCTGCATCAGGCGCGCGTTACGAAAATCGCGCGCGCGCGCCTGTTCCAGTGCGTTCAATGCCTGTTTCGTTTCCCCCTGCGCCAGCAGGGCACGCCCGTAGCTCGCAAGGATCAACGCATTGTTCGGGGCCATTTCAACAGCGCTAGCATAAGCTTTAACAGCCTCGCTTACACGTCTGTTTTCCAACAGTATTTGCCCCTTCAGATCGTAATAGAACGGGTCATCAGGACGCTCGGCGAGCGCTGCGTCAATTGCGGCACGGGCGCGGGACAGATCGCGGTTCTGATGATAGGCCGAAGCCTCTCGCATCAGGCGGATGTCTCGGTAGGATTCTTCGCCAGCGCGCCGCAAGGTCCAACTGGGCGACCGAAGAAAGGCCGAGAGCTTGCCTTTGACCCGCGCAAACCAGTAGTCCGCATTGGGGTTTGGAACGGCTCGGTCGCCAAACTCATCCAGGAACGCCTCGGCGGCACGCAGGCGGTCACGGCTTGTCGGGTGTGATCGCATATAGGGGTCCTGATTGGCGACACTCAGCAGTTCCTGACCGGCGAACTTCCGGTGCAGTTCCACCATCCCGCTGGGCGAGATTTCGGCCCATCGCAGGTAACTTGCCGCACTGCGGTCGGCGGATGCCTCTTCTGCGCGGGTGTGACCCAGAAAACCGCGAATTGCCGCGCCTTGGGTGCCAGCGGCAATTCCGATGGCGGCCTCGCCCCCACCCGCCGCAGCTGCCAGCAGGGCCAATGCCGTGCCGAGACTGGCGTTGCGCTGCGCGGCTTTCAGGTTCTCAGCCCGCCGCGCCAGATGACCATTCGAGATATGGGCGGCCTCGTGCGCGATGACAGCCTGCAACATCTCGGGGCTTTCGACGGTCAGAATCAGCCCGTAGTTCACATAAATCGCGTTGTAGTCGATGACGAATGCGTTGAACGTGTTGTCGTTGACGACCAGAATCTGAACCCGGTTCGTGTTCAGCCCCGCAGCCCGCAACACCGGAAAGGCCAGTTCACGCAGGCCATGTTCGATATCAGGGTCGCGGATCAGGCTTTGCGCGTGCGATTGCATCGCTGCCGCCAGCCAAACGACAACGGCAACCATCAGGGCCGGGATTGACGCCAACCGGGATACGCGCTCAAAAGCCATGACTGCAACATGGGAGATGGGCATGAGAAACTCAACCCGGTCCGGGGTCGATCCCTTCATCGTGATGGATGTGATGGAGGCGGCACGCAAGGCCGAAGAAGCGGGTCGCCACGTGATCCACATGGAAGTCGGCCAGCCCGGAACCGGCGCGCCCAAGGGTGCAACCGAAGCTTTGGCCACGGCGATGGAGCAAGGCCCGCTGGGCTATACGGTTGCTCTGGGTCTGCCCGCCCTGAGGCAGCGGATCGCCCGGCTTTATGGCGATTGGTACAATGTCGATCTGAACCCCGAGCGGGTGGTGATCACACCTGGCTCGTCCGGCGGATTCCTGCTGACCTTTACCGCATTGTTCGACAGTGGCGACCGTGTCGGTATCGGCGCGCCCGGCTATCCGTCCTATCGCCAGATCCTGAAGGCACTGGGTCTGGTTCCGGTCGACCTGCCGACCGCGCCGGAAAACAGGTTGCAGCCTGTCGCAGCGGATATTCAGGGGATGGACCTGAAAGGGCTGATGGTGGCCTCACCCGCAAATCCGACCGGTACGATGTTGGACCGGGCCGCCATGGGCGCCCTGATCGAGGCGGCGCACGGGCAGGGCGCGTCGTTCATCAGTGATGAGATTTACCACGGGCTGGAATACGAAGCCAAGGCCGTGACGGCGCTGGAACTGACAGATAAATGCTATGTGATCAACTCATTCTCGAAATACTTTTCGATGACCGGATGGCGCGTAGGCTGGATGGTGGTGCCCGAGGATCAGGTGCGCGTGGTCGAACGGATCGCTCAGAACATGTTCATCTGCGCCCCCCATGCCAGTCAGGTCGCAGCGCTGGCTGCCATGGATTGCGACGACGAATTGCAAGCCAATCTGGACGTGTACCGCCGCAATCGCGCGCTGATGCTGGACGGGCTGCCCAAAGCCGGGTTTTCGAACATCGCGCCGCCCGATGGGGCGTTTTATGTCTATGCCGATGTGTCTGATTTGACCGATGACAGTCGCGCATTTGCGGCCGAGATTCTGGAACAGGCCGGTGTGGCCGTGACACCTGGGCTGGATTTTGACCCACAGCGCGGCCATACCACATTGCGATTTTCCTATGCGCGCGCGACCTCTGATATTCAGGAAGGGCTTGAGCGTTTGCGCCTTTTTATGACGCGGCGCGGCGCTGTCAGGGAACCGGCCTGAGCCGTTCACAAGCCGCCCCTTGTGGTATAGGGTGCCCGGCAAACGATCTCGGGAAAACTTGAGGCCATGAGCAGGATCTTCTTTAGCATTGCGCTGTTCTGGGCGTTGGCTGGTGGTGCCATTGCGCAGGATTTTAGCGCGTTGGCGCGTGTTCAGCCTGACCAGAGCCGTATTACGGATGTCGGGCGTACCGGTGTTCGGGTGGACATCGCCCTCAGTCAGGGCGTTCCCTACAGGATTTTCACCTTGCAGGATCCCTACCGTATGGTTCTGGACTTCAACGAAGTGGATTGGGTCGGGCTGACCCGCGAAGATTTCCTGCAATCCGATCGCATCAGCGGCGTGCAGTTCGGCGCATATGTTCCGGGTTGGTCACGTCTGGTGCTGGAACTGGGGGCACCGATGGCAGTGACGAAAGCAGAAATGTCGGTGGCAGAGGATTCGGGGGCTGCATTGTTGTCGCTCGACCTCAAGGGGACGGATTTCGATGCCTTCAACGCCTCGGCAGGTGCGCCGCGAAACCCGGGCTGGGACTTGCCGGAACCGGCGGATGTGCCGCAAGCCGCGGTGCGCAGCGCCGACCGACCCTTGCGTGTCATGCTGGATCCGGGCCACGGAGGCATTGATCCGGGGGCCGAGACAGACGCGATTGATGAAAAAACCCTGATGCTGACTTTCGCACGTGAGCTGCGCGAAATCCTTCTAAGATCAGGCGGGTACGAGGTGGTTCTGACACGGGTCGACGATCAGTTCGTCTCGCTGGAGCGCCGAATTGCGCTGGCGCACCGGGCCGGTGCGGACCTGTTCATTTCGCTGCACGCTGATTCCCTGTCCGAAGGGCGGGCGCATGGTGCGGTGGTTTATACCCTGTCCAACGATGCCTCGGATGTGGCCAGTGCGAAGCTGGCGGAACGGCACGACCGCGGGGATTTGATTTCCGGTGTCGATCTGAACGGGGCAGATGATCAGATCACGGATGTTCTGCTGGACATGGCCCGTCAGGAAACGATGCCACGCACAAGCGCGCTGGCCAAGGCCATTGCAAACGGTCTGGCACAACAAGGGGGGCCGATGAACGGCAAACCCCTGCGTACCGCGTCTTTTTCAGTACTCAAGGCGGCGGATATCCCGTCGGTTCTGGTCGAGCTTGGGTTTCTGTCCAGCCCCAGAGACCTGAAGAACCTCAATGATCCTGATTGGCGGGCGAGAATGGCGCTGGGAATTCATCGGGGGCTTGAAGATTGGCGCCAGCAGGATGTGATCCGCAAATCCCTTATTGGCCAGTGACCTTGCGGCGCAAAACGGCTAGAATACGCTCGGTGTTTTGACCCTTGGGCGGCGCATCACTATATAGGCGGCACCGCGAGAAAAAGGCAGTAACGTGATCCGGTTCATTCTTTCGATTTTCGGGGCGATTTTCAGCCTCGTGACATTGGGTATTTTCATGGCCGCGCTGGTGATCGGTGCGGTGTTCTGGATGTATGGGCGCGATCTGCCCAGCCACGAGTCGCTGGCACAGTACAAACCACCCACAATCAGCCGGATCTATTCGGGTGAAGGCAAGCTGATTGATGAATTCGCGCAGGAACGCCGCCTGTTCACCCCGTCCGAGGAAATCCCGGATCTGGTGAAGCAGGCGTTTATTTCGGCGGAAGACAAGAATTTCTACAACCATCAGGGCTATGACCCGCGCGGCATCATTGCCGCCGGGGTCGAGGCGGTGCGGACCAAGGGCGAAACCGTACGCGGTGCGTCGACCATCACGCAGCAGGTCATGAAGAACTTTCTGCTGTCCGGTGACCGCCGGGCTGAGCGCAAGATCAAGGAAATCATTCTTGCGACCCGGCTTGAGGATACATTGGACAAAGAACAGATACTCGAACTTTATATGAACGAGATCTTTCTGGGCCAGAACTCTTATGGTGTGACTGCCGCCGCACAGACCTATTTCAACAAGACCCTCCAGGAACTGGCCCCGCATGAGGCCGCCATGCTGGCTGCCATGCCCAAAGCGCCGTCAGATTACCACCCCGTTTGGCAAAAAGAGCGCCTTCTGGCCCGCCGCAATTACGTGTTACGCGAGATGCAGCAGAACGGTTACATCGATCAGGCGACTTATGAGGCCGAGGTCGAATTGCCTCTGCGCTCGGTCCAGAACGGAGATTTTGAAAGCTTCCGTACGGCCCTGCCGCCCCGCGACTATTTCACCGATGAAATCCGTCGCCAGCTGAGCGAAGATTTTGGTGAGGGCGAGTTCTTTACCGGCGGCTTCACCGTGCGTGCATCGGTGGATGAGGAAATGCAGGTTGAGGCCGCACGTGCCCTGCGCGAGGCGCTCGAGAAATACGACCGCTCCCGTGGCAAATGGCGCGGCACAGGTGACGTGATCCCGGAAGAAAAACTGGCGGATGAGGCGCAATGGCGCGAGGCGCTGGCGGCCATGGAAATTCCGCGCGACGTCATTCTGCCAACCCGTTGGTATCCCGCCGTGGTTCTGGGCGTGACCGACCAGCAACTGACCGTTGGTGTCGAAGAAGGTCCTGCCGATGGGATTATCCCGCGCGCGGACATCAAGTGGATGCAGGGTGATTTTGCGGCCAACTTCAAGCGCGGTGACGTCATTTTTGTCGTTGCGGGTGAAGATGGGCAATGGTCGGCGCGCCAGGTGCCCGAGGTACAAGGCGGCTTTGTCGCGATGGATGTGAACTCAGGTCGTGTTCTGGCGATGCAGGGCGGGTTCTCGTATCAGGATACAGTGTTCAACCGGGCCACACAGGCACAGCGTCAACCGGGATCGTCCTTCAAGCCCTTTGTCTATGCTGCCGCGCTGGACAGCGGATACAGCCCCGCTACCATCGTTGTCGATGCACCCATCGAAGTGAACACGCCGCAGGGTCTGTGGCGCCCCAAGAACTCCTCCAACAAGTTCTACGGTCCAACCCCTTTGCGTACAGGGATCGAACAGTCGCGGAACCTGATGACCATCCGTCTGGCGCAGGAAGTTACAATGCCCGTCGTTGCCGGCTATGCGGAACGGTTCGGTGTCTATGACCGGATGGGCGCGTTTCTGGCCAACTCGCTGGGGGCCGAGGAAACCACGCTTTACAAGATGGTCGCGGCCTATGCGATGTTTGCAAACGGCGGCCAGCGTGTGGAACCCACTCTGGTCGACCGCATTCAGGACCGGTTCGGGAAAACCATCTATCGCCACGATGACCGCCAATGTCTGGACTGTAACTCGACCTGGCTGGAACCAGATGAATCGCCGACGCTTGTCACGGATCGCGCACAGGTCATGGATGCGATCACCGCCTACCAGCTGACATCGATGATGAAAGGTGTGGTCGATCGCGGGACGGCATCCAGCGTTGTGAATCTGCCTGTGCCAACAGCGGGCAAAACCGGAACCACCAACGACTCGAAGGATGCGTGGTTCATCGGCTTTACGTCGAATATCGTGGCCGGTTGCTACATCGGTTATGATCGACCGCGTCCGATGGGACGTGGGGCCTATGGTGGCACGCTGTGCGGCCCGGTCTTCCAGAGCTTCATGGAAAAAGCGGTCGAGAAATACGGCGGCGGTCCGTTCGAAGTGCCCGAAGGCGGCCATTTCATCAAGATCGACCGCTTCAGCGGGGCCCGTCTGCCCGATGATGCCACCGGTGACTATGTCGTGGCCGAATTCTTCCGCGACGGTGTCGATGGTTTCATCGACCGTGTCTATGATGGTGGTTTTGCCATCGGATCGGACCTGCCATTGTTTGAAGAAGTCCAGCGCGCGGGGGTTCAGGTTCAGACGTCAACGGGCGAGACCGTGACCGTTGGACCGAAAGCTTCCCAAGGGGACCTGAGCACCGGTGGGCTTTACTGACCGGCCGCTTTCAGAAACAGGTTTAGTAGATCAGCTTCTGCGTCACCGCAGATCGGGCCGTCAGATCGCCAGTAGATGGACAATGCGCATTTCGCGGCAGCCCATTGAGCCAGCCGTATTCGTGGAACACTCATTGCTTTGGAATACTCCGACAGACAGGTTTCGATTTGCAGGGGTTGGCGCACAAGATCCGGCATTCCCTTAGGGTGTCGCAACGCGTTGGCCAGTTCAAAAGCGGGATCGCCTAGATAACCTTTTGCATCGATGATCCGGGGTCCTGATAGTGTCATAATGACATTGTCTGGGTGAAAATCCCCGTGAAGAGGTACGGGTGAAGGTTGGCTGTCTAACAGGTCTTCACTTAGTGCAATCGCTGACTTCACCGCGTTACGCAGTTGGGCAGGGCACTCGGCCGCAAAGGCGCATTCAGCCAAGGGGGCGAACACCTGTTGCAAGGGTTTCATTCCAGTGGCGCTGACCGGGTCCCCTGCGTGCAAACACGCTGCTGTTTCCGCAAGTGTCTTGACGGCGTCTTCGGGCCTGCCCGCGCGGGCGATATCTCCCAGAGATGGTCCATCCAACCACTCCATCAGTACGGCGCTCCGTGCCTCTTCCAAAATCCGAACAGCGCCCCTGTCGCGCCACCCGACCAACAAGTTTGTGCCCGGTTTTTCGTTCCCGCGATCTTGCCTGCGATAAAGCTTCAAGGCAGCCGGGCCGCAATTGGATTGTACTTTCCACACTCTTGCATGGCCGGTGTCCGCAACCAGTTCAGGAAAGTGCAAATCCCATCTGCCCAGAAACTCTTCGACTGTGTTTTGCATTCAGGTCCAGCCTGTCTTGTGGTGTCTCGCACCTCTTGCTATCACGCAGGCCTGATTGAGCAAGTTGGGACAAGACCATGCGCGCCGAAACCCAGAACATCGTGGCGGATATCAAAAAGTCACTGGAGCTGCTGGCGCAGCGTATGGACTATGAAACCGCGCCGCATCGCCTTGAAGAATTCAACGCGCGCGTCGAAGACCCCAACCTTTGGGATAACCCTGAAAATGCGCAGAAACTGATGCGCGAACGGCAGTTGCTGGTCGATGCAATCGAGACGTATGAATCCATCAAGACCGACCTCAACGACAATATCGAACTGATCGAGTTGGGCGAGATGGAGGAAGACCAAGAAGTCGTTCAGGATGCCGAAGCCGCGATCAAGACGCTGAAAGCCAGAGCCGCCAAAAAAGAGCTTGAGGCGCTGCTGGACGGTGAGGCCGACAGCAATGATACGTTCCTCGAAATCAACTCGGGCGCGGGGGGAACCGAAAGCTGCGACTGGGCGTCGATGCTGGCGCGCATGTATGTGCGCTGGGCCGAGAAAAAGGGTTACACTGTCGAGCTGCAATCCGAGACACCGGGCGAAGAAGCGGGGATCAAATCCGCAGCCTACAAGATTTCCGGTCACAACGCCTATGGCTGGCTGAAATCGGAAAGCGGCGTACACCGGCTGGTGCGGATCTCGCCCTATGACTCGGCAGCAAAACGCCACACGTCTTTCAGCTCGGTCTGGGTCTATCCGGTGGTCGACGACAATATCGAGATTGAGGTGAACCCGGCCGATATCCGCATCGACACCTACCGCTCTTCGGGGGCTGGCGGCCAGCACGTGAACACCACCGACTCGGCTGTTCGGATCACGCACATCCCGACCGGGATTGTTGTGACCAGTTCGGAAAAGTCGCAGCACCAGAACCGCGATATTGCCATGAAAGCCCTGAAATCGCGCCTGTACCAGCAGGAACTGGATCGCCGCAACGCGGATATCAACGCGGCGCACGAGGCTAAGGGCGATGCGGGCTGGGGCAACCAGATCCGGTCTTACGTCTTGCAGCCCTATCAGATGGTCAAGGACCTGCGAACCAATCACGAAACCTCGGATACCAAAGGGGTTCTGGACGGGGACCTGGACGGATTCATGGCGGCAACCTTGGCCCTGAACGTGGCAGGCAAAAGCCGATCCGAGGCGCAGGGCGACAGCTAAGGTGACACGCCAGCGTTCCTTTCCGGACCTGCTGAAAGGGCACTGGCAGCTAATCCTGATCACCGGTCTGGTCTTTGCGCTCTGGAACACGCCGTTTGTTGTTCCGCTAAAAATTCTGGTTGTCTTTCTGCATGAGCTGTCTCATGCCGTGACAATCCTATTGACTGGCGGCTCGGTCGAGAGTTTCACGATCTCACCCCAGCAAGGCGGAATGGTGATCGGCCGGGGCGGCAGCAGGTTTCTCAGCCTGTCCGCCGGCTATCTCGGCTCGCTTGTGTTTGGTATTGCGCTTTTGATCATTGCCTTGAGGACAAATGCTGACCGGGCTGTTTTGGCTGTTTTCGGCGCAATCATGTGTCTGATCGCACTGCTGTACATACGCGATGCTTTCGCCTTGCTGTTTTGCGCAGGCGTCGGGGCGGCAATGATTGCGACAGCGTGGTTCATGAGCCACGAGGTCAGTGATCTGGTGCTGCGCGTTGTCGGGCTGACCAGCATGATCTACGTGCCGTTTGATATCTTTGATGACACCATCCGACGGTCCGGCGCGCGCTCGGACGCGTTCCTACTGGCCGAGGAATTCGGCGGCACCGCGATGCTGTGGGGTGGGGTCTGGCTGGTGTTGAGTAGCGCGGCCATTGCCGTTTGCCTACGGTATTGGCTGGGCCGGGACAGCAACCTGCCATTGCACCGCAAAGCACTGTGATGCTGTTGTTAGTAAGACAAGAAAAGATACATCTAAACAGTGGGTTTAAATGAGGTGAACCGCTCGCTAGGCTGTCGAAGACCAACAACAGACTGGCGTGTTATGGACCTGACCCGGATATCTGCCACAGAGCTTCTGAACCAACTGGCTACCCGGCAGGTTTCGGCCACGGAAGTCATGCAGGCCACGCTGGATCGTACTGCCAAGGTCAACGGTGACGTGAACGCCATCGTGGCGCTGCGGGACAAGGGCGAGCTGATGGCCGAAGCGCAGACCCGCGACAGCGGCCCTGTCACTGGCCCGCTGCACGGACTGCCAATTGCCGTCAAGGATTTGGTCAATGTGGCAGGTATTGTCTCTTCGCATGGATCGCCTGTTTTCAGGGATGTCGTCCCTGACAGGGATGATCTGATTGCCGCCAGGATGCGGGCCGCGGGCGCCATCCTGATCGGCAAGACCAATACGCCGGAGTTCGGGCTGGGTTCGCACACGTTCAACCCGGTCTATGGTGCGACGCGCAACCCGTATGATGCCAGTTTCACCTGCGGTGGCTCATCCGGTGGGGCAGCAGTGGCTTTGGCGACGGGTATGGTCGCATTGGCCGACGGGTCCGACATGATGGGCAGCCTGCGCAACCCGGCAGCCTGGAACAATGTCTACGGCTTTCGCCCAAGCTGGGGCAGGGTGCCGTCTGATCCTGTGGGTGACAGTTTCCTGCATCAACTGTCCACGCTGGGGCCGATGGCGCGCAGTCCCGAAGATTTGGGTATCCTGCTCGACGTGATCTCGGGGCCCGATCCGCGCCTGCCATTGGTCGGAGAATATACACCGGTTTCCCCAGTGGTCGCAGCAGATCTGAACGGGCTGCGCATTGGCTGGCTGGGCGATTGGGGCGGGGCCTTTCCAGTTGAAGCCGGAATCCTTGAGCTGTGCCGGGATGCGTTGAAGGTGTTCGAAGCGCGGGGCGCGCGTGTTGAACATGTCGCCCCGCCTTTCGATGCCGAACGGTTATGGACCAGTTGGATCACCCTGCGGTCCTGGACTGTCGCCGCAGGGCTGGAACCTTTGGCTGAACGACGGGACCATCTGAAAGACACAGCCCAGTGGGAGCTGGACCGGGGTCTGACGATGAGTGCCATGGACGTGCATCACGCCAGCGTAATTCGGTCAGAATGGTTCCGGCGCGCGGCGGAACTGTTCGAGCAGTTTGATGCCCTGGTCCTGCCATCCGCACAGGTATGGCCGTTTGGGATCGAAACGCCATACCCCACCCGGATCGCGGACCGCGCAATGGATACATATCATCGCTGGATGCATGTCACGGTACCGGTCAGCCTGATTGGCTTGCCTTGTCTGGCCGCGCCCGCCGGGTTTGGTGTGCAGGGCCTGCCCATGGGCTTTCAACTGTTTGGACCAAAAGGATCGGATCAGAAATTACTGTCGGTCGGGGCGGCGTATCACACCGAAACCGACTGGCCTAACAAGAGGCCGGCGATGTCATAACGCCGATCAGGGAGGAGACTAAATGGAAAAGCCATTTGGCGTTCCGGACATGCGTCCGGTAGATACAGCCATGCTGCGCACAGCGTTGAAGCGCGCCTGGGCCGACTTTCGGCGCGCGCCGCAGTTCGGGTTGATCTTTGCCGGGTTCTACGTGCTTGCGGGATGGGCGATGGCATGGGTCACCATCCAGACTGGTACAACCTTCTGGCTGGTTCTGGCAGCTATCGGCTTTCCACTGATCGGCCCGTTTGCCGCTGTTGGCCTTTACGAGGTGTCGCACCGGCTGGAACAGGGCGAACCGCTGGATCTTGGTGCAATCTTTGGTGTCGTGCTGCAACAAAGCCGCCGGCAATTGCCGTCGATTTGCGCCATCATCGTCGTGGTGTTTCTGTTCTGGTTTTTCCTGGGGCACATGATCTTTGCCCTGTTCCTTGGGCTGGCCACGATGACTAACGTGTCATCCTCGCTTGAGGTCTTTCTGACGGCGAATGGCCTGACAATGCTGGCTGTGGGCACGGTGGTTGGGGCGGTATTCGCAACCGTTCTCTATATGATCACCGTATTGTCGATCCCACTGCTGCTGGATCGCGAACTGGATTTTGTCACGGCAATGATTGCAAGTTTTACCTATGTGTCCGGGAATTTTCCGGTGATGCTTGCCTGGGGGGTAATCATCGCTGTTCTGACGTTCCTGGCCATGGTGCCCTGGTTTCTGGGCCTTTTGGTGGTTCTGCCACTGTTAGGCCATGCCAGTTGGCACCTGTATAGGCAAATCACCCAAGTCGAAGGGGAGGGCACATCGTCCTGAGAAAACCGCTCAGGGATACTGTGCCGGATTGTTGGTCGACAAGCGCGCAGCGGCGAAAATCGCCGTTGCATCGTGCCCGAGATATTTCAGAACCACGGGTTCCGGTGCCTCAGGGGCGGCCGGGCTTATGACCGTGCCGCGCCACTGAACCGCTGTTCCCGTGGGATCGGGTGAAATCATATAAACGCGGCTGTTCTGACCCGCTCGCTGAGAGGTCAGCATATAGACGGAACTGCCGGTGCAGGCGACGATCCCTTGTATTTCGCGCGCCTGCGGCGTTGCTTCGGGCATCGCGGCGCGCGAGACATATCCGCGTATCAATGTGCATTGGGCCAGTGGTCGGGCGTGCAGCAAGGTCATGCGGTGCGAGGCCGAGACGCTTTCGATCACGGCATAAAACCCCGGAGAAAACGCAGTTCTGGCGATCATGTCCACACCTGATCCCAGAAACTCAGTCAAGGCCGCCGCTGCGGGGTGGTCCTCGATCTTTTCAATTTCGTCCAGGGGCTTCAGGAGGATGCGCGCATCCACGTCGAAAAACCGGCAGATGCGATCCAAAACATCCGGCCGTGGAACACTTTCGCCCGAAAGATACCTGTTGAACTGCGTCCGATTCACGCCAAGCTTGCGGCACAGTGCCGAGACCGACCGATACCTTCGTGCCAGTTGCCGCAGATTCGCGCCAAACATAGCGCGAAGTTCAGCCGGGCTGCGAATGTCGTCGGTCATGGATGCCCACGCCTTGCTAAGTTTCCTGAAAAACCATCGCAGCACTGGAACCAAGCCCCGGCGCGCATTGAAAAATCGTACAGATTGACCCCAAGCAACGTATCCCCACGTCGCGTTGCGCGTTGAGGCTAATGCCATAAAGCGCAATGGCAATAGGCTTTATCTGAAAATGCCTAATCTTTACCCGGAAAAGCTTACCCTATGGCAAATTTAGCGCATAGAAGGACGTGTGGGTTGATTTTGCAAATGCCCACCAACTCAAAGATGTGCTCCCGCCTTGGATGCAGGAAAAGCCCCAAGGCGGGTATATTGTTCAGTCGCCGCGCAGCAGGGCCGCCACGCCGGTGCGGGCGATTTCCATCAGGCCCAACGGGCGCATCAGGTCAGCAAAAGCGTCGATCTTGTCCGGCGCACCGGTGATCTCGAAGATGAAAGAGTTCAGGGTGCTGTCGACCACATTGGCACGGAAGATGTCAGCCAGGCGCAGCGCCTCGACGCGTTTGTCGCCTTCACCCACGACCTTGATGATGGCCAGTTCGCGTTCAACCGAAGGGCCTTCGACCGTCAGGTCATGCACGTCATGGACAGTCACGATCCGCCCCAGCTGCGCCTTGATCTGTTCGATCACCTGCGGTGTGCCGGTGGTGACAATGGTGATGCGGCTCAGGTGTCCTGTGTGATCCACCTCGGCCACGGTCAGGCTTTCGATGTTGTAACCCCGCCCCGAGAACAGGCCGATCACACGGGCCAGGACACCGGGTTCGTTCTCGACCAGCACGGCAATGGTGTGGCGTTCCTGCACGTCCGAAAAAGTAGGCCGTAGGTTATAGGCCGAATGGCGGTTGGAGCCTTTTTTGATATGTAGGGCAGACATTTATGTCCCTTTCATCATCCTGTGTTTGCCGGGCGCAACGGTCGCCCGGCGGTAATCCTCGGACGGTATCAGACCAGAACCGAACCTTTGCTGTCGATCACGCCCTGCGTCTCGGCCTCGCCCAGCAGCATCTCGTTATGTGCCTTGCCCGACGGGATCATCGGGAAGCAGTTCTCGTGCTTCTCGACCAAACAGTCGAAGATGACCGGGCCGTCGTAGTTAATCATCTCCATGATCGCATCGTCCAGATCGGCGGGGTCGGAACACAGGATACCTTTGGCGCCAAACGCCTCTGCGAGTTTGACGAAATCGGGCAGGGCTTCGGACCAGGAATGCGAATACCGCTCGCCATGCAGCAACTCTTGCCACTGGCGGACCATGCCGAGGCGTTCGTTGTTCAGGATGAACTGCTTGACCGGCAGGCGGTACTGAACGGCCGTGCCCATTTCCTGCATGTTCATCAGCCAAGAGGCTTCACCGGCGACGTTGATTACCAGCGCGTCCGGATGTGCCATCTGCACACCGATCGAAGCGGGGAAGCCGTAGCCCATAGTGCCCAACCCGCCTGAGGTCATCCAGCGGTTGGGGTCTTCGAACCCAAGATACTGTGCTGCCCACATCTGGTGCTGGCCGACCTCGGTGGTGATATAGCGGTCATGCTTTTTCGTGAGCTCTTCAAGACGTTGCAGCGCGTATTGCGGTTTGATCGACTTTTCGCTGTTGGTGTAGGACAGACAGTTGATCTTGCGCCATTCAGAGATCTGCGCCTGCCATTTCTTGACGGCTGCCGCATCGGTCTTGCGCCCGCGTGACTTCCACACCTTCAGAATGTCTTCCAGTACATGCGCCACGTCGCCGACAATCGGGATGTCCACACGGATGACCTTGTTGATCGAAGACGGATCAATATCGATATGGGCTTTCTTCGACTTTGGAGAGAACGCGTCGATGCGCCCGGTGATCCGGTCGTCGAACCGTGCGCCGATGTTGATCATCAGGTCACAGCCATGCATCGCAAGGTTCGCCTCGTAGAGGCCATGCATCCCCAGCATCCCCAACCAGTTTTCGCCCGACGCCGGATAGGCACCCAGACCCATCAGGGTTGAGGTGATCGGGAAGCCGGTGGAATCCACCAGTTCGCGCAGCAACTGGCTGGCTGCGGGGCCAGAGTTGATGACACCACCACCCGTGTAGAAAACTGGTTTCTTGGCTTTTTCAATGGCTGCAACAAGTTCGTTGATTTCCTCCAGATCGCCTTTCAGCACTGGCTGGTAATGCGAGGTCGAAGGTTTCGGACTGTTGTATTCACCCGTGGCAAACTGCACATCCTTGGGAATGTCGATCAGAACCGGGCCGGGACGGCCCGACTTGGCCACATGGAAAGCCTCGTGCAGCGTTTCGGCCAGCGAATTCGTGTCCTTTACCAGCCAGTTATGTTTGGTGCAGGGGCGGGTGATGCCAACGGTGTCGGCCTCCTGAAAGGCATCCGATCCGATCATGAAGGTCGGGACCTGTCCGGTCAGAACCACAATCGGGATCGAATCCAGCAACGCATCGGTCAGGCCGGTAACGGCGTTTGTGGCACCGGGACCAGAGGTTACAAGCGCAACACCAGGCTTGCCGGTCGACCGTGCAAAGCCTTCGGCGGCGTGGATTGCACCCTGTTCGTGTCGCACCAGAATGTGGCGAATGTCGTTTTGCAGAAAGATCTCGTCATAGATCGGTAGGACGGCGCCACCGGGGTATCCGAATACCGTGTCCACGCCCTGATCCTTGAGGGCCTGAACCACCATCTTTGCGCCGGTCATCTCACGTGTCATCTGCTTTGCTCCGTTCGCGACATGTGTCTTGCGTTTGACAAAAAAAAGCCCCCGAATTTTCGGAGGCGCATGGGTTCGATTATGGTTTACCGTTACCGGCCCATGCGCGTGGTTCCTACGATTACGACTAGCGTTCTCATCGCCAGAGGCTCCTTTTTGCTTGGAGGGGACATTATGGTCGGGGGGGAGGAGCGTCAACAGGCAAATCCACCAATTTTCTATCTCAATGGCGGTATTTTGCGAAATTTTGTTGCGCAGATTGCCGCATGCCGGGAATTTCCGGGAAAAGGGCAGTCGTTTTCCTGAGGGCAGGACAGGTATGAAGGTCTGAATGCGTCAGGCCGATGTCTGAAATTGGCATGATCCGGTGTTTTGTCTGGGTCACGCTGACCTTGTGGTCGCAAACGAGGGAGGCGGAGCATGTTACAGGACCTTGTAGATCTGGGACGATATCCGATCGATCGCCCGGATTCGCCAGCTTACAGGCGATTGATCGAGGATTTGCGGCGCGAGTTGGAACAGGACGGGTGTGCGGTTCTACCGGGTTTCGCACATGCACAGGGGATCGAGTTGTTGGTGCAGGAGGCAGATGAGGTGGCGCCCAATGCACACCGGTCTTTCAATCGCACAAATGCCTATTTCACCAAAGACGACCCACGGTTCGACGCCGCCCATCCGATCAGACGGTTCTATGACCGTTCGAACGCGTTTGTTCCTGCCGACAATTTTGCGCAGTCCGGTCCTTTGCGCAGGATTTACGAGTTTAGCGGATTTCTTCCCTTCATTCGGGATGCGCTGGATGAGCCTGAGGACCGCTTCTTTCGTTACGACGACCCGTTGGCAGACGTGATCATCAATGTCGTGGAAGAGGGGCAGGGCTTTCCCTGGCATTTCGACACCAACAACTACACCGTGACACTGGCGATCCAGAATGGCGAGCAGGGCGGTGCATTCGAATACGCGCCCAATCTGCGCTCAGCCGAGGATGAGAATTTCGATCAGGTCGCTTCGGTTCTGGATGGAAACACGGCGCGTGTTCATCGGCTGGAATTGCGACCTGGGGATTTGCAGATATTCAAAGGCCGCTATTCCCTGCACAGGGTCGCCCCGGTCAAGGGCACGCGGCGGCGGTATGTGGGTATCTTTTCATTTGTCGAGGCCGAAGGCATGTGCGGCGGGATCGAACGGACGCAGCAGCTTTATGGACGCGTGTTGCCGCATCATTATGAGCGCGCGGGTTTGCGAAGGGATCAGTTGCTGGATTGAAGGGGCACTACCGGAGGTGAACGCTCCCGCCCGCCGTCAACGCGCCTGTGGCGCGTCTTCTCTGGTTGGGCCGGGCAGCGCTGCGCGCTGCGGTTGCGCAAGGATCAGAAACCGACCCCGGTGCCTTGCAGCATGCCATGTTCCAGCGCGTAGCGGGTCAGCCCGGCAGTCGAGGAAATTCCCAGTTTGCGCTTGATGTTCTTGCGATGCGTTTCAACCGTGCGCACCGAGATATCCAGCTTTTGCGCAACCTCTTTGTTTGATTTGCCCTGCGCCAGTTCCAGCAGAATTGTTTGCTCGCGCCCTGTCAGCGCTTCGCGTGCGTTGTCGCCTTTGGGTTTCAGGGATCCACTTGCGCCGGTGCACAGATACTGCTCACCCCGCATGACCGCATCGATGGCCTGCTTGATCTCTTCGGTTGGGACATCTTTGAGAACATAGCCTTTTGCACCGTGGCTGAGCGCGGTCGAAATATATTCGGGGCTGTCATGCATCGACAGGATCAGGATACGCGTATCGGGCAGTCGTTCCAGAATGATTTCCGTGGCGCTGAGTCCGCCGAGGCCAGGCATGTTCAGGTCCATCAGGATGACATCCGGGGCGAGGCCAACCGCCTGATCCACCGCGGCCTGACCGCTGCCGAGTGTTCCAACCACTTCGATATCGTCGTAGCTTTCAAGGATCGACTGAATGCCCTCGGCCACCATGGGATGATCGTCGACAATAAGAACTCGGATGTTTTTGGCGCTCATGTACCGGCCTTTCGGTTCGGAGTTGCGTCTTCCTGCGGTGGCAACAGGTGGCTCAGCGGCAGACTGGCCTCGATCACCGTTCCGCCGCGCGGTCCGCGTGATGACAGAATACGCAGCGATCCGTCAAGTTGTTCAATTCGTTCCTGCATGTTGCGCAGGCCGATGCCTGTGGTCGGGGTCCCGGATTCTGCGCGCAACCCACGGCCATTGTCGGTGATCCGCATGGTTGCGCCTTTCTTGTGGCCACGCAGGTCAATTGTAACATAAGAGGCATCCGCGTGGCGTTCGATATTTGTCAGCGCCTCTTGTGCGATGCGATAAAGCGCGATCTTGCTGTCCTGATCCAGCCGGTTTCGGAAAACGACGGTGGAAAATTCGGTCTCGATCCCGGTTCGTTCGCGAAAATCGTCGGTCAGAGCCTTCAACGCAGGTCCGAGACCAAGGTCGTCCAGCACGCCGGGGCGCAGGTCGCGGCTGATGCGGCGCACCTCGGTGATGGCGGTGCGAAGATGGTCGATGCCTTTGTCCAGCGGATCGCGCGCACCCGCATCATCGCCGCGCAACAGACGGCGGCGCGCATTGTCCAGCGCATAGCGTACCCCCACAAGGATCTGGCTGATACCATCATGCAGTTCGCGGGCAACCCGGCCGCGTTCCTCTTCCTGCGCGTCGAAGACACGTTGCGTCAGTTCCTTCAGCTTGGCATCCGCCAACCGCCGCTCGCGAATGTTCAGCAACATGCCCGAGGCAAAGACAATCAGAACGGCGGCAACAACAATGGCGCCGATATACATGAAGGTGCGCTGTACACGAGCCTCGACCTCGGCCCTTGCGTTGGCGACCGTGGCGACAATGTCGTCAATGAAGACCCCGGTACCCACGACCCAGCGCCAGTCCTGCAACCCGACGACATAGGCGATCATCTGCGCCTCATCCCCGGTCGAGGGTTTTTCCCACATGAAGCTGTGCCACCCGGCCCCCTGACGGGCGAGGCGAATGAACTCGTCAACGATGGGCGTGCCATCGCTGTCGGTCAGACCTTCCCAGTTGCGGTTGATAAATTGTGTCTGACGGGGGCTGACCAGATTGTTGCCATCATAGTCGTAAACAAAAAAGAACCCGTCCTGCCCATAGATCATTGCCGAGAGTATCTGCGAGACAAGGTTCTTTGATACCTCGTCATCCGGTTCAGCGCGGCCATAGATATAGGCAAAACCATTGCGCGCCTGCGTCACGTAGTTGCGCAGTTCTTCTTTCTTGGCTTCTATCAGGCTGCGCTCCAGGGCTTCGATCTCGCGCTCGGCGGTCGCACGTGCCTCATATGCGACAAGCACAGCGATTGCGGCCACGGCCACAACCAGCGGGATTGCGGCCACCAGCGACAGTTTCTGCGCATAGGTCAGCGAGACCAGATGTCGAAGTCTTTGCATGGACGAATCGATACGCAAGCGGCGTCAAAAATGCAAAAAGATTGGCGTTGGTCTGTGAAATTCCGGTGTTTGGGCCGTTTTTGTTGGAGTTTTCGTTCGGAAATTTCACCGCATCCCCAAAAGAAATCGATTCTCTACGCAGTAGTAGGTATTCCCTTTCGCTTCGCTCACATTAGGCTGACGCGCACTGAATGCGACAGGTCCGGTTCTGCCGGATCGTGACTATGAAGGGGAGGAACACTCATATGGATCGTCGTTCATTTCTGAAAAAATCCGCGCTGGGCGGCTCGGCAGCTGCAGCAACCGCTCTGGCGGCTCCGGCCTATGCGCAGGGACAGCGCACACTGACCATGGTGACCTCGTGGGGTCGTGGTCTGGCTGGCGTGTTTGACAGCGCGCAGCGTTGTGCCGACAGCATCAACGCGATGTCGGATGGCAGCCTGAATGTCGAGATCAAAGCGGCAGGCGAACTGGTTGGCGCGTTCGAGGTGTTTGACGCGGTGTCGTCCGGTCAGGCCGACATGTATCACGCCGCTGACTATTACTTTGTGGGTCAGCACCCGGGCTATGCGTTCTTCACGGCTGTGCCTTTCGGCATGACCGCGCAGGAACTGGTGAACTGGTACTATCATGACGGCGGTATGGAGCTGCATGATGAGCTGGGCGAAATCTTTGGCCTGAAGTCCTTCCTGGCCGGTAACACCGGTGCGCAGGCGGGCGGCTGGTTCTCGAAAGAAATCAACAGCCCCGAAGACTTCAATGGTCTGAAGTTCCGTATGCCCGGTCTGGGCGGCAAAGCACTGGGCAAACTGGGCGCGTCTGTTCAGAACATCCCCGGTTCCGAAGTGTATCAGGCGCTGTCGTCCGGCGCGATTGACGGAACCGAGTGGATCGGACCCTGGGCCGACGAAAAAGCGGGCTTCCAGGAAATCACCAAGACCTACTACACCGCGGGCTTCCACGAGCCGGGCGCAGGTCTGTCGCTGGCAACCAACCGCGACGTGTTCAATGAACTGACCCCGGCCCAGCAGAAGATCATCGAGATCGCTGCCGCAGAAGCACACCAGTGGAACCTGGCGCAATTCCTGGCCAACAACGGTGCAGCGCTGCAGCGCCTGCAGGCCGGTGGTGTCAAGGTCCTGGAATTCCCTGACAGTGTCTGGGATGCGTTCGGCAAGGCCAGCCAGGAAGTTCTGGACGAGAACATGGGCGATGAGCTGTTCAAGAAGATCCACGACAGCGCAATGCCGTCGATGGCGGCTTCGTCGGCATGGAACAACCTGTCGTCGGGTGTCTACACCGCACAGCGTGACCGTGTTCGCGGCTAATCCTTCCTGATCAAAGGAAAAACGGTTTCCCCGCACCTTGCGGGGAAACCTTTCCCGTTGCGTGAAAGGACTTGGGCAAGCCACAATAGGCCTGCGCGCAACTGAGACGACCTGGGGACAACATGCAGGACGAAAACGGTATCTCGTTCTTCGGCGCCCTGTGGAATGGACTGGTCTGGTTCATTCAGAACATTGCCGAAGCCTTCTATAATTTCGGATATGCGATCACGCATCCGCAGCTCTGGCTGGACTGGTCTGACAAGGCGTCGATCATGCGCTTTGTGTATTACGGCGGTTCGGTCGAGTTCTTCTTTGTGGTGTTCACCTTCTTTTTGGTTCTGACAGCCGTCGGGTTGTATTACCGGAACTTCATGTGGGCCATCGTGCGCGGCCTTGAAGGTTTTGCAAACACCACCGGGCGGTTCTTTGCCTGGGCGGGGCTGCTGATGGTGATTCAGCAAATTGTCATCGTATTCATGCAACGGGTCTTTACCCGTCCTGATATGTCCTTCGGTCTGGGCATACCGTTCCAGATGGATATCAGCTGGTTCGCGGAAGAGCTGAAACTGTATAACGCCATGGTCGTCTGCCTGTGCTGTACCTACACATTTGTGCAGGGCGGGCATGTGCGCGTTGATCTGATCTATGCCGGTATCAGCCACCGCGCCAAGCGTGTGGTCGATATGTGCGGTGCGTTGCTGTTCATGATGCCAATGGCGGTGCTGACCTGGATGTACGGCTGGTTCTTCCTGTGGCGGCACCTGATCGTGCCGAACCCATCGGCCAGTGACGCGCTGGACCGTCTGGTTGCCAAATCCCGCGCCCTGCGTTGGAACGTGGAAACCATCGGGTTCAGCCCCAACGGGTTCAATGCCTACTTCCTGTTCAAGATCCTGCTGGTGGCCTTTGCGGCCATGGTGTTCCTGCACGCCATCGCGTTTTTGTACCGGTCGTATCTGGAATTTGTGGAAGGGCCGGACAGCGTTGGAAAATACCTCGACAAGGACAGTCTTGGTGAGGGTGAAGAAGCCTATGAAGGCGCGCATTAAGGGCGGAGACAAAGACAATGCTATTCGGACTTGATGGCGTCGAGATAGGCCTTATTATCGTATTCTTTTGCCTTTTCGGGGGCATTCTTTCCGGCTTTCCGGTGGCTTTTGCCATCGGCGGGGCAGGGATTATATCCTTTGGCATCATCGCCGCGCTGGACAGTGCGGGGTTGCTGATCCACCAGGCGATTGACGTTGGATCGCAAAGTTATCGGGACCTTGTGAATTCCGGGATCAAGCCGGACACCATATCGGTGTTCCGATACCCGGATTTGCCAAGGCTCGCCGAACCGGTTTTTGCCTCGGGCTGGGAAACCGCGCTGGACCGCAACGTGTCGTTCATCGTGAACCGCATGAACGAGCGGGTTCTGGCCGGTCAATCCATCGAGACCCTTCTGGCCGTGCTCATGTTTGTTCTGATGGGCATCACGCTGGAACGTTCAAAGATTGCCAACGATCTTCTGACGACGATGGCACGTGTTTTTGGCCCACTTCCGGGTGGTCTGGCCGTGTCGATCGTGGTTGTGGGGGCGTTCCTTGCGGCTTCGACCGGTATCGTTGGCGCGACCGTTGTGACGATGGGCCTGCTGGCGCTTCCAACCATGTTGCGCAACAACTATTCGCCGGAACTGGCGACCGGTGTGATCGCGGCATCGGGCACCTTGGGGCAAATCATTCCACCGTCGATCGTGATCGTCCTGCTGGGCACATTGGCGGGGGATCTGTATTCGACAGCGCAGGAAACCCGGGCTGTTGAAGCCGGTTGTACCGACGCGCTGACCTATCTGGGTGAGCCTGCGGTTGTCTCGGTCGGGACATTGTTCCAGGCTGCGCTGTTGCCAGGGATCATGCTGGCGCTGCTCTATGCGCTCTATGCCTTTGGTTATGCATTGCTGAATCCACACAAAGCGCCCGCTGTGGCTGTGTCCGGTGGTTCCGGGGAACCCATTACGCGGTCAGAAGGCCTGACATGGTTGCTGGGTGCGCCTGTAGCCCTGATCGTCGGTGCGGTCCTTTTGGGCAATGTCGGTGTGATCGGAAGCCAGAATATCTCGGTCTCGGCCTTCTCGGATATCGGCGAGGGTGCGTCGCTGAGGACCAACGTTTCGGCAGAGTGCAAGGCGTCGATGATCGATCTGCACGGGCAAGTTGCCTGGGATCAGGCTGTTGCCGAGCAGGAGGCCATTGATGCCGCTGGCGGCACAACCGAAGCGCATCGCCTGACAGAAGAGGAACTGGCTGCTGAACAACAAAAAAGGATTGCCGACGCGGCGCCGATCGGCACTGGAGTGGCGGTTACCCTTGTTCTGCTTGGTCTGACCCTGGTTCTCGGCCGTGGTATCGCACCGTCGCGGTCACCGCAGCCGCTGATCCTTGGCGCGATCGGGCTGTTGCTGATGGCACTGGTCGATATCCTGATGATATCGCCGACCACATCCTCTGGCGTGACTTTCGTGCTGCTCGCCCTGCCGTTCGCGCTGGCCATGTATGGTTGCAAAGAGGCTGCGGCCCGCTGTGCCACAAACGATCTGATCCGCGTGGTCTTCCCGCCGCTTGTTCTGATCATAGCGGTGCTGGGCTCGATCCTGGGAGGTGTCACCAATCCGACACCAGCGGCTGCGCTGGGCGCGGGTGGCGCGATCATGCTGGCGGCCTATCGCAAGCTGCAGGATCAGGGCCGTTCGGGCAAAGTGGTCATCTGGTCGACCTTCGCCGTTGTCATTGCACTGCTGATGGGGGTCAACTTTGACCTGCGTATCAATCAAGGCAGTGTGACGGTGGAAACCTGGATCGCCTTCATCATTGCTTATGCGGCCTATCTGTACGCCCTGTTCGGGCTGCTGTACGGATGCTGGGTGCTCTATTCCAGCGGTGTTTTGACCCCGGTGGTGCGTGAGACAGCCAAAGTGACCTCGATGGTGTTCACCATCCTGATCGGATCGCAGTTGCTGAACCTCGTGGTGATTTCATTCGGAGGGGAGCATTATATCCAGCAATTCCTGAAGAGCTTTGACAACGAGTTCACGGTTTTCCTGATCGTGATGCTGGTGCTGTTCATTCTGGGGTTCGTGCTGGATTTCCTCGAGATCATCTACATCGTGATCCCCATCGTGGGCCCGGTGATCTATGGCGGCTCGTTCGATCCGAAATGGGTCACGATCATGGTGGCGGTGAACCTTCAGACGTCGTTCCTGACGCCACCTTTCGGGTTTGCGTTGTTCTACCTTCGGGGGGTTGCGCCGAAGGAGGTCACTACAGGTCATATTTATCGCGGGATCGTTCCGTTTGTTCTGATCCAGGTGATGGGGATCGCGATCTTGTGGTTCTTCCCGACGATTGTCACGATCGTTCCGGACCTGATGCCAAACTGATCCGATCCGGAAGAGAATATTGCAAAGGGGGCCGATTGGCCCCCTTTTCTGTTTATTTCGGGCAAGGGGCCAGCCCCTTCTTGGCCTGCGGCCAATTCATTCCCGGGATATTTTTGGCCAGATGAAGATGCGGATCAGGTGAACTGGATCAGGTCCCAGCGATTGCCGAAGGGATCACGCCAGACAGCGACGACGCCATAGGATTCTTGGCGGGGTTCTTCTTCGAAGTGGATATCCCTGGCGCGCATGTTCGCATGGTCGCGATAGAAATCATCGGTTTGCAGGAAGAACCCAACGCGCCCGCCGGTCTGGTTGCCTATGGCGGCGGTTTGTTCAGGTCCGTCAGCCTTTGCCAGAAGAAGGCAGCCGCTGTCTGAACCGGGAGGCGCGACCAGAACCCAGCGCTTGCCATTGCCGAGGTCGATGTCCTTGATAAGTTGGAAGCTGAGCGTCTTTGTATAAAACAAGATGGCGTCGTCGTAATCCGGCACCACAAGGGTGACGGCATGCAGGCTTTGTTTCATCGCGCGGTCAGCCTTTGGTCGGGTGCCGGTCAGGGAGCTGGATATTGGCGACCTGTTCGGCGATTGGCGGCGCCGACAAGGGGTGATGCGATGTGCCGGTATAGGCATCCGGATCGCTGATTTTTTGCCAGCCCCCCTGAATATAGGCCTCGAGCCCTGAAAACTTGGCTTTGTAGCCCATCTTGGGGCTGCCGGGGACCCAGTACCCCAGATAGATATAGGGCAGGCCCGCCTCACGTGCGATGTCGATATGGTCGAGGATCATGTAGGTGCCGAGTGAGTTTTGCGGCTGTTCCGGGTCGTAGAAAGAATAGACCATACTTAGCCCGTCATCGAGCACATCGGTCAGGCTGACGGCGATCAACTCGCCCGTTTCAGGATCGGCATATTCCACAACGCGGCTGCGGATCGGTGTTTCCTCGATCATCGCGGCGAATTCGAAAACATCCATGTCAGCCATGCCGCCATCGGCGTGACGGGTATCAAGATAGCGGCGGAACAGCTCGTATTGCTCATCCGTGGCCCATGGCGAGGTTGCGCGGCGTTCCAGGTAACCATTCCGCCTTGCTGCGCGCTTCTGGCTTTTGGTCGGCCGGAAGGCTGAAACATCGATCCGGGCCGACAGGCAGGCTGCGCAATCCGTACACGAAGGACGGTAGAGTACATTCTGAGACCGGCGAAATCCTTGTTGAGACAGGGAGTTGTTCAGCTGTTCAGCCCCTTCGCCTTGCAGGGCGGTGAACAGTTTACGTTCCATCCTGCCGCCAAGATAAGGGCAGGGCTGCGGTGCCGTGACATAGAATTGTGGCGCAATTGGCAGCGTATGTCGCATGAAATCCCCATCCAACCTCGGGAGGGATGATAGCAACCGTTCCCGAGACCGCCAAGTGTTTCACGCAACCTTGCGTCAGGCCCGTTGGTTGATCATCACGGTGCCCAGAAAACTGTCGGTCAGACCCTGGCCACGGGCGCTGGTCATCATCATGATGACCGAGATGATCTGGACCACGGGAAAGGCCATGCTGACAAAATAGCCGGCAGTGTGGGCAAGCGCCTTGCCCAGGTCCATTCGTTCTCCGAACGCGTCACGCAGCTCGATCCCCATAAAGCGCATACCCAGCGTGGCTGAGCCGTTGGCGATGGTCACCACCCGGTAGACGAAACTGACAACGGCGTAGATCAGGGCCAGGAAAAACAGACCCAGAAACGCAGTAAAGAGGATTGCCACCGTGCAAAGCAGCGAAATGAAGGCGATATCGAACAGCCAGGCGACAAAGCGTTTGGTTGTCACGGAACGATAGAAATCGGGTTGGGTGTCCGGGTTGGGCAGATGGTTCATTCGATAGGTCCGAAAAACTGGGGTGGGGGCACCCTGTCCCGAAACACCGGGGCAGGGCAAGGTCAATCAGGCGGGCTCGCCCTTGCCTTCTTCGTCATGGTTCTCGCGGGCGCGTTCATCCATGAATTGGTCGAATTCGGCCTTGTCCTTGGCGTCACGCAGGCGGCGCAAAAATGCTTCGAAATCCTGTTGTTCGCGTTCCAGGCGGGCCAGTGTATCTGCTTTGTAGGCGTCAAAGGCGCTGTTGCCCGAGGGCTTCATTGCACTCATGTGGCTGTGCCAGGATTTGCGGCGGTTGCAGGATTTGCTGAACATGCGTTTGCTCCAGATCATATAGGCCAGCAGGGCAAGGCCAACGGGCCAGAAGAAGATAAATCCAAGAACCATGGCGGCGATCCAGGCCCCTTTGCCTTTGTCGTCCAGCCAGGCTTCGGTTCGATAAAGCCATCCCGGATTCGCGGGGACGGCGGGGTCGGACAATGCGGTCATTTGAGCTCTCCAGGGTTGATGTAAACTCTATTCACATTGCATAGATGGGGTATCGTTTGGTTGGGTGCAAGGGGTAATGTGAAAAAGATTTACATTAAGCAATCCGGTTGACGTTTCAGGATCTGGCTCGCAGGTTCTGGGTATGGATATGACGGACAACAAAGCTGCCCCTGCACTAAAGGACATTCTTGAACTGGAAACGCAGGTCTGGGTGGCGCTGGTTGAAGGCGATGCAAGCGCCGACCGCGCCTTGCTGAGCGCGGATTTTCTGGGCGTTTATCCCACGGGTTTTGCCAATCGGGACGATCACGTCGGGCAATTTGCAGATGCGCCAACGATGGCCGAGTTTGATCTGAGTGATGCCCGGTTACGCATTCTGACCCCGGATATCGTCTTGTTGTCCTACCGTGCCGACTACCTGCGCCCGGGCGCAGATCGGCGCGAGGCAATGCTGATTTCATCTTTGTGGGAAAGAAGAAACGACGTTTGGATCAACAGCTTCAGTCAGGATACGCCGGTTCAGGTAACCTGATCAGAATGCCCCATTGACGATTACGCGCCGCAATGCGCAGGGTGCGCGCATGACTGACGCTCTTGCCATTACCCGCCTTCCGCGTGCGTTTGATCCGTCTCTGGGCGATGAAACCCGCGCTCTGATACCTGATCTGTCGCAGGAGATGGGAGAGCTGGTGGCGGGAACCGCCGGGTCCAGCCCATATCTGAAAGGCTTGATCGAGCGTGAAAGGGAATGGCTGCCTGATGCCTTATTGCGCCCGGATCAGGCACTGTCTGAAGTCATGGCGGATGCGCGTAAGCTGCCGACGGATCAGCTGAAATCCGGCTTGCGGCAGGCCAAGCGGCGGGTGGCGCTGTTGACCGCGCTTGCCGACATTGCAGGTGCCTGGCCGCTTGAAAAAGTCACCGCGGCACTGACCGATTTCGGGGCACTGGCCGCGGATACTGCGGCCAAGGCCGAGATTGCGACGTTGATCCGGCGCAACAAACTGCCGGGTATGACCGAGGACGATATCGAAACTGCCGCCGGGATGGTCATTCTGGCCATGGGCAAGATGGGCGCGCATGAGCTGAACTACAGCTCGGATATCGATTTGATTGTGCTGTTTGATGAGACGCGGTTTGACCCCGATGACTTCTACGAGGCCCGGCAGGGCATGGTGCGGGCAACGCGGAACTTCTGCGCGACGCTCAGCGACAAGACTGCCGATGGCTATGTTTTCCGTACCGATCTGAGGCTGAGGCCAGATCCTGCCGTAACACCGGTCTGCATGGCGATGGAGGCCGCTGAACGGTACTACGAAAGCCTCGGCCGCACGTGGGAGCGCGCGGCGTATATCAAGGCCCGTCCCTGTGCCGGAGACTTGGCTGCGGGGCAGCGGTTTCTGGATACATTGCGCCCCTTTGTCTGGCGTCGCCATCTGGATTTTGCCGCCATTCAGGACGCGCATGATATGCGGCTTCGGATTCGCGAAAACAAAGGTACGGGCGGGGCCTTGTCGATTCCCGGCCACGACATGAAGCTGGGGCAGGGCGGTATTCGCGAGATCGAGTTCTTCACCCAGACCCGTCAGTTGATCGCAGGCGGTCGCGATCCGGATTTACGGGTGCGTGGAACGGTTCCGGGGTTGGCGGCGTTGGCGTCAAAAGGCTGGGTGCCGCAGGATGTTGCGGACAAACTAACCGATCATTACCGGGCGCATCGCGAAGTCGAACACCGCATTCAGATGGTTCATGATGCACAGACGCATAAGGTGCCGAAATCACCTGAAGGCATTGAACGTATCGCCTGTCTGATGGGGATCGAAAGTGATGAACTGAAACAGGACGTGAAAAACCGCCTGACCGAAGTGCACGAACTGACCGAAGGATTTTTTGCGCCCGGGCCCGGTCCTGCACCTGTGGCGGTGCAGGATGTGGAGTTTGACCAGAGTGTTCTGGCCCGGTGGACGACATATCCGGCCTTAAGGTCCCAGCGCGGGTCGCGGATATTCGAACGGTTGCGGCCCGAGTTGCTGTCGCGTCTTGCCAAGACAGCCAAACCGGATGAGGCGTTGATGGCGCTGGATGGGTTTCTGTCTGGCCTTCCCGCCGGGGTTCAGCTGTTTTCCTTGTTCGAGGCCAATCCGCAACTGATCGACCTACTGGTCGATATCGTTGGTACGTCTCACGCTCTGGCCTCGCATCTGTCGCGCAATGCCTCGGTTTTCGACGCGGTGATCGGCGGCAGTTTCTTTGCCGATTGGCCGGGGCAGAAGGAATTGCAGGTCGAACTGGCCCGTGCGCTGGCGGAAGAGTCTGACTATGAAACCCGGCTCGACTTTGCGCGGCGCTGGTGTAAGGAATGGCATTTCCGGGTCGGCGTCCACCACTTGCGGGGTCTGATCGACGGGGCACAGGCAGGCCGGCAATATGCAGAGCTAGCACAATCGGTGATTGCCGCTATCCTGCCCTATGTTACCGAGAATTTCGCCCGTAAACACGGTCCCGCACCGGGACGCGGAGCGGCGGTGTTGGGCATGGGATCGCTGGGCGCAGGACGGATCAATTCGCAATCCGATCTGGACATGATTGTGATCTATGATCCGCAGGATCAGGACATGTCCGATGGTCCGCGTCCTTTGGCCACGCGCACCTATTATGCGCGGTTCACGCAGGCGCTGATCACGGCACTTTCGGCTCCGATGTCACAGGGGCGGCTGTATGAGGTCGACATGCGCCTGCGCCCGTCCGGCAATCAGGGGCCGGTTGCCACCAGTTGGGCCAGCTTTACCAATTATCAGCAGAATGAGGCCTGGGTGTGGGAACATCTGGCCCTGACCCGTGCTCATGTCGTTGCGGGTGATGCCGGTTTGGCAAATGATATCGAAGCGTTTCGCGTCGGGTTTCTGTCGCGCCCACGCGAGCGGGACAAGGTTTTGCGCGAAGTCGCCGAGATGCGAACGCGTCTGGCCGCAGCCAAGGCACCCGCCGGGATCTGGGATGCCAAAAACGGGCCCGGCCGCCTGATGGATATCGAACTGATGGCCGAAACCGGTGCCTTGCTGGCAGGGTCTACGGCACGCGACGTGTCCTCGGGCCTCGATGGTGCCGTCGCTGCCGGGTTGCTGGATGTCGCGCAGGCGCAATCCCTGAAAGACTGCTACAGCCTATGCTGGTCGGTGCAATGTGCGGCCCGGCTTCTATCGGGCAAGGTCATCGAGGCGGAACAGATCGGTGAAGGAGGTGTGGATTTCCTGTGCCGCGCCACCGGGTTTGAACAGGTCGATGCACTGCAACGGGCATTACAGAAGAGTTACACAACCGCGGCCGACCTGATCGGCGGCGTGATCCAAGAGGGCGAAGATGGCACGCAGTACTGATCCCAATGACCACAAAGGTCTGATCCAGGAAGCCTATCGTATCGAAGGCATCACCCTGCCGGAATGCCGCAGCATATTTCTGGACTGGGCGCTCAGCCTGCCCGAAGAGCGTGACCAGAACACGGCGCTGACCGAGTTGCATGCGGCATACGCGCTGCACAGCCCGGATCACCCCATGACTCAGGTTCTGTCCGAGGGCCTTCAGGCGGCCCAAACCCCGAAACGGCGTGGCGGCTGGCGCTCTCGGAACCGCTAGGGCTTTTCCATCGGCACATTCGCGACTAAGAGGGCGCCATGACCCAAACTGCCGACCGCCCCCGTATCCGCCTGAAACCCAAAGCCAACGCGCGCGGGCTGCGCCATGGCTTCCCCTGGGTCTATGCAAATGACATTGTCACAGACCGCCGCACGCGCAAGATCCCTGCGGGCGCACTGGCGATTCTCGAGGATGACAACCGCGCGGCGCTTGCGCTGGTGGCGGTCAACCCTGACTCAAAAATCATGTGCAGGGTGCTGGATCGTGATACCACCGCACAATTGGACAATACTTGGTTCGAAACCCGCCTTAGCCGCGCCCTTGCACTGCGTGAACGCTTGTTTGATGCGCCTTTCTACCGTCTGGCCCATGCCGAGGCCGATGGCTTTCCCGGTGTGATCATCGACAGGTTTGGCGATAGCTGTGTCATTCAGCCCAACGCGGCCTGGGCCGAGATGCATCTGGATACGCTCACCGACGCGCTGATCAAGGTCGTAGGCGTGACGACGGTGCTGAAAAACGCCTCGGGCCGTACGCGCGGGCTGGAAGGGCTGGACGATGAGAACCTGACTTTGCACGGCACCGCACCCGTCGCACCCCTGCATGTGCCGATGAACGGTGCCACGTATATGGCCGACCTGACCGGAGGTCAGAAAACCGGCCTGTTTTACGATCAACGCCCCAACCATGCCTTTGCCGCACGGCTGGTACATCCCGGAGCGCAGGTGCTGGACGTGTTCAGCCATGTCGGCGGCTTTGGCCTGGCGATGCTGGCCGCAGGTGCCGGACGGGCCTTATCCGTCGATGGGTCTGCGGCCGCGCTGGAACTGGCCACCAAAGGCGCTGCGGCTTCGGGCCTTGCCGACAGGTTCCAGACCCGACAGGGCGACGCGTTCGATGTGTTGACCCAATTGGGGGACGAGGGTGCGGCGTTTGACGTGGTCATCTGTGATCCACCTGCCTTTGCCCCCTCAAAACAAGCGCTGGATGCGGGATTGCGCGCTTATGAGCGTATCGCACGGCTTGCCGCACCTCTGGTCAAACCCGGCGGCTATCTGGGGCTGTGTTCGTGTTCTCATGCCGCCGATCTGGGGCGGTTCCGCGACGCCTCCTCCCGCGGGATCGGCCGGGCGGGCCGACAGGCGCAACTGATCCACACCGGATTTGCCGGGCCGGATCACCCGCAACTGCCGCAACTGGCGGAAAGCGGCTACCTCAAAGCGGTGTTCTATCGCCTATGAAGGCTGTTCTCGACACTTGCGTCCTCTATCCCACGGTCATGCGCGAGATGCTGTTGGGTGCCGCGCGATTGGGGCATTTCACCCCGCTCTGGTCCGCCCGCATCCTCGAAGAATGGGCCCGCGCCGCCCGTAAGTTGGGCCCGACGGGTGAGGCGCAGGCGCGCGCCGAGATCGCGTTGGTGCAAGCGGCCTGGCCGGATGCTGAACGTCCAACGAACGAGGGTCTTCAAAACCGCCTGTGGCTGCCGGACGCCGCAGATATCCACGTGCTGGCTACAGGAATAGCTGCTTCCGCTGATCTGATTGTCACGGTTAATGCCAAGGATTTTCCCAGAAATATCCTGACTGATGAAGGGCTTGACCGGCAAGACCCCGACAGCCTGCTGTACGGCTTCTGGCAATCCAATCCAGAAGGCATGAGCACACTTGCCACTCGGGTCCTTGCCGAAGCCAATCGCCTCTCAGCCGAAAAATGGACCCTTCGCGCGCTCATGAAAAAAGCCCGGCTTCCGCGATTGGGCAAGGCACTCGCCACCTGAGCGGGATCCAGCTTCATCTGGCCAAAAATATCCCGGAGAGCGCGAGAGGCTGGCCTCTCGCAGCACAGGCATCACCGCTGTGCCCAACGCTGTTCAAGCTTTTCCAGCGCCGCAACACGTTCATCTGTCTTGGGATGGCTCATCAGCCATGCCGGGACCACCCCGGCGCGTTGCTGTGTCAACTCTTCCAGCTTGTGAAACAGTGATTTCTGCGGGCCTATTCCGATACCGGCTTTCGTCAGCAAGGCGGCCGCATATTCATCCGCTTCATACTCATCCCCCCGCGACAGGCGCGAGGCGATCAGTGCGGTCAACGCGTTGGCAATCATCGCTCCGACAAAAGGGATGAACCGGTTCAGGACCATGATCAGCGCCGTGCGCATCGCATTCTGCCCTGAAAAATCGATCATCCGCCGCCGCGCGTGACCTAGTGCCACATGGCCCAACTCATGCGCGATTACACTGGCCATTTCCTCAGCCGAAACCTCGCCGTTGCGGAACTTGCGGTAAAATCCCCGCGTGATGAATATCCGCCCGTCCGGTGCGGCCAGCCCGTTCACCGGGTCGATCTCATAGATATAAACCGGAACCCGCTCGATCTCGAGCGCGGCAGCCAGCCGGTCGGTCATGCGCTTGAGGGCCGGGTCAACAAGTTCGGTCGACTTTGCGTCCAGTTCCCGATGGGTGCGCCAGACGGAAATCCGGTACATCACAATTCCATAGGCAATGGCCAGCAGGATAGGGGTCAGACGCAGCATGGGCTAGATATGGGTTTTCAACACCCCAAGAGCAAATGGAAAATAGAAGCTTCTCACAATCCAGCCACATTTCAAAGTGAGGCTGCAGAGCGCGACCTTGTTCATGGATCGCTTTCAGGTTGCGGAAGCGTACGTCCAATTTCATAGCAACGTTCCAAAAGCGCCTGTCGCCGCGGGGCTGATCCGGTCGCGCCATGCAACAGCTCGAGTTTCCGGGGTGAAAACCCGAAATACCCGAACGTGCCTTTGGTCCAGAGTGTCTCAAGCGCGTCGGTGTATCCTTTGGCTTCCATTTCGTCAGAACGCGCACCGGCTGGCACCAACAGTAATCCTGTTCGCGACCTCTGGAGAGACTTTTCCGGGTCGTCCAACTGATCGTAGGCCCAGTCCCACATCCACACGCGGTCGACCCAGCCTTTCATCATCGAAGGCATTCCCCACCAGAACAACGGAAAGGCCAGGCAGATTGCATCGGCGCGCGCAATCCGTGTTTGTTCCGCAAGTATGTCTTGCGGTGCGCCCGTGCCTGCTTCGCCTTCTATATCCGCCATTGACCAGCGTGGATCGAACCCTTCTGCATGCAAATCCGCAACCTCGGTGGTATGGCCAGCCGCCTTTGCGCCTTCGCAGAGTTTCGCGACAGCGGCGGCCGTAAAGGAGTTCGGCTTTGGGTGATCCAGGATTGTCAGCAGATGCACAGTCAGCTCCTCAGGTTTTCAAACGGCAACCGGGTTACTGTGAAAGCTCAACCCTGCTTGAGGTCAAGGTATTAACCAGCAGGAATACCTGAAGGTGTGTTTCACCGCGTCAGCTCGCGCATTCCCTTTTCCAGACCAGCCAGTGTCATGGGCACCATGCGATCTTCAAAGATGTCGCGGATCATGCCGATGGAATGAGTATATTCCCAGTATTTCTCGGGCACCGGGTTGATCCACAGGTTTGACGCCCACTGTTCGCGCGCGCGTTGCAGCCAGACTTGCCCGGCTTCCTGGTTCCAATGTTCATTGGCACCGCCGGGATAGGCGATTTCATAGGGGCTCATCGAGGCGTCGCCGACAAAGATGCACTTGTAGTCGGATCCATAGGTGCGCAGCACTTCGTGGGTCGGGGTCTGTTGGTTCCAGCGGCGGCGATTGTCGCGCCAGACCCCTTCATACAGGCAATTGTGAAAGTAGTAATATTCCAGATGCTTGAACTCGGTTCTTGCAGCGGAAAACAACTCTTCAACCACTTTGATATGAGGGTCCATCGAGCCGCCGACGTCCAGAAACAACAGTACCTTCACCGCGTTGTGGCGCTCGGGCCGGGTTTTGACATCTAGATAGCCATGCTCGGCCGTGGCACGGATGGTGCCGTCCAGATCCAGCTCTTCAGCTGCTCCCTCCCGCGCCCAGCGGCGCAGGCGTTTCAGGGCGACCTTGATGTTGCGGGTGCCCAGTTCAACCGTATCGTCGAGGTTCCTGAATTCCCGTTTGTCCCAGACCTTGACCGCACGCTGGTGACGGCTTTCTTTCTGACCGATACGGACGCCTTCGGGGTTGTACCCATAGGCCCCGAACGGAGAGGTTCCTGCGGTGCCGATCCACTTGTTGCCGCCCTGATGACGGCCTTGTTGTTCCTTGAGGCGCTCGCGCAACGTTTCCATCAGCTTGTCGAAACCGCCGAGCGCTTCGATCTCTGCCTTCTCCTCGTCCGACAGGTGTTTCTCGGCCATCTTGGCGAGCCAATCGGCTGGGATATCGACAGCTTCCAACACCTGATCGAAACTGATCTCGCCCAAGCCCTCAAAGCTGGCGGCAAAGGCGCGGTCGAACTTGTCGATATTGCGCTCGTCTTTCACCATCGACACGCGGGCAAGGTAGTAGAACGCTTCGACATCATAGGTGACAAGACCCTTTTTCATGCCTTCCAGAAAAGTCAGATACTCCCGGAGCGATACCGGGATGCCCGCTTTGCGGAGGTTTTCGAAAAAGGGCAGGAACATCGCGTCACGCCACCATGCGAAGCAGAACCAGCGAGATCACCAGACCCACAAGCGCAAAAGCGATCCCATATCCGGCGGCATACTGCGCCATGTCGGCGCCGTTTCCATTGCGTTTTTTTGCGGTCAAAGCACCCAGGATTGCACCCAGTATCGCCATTCCCAGTACTAGCAACATATGCGTTTCATCCGTCTTTCGTGCTGTCAGCGGGGCGTCGGCTACTGTTTTGAGCCAGAGATTGAGCCACCAAATCCGAACCGAACCCGTATCGCGCCCATCCAAGGCTGTCCAGCCTGACGGCACGTGCCTGCTGCAATTGACCGGCCTGTTTCAAGGCCTCGGATTTCAACAGCAGCAACGTTGCCAGCAGCGAAGCGTTTTCCGCGCGGGTCATCACGTCGATGGCCTGATCCAGTTCGGGCAGAACCTCGGGCCCGCGATCCTGCGCAAGCGCAAAGGCTGCGGTTTGGGTTGAGACATAAGCCTGATGAACCTCGGTTCCGGGCGTCGCGCGAAGAAATTGTTGCGCGATCTTGAACTGCCGCTGGGCTTCTGCCGGATCACGAAACTGCTCCATCCGGCCCATCAGGTAGTGGGGATAGGCGCGGCGGTGATCCGTCCATCCCTGTTGCTGCCCGATGCGGGCTGCCTTTTGCGCGGCGCGCATCTGTCGGGGGGAACCCGGCCCCGGTCCCAGTGATTTCTGGATCGCGTTGATCCACTCTCGTGGGGTATTTGTGGGGGGTTGCGCAGCTAGTCGGTCGCCGCGTGGATTCAGACGGCTGAGAATTCCGGGGATAACGGCAGCGACCTGATCGCGGGTCATGCCGGTGTGCAGTTCGGGCGCATAAGCCGCGCGCAGGATCAGCATGTCGAACCCGGTCAAGACCGTATGAATATTGTCGTCGTTGAACACCGAATCCGGCAGATGATAGAGGTCGTTCAGAGGACCGAGGGCCTGTGCCAGTTCTTCGTGCAGACAATCGCGCATTTCCTGCGGGCTGACGTCGTAGGGGATAAAAATCCCCAATCTTTCGCGCTGGCGCAGCTCAACCCAACTGCTTTTGGGTTTGCGGCGGTCGCGCTGATACTCAGCCAGGCTGGACGCGTTTGGCACCACGAAACAGGCCGCGTTTGGCAGAATTTGCAGAATGTCCTTCTGGCTGACCGCTTCGATCGTGATATTGGCCTGACCGTCGTTGATTTGTCGGATGTTGATACCCGCCTCGCGCTTCAGGCGGTTCAGCAGGCGGGTCAAATCCTGCTGCATACTTTGTGTCGGCGATCCGGTCAGGCGAACGGTGATCGGCGTTTCGAACCGGGTGAAAACGGGCAGGGCGGCCCCGCTTTCCAGTTCGAAATGCAGGGACAGGAAATCCGACGCGATGTTCGTATTGGACCGTGCCGGTGGAGAGGGACGCGGTGCCGCAAAAGACTTGGCCGGCGGCAACGCCACTTCGACATATGGGGCATCGTTCCCGAGTTCGATTGTCTCGACAGACGTGCAGCCAGCGATAACCAGCGCCAGAAAAAGGGCGCCCAAACGCATCATGGGCGGGCGTACTTGATGAACGGTGTCAGGGTGCCGATGCGATCATAAAGGTGGCGTGCCGTGGTGTTGAACTCTTGCGTAAGCCAGTAAACGGATGGGGCGCCCTGGCGATCGGCCTCTTCATAAACCGCCTGAATCAAAGCGCGACCGACGCCCGTTCCTCGGGTTTCAGGTCGGGCGAACAGGTCTTGCAGGTAACAGACCTTTTCCACTTTCCAGGCGTGGCGATGAAACAGGTAATGCGTCAGCCCGACCAAAACGCCCGCCTGTTCCGCAACGAAACAGGAAAAATCCTGCGGGTCGTCGCCCAACAATCTGGAAAAGGTCGATTCATACACGTTTTCAGGCAGGGTGGTTTCATAAAACGCCAGATAATCCCGCCACATTTCGGCCCACTGATCTTTGTCCTCGGCCCGCAGGGTCCGGATTGTCAGAGCGTTCGCCAAGTAATGACCCCAATATTGCTGCTTCGAAACGCGGTTGCGTCAGGTATCTCGATGCTGACACCCGAGATACCCAATGGCAAGCCGTGATCACAGATTGTTCACACGCAGGCTAGCGTTTGCCACGTGCCATGAAAGCAAGACGTTCGAACAGATGCACGTCCTGTTCATTTTTCAGCAAAGCGCCATGCAGCTTCGGCAGCGCGCTGGCCCCGTCACGCTTGAGGTCTTCGGCCGTCAGGTCTTCGGCCAGCAACAGCTTCAGCCAGTCCAGCACCTCCGAGGTCGAGGGCTTTTTCTTGAGCCCTTGCGTCTCGCGGATTTCATAGAATTGTGTCAGCGCGGCGGTCAGAAGTGCGTCCTTGATGCCGGGGTGGTGCACATCTACGATCCGGCGCATCGTCGCCTCGTCCGGAAAGCGGATATAGTGGAAAAAACAGCGGCGCAGGAAGGCGTCGGGCAGCTCTTTTTCGTTGTTCGAAGTTATGATGACGATAGGGCGGTGCTTGGCCCGGACCGTCTCTCCCGTTTCATAGACGTGGAACTCCATCTTATCGAGTTCCTGCAACAGGTCATTGGGGAACTCGATATCCGCTTTGTCGATTTCGTCGATCAGCAGAACAACCTTTTCGTTGGCGTCGAAGGCCTGCCACAACTTGCCCTTGCGGATATAGTTCGACACATCATGGACACGCTTTTCGCCCAATTGGCTGTCACGCAGGCGGCTGACGGCATCATACTCATAAAGACCCTGCTGCGCGCGGGTGGTGGATTTCACATTCCACTCGATCATTCTCAGCCCCAGCGCACCGGCCACCTGCCTGGCCAACTCGGTCTTGCCAGTACCGGGCTCGCCCTTCACCAGAAGGGGGCGTTCCAGCGTGACAGCGGCGTTCACGGCAATGGTCAGATCGTCGGTGGCGACATATTCGGCTGTACCTTGGAAACGTGCGGTCATGGGCCTCTCGTGCGTATATTGTGTTGGACGGGCAGGTTGTGGTTTCCGGGTTACAGAGCGGCAAGGTTTTTTACAACCCGCGTCCCTGCGTTGCCCGGCGGGAATTGTGCTGCAACTCCAAGCCCTTTTGCTTGATTCCGGTAAAGACCATTCGCAGACGTTGTGCCTGTCGCCCCAAAAAAGCCTGTCAAATTTCATAGAAATACAAGGTTTTGTTGATGTTTGTCTCATAGTTAGACAAATCCGCGGGGGTGCACTGTCGTGCAACGTTTGTGTAGTGACATTCCACCGCCCGTCGGCTAAACGCTGCGCAGAAGGGAGAGCCAAATGTCAGCTGAAACAGCCGCGAACGACGTCACTGGCCAAACCGAGGGAGCAAATATGAAGCAGGAAGTTTTTCTGCCGGAAGATTACCGTCCGGCCGAAGATGAGCCTTTCATGAATGATCGTCAGCTTGAGTATTTTCGCCGCAAGCTGCTGGATTGGAAGACAGAGTTACTGGCTGGTAGCCGCGACACCATCGAAGGGCTGCAAGACAACACCCGCAACATTCCGGACGTCGCGGACCGCGCCAGCGAAGAAACAGACCGTGCGCTGGAACTTCGGACCCGTGATCGTCAGAGAAAGCTGGTCGCAAAGATCGACTCGGCCCTGCGCCGGATCGATGATGGCGAATACGGGTATTGCGAAATGACGGGCGATCCGATCTCGCTGAAGCGTTTGGACGCGCGACCGATTGCAACCATGACACTTGAAGCGCAAGAGCGCCACGAGCGTCGCGAGAAGGTCCACCGCGACGATTAATCGCCGGGTATGTGTAAGAAATCCAAGCGCCGGGGCCTGTGGCTCCGGCGTTTTTGCGTTATGCGGGTGTCATGAAGATAGACGGATTGAAATTCTGTGTAATCGGCGGCGGAATCGGCGGGCTGGCCTCGGCACTGGCGCTGCAACACCGTGGGGCGCATGTCACGCTTCTGGAGCAAGCCCCGGCCCTGACCGAAGTCGGTGCTGGTTTGCAGATCAGTGAGAACGGGATGCGCGTTCTTCATGCCCTTGGTGTCACGGGTCTTTCCGTCGGGCAGAAGTCCCATGGAACGGTCTTGCGCGATTACCGAAAAGGGCGCGTGGTCAGTCAACTGCCGGGCCCCTCAGTTGGTCCGACCTATTACTATCACCGTGCCGACCTTCTGAACCTTCTTCATGACGCGGCTTGTGCGGCAGGCGTGGATATCCGGTTGGGCGCCAGAGTTTTGCATGTGCAAAAGCATCCCAACGAGGCAGAGGTGGTCTTGGCGTCAGGCGAGCGAATTCGCGCTGAATGCGCCATTGCGGCCGATGGCGGCCGCAGCGTGCTCCGCCCGGCTCTGAACGGGGCAGAGGCGCCGGAGTTCACGCATCAGGTAGCGTGGCGCGCCACCATCCCCTGGCAGCCCGGTCGCGACCCGGTTTCGGCGTCCCTGACCATGGGGCCTGGGCGGCATGTGGTAACCTATCCGTTGCGTGACGAAAGTCTGATGAACATTGTCGCGGTCGAGGAGCGTTCGGACTGGCGGGAAGAAGGATGGCGTCAGACGGGCGATCCTAACGAGTTGCGTAAGCGATTTGCCGATTTCGGTGGCCCCGCACGCGACATTCTGTCGAAAGTCACGGATGTGCATCTGTGGGCATTGTTTCTTCGGCCTGTCGCCCAAAACTGGCAGAATGGTCGGTTGGTTCTGCTAGGGGACGCGGCCCATCCAACATTGCCATTTATGGCACAGGGTGCATGTCTGGCGCTCGAGGACGCCTGGGTGCTGACGCGCGCGTTTGACGAACGATCGGGTATCACCAGCGCGTTGGCAACCTATGAAACGACCCGCAAACCAAGGGCGCAGCGCGTTGTCGCGGCGGCCGGATCAAATGCGCGGAACTTTCATCTGCGCGGCCCAGCCCGATTGGCTGCGCAATGTGTGCTGAGAGTCGTTGGTGCCCGGTTGTCCCAACGCTATGAATGGATCTACAGTCACGACGTCACGGTTGCCTAGGGCCTCAAAGATCCAGGTCAATCCAGACGGGAACGTGATCGGATGGCTTTTCGTGCCCCCGAACAGCCGCATCAATCTGGCAATCCTGCATGAGGTCGGCCGCTTGTGGCGTCAACAGGAAATGATCAATCCGAATTCCGTCATTCCGGTTCCACGCGCCAGCCTGATAATCCCAGAAGGAATAGTGGTCGGGACCCTGCGTTGTCGCGCGGAAGGCCTCGGTAAAGCCAAGGTTCAGGATTTTTCGAAAGGCGGCCCGGCTTTCCGGGCGGAACAACGCGTCTTCCCGCCAGGCATCGGGGCGTTTGGCATCCTCGGCCTGTGGGATGATGTTATAATCGCCCGCCATTAGCGCCAGCTCTTCTGATTCCATCAAACCCTTTGCGCGTTCATAAAGCCGTTCCATCCAGGCCAGCTTGTAATCGTATTTCGGTCCGGGTGCCGGATTCCCGTTGGGCAGATACAGCCCACAGAGGCGCAAGGCCTTTTTGCCCACGACGGTCGCCTCGATCCACCGCGCCTGTTCATCATTGTCATCACCGGGAAGGCCGCGTGATACATCCTCCAGCGGAAGCCTCGACAGGATCGCAACACCATTGAAGCTTTTTTGACCGTGTGTTTCCACGTTGTACCCGCGATCTTCAAACATCTCGCGGGGGAAGTTTTCGTCGACGGATTTGATTTCCTGAAGAAGAACAACGTCGGGTTGGGCATCGTCCAGCCAGCGGGGCAGCGCCTCGGTTCGCGCCTTGATGCCATTGATGTTGTACGTGGCGATTTTCATGCGCGATCCTCCGAAACCTTGTGGCAACCTATCGCTCAGAACGGGCCCAGCGGCAAGTCGGAGATCGGATTAGCGAGGCTCTGCCTCGCGCTCCGGGATATTTTTAGCCAGATGAAGAAACGGATCCTTAACCATTTTTCGATACTTGAAGGGGCGGTACAGGCGGGGACGCCGATGACCGCGCCAGGTGAAGCTCTCTGGTCGTTTTGGTCAGAGAGCGGATCCCTGCTTCATCTGGCTGAAAATATCCTGGGGGTGTGGGGGCAAAGCCCCCACCGGTTACATCGAAAACGACGTGCCGCAGCCACAGGAAGAGGTGGCGTTGGGGTTGTCGATCACAAACCGCGCACCAATAAGCTCCTGAGTGAAATCTATCACCGCGTTTTCAAGAAAGGGCAGAGAGATCGGGTCGACGATGACTTTCTGCCCTTTGCCTTCAAGAATGAGGTCGTCGGAGTTTGGCGTATCCAGAGCAATTTCATATTGAAAACCGGAACATCCACCGCCCTCCACTGCGACACGCAGGGCTTGCCCCTGTTCCGCGGCACCGATTTCGGCAAGGCGGTCAAAGGCGCGTTCGGTGACTGATGGGGGCAGATTCATGCCGGTCTCCAAAGGTTTATTTCCCAAGCGTCCTACAATATATGAAACCAAAAGACAGGCGACAAGGACAAGGCCTTTGGACAGAGCGGGTTTTGCTTCGGACCCAGACCGCGCAAGGGGGCGGCTGGTGCCAGAGGAAGAGAGCAGCTTCCGGTCAAGCTTTCAGCGTGATCGCGACCGGATCATTCACGCCAGTGCGTTTCGGCGGCTCAAGCACAAGACGCAAGTCTTTGTCGAGCATGAAGGTGACAGTTATCGAACACGGCTGACCCATTCCATCGAAGTTGCTCAGGTCGCGCGAACAATTTCAGGGGCGTTGGGCCTGAATGCTGAACTCACCGAAGCTGTAGCGCTGGCGCACGACCTGGGTCATACGCCCTTTGGTCATACGGGTGAGGACGCCCTCCACGCGCTGATGGCACCTTACGGGGGGTTTGATCACAACGCGCAGGCCATTCGGATCGTAACCAAGCTGGAGCGGCATTATGCCGGGTTTGACGGATGCAACCTGACTTGGGAATGTCTGGAGGGTATCGCCAAGCATAACGGTCCGGTTGTTGGCGATCTGCCCTGGGCCCTGGCTGAATGCAACCAGGGCTTTGACCTTGAACTTCATACCCATGCAAGTGCCGAGGCGCAGGTGGCGGCCTTGTCTGATGACATTGCTTACAACAATCACGACCTTCTGGATGGGTTGCGTGCGGGGTTGTTTGAAGATGATGATCTGCGCCACCTTCCGATCGTGGGGGCGTGTTACGCAGATGTGGATGCGAAATACCCCGGTCTTGATCCGTATCGGCGGCGTCATGAAGCACTGCGGAGGGTTTTTGGGGTCATGGTGGCGGACGTCATCACAACGTCGCGCGACTTGATCGCGGCCTCGGGCGCGCAGTCGGTCGAAGAGATTCGCCATCTTGGGCATCCTGTCATCCAATTCTCGGTCGGGACTTGGGCGGATCTGAAACAAATCAGGGCGTTCCTGTTCACCCGGATGTATCGCGCGCCCAGCGTCATGAAGGTGCGGGCCGAGGTTGCAACGGTTGTCGAAGACCTGTTCCCGATCTACCTGAACGATCCGAAACAGATGCCCGCACGCTGGCACGAGGATATTGAAGCTGCGGCGGACGAGACTGCTCTGGCCCGGATCGTATCGGACTATATTGCAGGAATGACCGACCGTTTCGCTTTGCAGGATCACGCGCGGCTGACGGGCTGACTGGGCCGCAATGACACGGGTAATGGTCCATGTTTGCGACCTTTATTGCGGGTTGATTAGTACCTTGCGCGGGCGGGAAGCGATGATCAGAAGCCGTACGACGGACAGCGCGCAGGGTATTTGAAATTTCAGACAGAGGATATCTGGGCGCCATTGGCAGACATTGGGCGCAAACCATGTCCAAACAATAGGCGTCCATTGACCTTGCCGTGATGCGTGGTAAACCGCCGGGCAAGCAAAAGGACATCCGAAATGAACCTGTTTTCCGAGATCCGCGGCCTTGTACTGGACGCGCTGGCACAGATGCAGTCCGAAGGCGCGTTGCCCGAGGGGCTGAATTTTGACAACGTGGCGGTCGAACCGCCGCGTGATGCGGCGCATGGCGACATGGCGACCAACGCGGCGATGGTGCTGGCAAAACCGGCCAGGATGAAACCGCGTGACATTGCCGAGGCATTGGCAGGGAAGCTGGTGGCGGATGATCGGATCACCAGCGCCGATGTGGCGGGTCCGGGCTTTCTCAATTTGCGGCTGGCACCGTCGGTCTGGCAAGGCGTGCTGGCGGCCGTGCTGGAGAAGGGCACCGATTATGGCCGCTCGACTATGGGCCATGGGCAAAAGGTCAACGTTGAATATGTTTCGGCCAACCCAACCGGTCCGCTGCACGTGGGTCATACACGGGGCGCGGTTTTCGGGGATGCTCTGGCAAGCCTGTTGGCCTATTCCGGCCATGACGTGACCCGTGAGTATTACATCAACGACGGCGGTGCGCAGGTGGATGTGCTGGCGCGCTCGGCTTACGAACGCTATCGCGAGGCCAATGGTCTGAGCCCCGAGATTGCCGAAGGTCTTTATCCTGGCGACTACCTGATCCCGATCGGTGAGGCGTTGAAAGAGAAATACGGCGACAGCCTGATCGACAAGCCGGAAAGTGACTGGCTGGAAGAGGTGCGTGAGTTCTCGACTGACGCGATGATGGATCTGATCCGCGCTGACCTGAAAGCGCTGGGCGTCGAGATGGATGTGTTCTTCTCGGAAAAATCTCTCTATGGCACTGGTCGGATTGAGGCCGCATTGCAATCGCTGACTGACAAGGGCCTGATTTACGAAGGCGTGCTCGAGCCGCCGAAAGGCAAAAAGCCCGAGGATTGGGAGCCACGCGAACAGACGCTGTTCAAATCGACCGAACATGGCGACGACGTCGACCGCCCTGTCAAGAAATCGGATGGTAGCTGGACTTATTTTGCCCCGGATATTGCTTATCACTATGACAAGGTGACCCGTGGTTTTGACGCACTGATCGACGTGTTTGGCGCCGACCATGGCGGCTATGTCAAACGGATGAAGGCGGCTGTTTCGGCACTGTCCGACGGTAAGGTGCCGCTTGATATCAAGCTGACACAGCTGGTGAAGCTGTGGAAGAATGGTGAGCCGTTCAAGATGTCCAAGCGGGCAGGGAACTTTGTCACTCTGCGCGATGTGGTCGATCAGGTGGGCCCGGACGTGACGCGGTTTGTTATGCTGACTCGCAAGAACGATGCGCCGTTGGATTTCGATTTTGACAAGGTGCTGGAACAAAGCCGCGAGAACCCCGTGTTCTACGTTCAGTATGCACATGCCCGTGTCATGAGCGTGCTGCGTCGTGCGGCCGAGGCTGGGATTGCGGCTGATGATGCGACCCTTGAGGGCGCTGACCTGAGCAAGAACGATCATGCCTCGGAACTGGTTGTTGCGAAGAAGCTGGCAGAATGGCCACGGCTGGTCGAGATTGCGGCCCGAACCAATGAACCGCACAGGGTCGCCTTTTATCTCTATGAACTCGCAGGCGACTTTCACGCGTTGTGGAACAAGGGCAATGACGAGACGCAACTGCGTTTCATCCAGGATGGCGATGTTGCCACAAGCCAGTCAAAAATCGCTTTGGCCCGGGCCGTTTCTGTTGTGATTTCAGCGGGCTTGGGTATTCTTGGCGTTACTCCGGCGCAGGAGATGCGGTAACGAATATCGCCCGAACCGCCGGTACGAGGTAGGCAAGAAATGACCCGCGGGCCTTATTTTCAGGCGCGAAACGGGCAGTGAGGCGGACATGGCGAGTTACGATTACTCGGGGCATCAACGCCCCGGGCAGATTCATTACCCGAATCAAGCGCATTCTGATGATGTGTATGATTTTCCCGAAGACATGCAGGAAGATGACGCGCCGCGTGGCTCGTTTGGTCTGGGCAGGGCGGTCAATTTTCTGGGGGCTGTTGCATCCTTGGCGCTGGTCGCCGGTGTCGGGGTCTGGGGCTATCAACTGATCATGCGCGATGTCAGCGGCGTGCCGGTTGTTCGTGCCGCCGAAGGGCCGATGCGTGTACAGCCGGAAAATCCGGGTGGAACTCCGGCCGATCATCAGGGCTTTGCCGTGAATGCCGTCGCCGCCGAAGGCAGTGCTGCGGCGCCGGCCGACCGGTTGATCCTTGCGCCGCGCCCGGTGTCCTTGACGGACGAAGATCTGCCCGCCGGAGAACTGAAGCCGACCCCTGCGCTGCATGTGGTCGAAGAACCGATCACCACGCAGGAGGCCGCGCGCTTGCGCCAGAACGCAGTAGATGCGCTGGTTGCGGAATTGGCGGGTGCGGCGGCAGAAACGCAGCAAGAGTTCGAAGATGGTGTGCAACTGGCATCGCTGACCACCCCTGATGAAGAACCCGCCATTGACCCGGCAGATTTTGCTGCGGCCTTGCCGGACCCGAGCTTCGCCGAGTTGCCGGGCGTGCGCCGATCATTGCGCCCTGTGACGCGTCCGGCACGGTCCACCCGCAGTCAGGTCGCGCCCAGTGAGACTTCCGAAGACGCCATCAATGCAGCGGTGAAAGCCGCGGTCGGGGTGGATGTTGATCCGGATACACTGGCCAAGGGAACCCGGCTGGCGCAGCTTGGAGCTTATGACAGCACGCAAGTGGCACAGGCCGAGTGGGACCGTTTGAATGGTCAATTCGGTGATTATTTGTCGGGAAAACAGCGGGTTATCCAGAAAACTTCAAGCGGTGGACGGACCTTCTACCGCCTTCGTGTTCTGGGGTTCGAAGACCTGAGCGACTCGCGCCAGTTCTGCGCTGCTCTGGTCGCGCAAGGCGCTGATTGTATCCCGGTGGCCGTGAGGTGAAGTTCGGAGCAGCGATCACAGATGCTGAAGGACTGCGCCTGACGCAGGAGGAAAGAGACCTGTTTCGCCAGATGAACCCGTTTGGGTTTATCCTGTTCTCCCGCAATATTGAAAGCGCCGATCAGGTGCGGGCCTTGTGTGATGATTTCCGCGAGGCCGTTGGGCGCAACTGCCCCATTACCATCGATCAGGAAGGTGGGCGCGTGCAGCGTTTGCGCGCACCCTTGGCCCGCGAATGGCTGCCGCCGCTGGATCATGTGATCAGGGCGGGTGATCAAGCGGAACGCGCCATGTACCTCAGGTACCGCCTGATTGCGGATGAGCTGTTTGGTCTGGGTATCGACAGCAACTGTGCCCCCATGGTCGATGTGGCGCGGCCCGAGACCCACGCGTTTTTGAAAAACCGCTGTTATGCCTTTGATCCTGAGCAGATTTCCAGGATCGGCAGGGCCGTGGCACAGGGTCATCTGGATGGGGGTGTTCTTCCGGTTCTCAAGCACATTCCCGGCCATGGCCGTGCCACTCTGGACAGTCACCATGACCTTCCGCACGTTGATTTGCCGCTGGAAGAGTTGGAATACAGCGATTTCGCGCCGTTCCGCGCCTTGAATGACCTGCCGATGGGGATGACAGCACATCTGGTCTTCGATCAGATCGATCCCCGGCCAGCCACTATTTCTGCGGCCATGATGGGCCTGATCCGAGACAATATCGGCTTTGGCGGGCTGATCATGACCGACGATATTTCGATGAGAGCGCTCAGTGGGGCGTTGACGGACCTCACACGGCAATCTTTGCAGGCGGGCTGTGATGTGGTCCTGCATTGCAATGGCAGTTTTTCTGAACGTGCCGCTGTGTTGGAAACTGCCGGTGAGATGTCGGATGTGGCACAAGCCCGCGCAGAACGGGCGCTGGCGATGCGGAAACCCCCGCGGGAACTTGACATCCAAGCCGCCGAAGCGGAACTATCTGCCCTAATGGGCGGGCAGGTATATGAACGATAATCTTTTTAGCGAAGACCCTGTCTCGGTCGCGGATCGTCTTGCGGCCGAAGCGCTGATTGTTGATGTCGACGGCTTCGAAGGCCCGTTGGATGTTCTGCTGACCCTGTCCCGCACGCAAAAAGTGGATCTGCGCAAGATCTCGGTTCTTGCGCTGGCGCAGCAATATCTGGCCTTTGTTGAAAAGGCGCGTGCGCTGCGCATTGAACTGGCCGCCGATTATCTGGTCATGGCGGCGTGGCTGGCCTTTCTCAAGTCCCGTCTACTGCTACCGCCAGACCCCGATGACGACGGGCCATCGGGTGAAGAGCTGGCCGCGCATCTGGCGTTTCAACTTGAACGCCTGCAGGCGATGCGTGACGTCGCTGCACGGTTGATGGCCCGCGACCAACTGGGGCGTGATTTTTTCAAACGCGGGCAGGGCGAGGACGTCACCCGCATTCGCACCGTGACTTATTCTGCCACGCTGCTGGACCTGATGCAGGGTTATGCCCGTATCCGCACCCGTGACGAATTCCGCCCCTTTGTGATGGACCGCGATGCGGTGTTCACGATGGAGCAGGCACTGGAGCGGATGCGCCCGCTGATCGGTTTTGCGGGGACGTGGACCGATATGGAAACCTATCTGCCCGATGGTTGGGATATTGACCCGGTGCGCCGCAGATCGGCGACGGCTGCGACCTTTGCGGCCTCGCTGGAACTGGTGAAAGAAGGACATATGGAGATCAAGCAGAGCGAGACATTCGCGCCGATCCAATTGCGCAAGAGGACCCAGACACGTGACTGACGCCCCAGAAGAAACCGGCACCCTGTTCGAGGCGCCACCGCTGGCGGAACAGGAGCGTATGGTCGAGGCCGTTTTGTTTGCCAGCGCCGATCCGGTGACGATTGCCGACCTTGAGGCGCGGATGCCGCATGGAAGCGACGCCGCGCAAGCCGTTGAATTGCTTCAGAGACGTTACGAAGGGCGTGGCGTGCGCGTGGTGCGCGTTGGTGAGGCATGGGCGATCCGTACGGCCCCTGATCTGGGCTTTCTGATGCAGAAGGAAACGGTTGAGACTCGCAAACTCAGCCGCGCCGCGATTGAGACATTGGCGATCGTGGCCTATCACCAGCCCTGCACCCGCGCCGAGATTGAGGAAATTCGCGGCGTATCAGTCTCTCGCGGGACGATTGATCAATTGCTAGAGATGGAGTGGATCAGGTTGGGCCGACGCCGCATGACACCGGGTCGTCCGGTGACATTTGTGGTAACGTCCGAATTTCTGGATCATTTTGGGCTGGAGAACGCCCGCGATCTGCCGGGTCTCAAGGAATTGAGGGCTGCGGGATTGTTGGAAAACCGGCCTCCACCGGGGGCTATCCCACTGGGCGAGGGGCGCGAGGACGAAGTGGACGAGGACCAGTCGGAACTGTTTGAGGAGTAATAACCCGGACAGGTCACTACAGGTCAGGCGCGGAACCTGCGGCAGTAAACGCGGGTTATCCGACACATGCACCGTTGAAAGAAATTCTGAGGATTAGACGGCCGCTTTGAAGTGCTTGGACAGTTTCAGGCCTTGCCCCTGATAGTTCGATGCAATCCCGGCACCATATAGCTGCGTGGGCATCTCAGCCATTTTCTCATAGACAAGACGCCCGACCACCTGTCCGTGTTCCAGCACGAAAGGCGCTTCGTGGCATCGCACCTCAAGCACACCGCGTGACCCGGCACCGCCTGCTGCGGCATGGCCAAAGCCGGGATCGAAGAACCCGGCATAATGCACTCGGAATTCACCAACCATTGCCAGATAAGGTGCCATTTCGGCGGCATACATCGGCGGGATATGGACCGCCTCGCGGCTGACAAGGATATAGAATGCGCCGGGGTCAAGTATGATGCGACCGTCCTTGGTGTGCACTTCCTCCCAATAGTCCTGGGGGTCGTATTCGCCAATTCGGTCCAGATCGATTACCCCGGTATGGGGCTTGGCGCGATAGCCGACCAGATCGGTGTCGGGCAGTTGCAGATCGACCGAAAAGCCAAGACCATCATGAATCACAGCAGGCCCGTCCACCAACGGCGATTCGGCGTGCAGGGCGGTCAGTTCGGCGTCAGACAAGACGGCCTGACCCTGACGGAAACGGATCTGGTTTAGACGCATACCGGGTCGGACCAGAACTGAAAACGAACGTGGACAGATCTCGGCGTACAGCGGGCCTTTGTAGCCTGCGGGCACGCGATCGAACTCGGTGCCACCATCGGTGATGGTACGGGTCAGAAGGTCAAGCCGCCCGGTCGAGCTTTTGGCATTGGCGACGGCGGTCATGTCGCGGGGCAGGGCAAGCGATTCCATCAGTGGCACCAGATAGACGCAGCCCTTTTCCAGAACAGCGCCGTCCGAGATGTCGATGCGGTGCATTTCAAACTCGGCCAAGCGATCCGTAACAGTCCGTCCTTCGCCCGCGAGAAACGAGGCACGTACTCGGTAAGCAACTGTTCCTAAACGCAAATCAAGGCTGGCCGGTTGAATTTGCGCTGGCAGAACATCGGGGTTGGCGGCAATCTCTCCGCGCGCGATCATCGCTTCGATTTGCTGGTTCGCGCAAACACCTGTCATCTCGATCCCCTCGTGTGCCAGAGCGGGATCTGGCCTTTGTGCCATAAACGTCGGTGTGATTTGGTCGGGCTAGCAGGACTCGAACCTGCGACCTTCCGTCCCCCAGACGGACGCGCTACCAGGCTGCGCCATAGCCCGACGTTGGGCCGTTCATAAAGATTTTCCCGGCAGGGGCAAGAGGAAAACACTGCCTTTTTTCCTAACCCGTCGCCTGTGTTTCGACCCGATCCAGCCAGCGGCGCAGGTCTTTTGCAATTGGTGCAATCCGGCGCAGAAGTTCGTCGTCAAAGTCGGCGCACTTCCACGCCAGCGAAGCAATTCCGCCCATCAGGGGCGCTGTGTTCAGGTCAGACTCTGGTTCTTGTTCTGACACAGCTGCGGGAAGTGCTTCGGCCTGCACACCTTCATTCACCGGCTGCTTGGCCGGTTCGTCCAGATCCATAGGGATTTGTTCGGTGGCTGCAGCTGGTTTGGGTTCGAACGGCACCACAGTACCTTGAACGGGTTCAATCAGGGCAGGGCCCGGTTCGTCCAGAGGCGGAGACAGTGCTGCGACATGTGCGACGCCTTGCTCACGCAGGATGCGCTGTACGCCCTTGATTGTGGTCCCGTCTTCGTGAAGCAGTTTCTTTATGCCCCCCAAAAGACGCATGTCACTGGGGCGATAATACCGGCGCCCGCCCGCGCGTTTGACCGGTTTGACCTGAGCGAACCGGCTTTCCCAGAATCGCAAAACATGGGCCTGGACACCAAGCCAATCCGCTACTTCACTGATCGTGCGAAACGCGTCGCGGGATTTGCTCATATCCGCGTGACCCTGGGGTTACTTGCGATTCCCGACGGCGACGCGATCTTTCATAAGATGCGACGGGCGAAAGGTCAGTACACGGCGGGGCTGTATCGGAACCTCTTCGCCGGTTTTGGGGTTGCGGCCGACTCGCGCGGTCTTGTCGCGAACACTGAACGTACCGAAGGACGAGATTTTCACCTGCTCACCACGCACCAGAGCGTCGGACATGTGGTTCAGAACGCTTTCGACCAGCTGCGCACTTTCGTTGCGCGAAAGCCCAACTTCGCGAAAGACGGCCTCGCTCAGATCCATTCGAGTCAGTGTATTGTCGCCCATGTCATTTCCCCTGTTGCTGTCAAAGCATACGGGTACGGCAAATTCGCTGTCAATATCAATGAATTGCAAGCAGCTGTGTAAGCTGGATTGCGCCGGTTACCAGCGCAGAACCACCGCGCCCCAGGCCAGACCGCCGCCAATCGCTTCGGTCACGATCAGGTCGCCGGGTTTGATCTGCCCGCGTTGTTTACCAACCGACAATGCCAATGGGATGGATGCAGCCGAGGTGTTGCCGTGATCCTGAACGGTCACAACTACGTTTTCCATTGGCAGGCCCATCTTTTTGGCCGTGCCCTGAATGATGCGAATATTTGCCTGATGAGGAACAATCCAGTCTACGTCAGCGTTGCTCAGCCCCGCGCGGCCCAGGGCTGTCTCAGCGGTTTTGGTAAGCTTTTCAACGGCATGTCGGAAGACCTGATTGCCCTGCATACGCAGATGCCCGGTGGATTGGGTCGAAACACCCCCATCGACATAAAGCAGGTCCTTGTAGCGCCCATCCGAGTTCAGATCGGTTGCAAGTATGCCGCGATCCGCAGCGGTGCCTTCGCCGTCCTGCGCTTCGAGTACCAATGCGCCGGCGCCATCCCCGAACAAAACGCAGGTCGAGCGGTCGGTCCAGTCCATAATCCGGGAAAAGGTTTCGGCACCAATGACCAGCACGCGTTTGGCTTGGCCGGACAGGATCAACGCATTTGCGTTGCTGAGCGCGAAAACGAATCCCGCGCAGACAGCCTGTACGTCGAAAGCAAACCCCCTGGTCATGCCCAGCCGGGCCTGAACCATGGTCGCGGCAGAAGGAAAGGTCAGGTCCGCGGTCGAGGTCGCCAGGACAATCGCGTCGATATCATCCGCTGTCAGGCCCGCATCGGCCAGCGCAGCCTCGGCGGCCTTGGTGGCCAGGTCCGACGTCGTTTCGTCATCGGCGGCAAAGTGACGGCGTTCGATCCCCGACCGGGTTCTGATCCACTCATCCGTCGTGTCCAGCGTTTTCTCGAACTCGGAATTTGGAACAATACGTTCCGGCAAATAATGCCCGACACCTACTACAACTGAACGGCCTGCCATTTTTGAGGTACTGCCTTTTTTGTTATTTATCGGTCTGCGGCGCAGCTTGCGCGGCATCTTGTGCAAGCTGGGCCGTGGATGCAACCCGCGCAGCTAATTTTTCGGCAAAGCCGGACTGTGCCAGGGTAAAGGCCAGTTTGATCGCCGCCGACACTCCGGTCGCATCTGCCCCGCCATGGGATTTAATAACTGTCCCGTTCAGACCCAGAAACACGCCACCGTTCACGCGCCGCGGATCAATACGCTTTTTCAGGCGCTGCAGCGACGTGATGGCCAGGACCGAAGCCAATCGGGACAACGGAGAGTATTTGAACGCCTCACGCAGAAGATCTCCGATCAGGCCGGCGGTGCCTTCACCCGTTTTGATCGCGACATTGCCGGTAAACCCATCGGTAACAATGACATCTGCCTTGTCACCGGGAATGTCGCTGCCTTCGACAAAGCCAACAAATTCGAAATTCGCCTGTTCCGCGAAATCCGAGATCAAGGCGTGTGCTTCTTTCAGTTCCGCGCGGCCTTTATGCTCTTCTGTGCCAACGTTCAGCAGCCCGATCCGGGGTCGGTTCAGGGCCATGCCGTTGCGCGCATAAGACGCGCCCATCAGGGCGAATTGCAGCAAGTCCTTGGCGTCGGCGCGTACATCGGCGCCCACATCCAGCATTACATTGAACCCTTGCGGGTTGCGCGAAGGCCACAGGATCGCGATTGCGGGGCGGTTCACACCCGGCAATTTGCGCAGACGCATCATCGACAGGGCCATCAGGGCACCGGTGTTCCCGCAGGACACCGCGCCATGAGCTTCGCCCTGACGAACCGCTTCCAGCGCGGACCACATCGAGGTCTGCTTGCCGTTGCGCACAACCTGGCTGGGCTTGTCCTCCATCGTGACAACGTCGGGGCAATCACGAAAAACGACGCGCCCTTCAAGGACACGTCGTTTGGCAACCAGCTTGCGCAATACCTGTTCGGGCCCGTGCAGCAGGAACCCGATATTCGGGTTCTTGCCAGCCGATTTTGCCAGACCTGCAACGACGACAGCGGGGCCTGCGTCCCCTCCCATTGCGTCAACCGAGATGGTGATCCGTCCGGCGTGCGTGGGCTGATCGTTCATGCCTTGGCCTGTGCTCGATCAGGCTTAGGCTGCGTCTTCGTCCAGATCGATTTCGTCGGCCTGTGCGACGACTTCGCGATCGTCATAGTGGCCGCAAGATGCACAAACGTGGTGCGGGCGTTTCAGCTCGCCGCAGTTCGGGCATTCGTTCGGGTTTGCAGCAACCAGAGCGTCGTGTGCGCGGCGGTTGTTGCGACGCGACTTGGAAACTTTGTTCTGTTGGACGGCCATGGTCTCAACCTTTGTCTGACTGGGGGCCGCAGATTCGCTGCCGACCCGGGTTTCGTAGTTCGTTTATCGTGGTTTGACGCGCGTTTAGGCGACGAGCCCCGCAATGTCCAACCCAAAATCCGATGAGCGCGCGAAAATACTGCGATTCTCGGCATGTTCAAGCGATTTTTCTGACCGCCTGCTATGACAGGAAATCCGGCACCTGTCACTCGTCTTTTTTTAGCACATCGCGCAATCCTGCCAATCCTGCAAAGGGTTTGGCATCGTCATCCGTCATCGCCTGTTTGCCCGGTTCTGTGTAGGCAGCCTGACCCAGTTCCGCGCCGTCTTTCCGTGGATATTGTGGCAGAGCCAGAGACAGGGTCTCGATCATGACAAGGGCCGGATCGATTTCAGGTCCTAAAGGTTCAGATTCGTCATCTTCCGGGATCTCGAACTCTGGATCATCAGGGTCCGCCCAATCCGCAAGAAATGTCCGGTGCACTGGAATGTCGATCCTTGTCGTCACCGGTTCCAGCGTCACCACGCAAGGTTGGGTGACAGTTGCGCCGAGTTTGCCGTTCAATACCCAGTCCCGTTTGCCTTGTGCCCGCAGTTCGCCGGAAAAGCTGAGCTTTCGCAGCCCCAGCAGCCCAAGGTCTTGCCTGATTTGCTCAAGCACGGTGGTTGCAGGGCGCAGATCAAACCGTGTCGGGGCGTTCTGCGGCAGGTCAGACACCCGAAATGATGTCGTGTTGCTCATTCGTGAGCCTTTCTATGTGTTGAACCGTGGCAACGGTTTATGTAATCGGATAGAAGCCGAAGAAGGCCAAGGCAAGAGGGTGCAGATGTTGAAGGTAGTGAACCGGTTGAAACCAGCTGCGAAATCGCTTGTGTTTGTTGCCTGTCTGGCTGCGACCGGAGCTTGTACGGCTGTCTTCAAGAATCACGGCTATGTGCCACCGGCCGAGGAACTGGCGGAAATCAAAGTTGGCGTAGATACGCGTGACAGCGTGCAAGAGGCCATCGGCGCGCCGGGCGCATCCGGCGTGGTTCGGGATTCGGGCTATTACTATGTCCGCTCTCGCGTGCGTCACTACGGTCCGAAGCGGCCCGAGGTGGTATCGCGCGAACTGGTTGCCATCAGTTTTGATCAGCGCGGTGTTGTCAGAAACATCGAACGCTTTGGTCTTGAAGACGGGAATGTGATTGCTCTGGAGCGCCGCGTTACCGATTCCAACGTTCAGGACAAAGGCTTCCTGCGTCAGCTGCTGGGCAATATCGGCAACTTCAATCCGGCCAACATTCCGGGCGCCAACTAATTTGCGCCAAAACCTTGCGGTGGTCACAGGGCAGTCACATGTCTTGTGCTAACGGTGTCGTACCGACGCCTGAGGGTCGGCAACCGTGGAGGACGCGACCGTGGCAACGGCAGTTTTGTTAAGCAAGGGGCGCTATCGCGCCAGACTGGCGCAGTCGCCCGAGGATATCAGAACAGCTCAGGCATTGCGGACCTTGGCTTTTGGCACAGAGCAACCGGACTGCGACGAATTTGATGCACGCTGTAGCCATATCCTGATCGAGGATATGCGCTCGGCTGAACGGCTGGTCTGCTGCTTTCGGATGCTGACCATGGAAAGTGGCGGCGAGATCGGGCGAAGTTATTCGGCACAGTTCTACGACCTGACCTCGCTCGAAGGCTTCGAAGGCCGGATGGTTGAAATGGGACGATTTTGTATCCATCCCGATCACAGCGACCCCGACATCCTGCGTATAGCCTGGGGGGCAATGACGGCCTACGTTGACCGGAACAACGTCGAGATGCTGTTTGGATGTTCCTCTTTTGCCGGAACCGAAACTGAGCAGTATCTGGATGCGTTTGCGATGCTCAAACACCGCCATCTGGGCCCGAAACGTTGGTTGCCACGCGTGAAGGCTCCGGATGTGTTTCGTTTTGCTGCGCGTCTGCGGCGCAGACCAGATGTGAAAAAGGCAATGCTGCGGATGCCACCCTTGTTGCGGACCTATCTGATGATGGGCGGTTGGGTCAGCGATCATGCAGTGGTGGATCGCCACATGAACACGCTGCACGTTTTCACAGGGGTGGAAATCGGTGCGATCCCGCCGGCACGCAAACGTCTGTTGCGGGCGGTGGCCGGGTAGATTGAGTATTTTTGAAAAGGTGAAGACGGGGCGTTGACGCAATGTGTCAGCCGGTTTAGCTGGCGCACATGGCGAGAATTCCTTTGTTGCAGATGTCCGGCATTTCCCTGACTTTCGGGGGTGACCCGGTGTTTTCCGAACTGGATCTGGTGGTTCAACCCGGTGATCGTGTTGCGCTGGTGGGGCGAAACGGGTCCGGAAAATCCACGCTGATGAAAGTGATGGCCGGTCTGGTCGAGGCGGATCGGGGCGAGATTGTCGTGCCGCCCGGAAAATCCGTTGGCTATATGGAGCAAGATCCGACAATGGAAGGCTTTGCCACGTTGGGGGATTACGCCTCCAGCGGGTTGGAGCCGGGAGAACTTTACAAGGTTGAACGGGCCGGTGAAGGGTTGAAGTTCGATCCTTCACGGGCGGTTGAGACGGCTTCGGGCGGAGAGAGGCGGCGGGCTGCGCTGGCCAAGCTGATGGCAGAAGCTCCGGATCTGATGTTGCTGGACGAGCCGACCAACCATCTGGATATCGAAGCCATCGCGTGGCTGGAACGCGAACTTGGCGCGACCCGAGCGGCCTTTGTGCTGATCTCGCATGACCGGGCCTTTCTAAGGGCGCTGACCCGGGCAACACTTTGGATCGACCGGGGGGCTGTTCGGCGACAGGAGCAGGGCTTTGAAGCCTTTGAGGCCTGGCGGGACAAGGTCTGGGAGGAAGAAGACCAGCAACGCCACAAGCTGAACCGCCTGATTAAGTCCGAAGCGAAATGGGCGGTTGAGGGCATTAGCGCCCGACGCAAACGTAACCAAGGCCGGGTGCGGGCCTTGCAGGCGTTGCGGGCCGAAAAGGCGGCGCAGATCAAACGTCAGGGTTCGGCTGCAATGGCACTGGAGGCCGGGCCAAAATCAGGCCGTAAAGTGATTGAGGCCAGGGCGCTGGCCAAAGCGTTTGATACCACTCAGATCGTTCGGAACTTTGATCTGCTGGTACAACGCGGTGACCGGGTGGCCTTTGTCGGGCCGAACGGTGTTGGAAAAACAACGTTGCTGAAGATGCTGCTGGGGCAGGTGGAGCCGGACGCGGGCTCGGTTTCCTTGGGGACGAACCTTGAAATCGCGGTGTTCGATCAGACCCGCGCCCAACTGGACCCCGAGATGAGCCTGTGGGACAGTCTGACCGGCGATCCGGAAATGCGGGTGTCGGGCAAGGCCGATCAGGTTATGGTGGGCGGGCAGCCCAAACATGTTGTAGGGTATCTCAGGGAATTTCTGTTTGACGAACGGCAGGCCCGAGCAGCCGTCAAATCCCTGTCCGGTGGGGAAAAAGCCCGGTTGCTTCTGGCCAAGCTGATGGCGAAACCCTCGAACCTATTGGTGCTGGACGAACCGACCAACGATCTGGATGTCGAGACGCTGGACCTGCTGCAAGAGCTTTTGGACGATTACGACGGCACCGTTCTGCTGGTGAGCCATGACCGAGATTTTCTGGACCGCGTGGCGACAACCACCATCGCTATGGAGGGGAACGGACGGGCGACAGTCTATGCTGGCGGTTGGTCGGATTACATCGCGCAGCGCGGTGACGTAATCGAAAAAAGTGTAGAAAAAGCAAAGACTCCAAAGCCAAAGATCAAGCAGGAAGAAAAGCCGAAATCCGGCCTGTCCTTCTCGGAAAAGCACCGGCTGGAGAAACTGCCTGCCGAGATCGCGCGTCTTGAGGCCGAGATCGCCAAGCTGGAAGAGTTGATGTCCGATCCCGAGCTGTTCACGCGTGAGCCGGTGAAGTTCCAAAAAGCGACCGAGGCGCTGGTTGAGAGGCAGGAAAAACTCTCGGCCGCTGAAGAGGAATGGCTGACGCTCGAAGAGAGGGCTGAAAGCGCTTAGCGCGCCAGACGCCTTGCCGGATTACCTGCCACGGTTTCTCTGGCGGGGACGTCTTTGGTAACGACGCTGCCTGCGCCGATTGTGGCGTGGTCGCCTATGGTTACGCTGGGCAACAGGATCGCACCGCCGCCAATCCAAACGTGCCTGCCGATGGTTACGGGCAGGCCTATTTCCAGCCCTTGCGCCCGATCAGCCGGGTCCTTGGCATGATGGGCGCAGTAAATCTGAACATTAGGGCCGAACATCGTGTCGTCGCCGACCCGAACGGGGGCCGTGTCCAGAACCACGCATCCGGCATTGAAATAAACCCGGCTGCCCAGATGGATGTTCATTCCATACGCGCAGTGAAAAGGGGCTTCGAGAAAACAGTCCTCGCCGACATGGCCCAGCAGCGCGTGCAGTTCCGGGGCCATCGCGCCGCGTGTGTCGGGCGGACAGGTGTTGTGAGCGTGAACAGCCCGTCGTGCCCGCGCGCGCAGATCATCCAATTCAGGATCGAGACAGCAATACCACTGCCCGGATTGCATTTTCTGGCGCTCCGACATAGGGCTGTCTTACCGCATCCGCAGAGCGCCGTCGATGCGGATGACTTCGCCGTTCAGATAGCCCATTTCAACGATGAAACCGGCCAGCCGCCCGTATTCCTTGGGGTCACCCAGGCGGGCCGGGTTCGGGACGTCGGCGGCCAGTTGTTGCTGCACGTCTTCAGGAAGGCCCGCCAACATCGGGGTCATAAAGATACCCGGCGCAATGGTCATGACGCGAATCCCGGACGAGGCCAGATCGCGGGCCATTGGCAGGGTCATGCCAACAACCCCGCCTTTCGATGCAGCATACGCCGCCTGTCCCTTTTGGCCGTCGAATGCAGCAATCGATGCAGTGTTGATGATCACACCGCGCGCCCCGTCCGGTTCGGGTTCGTTCTTTGCCATCTCGGCAGCGGCCAGCCTTGAGACGTTGAATGTGCCGACAAGATTGATGTCGATCGTACGCTGGAACGCGTCCAGCGGGTGGGGCCCATCCTTGCCGACTGTCTTGATTCCATAAGCGATACCCGCGCAGTTCACAGTCGCGGTGATCTTGCCCATCTTGTCCATGCCGTGGCGTACGGCAGCTGCGACCGAGGTTTCGTCGGTTACATCCGTCAGCGCAAAATACCCACCGATTTCGGAGGCGACTAGAGCGCCACGGTCCGCGTCACGGTCCAGAATAGTGACTTGCGCACCCTGCGCGGCAAAGTGACGGGCGGTGGCTTCGCCCAGACCGGATGCGCCGCCGGTGACAAGAGCGGCTGTGGTGGACAAGTGCATCGGAACTCCTCCCTGGGATATGAACAAATGTTCAATAACTGCTTTGCAGGGGCGGTGTCCACATCTTTGAGCCTGAACGCCTAAAGGGGCGGGGCGGACTGACCGCCGCCGGGTCAATACGCATCTTTAAGGCATCTTAATCCGCGCTTCACGAAAACGCGCCTGTTCGTGAACGAAGTAATCACAGCCATTGCGTGTTTTTTCGTCAGGAGGTTCCGATATGGTAAATGGTATGAAACAAACACTGGGCGCTGTTCTGGCTGCACCTGTCTTTGGGATTGTGGTTGCCGGCAGTGCTGTTGCAGCGCCGGAAACGTGTAACTGGAAAACGGCTCGAAATCTTGCGAATGCAGGCGACTATGCCGGTCTTTGCGATTGTGTTCAGGTGACCCCGAGCTTTCTGGACAGACTTCAGAAGCGACCGGATTTTGAGACAACGCTGCGCATTACCGGGGCGCAATGCCCGGGGCTGGCCGCTTTGCTGACAGATGTGCCAACGGCAAGCCTGTCCGGTCTGGCAGAGAATCGGGGTGAAAGTCGCGGTTCAGAACCCGGCGGGGCGGGATTTGCGAACGCGGCTGGTCCAGACGGCCCCGGTGGTGGCGGAGAACCTGACAACGGCGGCCAAGAACCCGGTGGTGGCGGTGGACAGCCCGGCGGTGGCGGTGGAGAACCCGGCGGCGGTGGTGGAGAGCCCGGCGGTGGCGGCGGAGAACCTGGCGGCGGTGGAGAGCCCGGCGGCGGCGGTGGAGAGCCCGGCGGTGGGGGTGGAGAACCCGGCGGTGGCGGTGGAGAACCCGGCGGTGGCAAAGGCAATAACGGCGGCGGAAAGGGCCATAACGGCGGCGGCAAAGGTGGCGATAAGGGGAACAATGGCGGCGGCAACGGCGGCGAGGGCAGCAGTCCGGGTCGCGGAAACAACGCCAATGACGACGAGGGCGAACGCGACCGGACCGGTCGCGGAAAGGGACGTCAGTAGCCTTGCCCATTCCAAAATAGATACGGCCACCCAATCGGGTGGCCGTTTCCTGCTTTGCAATCAAAGGTGAAAGGGGCGTCAGCCCAGTTGCACCAATGCGTGGCGTTTCTTGCCTGCACTCAGCTTGATCGGGGATGACAATGCGCCCGCATCGATCATCAAACCCGCATCCGTCAGCGGAGCGTCGTCCAGTTTGGCCCCGTTTTCAGCAATCAGGCGCTTGGCCTCTTTGCCGGATTTGGCGAGGCCTGATTTGACAATGATCTGCACGATGGACATGCCGTCGCCCAGTTCATCCGCGCTGAGGGTCAGGGTGGGCAGATCGTCGCCAACCCCACCTTTTTCGAACACTTCACGGGCCGTGGCTTCGGCCGTTGCCGCAGCTTGCGCCCCGTGGAGAAGGGCTGTCACCTCATTGGCGAGGCGGATTTTGGCCTCATTGATCTCGGACCCGGCAAGCGCGCCAAGACGGTCACATTCATCCACCGGCAATTCGGTATAGAGCTTCAGGAACCGCCCGACATCCGCATCGGTGGTGTTGCGCCAGAACTGCCAGAATTCATAGGGCGAGCGCATCTCGGCGTTCAGCCAGACCGCGCCATCCTGCGATTTGCCCATCTTCTTGCCGTCGCTGGTGGTCAGCAGGGGTGAGGTCAGGCCGTAGATTTCGTGATCCAGCACCCGGCGAGTCAGGTCGATACCGTTGACGATGTTGCCCCACTGGTCGCTACCGCCCATTTGCAGAACACAGCCATAGCGGCGGTTCAGCTCCAGAAAGTCATAGGCTTGCAGGATCATGTAGTTGAACTCGAGAAACGACAGCGATTGCTCACGATCCAGCCGGGATTTCACCGATTCAAAGCTGAGCATCCGGTTGACCGAGAAATGCCGCCCGATGTCGCGCAGGAAATCGAGGTAGTTCAGATCATCCAGCCATTCGGCATTGTTCAACATCAGCGCCTTGTTTTCGGCATCAGTGTCGTAATCGATATAGGCCGCGAACACTTTCTTGATGCCCGCGATGTTTTCGTCAATCTGTTCGGGTCCCAGCAGGGGGCGTTCATCCGCGCGGAACGAGGGATCGCCCACCTTGGTGGTGCCGCCGCCCATAAGGGTGATCGGCTGATGACCGGTCTTCTGGAACCAGCGCAGCATCATGATCTGAATCAGACTGCCCACATGCAACGACTTGGCCGTTGCATCAAAGCCGATATAGGCCGGCTTGCACCCACTGATCAGCGCGTCGTCAAGGCCCTGATAATCGGTGCAGTCGGCGAGGAAGCCGCGCTCGATCATCGTGGCGATGAAATCCGATTTGGGGTGGTAGGTCATATCGTGCCCTCGGGGTTTGTGTTGCGGGGCACTGTATAGGCGGCGCTGCGGATGAGGAAAAGCCACCTTTTCACTCTAAAACCGCGTGCCGTGATATGCGCGCGCACCTTGATGGCCGGGGTGTTGATCCTGAAGCGCGACGTCGGAAAAAAACCGACGCGCCCAATCAGAAGGCTTGCCAAGGCGGCATAACAAAAGCACCTTGACCAAGCTGCAACCCAGAGGTGAAGTCCGGAAACCCCGGGCACGGCGGAAACATTGCCAGATCAGGAGGCAGGCTTGGGCCAAACCATCAAGAAACACGGAATGGTTCGGGCATTGGGCGCGATGTCCGGTACGTCGCTGGACGGGGTGGACGCTGCGGTGGTGGAAACCGACGGGCATTCCATCGCTGGATTCGGGAAAAGCGGTTATCGCGCCTATACCGAAGCCGAACGCGAAATTCTGCGGGCGGCTTTGGGGCAATGGCACGGCCCGCAAGTCGATGCGGCAGCTGAGATGGTGACCTTTGCCCATGCCGAGGCGCTGTCCGAGTTCGAAGACGTGGATCTGATCGGCTTTCACGGCCAGACGCTGGCGCATGAACCGCGCGGGCGCGGGACATTGCAGGTGGGCGATGGTCTTGGTCTGGCGCAGGCTTTGGGGCGCCCGGTGGTTTGGGACTTCCGAAGCGATGACGTGGCGATGGGGGGCGAGGGTGCTCCGCTGGCGCCGTTTTTTCACTTTGCTTGCGCCAAGTGGTTTGGCGCGGACCGCCCGTTGTGCTTTCTGAACCTGGGCGGTGTTGGTAATCTGACCTATGTGGACCCAAGCTTTGATGGTCCCGAGGCGCCGGGGGCGCTGCTTGCCTTTGATACGGGGCCGGCGAATGCACCGGTCGATGACCTGATGCAGGCCCGGCTGGGGCAGCCGATGGACCGGGATGGTGCGGTTGCGCGCAATGGCACCGTCGAAATGGGTGCGCTGGAGCTGTTCCTGGCTGAGCCTTTCTTCGCACGCATGCCGCCCAAGTCGCTGGACCGGAATGATTTCTCTGAGATGATCGACCTGGTGAAAGAACTGGGTGACGCTGACGCGGTGGCGACCCTGACCGGGATGTGCGCAGCGGGGGTGGTGCAGGGGATGGAACACTGTCCGCAACCGCCGTCTTGCGTGCTGGTTACAGGCGGTGGACGGCGCAATCCGGTGTTGATGGAGATGCTGCGCGTGTCCCTCGACTGCCCGGTCGAACCGGTCGAGGCCGTGGGGCTGGACGGTGACATGCTCGAGGCGCAGGCTTTTGCCTATCTGGCCGTGCGCGTGGCGCGGGGATTGCCAACCTCGTGCCCCGGAACAACCGGGGTGAAAGCACTGGTGGGCGGCGGCATGGTCAGTTCAGTGAACGTTCAACCGGTGGGTTGAGGCTACATCCTGGTACTGGCTAACGCGTTATCGACACACAGGTTTGCCACTGCGTCGGGCTGTGTCGAAGTGAAAATGCCCTTTGTGATACCGGTCAGCATCAGGACCAAGAACAGTTCCGAACAGGCCACAGGCTCCGCTGTGCAACTCTCGCAACACGGCGCTTTGATCGGTATCGCTCCACCCGTCCTGAACGGTGATCTGCGTTCCGTCCTGCAACACGAAGGTCGAGATATCGATGGCCCGACCCCGCGCATGTTCGGAAATGCGCGCATAGGGCTGGCTGTTCTGCGTCTTGCAGGCATAGTGGCCAACAACGCGCATCCCCTTGAGTCCACCACCCAGATCAGCGAAGACGGGTTTGGCGACGTTTTCGATCCACGTTTTCAGCGTGACAGCTGTCTGACAGTCCATCAGCGAAAACTGGCTGAGCGCAACATCCGAAATTCTGTAAATCCGGACCGGGTTGGCGATGCCGCAACCCTGCGCTTTTCCAGCCAAAGACGCGCGGGTTTCGCCCAGAATGGTCCAGTCGCCACAGACCGCGCCGCGGTCGCGCATACGCTGACGACCCACTTCAAACCGGCGGAACTTGCAAGGGCGCAGCGCAGGGCGTTTCGAGATCAGCACCGCAGGTTCAACAGTCGCTGCAGGTTCGATGTGTTCGGTTGCGACTTCCTCCTCCAGATCGGGTAGTGCCAATTCGGATGAAAGGGGGGATTCTGCGCAGGCGGTCTCGGCGTTTGCAAGACCGGTGCTTGCGAACAGAAGCAGAAGGACCAGAAAGATGTGTTTCGCAATCACCCGATGCTCCGATACCTGCGGTAGCGTTTACAGAATGATAAATGTGTAACTTTCTGTAAACTCACCTTTTCAGAGCATCCCCAGACCAGCCTATCCCCGAGGGATATCAAACCCAGGTTCTGCCAGTTGGAACCCATCGAATTGAAATCCGGGAGACACTGTACAACTGACCAGCGTGTAATCACCGGTGCTGCGCGCGGCCTGCCAATGGCCGGTGGGAACAATCAGTTGCGGTGCGCCCCGAGACAAATCGAGTGACAGCACATGGTCAACCGCCGGGCCCTTGTCTGTTGCGCTCAAGGACAGGATTAATGGCGCGCCCGCGTGGTAGAGCCAGATCTCGGTCGCGTCGACCCGGTGCCAGTGGCTGCTTTCCCCCGCCTGCAGCAAGAAGTAGATACAGGTGCCGGTCGGGCGGCCCTTGTTCTCGGCGCGCCAGGTTTCCGCGTACCAGCCGCCCTCGGGGTGAGGTTGCAGGTTCAGGCGGTCGATGATCTCTTGTGCGGTCATGTGGCCCCCGTGTGTTTGGCGCAATTATGCACGGCAAGGTGTGATCCGCTATGGTATTCGTGCGCACGGGGAATATGTATGCCGCATGACACTGACCATTCCATTCGATAACTCATATGCCCGCCTGCCGGACGCGTTTTTTGCGCGACAGAATCCGGTGCCTGTACGCGCGCCCAAGTTGATCGCGTTCAATGATGATCTGGCACGGCTGTTGCAGGTCCATCCGGGCGACGTGCAAGAGATGGCGGAAGCCTTTGCAGGTAATCGCATCCCCGATGGTGCGGACCCCATCGCGCAGCTTTATTCCGGGCATCAGTTTGGCCAGTTCAACCCGCAGCTTGGGGACGGGCGCGCGGTGCTGTTGGGCGAAACTGTCGGAACGGATGGTGTGCGGCGGGATGTTCAGCTGAAAGGCTCGGGCCCGACGCCGTTTTCACGTAGGGGCGACGGCAGGGCGTGGCTGGGTCCGGTTCTGCGCGAATACGTGGTGTCCGAGGCGATGCACGCGCTGGGCATCCCCACAACACGCGCACTGGCGGCGGTAGAGACCGGTGAAACCGTGTTCCGGGAGGGTCCGATGCCCGGTGCGGTGCTAACCCGGGTTGCAACCAGCCATTTGCGAGTAGGTACCTTTCAGGTCTTTGCCGCGCGGGGGCAGTTGGACAATCTGCGGTGCCTGACAGACTACGCCATCGCGCGCCACTATCCCGGCGTCGAAGGGCCAATGGGCCTGCTGCGGGCCGTTCGGGATGCGCAGGCCCGCCTGATCGCTTGGTGGATGAGCGTGGGCTTTATCCATGGGGTCATGAACACCGACAATTGCTCGATCGCGGGTGAGACCATCGATTATGGCCCCTGTGCCTTCATGGACGTTTATCACCCCAATACGGTCTACAGCTCGATAGATCGGATGGGCCGTTATGCCTATGCCAACCAGCCAGATATTGCAGTGTGGAATCTGGCGCAGCTGGCAACCTCACTGATCCAGCAGATGGACAACAAGGACGCCGCTGTTGAGGAGGCGACCGAGATCGTGCATGCCATGCCGGACCTGCTGCAACAGAACTGGTTGACCCGGTTCCGGGCAAAGGTCGGACTGACGACCGCTGAAGAAGGCGATCAGGCGCTGATCACCGATCTGCTAAAACGCATGGCCGAGGGGCAGGCTGATTTCACCAACACCTTCCGTGCGCTGGGCAAAGATACCGCGCGCGATCAGTTTATCGACCCGCAGGCCTTTGACAGCTGGGCAGAGGGCTGGCGTCCACGCTTGGCACGTGAGGCGTTACCGCATGACGTGATGACCGCAGCGAACCCAGCCTTTATTCCGCGCAATCACCGGGTCGAGCAGATGATCCAATCAGCGGTGGCGGGGGATTACCAGCCGTTCCATCGGCTGAACGCCGTCCTCGCACGGCCTTACGACGATCAGGCAGATGCGGAGGACCTGAAACGGCCCCCGACCGATAACGAGGTCGTGCACGCCACGTTCTGTGGTACGTGACGGTCAAACATCTCTGGTAGTCGCTCGGTGCGGTATGGTTTCGCGGGGAGGGGCGAATTGTTTTGTCCGGTCTAAATCGGTGTTGGATGCGCTGAAACTGCGGCACTTCCGTTCTGCCGCTCCCGGATGAAATGAGGGGAAACCCATTTGTTTCCGGCCGCGTCACGTGCCGGGTTTTTAAGCGATATACCATGCCAAGGCGACTTCCCCGGTTGCCGTTGCTGCGAAGTGAAACTGAAGGGTTGCGTCCGGCGGCAGGCGTGTCACTTTGGGTCAAGCCCACTGGTCAGATCTATATGCAGTCATCTTCCACCCTTCGCATTGCCAGCTATAACATTCAGAAATGCCTCGGGCTGGATTTCCGGCGCCAGCCGCAGCGCATTTTGCAGGTCATCGAACATATGCAGGCCGATATCGTTGTGTTGCAGGAGGCCGACAAACGTCTGCCGCCGCGCCCGGCGGCCCTGCCGCATTTCATGCTGGATGAAGCGGGGTGGCAGATCGTCGATCTGGGCGGTGCCGGCAGTCTGGGCTGGCATGGCAACGCGGTGATCTGGCGTGGCGAGGGCCTTTCGGTCCGGCGGACCGGACATCACGAATTGCCCGGGCTTGAACCGCGCGGCGCGGTCCGTGTCGAATTTGATACCCATATCGGGCCGTTGCGGGTGATGGGTATGCATCTGGGGCTGTTGCCTGCATCGCGACGTCAGCAGATCTCGCATATCAGGCGGTTTGATAAAGAGCTGGAGCAGATGCCGACTGTCTGGGCGGGGGATTTCAACGAATGGTCCCGACAGCCGATTCTGGATCACCTCGCGCCGGAAATGCGTTTCCTGCCCCCCAAGCCAAGTTTTCCCGCCGCGCAGCCGCTGGGCGCGCTGGATCGGATCGCGCTGGGCGCGGGCGTCAGGGCCACTGCGCATGGTGTCCATGACGCGCGCCCTGCACATATCGCATCGGATCATTTGCCAGTCTGGGCTGATTTGGCGCGCGTGGCTTAACTTCAACGGAAAAGAAGAAATCCCTGTGGCGCAAAGTGCGCAGACATACTAAGACAGACACCCGAGCAATTCTGAGGGACATCATGTCGGAAACGATTATTGGACGTTGTGAGGCCAAGGGTCTGCGCATGACCGGTCAAAGAAGGATCATCGCGCAGGTATTGGAACAAAGCGACGACCATCCGGATGTCGAAGAACTGTACGCGCGTGCTTCTGCCATCGACACAGGCATCTCGATTGCGACGGTGTATCGTACGGTCAAACTGTTCGAAGAGGCCGGTATTCTGGAACGTCTGGAGTTCGGCGATGGGCGGGCCCGATACGAGGATGCCGAGCGTGATCACCACGATCACCTGATCGACATGCACTCGGGCGAGGTCATCGAATTTGTCGATCCCGAGATCGAAGCCTTGCAGGAAAAGATCGCCGCCAAGCTTGGGTACAAGCTGAAAGGGCATCGGCTGGAGCTGTACGGCGTACCGCTCAAGCAGGAGTGATCCATCACAAATCGCGAATGGCCCCAACACGTTAATTCATTGAACGTGTCGGGAAATGGCTTGCCAGACGTCGCTGGTTGCGGTTCATGTGCCCGGACACTGCACCCCAAGTACCCTTTTCCTGTGGACGCGCGCATGAATAACGTAAACGGCATCCTTTTGCTGATCGGCTCGATGGCGGCCTTTTCGCTTGAGGATATGTTCATCAAGTTCCTGTCGGGCGCTGTGCCGACCGGTCAGATCATGGTGTGTCTGGGTGTGTTCTGCGGGCTTGTCTTTGCGGTGATGTCGGTGGTCACCCGCAAACGCATCTTCGATCCCGTGGCGTGGAAACTGCTGCCGATGCTGCGCGCAGGGACAGAAGGATTCGGTGCCGTGACCTTTGTCACCGCGCTGTCGCTGATCGATCTGTCCACTGTCGCCGCCGTGTTTCAGGCCATGCCGCTTGCCGTGACCATGGGCGCGGCCCTGTTTCTGGGAGAGCAGGTCGGCTGGCGCCGCTGGAGTGCCATTGGTGTCGGCTTTGTCGGTGTTCTGATGATCATTCGCCCTGGATTGGAAGGATTTCAGCCGGACTCGCTGTTTGTCGTTCTGACCGTGTTTGCGATTGCGGCGCGTGATCTGATAACGCGCAAGCTGGATGTTCGGGTGGCCTCATCGGTTGTGGCGATGCAGGCGTATATCGCAGTGGCGCTGGCCGGGTTGCTGTTGATGGTTGTTTCAGGAACACCCTTCGTGCCGGTACAAAGCGGCCAGGCAGGTCCGTATCTGGGGGCGATCGGTTTTGGTGTTCTAGGGTATTACGGCATCGTCACGGCCATGCGGGTTGGCGAGGCTTCGGCCATGATGCCGTTTCGCTACACGCGACTGGTTTTTTCGATCCTTGCCGGAATGCTGATGTTCGGGGAACGCCCTGATGCGCTGACAATGGCTGGGGCGAGCCTGATCATCGGATCTGGCCTGTATACCTTTATCCGCGAACGACGACTGGCGCGCAATCTGGTCCCGGCGTGAACCTGTTGGCGCAAACAGCAAACTGTTAGCCCTAAAGGTCGGTAAATATGCGTGTTAGCGATAACGGAACCGGTTTACTTTTGGCCGGTTGCTGTTATGACGCGTGCAACCGACTGCAGCCATAGGGACAGACCTCATGAGCACCATTATTGACATCCACGCGCGCGAAATTCTGGACAGCCGGGGCAACCCGACAGTCGAGGTCGACGTGATTCTGGAAGACGGCACCATGGGCCGCGCCGCCGTACCGTCCGGTGCGTCCACCGGCGCACATGAAGCCGTTGAAAAACGCGACGGCGACAAATCCCGCTATTTGGGCAAAGGGGTTCTGGAAGCCGTGGCCGCCGTGAACGGTGAGATCGCCGAGGAATTGGTGGGCTTTGACGCGACAGAACAAGTGGCCATCGATCAGGCGATGATTGAACTGGACGGAACCAATAACAAAGGCCGTCTGGGTGCCAACGCCATTCTGGGCGTCTCGTTGGCCACAGCAAAGGCAGCAGCCGATTTCACCACGCAGCCCCTTTATCGCTACGTCGGCGGCACCTCGGCCCGCGTACTGCCGGTGCCGATGATGAATATCATCAATGGCGGCGAACACGCCGACAACCCGATCGACATTCAGGAATTCATGATCATGCCAACCTCGGCCGCGAATATCCGCGAGGCCGTGCGAATGGGGTCCGAAGTGTTCCATACGCTGAAGAAAGAACTGTCTTCCGCGGGGCTGGCCACGGGCGTGGGCGATGAGGGCGGATTTGCCCCCAACATCGCCAGCACCCGCGAGGCGCTGGACTTCATCCTGAAATCCATCGAAAAGGCGGGCTACAAACCCGGCGAAGAAATCCACCTGGCCTTGGATTGCGCGGCGACCGAGTATTACAAGGATGGTAAATACGTTCTGGCGGGCGAGGGGATCACCCTGACATCCGAAGAAAACGCAGCCTATCTGGCGGCGCTGGTCAATGACTATCCGATCATCTCGATCGAAGACGGCATGTCCGAGGATGACTGGGACGGCTGGAAAGCCTTGACCGACGCCATCGGCGACAAGGTGCAGCTGGTGGGCGACGACCTGTTTGTGACCAATCCAGCGCGCTTGGCCGAAGGCATCAAGCGCGGCTGCGCGAACTCGATGCTGGTCAAGGTGAACCAGATCGGATCGCTGACTGAAACCCTGCGCGCCGTCGATATGGCGCACCGTGCGCGTTACACAAACGTGATGTCGCACCGTTCGGGCGAGACCGAGGATGCCACCATTGCTGATCTGGCGGTGGCGACCAATTGCGGTCAGATCAAAACTGGCTCGCTGGCGCGGTCGGACCGGTTGGCCAAATACAACCAGTTGATCCGCATCGAGGAATCACTGGGCGAGGTTGCGGAATACGCGGGCGCGTCGATCCTTCGCAAATAACGCGCGTGGTGCTAGGCTGGCCCCTGGGTTTAATCCGGGGGTCGCATTGTGCTGAACATCATCGAACCGGAAACGCCGGACCAGTTTGAAGCGGTTCGGCGTTTGTGTTGGGATTACAGGGATTTCCTGCTGGCACTGGATGAAAGAACCGCCCAAATCGTTCAGGCCTTCTACCCAAGCGAAAAATACACCCGTGTAATGGACAACATCGACGCGGAACACACGCCGCCGAACGGTGGGATCAAACTGGCATTACTGCATGGGGAACCGGTCGGCTGCGGCATGTTTCACACGTACGAGCCTGGTGTGGCTGAAATCAAACGCGTATTTGTAACTGACGCAGCAAGGGGGACCGGCGCAGGCTGTGCCATCATGCTTTCGCTGATCGAAATGTGTCGAGATCTTGGGTTCGACTATATTCGAATGGACACCGGCAAACCCCTGGAAGCGGCGACTCGGTTATACCTGTCTTTGGGCTTTCACCTGCGCGACGCCTATTACCAAACTCCTGAAATCGCACGTGACCACCTGCTTTTTTTCGAGATGCCGCTATTTGAGAATGACACGCGCGGGCCTGAGAAAAGTTAGAGTTTTCAGGGATATATCCGTCTGTTTTGGAGGTTTTTGACAATAAAAATGTGGCTTATCTATTTTTATGTGTGAACTTGTTACTTATCACGTCCACACCGAATGCCGTAGTTTGTCTTCATTGCAGAAAGGAGACTACGATGTCTGTATCCAAATTCCTTCTGATAATCGCCACAACGTCCATCACAGTATTGTCCGCCTGCGCGGGTCCGGGAACGTATCCGATAACCGGAGAACAGGTTTCGTCGAATGACCCGGTTCAGGACATGAATCCGGCAAATATCTTCCGCGGCGAGTCGCGCTAAAGTACCTTGCTCATCAGCATATACCTGTCACGTTGTCTGAACCCGGTGCGCAGATAGAGCTTTTGGGCAGATTCATTGTTTCGGTCGACTTCCAGATGAAGAGCCATCAGGCCTGCCCCGGCAAGAGCTTTGGGCAGGTCCAAAAGAACCTCGGTGGCAATGCCGCGGCCCCGAACGGCGGGGCGTATATAGATCTCGTCCACGAAACCGTCCATGCCGCCGAACTCGACTGACCAGCCAAAGGTCAGGATGATATATCCCAAAGGCGCGCGCCCGGGTCCGATCAGATAGACACAGCCATGAGGGATGCCATCCAGCATGGGGGCGAGGGCATTGCGTGTCTTGTCGGCGTCCTGTGTCAGCCCGGCCTCTGTATGAAAGGCGGTGACCAGCGTCATAATGCGATCCAGATCTTCGGGGCGCGCAAGGCGGAGGGCGGCGCTCATAATCTGGCCAGCCTTTCTGTCAGCAAGGTGAAAAAGCCGTCAGCGTCGATTTCCCCCATGAACAACGCATTTGGTGCGCGGTTGGTGACACCCCACCAATCCGCAACGGTCATGCCCAGGGTCAGGTCGGACCCTGTTTCAATCTCGACATTCACGTGGCGACCCGAAAACAGCTCGGGGCGGATCAGATAGGCGGTGACGCAAGGGTCGTGCAGGGGGGCGCCTGCGCTGCCGTATTTCTCTTTGTCGAAGCGTTCAAAGAAATCCGTCATCTCGGCCACGGCATGTCCAACCTTGCTGTCCAATGCGCGGAACGCGTCGTTTCGTGATTTGGTCACCAGCGCTTTGTGTGTGACATCCAATGGCATGACAACGATTGGCCTTCCGGATTTAAAAACGATATCAGCAGCTTCTGGGTCGACATAGATGTTGAATTCAGCGGTGGGGGTGATGTTGCCGACTTCGAAATATGCCCCACCCATCAAGACGATTTCCTGCACGCGGTCGATAATATCGGGGGCTTTGCGAAATGCAGTCGCGATGTTTGTCAGCGGCCCCAGTGGACACAGGGTCACCGTCCCAGATTCTTCAGAGCGCAGGGTGTCGATGATGAAGTCCACAGCGTGACCTTCAGCCAAGGGCATCTGCGGATCCGGCAGGACCGGGCCATCCAGCCCGGTTTTTCCGTGCACATGTTCTGCGGTTACAAGCGGGCGGTTCAGCGGTTTGTCGCAGCCCGCATAAACCGGCACATCCGTACGTCCGGCCAATTCACAAACGATTCGGGCGTTCTTGGCCGTAAGGGCGAGTGGGACGTTACCCGCGACGGCCGTGATACCCAGAACCTCGATCTCGTCCGGGCTGGCCAGCGCCAACAGTATGGCGACGGCGTCATCCTGTCCGGGATCGGTGTCGATGATGATCTTGCGAGGGGGCATTGGCGTCTCCGGGGGTCGTGAAGGTGGGACACTCGCAAGTGTCGGATCGCTTGTCTACCCGTTTCTGGTCGCCGCCAGTGCATCCGCCGGCGGGAGTTTGCCGTTGGCGCGATGCTCTTCCGTTTTGACCTCGTCCCAAAGCGCATCCATCTCGGCCAGATCGCTTTGCGTGGGGGTCTTGCCCCGTTCGGCCAGCCGGGCTTCGACCTTTTCAAAGCGACGGGTGAACTTGGCATTGGTGCGACGCAGGGCGGCTTCGGGTTCGATGCCAAGATGACGGCCCAGATTGACCATCACGAACAGCAGATCGCCGAACTCGTCTTCCAGCGCGTCGGCATCCATTTTGTCGCGCGCCTCTTCCAGTTCGGCGGCTTCTTCGGTGATCTTGGCCAGCACATGGCTGGCGTCAGGCCAGTCGAACCCCACCCGAGCGGCACGTTTTTGCAGCTTATGCGCGCGCAACAGGGCGGGCAGGTTTGCAGCCACACCGTCCAGTGCACCTTTTTGTTCTTTGCCCGCCCGCTCGGCGGCTTTGATGGCTTCCCAATCTTTGGTTTGCTGGTCGGCCGACTTGTCACGGGATTCATCGCCAAACACATGCGGATGGCGGCTGACCATCTTGTCGGACATGGTGCGCACCACGTCCTGAAAAGTGAAATGTCCTGCTTCTTCTGCCATTTGGGCGTGAAATACGGATTGAAAAAGCAAATCCCCCAGCTCTCCCTTAAGCTCGTCAAAGGCTTCGCGTTCGATGGCGTCAGCGACCTCATAGGCCTCTTCGATGGTATAGGGGGCGATGGTTGCGAAATCCTGTTCGATATCCCACGGGCAGCCGGATTGCGGATCGCGCAGGCGGCGCATGATTTCCAGCAGCCGTTCGATACCTGCATTGCTGTCATGGATCAGAGGATTTTCAGCCATTGCGAACCCTTTCATTCCGGTGTCAGATGCATCCATTCCGCAGTCCCGATCAGGAGTCCACCCCAGATGCCCGTCGTCAACCGAATTGCCGATTTCTCTGCCGACATGACCAGATGGCGCCAGTATCTGCATACCATCCCCGAGTTGGAATTCGAATGCCATGAAACGGCAGCCTTTGTGGCCGAACGTCTGCGTGAGTTCGGGGTTGATGAGTTGCATGAGGGGATCGCAAAGACCGGGATGGTCGCGATCATCAACGGGCAGGGCGACGGGCCGACGATTGGCCTGCGCGCCGATATGGATGCGTTGCCAATTACCGAGGAAACGGGCGTTGACTATGCCTCTCAGAACCCCGGAAAGATGCATGCCTGCGGCCATGACGGGCATACTACCATGCTACTGGGCGCGGCACGTTATCTGGCCGAGACGCGAAATTTCAGCGGTCGCGTGGCGCTGATCTTTCAACCCGCCGAGGAAGATGGCGGTGGTGCTGGTGTGATGGTCGAAGAAGGCATCATGGACCGGTTCGACATCTCGCAGGTCTATGCGCTGCACAACGCGCCGGGATTTGCCGTAGGGACATTCTATACCACGCCGGGGCCGATCATGGCGGCTGTCGATACGTTCGAAGTGCATATTCAGGGTGTCGGCGGCCACGGTGCCATGCCGCATGAAACCCGTGATCCGGTTATGGCGGCCTGTGGGATTGCGCAGGCCATTCAGACCATTGTCAGCCGCAACCATTATGCGCTGGATGATCTTGTCGTTTCGGTCACGCAAATCCACACCGGCACGGTCAACAACGTTATCCCGGATACGGCCTATATCAACGGTACCGTTCGAACGTTCGATCCGAACGTCCAGCAGATGGTGATGCGGCGCATGGCCGAGATTGTCGAAGGACAAGCCAAATCCTATGGGGTCGAGGCGCGATTGGAATACAATGTCGATTACCCAGCCACCATCAATGATGCCGAAAAGGCGGGCTTTGCGACCGAGGTGGCGCGTGAAATATCCGGTGACGACCGCGTCACCGGCAATACCGGGCGCGAGATGGGGGCCGAGGATTTCTCGTACATGCTGCAAAAGCGCCCCGGTGCTTATTTGTTCCTAGGGCAGGGCGAAGGCGCAGGGCTGCATCATCCGAAATACAACTTTAACGACGAAATCGCGCCGGTGGGCGCGTCGTTTTTCGCGCGGATCGTGGAAAAAGCGCAGCCGTTGAGCTGATAAAGGTTCGGGAAAGGGACTACAGAAGACATGGCACTGGAAGACGCAAGAAACCAGGTGGATGAGGCATTCACCAATCCGGACCTCAAAGGGTTGTCTTATGAAAATACGTTCGGCGGGGCGACGTCTTTTCTGCGGCGGCTTTACACCAAGAACCTGAAGGGTGTGGACATCGCCGTTACTGGCGTGCCGTTTGATCAGGCAGTTACGAACCGGCCCGGCACGCGCCTTGGCCCGCGGGCGATCCGTGAGGCCAGCGCGCTTCAGTCGCCCGATGCGCCTTATGGCTGGCCCTTTGATGCGCTGAGTGAACTGGCGATCGTGGATTATGGCGATATGGCTTATGATTACGCCAATATCCCGGCCTTTCCTGACACGCTGACCGACCACATCCGAACCATTCTGGCTGCTGATGTGGCGTCGGTCGCGTTGGGTGGCGATCACTATATCAGCTTTCCGATCCTCAAGGCCTATGCCGAGAAATTTGGGCCAATGTCCCTGCTGCAATTCGATGCGCATACCGACACATGGGCCGACGACGACATGTCCCGCGTGGATCACGGGACAATGTTCTACAAGGCGGTAAAGTCGGGCATTGTCGATCCGAAACGCTCGGTCCAGGTGGGTATTCGCACGACGAACGAGGATACGCTGGGCGTGAACATCATCGATGCGCGCGAGGTTTATGAATCGGGACCAGCTGCTGTGGCAGAGAAGATCAAGAACATTCTTGGTGACAGCCCCGTTTACCTCAGCTTTGACATCGACGGTCTTGACCCGGCTTTTGCCCCTGGTACGGGCACGCCAGTCTGGGGTGGATTAAGCTCGATTCAGGCGCAAATCATCCTGCGCGACATTGCCGGGATCAATATCAAGGGCGGGGACGTTGTCGAAGTATCGCCGCCCTTTGACACCTCAGGTGCGACAGCGATTGCTGGGGCCCATGTGGCGACGCAGATCATTTGCCTGTTGGGGTGGAACAAGCTGGATAAAGCAGATGGGTAAACCCGCAAGGGTTCACGTTAACCAACAGTTAGCCATGCTTAAGGTATGTGCTGGATCAAGTGACGAACAGGGACGGGACCATTACGCACATGACCGAATTCAACCAACCACTTAGCGGGAATGATCTGGCCCGGTTTTCCGGGCCGAACACATTCATGCGCCTGCCGCAGGCCTCCTCGCTTGAGGGGTTGGATGTGGCGGTGCTGGGGGTGCCGATGGATATCGGCACGTCGTGGCGGTCGGGCACGCGCTTTGGCCCCAAGCAGATCCGCGGCGAAAGCGCGATGATCCGGCCCTATAACATGGCCACCAGAGCGGCCCCGTTCGACAGTTTGCAGATAGCCGATATTGGGGATCTGGCGATCAACACCTTCTCGCTTGCAGACAGCCTCAGGATCATCAAGGAAAGCTATGACGCCATTTTGGCGAAAGGCGTGATCCCGATGGCCATGGGGGGCGATCATTCGATCACCCTGCCGATCCTGCGAGCCATCAAGGCAATACACGGGCCCGTGGCGCTGGTGCATGTGGACGCTCATGCCGATGTGAATGACGAGATGTTCGGTGAACGCGAAACCCACGGCACCGTTTTCCGTCGTGCATATGAAGAGGGGCTGATTGTTCCCGACAAGACGTTCCAGATCGGCATTCGCGGCTCGGGTTATGCAGCCTCGGATTTTACCGAGGCCAAGGACTGGGGCTTCCGCCAGTTCCCCGCATGGGAGCTGTGGCAGCAGAACCTGACCCAGATCGGATCGCAGGTTCGCAAGATCATTGGGGACCACCCGGTTTACATCTCGTACGACATCGACAGCCTTGATCCCGCATACGCTCCGGGCACCGGCACGCCGGAAATCGCGGGTCTTTCGACACCGCAAGCGCTGCAACTGATCCATGCCCTGCATGGGGTAAACGTGGTGGGATGCGATCTGGTCGAAGTCTCACCCCCTTATGATCCATCGGGCAACACAGCACTGACAGCAGCCAATCTGATCTATGAGATGCTGTGCATCCTTCCGGGTGTGACGTCGCGGTAAGACGCGGTGGAATGTCTTGCCGCCGGTTTTGTTCCGCTTAGGGTTCACAAAAGGGATGGAGCGGGATGAAAAAGATGGCTTTGTGGGCAGTGATTGCGCTTGTGGTTGGGGCGGGCGCCTATGTCCGGCTGGCACCGTCAGACCCTGCGCGGTGGCACGTCGCTTTGGTTTCGACCGAAAGCCAGAACTTGCCGGGTGGTGTGTTGCGCGTTGTTGAAACCGGTCCCGACGGGTTGCAGCGTCTTGATGAGATTGCCCAAACCACGCCGCGCACTACGGTATTGGCCGGCTCGGTCAGCGAGGGCATGATCACCTATATCACCCGCACGAAATGGATCGGCTTTCCCGACTACACCACGGCTCAGCAGGACGGAGACACCCTGCGCATCAATGGCCGTTTGCGGTTTGGCCGCAAGGATTTCGGGGTAAACAGGGCGCGGGTCGATGGGTGGTTGGCGCAATTCTAGTCGTTGCGCAAACGGTCAGGACGCATCGTCCAGATCTATGGGGTCGAAAGGCTCACTCTGTAATTTGGACGACAAACACCCTTCCTGAACCTCGCGCCACATAGGAACGTTCAGGGACATCTGGCATTGCGCGGTGAACATGCGTCCGTCGACCTGAAGGCAGATCATCTCACCCAGTTCGATGCGAGACCCGGATGTGTCGGTGCAATAGCAATCCCGCGTCTTGCCGTCAGGGCCGATGTAATCGGCGAGGGCAGGCGTGGTTGTCAGCAGCAGAGCAAGTAAAACCCGTTTCATGGCCGCCAGCTTAGCATGACGTTGCCCTTGACCAAAGCCCCCGGATGAGAGACACCGCCGGGATGATCCCCGAAGAACGTCTTGAACAGATCACCCAGCGTTTTCAGTACCTCGAAGCTGCCATGGCCGATGGCGCGTCGGGTGGTGATATTGCGGCGCTGGCCAAAGAATATTCCGACCTCAAGCCTGTGGTCGATCAGATCATGGCCTGGCGACAGCTGGTGGGGGATCTGGCCGAAGCGCAGGCGATGCTGACTGACCCGGACATGAAAGAGCTTGCCGAGGAGGAAATCCCCGAGTTGCAGGCCCGCATCCCCAAGGCGGAAAACGCGCTCCAACTGGCATTGTTGCCAAAGGATGCGGCAGATGCCCGTCCGGCGATGCTGGAAATTCGCCCTGGCACCGGCGGGGACGAGGCCGCTTTGTTCGCAAGCGACCTGTTGCGCATGTATCAGCGTTACGCCGAGGCGCGTGGCTGGAAATTCGAGATTATCGAAGAGCAGGCCTCGGATCTGGGCGGCATCAAGGAAGTAGTAGCCCATATCAAAGGCGACAACGTCTTTGCGCGACTGAAGTACGAATCCGGCGTCCATCGGGTGCAACGCGTGCCCGAAACCGAAAGCGGCGGGCGCATTCACACCTCGGCGGCGACTGTGGCGGTTCTGCCCGAGGCCGAGGATGTAGACATCCAGATCGACGCCAATGATATCCGAATCGATACGATGCGAAGCTCGGGCGCGGGCGGACAGCACGTGAACACGACTGACTCGGCTGTGCGGATCACGCATCTTCCGACGGGATTGGTGGTGACAAGTTCCGAGAAGTCCCAGCACCGCAACCGCGAAATCGCCATGCAGGTTCTGAAGACGCGCTTGTACGATCTGGAACGGCAGCGGATTGACAGTGAACGCTCGGCAGATCGTGCCAGTCAGGTTGGCTCGGGGGATCGCTCGGAACGCATTCGTACTTATAACTTCCCGCAGGGGCGCATGACCGACCACCGGATCAACCTGACGCTATATAAGCTGGATCAGGTGATGCAGGGTGATCTGGACGAGGTGATTGATGCGCTGACGGCGGATGATCAGGCCCGGCTGCTGGCCGAGATGGCACAATGACAGGTCTGCAAACAGCGGCACAGGCGATGGTGGCGGCGACAGCGCGTCTGCGTGCGGCCGGTGTGGACGATCCGGCACGTGACGCGCGTCTGTTGCTGGCCCACGCTGCACGGATTGAAGCCAGCCGCGTGACATTGATTGCCCCGGAAGAATTACAGCCCGAGATCGCCGAGCGTTATGACCAGTTGATCTCCTTGCGGGCCATCCGGGTTCCGGTGTCGCATCTGTTGGGTGAGCGGGAGTTCTACGGCCGCAGGTTTCGCGTCAGCCGGGATGTCCTTGATCCGCGTCCGGAAACAGAAACCCTGATCGAAGCAGCGTTGAGCGAACCATTTGATCATGTCCTCGACCTGGGGCTGGGCTCGGGGTGTATCCTGATAACCCTTCTGGCCGAACGCAGCAGTGCCACGGGCGTGGGTGTTGATCTGAGCGAAGCCGCCTGCCTGCAAGCCAGTGCCAATGCGGTTCAGCATCAGGTAGAGACGCGGATTGAGATCCTTCGATCAAACTGGTTCGAAAACATTGAAGATAAATTCGACCTGATTGTTTCCAACCCTCCGTATATCTCAGTGTCTGAGATGGAAGAACTGTCGCCCGAAGTGCGTGAGCACGAGCCGCGCATGGCCCTGACGGATGAGGGGGACGGGTTGGGCGCGTATCGTCGGATCGCGGCGGCGACCCCGGATTTTCTGTTGCCGGGCGGGCGAATTCTTGTCGAAATCGGTCCGACGCAGGCGGCAAAAGTGTCAGCCTTGTTCGATGCCGCCGGGTTGGTGGACGTCCGGGTAATCCCCGATCTGGACGGTCGCGATCGTGTCGTCGGCGCAAGAATGCCGGGATGAGTGGTGGGTTTGCGGCAAAAAACGCCGACCTGTAGAAAAAAGCTGGTGAAAATCCGAGATTCCTCTTGTCTGCGCCGTCAGGACATGCTTACTCAGGATTAGTCGGCGAGGTTGACGCTGTTGCAGCGCACCCCTGACGCCAAGCCCAAAAAGTCGACTTCCCGTCACGGCAAACGCCTTAGAGCAGTGCAAAACACGGGTTGAGCGACAGCGCATTGATAAGGCTGACGTAAAGTAAGATGAGATCTTCCAAACCCCGTTCGCGGGCCAAGAATAACCGCAATCGTCCTTCTGGCGGCAACGTCGTAAATCGGGTTTTTGACAGCTCGGGTCCCGAAGGCAAGGTCCGTGGCACGCCGCAGCAGATTATTGACAAATACAACCAGTTGGCACGTGACGCTCAGCTGTCGAATGACCGCGTGGCGGCAGAGAACTTCCAGCAACACGCGGAACACTACCTGCGGATGCTGAGCGAAGCGCAGCGCGAGATTGACGCGCGCCGTGAAGAGCAGGAGCGCCAGAACCGCGAACGCCAGGCCGAGCGCGACCGTGAACGTGCCGAACGTCAGGAACGCGAAGCGACCCGCCAGGCTGATCCGGCCGAAGCACCGCAGCCTGATGTGATGGACCTGTCTCAGCAAGTTTCAGAGCCCGATAGCGGTCTGGTGGAGACCCCGGAAAACAAAGAAACCCCGGCGGCTGAAACACCGGAAGAGGCTCCGCGCAAGGAAAAACCCGCGCGCAAGCCACGCGCCCGGAAGCCCAAAGCTGCAGCCGAGGCAAAAGAGGATGCTCCTGCCGACACGGGGGACGCACCGGAGGCGGCAGAATAAAGCCGATGTCCAAAGAACCAAGCCCCGAGGTTTAACTCGGGGCTTTTTCGTTTGTTCAGGTTTTCTTAACTTCGCGCGCCAAAGCGCAGAACGCTTCCAGCGGGACTTGCTCGGCACGGTCCGTGGGCTTGATACCCGCGGCCAGAAGGCGGTCTTCGATATCCGGGGCAATGCCTTTGAGTGAGGCGCGCAGCATCTTGCGGCGTTGGTTGAAGGCTGCAGCCACGACGCGCGACAGGGTGGCGGCATCGGCGGGATAGCGTGGCTCGGGCAGGGCGGTCAGGTGGACCACGGCGCTTGAAACCTTGGGCGGCGGAGTGAAGGCCCCGGGGGGAAGCGACATGGCGATACGTGCCTCTGCCCGCCATTGGGCAAGGATGGCAAGGCGTCCATAGGCTTTGCTGCCGGGTTGGGCAACAATACGCTCGGCCACTTCGCGTTGGAACATCAGCGTCAGGCTCTGCCAGAATGGGGGCCATTCGGGCGGTGTCAGCCAACGCACCAGCAGCTCGGTGCCGACATTGTAGGGCAGGTTGGCGGCGACGCGGATTGGCGGTGTCAGATATTCAAGCGGGTTGATGTCCAGGGCGTCGCCATTGATTACCTCAAGCCGATCTGGATACGCGGTGGCGATGTCGTTCAGGGCGGCAATGCACCGTGTATCTTTTTCGACGGCCACGACCTTGCGCGCGCCTTCGGACAGCAGGCCTCGCGTCAACCCACCGGGACCGGGGCCGATTTCAAGCACATCGCATTCTGACAAATCGCCGGCCTGTCGGGCGATCTTGGCAGTCAGGTTCAAATCCAACAGAAAATTCTGCCCCAGCGATTTGCGCGCCGAAAGCTGGTGGGTTGCGATGACCTCGCGCAGAGGGGGAAGCGTGTCTATAGCGCTCATGATCCGAATACCTTGGCGCCTGTGAAAGGGGCTGTGCCCGAGATTTTTGTGCCTCCGGCGGGGATATTTTCAGCCAGGTGAAGGATCAAGAGCTTTTTACCATGCGTTGGGCAAGTTTCAGGGCTTCGATCAGGCTGGAGGGGTTGGCGATGCCTTTCCCCGCGATGTCCAGTGCTGTTCCGTGGTCGGGTGAGGTACGGATGAACGGCAGGCCAAGGGTGACATTCACGCCCCGGTCGAAATCCAACGTCTTGATCGGGATCAGGGCCTGATCGTGATACATGGCGATGGCGGCGTCATAGCGGGCGCGGGCGGCGGTGTGAAACAGCGTATCCGCAGGGTGGGGGCCTGTAATTGTCGCGTCCTCGGGGTTCAGATCGGCCAGCATCGGAGCAATCCAGTCGAGCTCCTCTGTGCCCATCTTGCCGCCTTCACCTGCATGCGGGTTCAGGCCTGCAACTGCGATGCGGGGATGCGCGATACCGAACTGATCACGCAAACCGCGCACGGTGATTTCAATCGTTTCGCGCAGAAGATCAGGGGTAAGTGCCGCGGGAACCTGTGACAATGGAATGTGAATTGTCGCGGGAACGACGCGCAACTGCTCGCTGGCCAGCATCATGACTACCCGGCGGGTTCCGGAAAGGGCTGCCAGAAACTCGGTATGGCCAGGAAAGGTGAACCCTGCGCCGTCAATCAGGGCTTTCTTGTTGATTGGTGCGGTGCAAAGCGCTGCGGCCTCACCGGTCTGTACCAGTTCGGTACCGGTTTCGATGGCATCAACCACCGATGGCGCGTTGGCCGGATTCGGCTGGCCGAATACGTTCGCGGCGGGAAAATCCATCTGAAGAACGGGCAGGGCCCGGCCACAGGCTTCAGCAACCTGACTTGGGTGTTCGATTTTAGCAACGGGTGTGCCTGTTGGCAGGTGGCTGGCGTCCCCGATATAGAAGAACGGGCAGGCATCGCGCAGTTCAGCCCACGCCTTGGCCGCGATTTCCGGGCCGATACCGGCCGGTTCGCCGCAGCTGAGCGCGACGGGCCGCATCATTCCTGAGTAATGACAGCGTCAGCCCGCAGCTGTTCCACCAGACTGGCCGCAAAGGCCTGAAGACGTTGCTGCGCCAGCGCGTTGGCGACATCGCCCCGAGAGGTGTCTTCGCCCAGATCCCGCGTGCGGTTGCACAGCATCAGGAACACAAGCGTCTGACCATTGTTGCGGGTCAGAGTCGCCGACGCTTCGTTCCGGTCCAGCTTGGCCAGTTCCACGGCAATATCACCGGGCACCTCGGAAGGTGCGGCTTCGACCCGGTCCAGAACTTCGGCGGGCTGATCCTTGGCAATGCCATAGAGATCATCACAAGTGTCGATTTCTTCTTTCAACTTCGCGGCCCGCGAAAGGGTTTCGGCGCTGCGCCCGCCAGGCAGGTAATAGGCGGCATAATCCAACTTTGAAATACGCGGAGCGCCGGTTGCGACTTCGCGCAAGCCCCGCATCTGAAACAAGGCGACCGCGTTCGGCAGGGTGATCGGGTCGGTGATCTCACCGGTCTGAAGCCCCAGGATGACAGGTTGAAGCGCCGGGGGCAGGTTCGAGATGTTCAGCCACTCCAGACGTCCACCCTGACCCCGTGTTGCGGCTGCGGAATACTGAGCGGCGGCAGCAGAAAACGCGTCCTGCCCTTCAAGGCGCGAGATTTCTTCGGCCAACAACTCGGTCTGGGCAACCGTTTGCGGGTTTACCGGGATAATGATTTCGGACAGCAGGACCTGCAATCCGCCACCGCCCGTCTGGCCCAGCGCGCGATCAATCTCATCCTCGGTCGGGCGCGCCTGCGACAGATAGCGCGAGCTGATATAGTCGCGCCATGCCAGTTGATCCGCGACATAGTCTCGGACCGTTTCAGGGTCGACGCCCGCGTCGCCGAGAAGTTTCAGGAATTGTTCGGACGACAATTGTCCGCGCGAGGCGAATTCGTCGATGCCCAGCTGAACGGCCTCGGGCGTCGCTTGCACGCCGGCGCTGCGCATGACCTGCCTGCGCAGTTTTTCATCAATCAGGGCATCCCTGACGTCAGCTTCGTTACCACCGGGCAAACCCAGAACATTCAGGAATTGCAGGCGCTGTTCAAGCTCGTACCAGGTGACAATATCCTGATTGACGCGGATCGCGGGTGAGAACAGGCTTTGCGCGCTACCCTGAAGAGGCGCGATTGCAAAAACTGCGGCAACCAGTGCCGGTGTGACCGGTTTAAGCCAACCGGAACGGAGAAACCTGGAGAAACCTGATATCAACTGCATGTTCTCTTGTATGTCTTGCCACCGCCTTCAAGGGCGTACCCTGTCAAAGAAAGGGTAAAGCCGAATTCTGTCGAAGGCTCAATAGTGGATGTTGAAGTAAAGCGCCGACTTACGGACATGTTAACCCGAACGCATTCGTTCTGATAGGTCACACCCAGACCCAGCCGGATCGGCTCCGACTCAGCCAGATCGTAGCGCGCCAGGGCATTGGTCAGCCAGTTCTGATCGACCTGGTAGCGTCCAAGAAGCAGAATTTCCGAGATTTCTTCGGTGATGTTTTCCGCCGGGTCCGGTTCCTGCCAGATATAGCTACCAGACAGGCCGGCATTTTCGGATGCCCATGCGCCGCGCAGTTCGGCTTTGACAAAGCTGAAATCCCCGTCGATCAGACCGCGTCCGGCAAGTGACCAGCCATTGGCCGTGCTGATCTGCCCGGCTACCAGCAAATCCGACGATGTGCCCTGCAATCCCGATGTCAGCGTGAAGTTTGGATCGGCGTCGGCCCGAAACACTTGGCCCACAGTCGCCTGGGCCTGCCAGCCACCCGCGCCATACCGGGCCCAGTTCAGGCCAACCACACCAGTGGCACTGTTCTCGCGCTGATCTTCAGCAGGGAACCGCGAGAGGGACAGAAGGTTGCCCTGATCGAATTCCTGAAAAGTGCTTTCATCATTCGGAACATCGGTGTCCGATACATGTGTCCATCCGAACTGCGCAATCGGTTCGAGGAACTGAACAGCCCCCGATTCCTCGCGCCGGGTCATTGGATACCGGAGAGTCAAAGCCGCGCGCGGCGTAGATCGGGTCACGTTGTCGGGGTAGTTGCTGTCGTGGCGAACGTTGAAAGTGTCAACCGACGCCCCCAGCGTTGTATCGACCCGCAGCCCCGATGAGAAAGTCCAGCTGCGCAGCCATTCGGCATCGAAGGTGGCCCGTGCCATGTCGCGACCAACAACATCTGTGTCGCTGGTACGTTCATGCGCATGACCGATGAATGCCAGCCGAACCTCGCCCCCCAGCGTGCTGGGAAAATAGCGTTTTTCATAGTTGAGGTCGAAGACGCGGGACGGGATTTCGTCCTGATTTTCGCTGTCCCGAAGTGTTTTGTAGTAGATCAGGCCGGTTTTGAACGCACTATCGCGCTTGATCCGCTCCAGTGCGATTTCGCTGCGCAAGCGGTCCAGATCCGGCAAGCCGTAATCGGCCAGGTAGGCATCGTCGGATGTAGTTTCCAGATTGAAGGTCAGACGGAAATCGTTCTTCAGATTGAACCAGCCGGTGGCAAACAGGTAGCCGCGATCCTGATCGGGTTGCACATCGTCCCGTGTATAAGCGCCTTCCACCTGAATGCGTCCGTTCACAAAGGCCTGACGATAGCGGTATCCCAGAGTTGTCGTCTTGGCTGAGACGTAAGGCGTAAGTGTCAGGTCCTTGTGATCGCCAAGTTTGAAGAAATACGGAACCTGAACGCCAGTGCCCAATTGCGAGGTGCTGCGGATAGAAGGAACCAGAAAGCCGGTTGCCCTCTCTAGCGTTGGGTCGGGCAAGCGCAGATAGGGAAAGTAGAATACCGGATAATCCAGGACCCGAAGCTGCGCGCCTTCGAAATATAGTTGCCGTTCCAGTTGATCATGCGTGACTTTGCGCGCCCTGATCTGCCACAGAGGCGGCCTGCCGTCGGTGCAGACATGACAGGATGTGGCTGAAACCTTGCTGAATTGTGTATAACGTCCTGCGGCCCGTTTCGCCTGAACCGAGGCGATCTGTACCTGCTGTTCAAACACCATGCGTGCACCGATCAGCAGTCCATTCTGAATTCCGCTGTCCAGTTGCCCTGAATCCGCCAGCAGCGTAGTTTGACCACCCTGATCGATACGAATGGGGCCTTCCAATATCAGCTCGCCAGTCTCGCGGTCATACGTGATACGATGGGCGGACAACTTGGTGTCGCCCTGAAAGGCTTCGACATTGCCTTCAGCCACAAGTTTGCGCTCAGGCGTGATGAATACCTTGTCGGCCACCAGCAAGGCGGGCTCTTGCTGCGCTTGTGTGCCCTGTGGTTGTGGCCGGCCTTGGGATGTCTGTGCTGCAGTTCCCGCCGGGACGGACAAAGCCAGTGCACTGGTAAGCAATACAGGAACGATATGCCGCATCAGCCGTCCTCCGCATGCAGTAGCAGACCAAGAGACAGCAGAATTGCGGCAAAGGGCGGTGCCCAGGCAGCGATATAGATGGGCAATTGTCCGTTTTCCCCGAGGATTTGCGCGAAATTGCGCACGAAATAGATGGCAAACCCAAGCAGGACGGCTGTCAGAACGGCGATCCCAGTACCGCCGAACCGAACGTGGCGCATGGTAAACGCGGCCCCGATCAGAACCATCGAGATCAGAAAGAAAGGCCGGGCCAGCTGTACCTGCAGCCAGACCTCATATTGTTTGGTCGAAAACCCCGCCTCGCGAAGGTCGCTGATCAACTGGGGCAGGTCATAAACTGAAACCGAATCCTGTTGCCCAAACGTATCCATGATCCGCTGTCGGGTCAGCGAGGTCGGCAGCTCCAGACGCTCGTGCACAACTGAATTGGATTCAGGGTTCTGCCCATCCTGCAAGGCCCAGGTTTTTGCCTGATACAGAACCCAATTCCCGTCTTCCAACTCTGCCCGATCCGCAACAATTTGCTGGGTTGGTTTGCCATCCCGCCCAAAGGTGATGACGGTAACACCGTCCAGCCGCAGCTTGTCTTGGTTCGATGTTGCCCGGGCGTGGATAACGGCCTGCCCATTCTCGGCAGACTGGCGCAGCCACAGGCCCTCGCTGCTGATCGAAAGGGCCGAGCTGCCGTTGTTTCGGTATGAATCCGACAAGCGGCGGAACTCTTCAGATGTGGCCGCTGCGATGGGATTCAACAGTGCAACGGCCAGAGCGCCGATGATCAGCGACAACAGGACAGGGGCGACCAAAGCGCGGATGCCCGAGCGGCCAGTTGCACGGGTCACCACAAGTTCGGAGGTACGTGCCAGCCCAACGAACAGCGCGATGGTGGACAGGATGACCAGCAAAGGCAGCATTTCGCTGATGGCGGCTGGTGTATTCAGCAGTGTGAGGTGCAGCAGCTGGGCAAAAGACAGGTCGAAATCGTCAAAGCGGCGAATCTGTTCGATCAGATCGATGAGAATCATCAAGGTCAGGAAAATACCTCCGATGACCATGAAGCTTTGCAGAAACCGGCGGGCAAAATAACGGTCCAGGATCATAGGCGCGACCCCGCTGCGCCTGTAGTGCGGGGCGTCGGGCTGATATCGCGCCTGCGCAATGCTGTGCGCGACAGCGTATGCCTGCCCTGTCGTACCACGTTTTTCTCCCCCGAGCCTGCCGGTCATTTTTTCGGGACCTTAATGCAATTGAAAGGCGGGGAAAACTGCTATCTGGTCAATGCGTGCCCCGCGGGCTAGGTCTTGGGGAACAGAATTCGAGGAGTGTACAATGAGCAGTCTGATACCGATCCGTTTTCAGGAATTTGACCTTGAGGCTATGGCGCAGGCCGGGGGGCGCGTCGCCATCATCATTCCGGATGACGGTAAGATGAGCCCGGCAGCCCGCCGGGCAAACCGTCTGACGAAGGGCGGCTTGGCGCGGCTTGTTGAAAGCGAGAGTTTCAGAAAGTCGAAGACAGGTGATGTCATCTCGATGGCATGGCCCACAGGGATGGCGGCAGAGGCGCTGGATGTTCTGGTTTTGCCACGTCGCCCCGAGGCCGGCGAAGCCCGCAAGGCAGGGGCGGCGCTGGCTAAGCTGGCCGGCGGCAAGGACATGCTGGTGATGGTGGGCAATCAGGCGCGGGCCGAGGATGTGGCACTGGGGATTGTTCTGCGCAGCTATGAGTTCGACGCGCATAAAACCAAGGAAAGCCAGAAGGCGGGCACAGTGACAATCAGCCACGCAAAGCCTGCGGAGGCCGAGGCAGATTTTGCACCTCTCTATGCAATTGCTGATGGCGTTCGGATGACGCGCGATCTGACCAATGAACCGGCAAATGTTTTGACCACCACCGAATTCGCGGACCGCCTGGTTGAGATGCAGGAGCTGGGTCTTGAGGTCGAAGTACTGGACGAAGACAAGCTGGCCGAGCTGGGAATGCGCACGTTGCTAAGCGTCGGGCAGGGCTCGGACAGCCCTTCGAAAGTCGTGGTGATGCAGTGGAATGGCGGGGCCAAGGACGACGCGCCTCTGGCTTTGGTCGGAAAAGGCGTGGTGTTCGACACGGGCGGTATCTCGCTCAAACCAGCTGTCGGCATGGAAGAGATGACCATGGACATGGGCGGCGCCGGCGTTGTTGCGGGCACCATGCGCGCGCTGGCCAAGCGCAAGGCAAAAGCCAATGTCGTGGGGCTGGTTGGGTTGGTCGAGAATATGCCATCAGGTAACGCCACCCGTCCGGGTGATGTGGTCAGGTCAATGAAGGGCGACACGGTCGAGATCATCAACACCGACGCCGAAGGCCGCCTGGTTCTGTGTGACGTGATGTGGTACGCGCAGGAACGGTTCAAGCCGGTCGGAATGATCGACTTGGCAACTTTGACCGGTGCGATCATCATCGGATTGGGCCATGAAAACGCTGGTGTTTTTTCGAACAATGACACGTTTTGTGATGCCTTCCTGAAATCAGCCAAGGCCGAGGATGAAGGCGCTTGGCGGATGCCATTGGGCGACGCCTATGACAAGTTGCTGAAATCGCGCATTGCCGACATGAAGAACGTAGGCGGTCGCCCCGCCGGTTCAGTCACCGCCGCGCAGTTCCTCCAGCGGTTCGTGAAAGAGGAAACGCCGTGGATTCATCTGGACATTGCAGGCGTCGCCTCGGTGGCTGAAGAGACCTCTTATGCGCCCAAAGGCGCCACCGGCTGGGGCGTGCGCGCGCTGAGCCGGTTTGTGCAGGACAATTTCGAGTAAGCATATGGGCGCTGTCTATTTCTACCACCTGACCCGCCAGCCGTTGGAGCACACCTTGCCCGCGCTGCTGGACAAGGCGCGGCAAGCCGGGTGGCGGATAGCCGTGCGGGGTACTGACCCTGCACGGATGGACTGGCTGGATGAAAAACTGTGGCTGGGCCCCGAGGAGGGATTCTTGCCGCATGGTCGCGCTGGTGGCCCGCACGACGCGGACCAGCCGATCCTGCTGACCACCAGCGCCGTGGCGGGAAATGGTGCGACCTGTATCATGGCTGTGGATGGCGCGCCGGTCGAAGCGGAAGAAGTCGCCGCGTTGGAACGGGTTTGTATCCTGTTCGATGGCAATGACGACATGGCGGTACAACACGCGCGCGGGCAGTGGAAAGCGCTGACGGATGCCGGATGCTCCGCACAATACTGGTCGGAGGAGTCCGGGCGGTGGGAAAAAAAGGCTGAAGCCTGACCGGCCCGCAATTTTCAGGAGATACGACAATGCAGAAAAAGCCTTTGGGCCGTACCGGAATTATCGTGAGCGATCTGTGCCTTGGTACGATGACATTTGGCTCCCAAACGTCTGAAACGGATGCGCACCGGCAGATGGATATGGCGTTGGACGCGGGGATCAACTTTGTCGATGCGGCCGAAATGTATCCGGTGAACCCTGTAGCGAAAGAAACGATCGGGCGCACCGAAGAGATTTTGGGAAACTGGAATGCCGCCAATCCTACCCGCCGGGGAGATTATGTTTTGGCGACCAAGCATTCCGGCGCGGGGCTGTCTTTTGTCCGTGATGGTGCGCCGATCACTGCCCGCACAATACCCGAAGCAGTTGAGGGGTCTTTGCGACGTTTGCAGACCGGGTACATCGACCTCTATCAGTTCCACTGGCCCAATCGGGGCAGCTATATGTTTCGGCAGAACTGGGATTATGCGCCGTCTGGCGAAAACACGGACGAAGTGCTGAGCAACATGCAGGAATGCCTTGAGGCATTGCAGGCTCAGGTGGACAAGGGCAATATCCGTGCCTTTGGCCTGTCGAATGAAAGCGCTTGGGGAACCGCGCAATGGCTGCGGCTGGCCAAACAGATGGGGGCGCCGCGCGTGGCATCGGTGCAGAACGAATATTCATTGCTGTGCCGCCATTTCGACACCGACCTGGGTGAGTTGAGTGTGCATGAAGATGTTGGGCTGATGGCGTTTTCCCCTTTGGCGGCAGGATTTTTGACCGGGAAGTATCAAAATGACTGCGTCCCCGACGGATCGCGTATGTCCTTTGTGCCCGAGATGGGAGGCCGGAAATCCGGTCGTGTTTTCGAGGCGGTTGCAGCTTATCTGGACATCGCCGCGCGGCATGGTCTGGATCCGGTGCATATGGCACTGGCGTGGTGCCGGACGCGCCCGTTCATGATGTCGGCAATCTTCGGGGCCACGACCGTTGCACAGCTGGATCATATTCTGGCGGGCGTGGATCTTGAATTATCCAAGGATGTGTTGGCCGAGATCAGCAGGGCACATCGGGCGCACCCGATGCCGTTTTAGGGGCTCTGCCCCCGTCGCCTTTGGCGACGCCCCCGGGATATTTTTGGCCAGATGAAGAAGGATCCGGTCAGTGATGGGTGGGATGCGCGCGTTCGTGTCTCAGGTCGCGGGCCGATTGACCGTGGGCGGTGCGGAAAGCGCGGGCAAAGCTGGATTGCGATGCAAAGCCGGTGGCGAGCGCCACATCCATCAGTGGCATGTCGGTGTCGGTGACCAGACGGCGGGCCTCGGCCAGGCGCAGCTGCAGATAGTGGTCCTGCGGCGTCGTGTTCAGGCGCAGTCGGAACTGTTGTTGCAGCGTCCGTGGGCTGGTGCCCAGGCGGTCTGCGATAAAGGCCAGCGGCAGAGGATCATCCAGTGACGCCTGCATCATCGAGTTGGCCTTGGCGGTCAGTGCTGTGTGGCGATGGGGTGCGCCTGTGCGGCTTTGCGGTTTTCCAGGGTCCGGAGCACCATCGTAAAGGAACAGGCCCGCAACGCGCGCGGCGAAACTTGCGCCATGACGGGCGGCGATGATGTGCAGCATCATCTCGACAGCCGGAATTGCGCCACCCGAAGTCAGGCGGTTGCCCGAAACGGTGAAGCGGTCGGTGCGCACATCAACTTCGGGAAACCGGGTGGCGAAATTTTCGAGGTCTTCCCAATGGGTTGTTGCCAGGTGGCCGTCCAGTAGCCCGGCCTCGGCCAGAAGCCAGGGACCGCCATCAATGCCTGCCATCGTTGCGCCGGTGCCGGCGATGCGGCGCAGACCAGCCAGAAGGCTGGGGGTGGCGTGGCGGGCCAGTTGGAACCCGGCGACCACGATCATCAGGTCGCAGGATTGCAACCGGGCCAGTGGAATACCGGGCACTTGCAACGCACTGGTCAGCACCGCGGGCTCTGGCGTTGCGGTCACATAGTCCCAGTCAAAGGCCGGGCGGTCCGCCAGACGGTTCGCGGCCCTCATCGGGTCCACCGCAGAGGCAAAGCTGAGGGTGTTGCATTCGTCCAGCACAAGCACCGCGGTTTTCAGGGCGCGGTGTTCCGGTTGCAGTATGTTTTTTGCGGATTTCATCAAGTTTGATTCGCATATTGCCAAGTGGTTTTCCCAAAGCTGCGCCAGAGTCGGGTCAGAACGCAAATCGGAATCCGGGGAAAAGCCTGGGGAAAACCCAAGGCAGAACCGGGTATAACTTGGGGAAAACATCATGCCTCTGGAAATGAACCGCGAAGTCTTCATTACCTGTGCCGTAACCGGCTCGGGCGGGACGCAGGACCGCAGCCCGCATGTGCCGCGGTCACCGCGGCAGATCGCCGACAGCGCGATTGCCGCCGCCAAGGCCGGGGCGGCAGTGGTTCACTGCCACGTGCGTGACCCTGAGACCGGCGTGCCAAGCCGCCGGCTGGATCTGTATCGCGAGGTAACGGACCGCATCCGCGACGCTGATGTGGACGTCGTATTGAATCTGACGGCCGGGATGGGCGGCGATATCGTGTTCGGCGGTGTTGAAAACCCGTTTCCAGTGGCCGCGGGCACGGACATGGTCGGAGCATCGGAACGCGTGGCGCATATTGCAGAATGTTTGCCCGAAATTTGCACCCTGGACTGCGGCACAATGAACTTTGCTGAGGCAGATTATGTTATGACGAATACGCCCGGGGCATTGCGCGCCATGGGCAAGATGATGACCGATCTGGGTGTCAAGCCCGAGATCGAAGCCTTTGACACTGGCCACCTGTGGTTTGCAAAGCAACTGGTGAAGGAAGGGATTCTGGCACCAAACGCTTTGGTCCAGCTGTGCATGGGGGTACCGTGGGGTGCGCCGGATGATCTGAATACCTTTATGGCGATGGTAATCAACGTGCCGGAAGACTGGACCTTCAGCGCGTTTTCACTGGGACGGAACGAGATGCCGTTTGTCGCGGCTTCGGTTCTCGCGGGCGGCAATGTGCGCGTGGGGCTTGAGGACAACCTTTGGCTGGACAAGGGCGTAATGGCCGAGAACTGGCAACTGGTGGAACGTGCGGGATCCATCATCGAGAATATGGGCGCGCGCGTGATCGGCCCTGACGAAGTCCGTGCGAAGCTGGGGCTGACCAAGCAGGCACCTGTTGCAAAATAATGGACACGCGGGTTTTGGGGGCCAGCCCCCAAGCCCCCGGAATATTTCTAAAAAGATGAAACATGCGCAGCCAGTAGGTGGGAAATCATGAAAACGGCAGCAATTATTGGGGGCGGAGTTATCGGTGGTGGATGGGCCGCGCGGTTCCTGCTCAATGGCTGGGATGTGCGGGTGTTTGACCCTGACCCCGAGGCGGAACGCAAGATTGGCGAGGTGCTGGACAACGCAAGACGGTCCTTGCCGGGGCTGAGTGACGTTCCGTTGCCAGCCGAGGGTGTGCTGAGCTTTCACAGCGACATGGCCGAAGCGGTTAAGGGTGCGCGTTGGATACAGGAGAGTGTGCCGGAACGTCTGGATTTGAAACTGAAGGTTTACAAAGGCTTGCAGGAGGCTTGCGATCCGGGCGCGGTCATCGGATCCTCGACCAGTGGGTTCAAGCCGTCCGAACTTCAGGACGGAGCGCTGCGCCCCGAGCAGATCGTGGTGACTCACCCCTTCAACCCGGTTTACCTGCTGCCTTTGATCGAGCTTGTACCAACGGACAAGAACCCGGCCGAGATGATCAAACAGGCCCAGGACCTGTTGAAATCGCTTGGGTTTTTCCCGCTTCACGTCAAGAAAGAGATCGATGCGCATATTGCCGACCGGTTCCTGGAAGCTGTCTGGCGCGAGGCGCTTTGGCTGGTCAAGGATGGCATTGCGACGACCGAAGAGATTGACGAGGCCATCCGTATGGGTTTCGGCATCCGCTGGGCGCAGATGGGTCTGTTCGAAACCTACCGCGTGGCCGGTGGCGAGGCGGGGATGCGGCATTTCATGGCGCAGTTCGGACCTGCCTTGAAATGGCCGTGGACCAAGCTGATGGATGTTCCCGAGTTCACTGACGAACTGGTCGATTTGATCGCCAGTCAATCTGACGCACAATCCGGGATGCATTCGATCCGAGAGCTGGAGCGTATTCGCGACAACAATCTTGTTGGCATGATGCGGGCCCTCAAGGCGCAGAATTACGGCGCGGGTGCGGTGCTGAACCAACATGACGCACGGTTGAAACCCGGTGCGCTGCCGACGCTGGATCAGGCGGATCTGAGCCAGCCCATCCTGACCCTGTCGCGGGCTGTTCCGCTGGACTGGACGGATTACAACGGCCACATGAACGAAGCGAAATATCTGGAGGCCTTTGCCGCCGCCACCGATCGGTTCATGGAAATCATCGGATGCGATGCGGATTACATCGCCTCGGGCGGCAGCTATTTCACAGCGGAGAACCACATTCGCTATGTGGATGAAGCTCATGCCGGTGCAAAAATCGACGTGCGCACGCAGATGCTGTTGGGGCAGGGCAAGAAGCTGCATGTGTTCCACAGCATGTATGAGGGCGACAAGCTGCTGGCCACGGGTGAAAGTTTTCTGCTGCATGTCAGCCTGGAAACCCGCCGCCCGAGCGCGCCATCCGCTGAAATCGAAGCGGCTATGGCGCGGGTTGCAGAGGCTCAGGCCGGATTGCCTTATCCCGAGGGCGCAGGCGCAGCGATCAGGAAGCCTTCATGACGCGCCGTGTTCTGGTGACGGCTGGCGCGTCAGGCGTCGGCCGGGCCATGGCCGAGGCGTTTGACGCGGTTGGCTATGACGTCCGGGTTACTGATATCGATCAGGCGGCGTTGGATACTTTGCCCGAACATTGGACCGGGCACCGAGCCGATGTTGCGGACGAGGCTGACATGCGCGCGGTATTTGACGCCGTCCGTTCGACAGGCGGGTTGGATGTGCTCTGCGCCAATGCCGGTATTGCCGGCCCGACAAATGCCATTGAGAATATTGATCTGGACGCGTGGCGTTCTTGTGTCGCGGTCAATCTGGACGGTGCTTTTCTGGCGGCAAAATATGCAGCGCCGCTGATGAAAACGGCGCGGGCGGGCAGTATCATTCTGACCTCGTCGACAGCCGGGCAGTATGGCTACCCGTTCCGGGCGCCCTATGCGTCGGCAAAATGGGCGGTCATCGGGTTGATGAAAACACTGGCGATGGAGCTGGGGCCCTATGGCATCCGTGCCAATGCCATTTGTCCGGGCGCAGTTGAAGGCCCTCGGATGGAGGGCGTCCTGACCCGCGAGGCCGCAGCCAAGGGCATGACCCGTGATGAGGTCTATCGGGGCTATGCCTCGGGCACCTCAATGGGGCGCTTCGTCGAAGCGCAGGATGTCGCCAATATGGCAGTCTTCCTTGCCTCAGATGCGGCACGTCTGGTTTCAGGTCAGGTGATTGCGGTGGATGGCCACACGGTCAACCCGGACCCGAAATTGTAACTCAGCCCTGGTTTGGACCACGGATCTGGCGGATGGTCTGACGGACTGCCTGCCAGTCCTGGGCTTCTTGCCGGTTTCCGGCAGCTTCGCAGTCGCGCATTTTTTGCGCGGCTTCGGCCTCGGCTTGGTCTCCATGGGCGGCAAAAAGTGCACGTGCGTATTGAGCGGTTTGAATTGCGTCCATTCCTGTGCTCCTCCGTCTGTGTTCGGAATGCCTTATGGTTCGCGCCACAGTAGAATAGCACAGGTTGGATGGCGCTGCATCACCAGTCGCGGGAAACCGCCGTTCTGAGGCGACGCAGATGGTTTGGAAAGTCCCGGGCGGCCACGTCGGCCTCGCGTACCAGTGTGTCGAAATGGCGTGAGAATGTCTCGATCCGATCCCGGTCGCGGAAGGCCATATAGTGACTTCCTGCGTAAAATACACAAAGCAGCGGGCCGAAAATCGTCACGGGTGCGGAATAAAGCCGTTTTGCGTCAAACAGATAGATACGCATCCGCGGATAGAGCTGTTCGCACAGCGCCAACAGGTGATCGATCTGTTCCAGCCGAACCTCGGGGCTGAGACCCTGATAATACCCAGTGGCGCTTGCAAAGCTTTCGATTTCGAACAACGGCATGGCGATCTCATAGTCTGACTGGGCGCTGCGCATCCATGCCAGACGATCCGCCGACGCGCCGATGGCTTGGTCAGCGGTCCGGCCCAGATGCGGGGCGTATTCCCATTCCAGTATCGAACGCGTCTTGAGCATGTCGGGCAGGGTGGCCGGGACATAGCGGATTTTGTACCCGGCGGCCTCCTGATGCCACTCGAAGATACGTTCATCGACAAGGGCGCGTGGGGCCTCGGTAAAGGTCAGCGAGTTAGCCAGAAGCTCAGCCGCGCTTTCCGGCCTGTCAGATAGGCTCAGCAACCAGTCGGCCGAAACGCCGAGCGCCGCTGCACATCCGCCAACAACATGTGCGTTGGGCAACCGCGCGCCATGATCTGTCAGCAATTGGGAAACGGTCGAGCGGTCAACGCCAATATTGCGCGCAAGGGCACTTTGGCTGACATGACGCTCTTCCATCGCGCGGGCGAGGCGGAGACGAAATTGCGCGGCACGGTCGCGCTTGTCGATATTTTCCTGCATGACATGATTTTTATCACAATTGATGAGTTTTGTTAATCATATTCAGAATTTTCAATGCCGGGGTCCGGATGTAACGCTTTGAGTAAGAAAAAAACGGGGTTCGGAATGGAAACGCGGCGAAGATCAGTCGTGAAAGCGATCGTTTGGAATGCGATGGGGTTGGCGATCATGACAATGGTGGGCCTGTTGGCAACAGGCTCGGCCGCTGTAGGAGGGGCGCTGGCGCTGGTGAACACGGCCATCGGCCTGACGATGTACGTGATTTACGAAAGAATTTGGGCGAACATTTCGTGGGGCCGAAATGGCTGACCCCACGACACCCAAATCGCCCGAATGGGGCACGTTTTTCCTGATAGTCTTGTGTTATGCTGCGTGGCTTGCCGGTCTGTTCTGGCTGGCAAACACATCCTTGTGGTTGGCTATCCCTGCTCTGGGTGTTGTTGCGGCTTTGCATTCGTCACTGACGCATGAGGCCCTGCACGGGCACCCATTTCGTGCCAAATGGCTGAACGAGGCGTTGATGGCACTGCCGTTGACATTGGCAATTCCGTATAACCGCTTTCGGGACCTGCATCTGGCGCATCATCAGGATGCCACCCTGACAGACCCTTATGACGACCCGGAATCGAATTATCTGGATCCGCATATCTGGTCGGGATTGCCGCGGCTGGCGCAGATGATCCTGAGCCTGAACAACACGCTGTTGGGGCGGATGGTACTGGGGCCTGTCCTTGGTCAGGTTCTGTTTATGCGTGACGAATGGCGTGGGTTGATGCGCGGGGACAGGGCGATCCTGCTGGCATGGGCTGTGCACCTTCCCGGCGCGGCGGTGGTTCTGTGGGTAGCTGCGCAATCGGCCATGCCGGTTTGGGCCTATCTGGTCGCGGCCTATATGGGGCTGTCGCTTTTGAAGATCCGCACGTTTCTGGAGCATCGTGCACATGAAAAATCCCGCGCCCGCACGGTGATTGTCGAAGATCACGGGCCTCTGGCGTTTTTGTTTTTAAACAATAACCTACACGTCGTTCATCACATGAATCCGGCGGCTCCGTGGTATCGCTTGCCTGCATTGTACCGCGACGGAAAGGACAGGTACTTGGCTTGCAACGAAGCCTATGTTTACCGGTCCTATGCACAGATATTCCGGCAGTATTTCGTTCGCGCAAAAGACCCTGTGCCACATCCCCTCTGGCCAAAGCCTTGAATTGACGACACAACGGGTGGCATGAGTCTCTGGATCCCCGTCACCATCGCCGCCGCCAGTTTTCAGACTGTGCGTTTCATGCTGCAAAAATCTCTGGCAAGCGTGAAACTATCTGCTGCAGGTGCAACTTTTGCGCGGTTTGCCTATTCCATGCCGTTGGCGGTTATCGGGCTATATGTTGCGTTGCAGATAACCGGGGCGAGCATGCCTCGGCTTGGCAGTTTGTTCTGGCTTTACGCGGTCATCGGAGGGACAGCGCAAATCCTTGCAACGATTTGCGTGGTGGCGTTGTTCAAACAACGCAATTTTGCCGTTGGAATTACCTTCAAGAAAACCGAGGTGATCCAGACCGCGATTGTTGGTTTTTTGGTCTTGGGGGACAGTGTGTCGCGGGGCGCATTGTTCGCGATCCTGTTGGGGTTGATGGCTGTTCTTTTGTTGTCAAAAACACCCGGAGGGGACGGACCCTGGTGGCGCCATCTGACCAATCGGGCTTCGCAATTGGGGCTTGGATCAGGTGTTTTGTTTGCGTTTTCCGCCGTCAGCTATCGTGGGGCTTCACTGCAACTGGGCGATATCGATGCGTGGTTCCGAGCGCTGGTAACACTGGCCGCAGTGGTGACATTCCAGTTCGCCAGCATGGGGATATGGCTGCTGTGGCGGGACCGGGCCGAACTGCGCGCAGTCTGGCAAACGCGAAAGACCGGGGTATTTGTCGGCCTGACCAGCCTCGGTGGCTCGTTTTGCTGGTTCTGGGCCTTCACCTTGCAGAATGCGGCTTATGTAAAAGCGCTGGGGCAGGTTGAGCTGATCTTTAGCCTCATGGCTTCGATCCTATTCTTCCGAGAAACGATCACCCGGCGCGAGATCGCCGGGATGATGTTGCTTGGGTTCTCGATTTTAGCGCTTGTGCTGGCAATCTAGCTGGCGCGACGTTCGTCAAAGCTAAGCGCGATGAAGCTGGGCAGGTGATCTCCCATGCCCACGACGACCTGGCCGGTGCCTTCCTTGCGCCCACGACTGTGCCCCTTCGGCTCGCGATATTTTTTACCTTCTTTCATGCTTTCGGGGGCCTTGGCCTTTTTCTCGGGCTTCGGCTGTTCGGGCTTGGGCTCTTCCTGAACCGGGTTGTCTATGCGCGGGATGTCTTTCTGGATCAGCTTTTCGATCGCAACCAGTGCTTTTTCGTCGCGTCCCGAGCAGATTGTGATGGCCTTGCCTTCGCGCCCGGCGCGACCGGTGCGGCCAATGCGGTGCACATAATCCTCGGGGTGGCTGGGGACGTCGAAGTTGAACACATGGCTGACAGCCGGAACATCCAGACCGCGTGCCGCCACGTCTGAGGCGACCAGCAGGCGCAAGGACCCGTCACGGAATCCATCCAATGTTTTCATCCGCTGCGACTGGTCCAGATCGCCATGGATGGCGGCGGCGTCGTAACCGTATTTCTTCAGCGACTTGGCGCAGATATCCACATCTGTCTTGCGGTTGCAGAAGATGATCGCGTTGGTGCATTTGTCACCTTCGGCATCGATCAGCGCGCGCAGAAGGCCGCGCTTGTTGCTGGCCTCGCGGTCACGGCGCCCACCTTTGAACATGACGACGCTCTGTTCAATGGTTTCGGATGCGGTGGCCTGCCGGGCCACTTCGATCCGGGCAGGGGCCGACAGGAACGTATCGGTGATCCGCTCGATCTCGGATGCCATTGTCGCCGAGAAGAACAGGGTCTGCCGGGTGAATGGTGTCAGTGAGAAGATGCGCTCGATATCGGGGATGAACCCCATATCCAGCATCCGGTCCGCCTCATCCACCACCATGATCTGAACACCGGTCAGCAACAGTTTGCCGCGCTCGAAATGATCCAGCAGACGGCCCGGCGTGGCGATCAGAACGTCGACGCCACGGTCAATCAGGGCTTCTTGCTCTTTGAAGCTGACACCACCGATCAACAGCGCTTTGGTCAGTTTCAGGTGTTTGGTATAGGTGTCGAAATTCTCGGCCACCTGAGCGGCCAGTTCCCGCGTCGGGCACAAAACCAACGAACGTGGCATACGGGCACGCGCCCGGCCACGGGCCAGCAGCGTGATCATCGGCAGCGTAAAGCTGGCGGTTTTTCCCGTGCCTGTCTGGGCTATGCCCAAAACATCGCGACCTTCCAATGCGGGCGGAATCGCACCTGCCTGGATCGGAGTTGGGGTTTCGTATCCGGCTTCCTCAATGGCTTTGAGGACCTTCGGGTTCAGGTTCAGTTCGTTAAACTTTGTCATGTAAGTCCGGTTGAATGCGGACACTTGACCTGGCCCGCGCGTATAAGATGTGCCGGGCCCGGATGGCCATGCGCGTGATGCGACATTTCGGCTTGGACGCGGACATAACAAAAACGTTGGTCGGGGTCAAATGAAGACCGCTACATCAGGGTTTCATCGAGACAGGTTCGAGTTTTGCGCAACAATTCAGCAACTTCCGGGAAAGTGTTTCGCCAATTTCCCGTCCAGATTCAACACGCGGTGGCGGATCAGCCCTTTCTGCTCCAGCCGGGCGCGGACTTCTGGGTCAGCGCCGCTCATCTCGTTGAAGAACGCGCGCAGCCCGTCCTCGCCGTGTTCGCTTTCAATCCAGCTGAGCAATTCATTCTTGTTCAGCCCCCCCATCTCGCGCGGGGCATTCGGGGCCATGCCAGCCTGATACGAGCCGCGATCCAAGCGGAACGGATAATGTGCAATCCAGTGATCCCAGTCCGGCGCGTGGCGGTGGCATAGATCGACCTGCGCAAGTTCGTATTTACACGGCAGCAATTTCCCGTTCTGAAACAGGTTGTGGATACGAAAACTCAGACGTTTCAATCCCGTGCGCGCAAACAACTTGCCCTGTACATGGCTGAGGAACCCGCCAAGGACGAAAGCCCCATAGTTGGGATAAAGCATCTCAATCAGCTGTGTTCGGGCCGGGCTTTGTGGAACATGCGCCTTGTACAGGTCTTCGCCGCCTGCCAGCGCCTCGATTGGGCGGACCCGGGCGGCGTGAACCTTGTCCCCGATATCGCGCAACACATCCGAGATTGGGGTCGGCGACCACAGAAACTCGTCAACATCGATATGGGCCAGCCAATCCAGGTGCGTTTCACGATAGGCATAGGTGGCGTTGACCGATTGGCGAACCTGGTGCTTGTCCGGTCGTGTGCGTTTTAGCTTTTGCCAATAGGCATCATCGCAAACCTGTACGCAAACACTGGGATGTGCCTTCAGCGCCTCGAACGTGCGCGGGTTTGGCTCATCCAGATAGATATAGATGGTCTCGGCGCCCAGATCGATGTGATGGGCCACGAACCGAAGGACATCTTCGGTCGGGCCCCTGACCATCGACACGACACCCCATGTGGTCATGTGCGCTGCGCGCGTGCTTCGCGCATGAGTTTCAGGCGGCGAAAGACACCGCCGGGATCTCTGTTGAGCTCGGTCATCAAGTGATCGACCAGCGGCGCGATGGTGGTGTCGCTTAGGGCCTTGGTCCAGACCGGAGCAATCAGATTGACGTCCAACCCACCGCTTCCAAGGGAAAACCCTTTCATCTGATAGGGCAGTGGCACGCGATTCAATTTTTGATACTGAAACGGTGTTTCCGGGATCAGCCCGGAAAAGCGCCTCTCGAACTCATAAAGCTTCATCATGCCGAACAACATGCGCAACGCATGACCAACCTCGCGCTGGGTTGCAGTTTGGCCGTGGTCCGCAAAGGTCTGAACCGACGAGACCAGCCATCGCAGGTCAAGCGTGGACAAAAGGTGGTCAGACTGTTCGTCCCAAAGGCGGCAAAACAGAAGCGGGGCGTGGCGCGGGAAGGACCGCTTTCGCAGGTTCGAGATCAACTGGGCATTCAGGAAGGCAAGTTCCGAATTTCCGACAAATTCCCGCGCAATCTGAGCACGCTTGCGATCCCAGCTTGTATTAGGCTTCGGCGGGGGCACAGTCGCGCTTTCGGGCAATGTGCGACCGGCCAGTTCAATAAGGTCAATGTCAAGGTCAGGCAACGAGGTGGTGCCGAACTGAAACGGGCTGCGCCGGTTTTCATACCTGTCCAGCATGTCGGGCAGACCGCCGGGGAAAGTCAGTTCATCCTTGCTCATGCGCGCAGAATTGCACAGGCAGACTCGGCTGTGCAATCAGTGAGTTGGATCACACCATCATCTCTTTGGTGGCGGTCAGGTTCAGGGCGGGATAGTCCCGAACCACCCGGTCGATGTCCCATTGCAGCCGGGTCAGATAGACAATGTCGCCGTCATGGTCGTGCGCGATGTGCTGCTTGTTTGCATTCACAAACTTTTCGACCTCGGCCTTGTCACCGCTGACCCAGCGGGCCGAGGTGAACTGAGACGCCTCGAAACGCACGGGCAGGCCGTATTCCATCTCGATCCGGCTGGCGAGCACTTCGAATTGCAACGCGCCGACGACACCCACGATAAAGCCTGACCCGATCGAAGGTTTGAACACCTTGGCCGCGCCTTCCTCGGCGAACTGCATCAGGGCTTTCTCCAGATGCTTGGCCTTCATCGGATCACCCGCACGGACGCCTTGCAGCAGTTCCGGCGCGAAAGAGGGGATGCCGGTGACGCGCAGCGCCTCACCCTCGGTCAGCGTGTCACCAATGCGCAACTGGCCGTGGTTGGGAATGCCGATGATGTCACCGGCCCAGGCCTCTTCTGCCAGTTCCCGGTCAGATGCCAGAAACAGCACTGGGTTTGAAATCGCCATCGGTTTCTTTGACCGCACATGGGTCAGTTTCATGCCGCGTTTGAAATGGCCTGATGCCATGCGGACAAAGGCCACCCTGTCGCGGTGCTTGGGGTCCATATTGGCCTGCACCTTGAAAACAAAGCCCGCGACCTTCTTTTCATCCGGCGATATCTGGCGGGGTTCGGCGGACTGAACCTGCGGCTGTGGGCCATAAGCGCCGATGCCTTCCATCAGTTCCTTGACGCCGAACGAGTTGATGGCCGAGCCGAACCAGATCGGTGTCATATGCCCTTCAAGCACCGCCTGCGGGTTCAGCGCGGGCAGCAACTCGCGCGCCATCTCAACCTCTTCCAGCAGCTTTTCCAGCAGGTGCGCAGGAATATGTTCCGACAGTTTCGGGTCATCAAGCCCGTTAATCTCGATGCTCTCTGCCACCTTGTTGCGGTCGGCGCGGTCCATCAGCTCCAGCCGGTCGCGCAGCATGTCGTAGCAGCCGATGAAATCACGACCTACGCCAATTGGCCATGCGGCGGGGGTGACGTCGATGGCCAGCATCTCTTGAATTTCGTCGATGATCTCGAACGTATCGCGGCTTTCGCGGTCCATCTTGTTACAGAAGGTCAGAATCGGCAGATCACGCAGGCGGCAGACCTCGAACAGCTTTTGCGTCTGGCTTTCGACACCCTTCGCGCCGTCGATCACCATCACGGCCGCATCCACGGCCGTCAGCGTGCGGTAGGTATCTTCCGAGAAATCGCTGTGGCCGGGTGTGTCAACAAGGTTGAACCGGAAATTGCCATAGTCGAACGACATGGCCGATGCGGAAACCGAGATTCCGCGATCCTTCTCCATCTGCATGAAGTCCGAGCGTGTCCGCCGGGCCTCGCCCTTGGCGCGCACCTGACCAGCCATCTGAATGGCGCCCCCGTAAAGCAGGAACTTTTCAGTCAGCGTCGTCTTGCCCGCATCCGGGTGCGAGATGATGGCGAATGTCCGGCGACGGGCAATCTCGGGCGGCAGGGCAGGTTGGTTCGAGGTATCAAGCATGACCGCGCGTATAGGCGGGGAATCCTGCCGAAGCAAGACAAAGGGGGTGGTTCGAATCACAGGCTTGTGGTTATAAGAACATATAGTGAACAAATTGTGGAGAAGACCAATGGATTTGAAAGAGATTGCCAATGAATTGGTGGCTGGCTGCCGTGAGGACCGCGCCAAGGAAAATCTTGAGAAATTGTATGCGTCGGACGCAGTTTCTGTTGAAGCGGTCGATTACTCAGGTATGGGGCGCGAAATACAGGGGCGTGACGCGATCCGTGGCAAACATGAATGGTGGGAAGGAGCCCACGAGGTTTCTGGCGCTTCGGTCAGCGACCCGTTTGTGCACGGCGAGGACCGCTTTGCGGTGATTTTCGAAGTGCAGGGTAAGGTAAAGGAAACCGGCGAAGCCTTTGATATGCGTGAAGTGGGTGTCTATCACGTCGCAGATGGCAAGATCGTACGCGAAGAGTTCTTCTACTGATCCCAAGCCATTTCTGGTCTTCCCTGTCTGGCCGATGCTAGACATGCGGCAATGACTGACAGGGAGGATCCGATGGACCTTGGTATAAAAGGAAAGCGCGCGCTGGTCTGTGCCAGCAGCAAAGGGCTGGGTTTGGGCTGTGCCGAGGCTTTGGCTGAGGCTGGCGTAAATCTTGTGATGAATGCGCGTGGTTCGGACGCTTTGGAGAGCGAGGCGGCACGCCTCAGGTCAGAGCATGGCGTCGAGGTACAAACAGTCGCGTGTGACGTGACGACTGCGGAAGGGCAGGCGCGGGTGATCGAAGCGGCGCAGGGCGTTGATATTCTTGTGACAAATGCCGGTGGACCGCCGCCGGGTTTATGGTCGGACTGGGAGCGTGATGATTTCATCAAGGCGCTGGATGCCAATATGTTGACCCCCATTGCGTTCATGAAAGCGCTGCTTCCCGGAATGATGGACAAAGGTTGGGGGCGGGTGGTGAACGTCACCTCACAATCCGTGCGCGCGCCAATTGCGGTGCTGGGACTTTCGAATGCAGCCCGCACGGGTTTGACCGGATATGTCGCGGGAACTTCACGCCAGGTTGCACCGCATGGCGTGACCATCAACAACCTGCTGCCCGGCATTCACGCGACGGATCGTGCAGATGCGCTGGACAGCGGCGTGGCTGCCCAGCAAGGCATCTCGATCGAAGACGCACGCGCAAACCGTTCTGCAACCATTCCCGCGCGACGCTATGGAACGCGTCAGGAATTCGGGGCAGCCTGCGCGTTCCTGTGCTCTCAACATGCGGGGTTCATCGTTGGTCAGAACATTCTGCTGGATGGCGGCGCAACCAATTTGACGATGTGACCATGGCGCAAGGGTTTTCGTTGAAAGATCAGATGTTCAACGCTGAGAAAGTAAATTATCTCAGTGGTTTGTTTTCCGAGTCTCATGCAGAATTTGATGCCCCGGCATTCCGATCTGCGGTCATGTCGCGATTGCTGGATCTAGAGCTGAAGGATCGGATCATCTGGATCGCCACTTGTCTGCAACAGGCGGTGCCGGGTGACTTGCCTGCTGTTGCCCCGACGATCCTGCGCGCCTTGCCTGCGCCTTTGGACCCGACGAAAACGGATGACGATTTTGGCGATTTCATCTTTGCGCCGGTCGGTGAGTGGGTAGCGGCCATAGGCCTTGAGCATGTTGATCTGGCTTTGGACGTGATGGAGGAACTGACACAGAGGTTTTCCATGGAATGGGCGATCCGACCGTTCCTGAACCATGACCCGGACCGGGTGTTGCGGCGGATGCAGGATTGGTGCTCTCATGACAGTTACCACGTGCGCAGGTTGGTCAGCGAGGGGACGCGCCCCCGATTGCCATGGGGGCAGGCGGTCGCATTGGGTTTGCAGGACCCGCTGCCGTTGCTGGACAATTTGCACATGGATTCGACGCGGTATGTCACCCGGTCCGTATCCAATCACCTGAACGACATCACCAAGAAAGACCCGGATCTGGTATTGGATCGCCTGAAGGCGTGGCGCAACCAGGGTCATCAGACTCAGGACGAACTGGACTGGATGACGTCACACACCCTGCGCGGACTTGTGAAAGCGGGGCATCCTGAAGCAATGAAGATGTTAGGCTATGACCCGGACGCGGAAATCGAGGTCGCGGTCAACCTGAACTCCGAAGCTCGAATTGGGGACGCTCTGGCCTTTTCGGTCACTTTGAAAGGGGCCGGAGAGCTGCCAGTTCTGGTTGACTATGTCATTCATTTTCAAAGACCTGGCGGGAAAATCTCAGCCAAGGTGCACAAGTTGAAGCAGGCGGCTTTGAAGAACGGGAAACTGACGCTGGAAAAACGCCACAAGTTGAAGGGCGACGCCACAACATTCAAGTTGGTCCCCGGCGCACACCGGCTTGAGGTTCAGGTGAATGGCAAGATTCGCGCGGGCGTGGACTTCGACCTGCTTGGGTAAAGCCGCGCAGGACCACTCACGCTTTCGTCAAAAACGCCTTCGCCGGATTGAGAACTCCCGGCGCTTGCATTAGCTCGGACATGACCATTTGCGAGGGAAAAGCGCGATGAAACATGAATCGGTGCAGAACTATTACGGTGAAGTCCTGCAAAGCAGTGCTGACTTGCAGACCAATGCGTGCTGCACGCCCGACGACATGCCCGGTCATGTCAAAAAGATCCTTTCAAAGATTCATGACGACGTTCTGACTCGCTACTATGGCTGCGGTCTGATTGCCCCACTTGATCTTGAAGGCATGTCGATCCTCGATCTGGGGTGTGGGGCCGGGCGGGATGTATATGCCTTGTCCGCCATGGTCGGTGAGACGGGCCGGGTCGTGGGTGTCGACATGACGCCCGAACAACTGGACGTCGCCCGCGCGCATCAGGAATATCACGCCGAGGCGTTTGGATATGCCCGCAGCAATGTGGAATTCCATCACGGCTATATAGAAAAACTGGATGAGCTTGATCTGGAACCCGGATCGTTCGATATCATCGTCTCGAACTGTGTCATCAACCTGGCCGCGGATAAGAATGCGGTTCTGCGCGGCGCACATAGGTTGTTGAAAGAGGGCGGCGAGATGTATTTCTCGGATGTCTATGCAGACCGCCGTATTCCGCAGGCGATGGCCGAAGACGAAGTTCTTTATGGCGAGTGCCTGTCCGGCGCGCTTTATTGGAATGATTTCCTGTCAATGGCTCGAACGGCCGGTTTCGGCGACCCGCGCCGCGTGACACATCGTCCGCTGACGATCGAAAATCCCGTACTGGAAGAGCGTGTTGCGCCGTTGAAGTTCCTGTCCGCGACATACCGTCTGTTCAAACTACCTGCATTGGAACCGGCTTGTGAAGATTATGGGCAAGCCGTGATCTATAAGGGAACCGTGCCGAACGCACCGCATGAATTTGTTCTGGATGACCATCACGTTATCGAAGCCGGCAAGGTGTTTCCGGTCTGCGGCAACACCTGGATGATGCTGAAAGACACGCGATTTGCCCGTCACTTTGACTTTGTCGGCGATTTTTCGACCCATTATGGCATTTTCGAAGGCTGCGGTGGCGAAAGCCCTTTTGAAGCCGTGGGTGCATCTGTCGCTTCTGGCGGGTGTTGCTGATCCCTTGCACCTGAGGGGCGGGGTTGCTATCCCCGCTCAAGCCCGATGGATTTGATCGGGAAAGGCAACGGGGTCCATCGGTGACAGGTAACGCAATTCCACCGCGTCTGGAAATTCGCAACATTATCCGTCGGTTTGAGGGGCGGGTTGTTGTGGATGATGTTTCGCTGACCGTTCAGGCAGGCAAGGTGACTTGTCTGCTGGGGCCGTCGGGCTGCGGGAAATCCACCACGTTGCGCATGATCGCCGGTGTCGAGATGCAGGACTCGGGTGAGATATATGTTGATGGCAAGCTGATCTGCGACACCGTGTTCCGGGTGCCTCCGGAACGGCGCGAGATCGGACTGATGTTTCAGGACTTTGCACTGTTCCCACATCTGAGCGTGGCCAAAAACGTAGCCTTCGGCCTTAAGGGCAACAAGGACGAAAAACGCGCCCGGGTCGAGGAGTTGTTGCAGAAGGTCGACCTGATGCGGTTCATCGATGGTTTTCCGCATCAACTATCGGGTGGCGAGCAGCAACGCGTGGCGTTGGCGCGTGCCCTGGCGCCGCGCCCGCGCATCATGCTGATGGACGAGCCGTTTTCGGGCCTCGACAACCGTTTGCGTGATGGTATCCGTGACGAAACGCTGGCCATTCTCAAGGAAGAAGATGCCGCCGTACTGCTGGTCACGCACGAGCCTGAAGAAGCGATGCGCATGGCCGACGAGATTGCCCTGATGCGGCGTGGCAAGATCGTGCAACAGGGCGCTCCCTATAACGTCTATACGCGTCCCGCAGACAAGGCAGCGGTGGCGTTTTTCAGTGATGTCAACGTTTTGCGAGCGCAAGTGAATGGCGCATTGGCGGACACGCCCTTTGGTCAGTTCCTGGCGCCGGGCATTCCGAATGGTACGGATGTCGAGATCGTTTTTCGCCCTCAGCACATCAAGCTGGACTTTGACCGCAACGGCAAGGGGCCATTGCCGACACCAACAGATGGTGTGGCAGCCCGTGGTGTCGTTGAACGTGCGCGATTTCTGGGCAATGAAAGCCTGGTGGAGTTCCGCATGGACTATGATGGTTCGATCCTGAGGGCGACGGTTCCGAACGTGTTTGTCCCCAACCCGGGCCGGGTGATGTGGCTGACAATCCGCCGCGACAGATGTTTCGTTTTTCCCGAGACCAGGCGCTGATCCTTCGATTTCCGCCCAAGTGGTGCGCGAAATCCTCAGATTGGGGGACCACGTCGCTTGCCGCAACGCAGGCCCGGGTCTATCAAGAGCCAAACGCGGGGGTAAATCGGGCACATGCGAATTCTTTTGACCAATGATGACGGGATCAATGCGCCGGGCTTGATCACGCTTGAGGCGATTGCGGCCGAGCTGGCCGGACCGGATGGAGAGGTCTGGGTGGTCGCGCCCGCGTTTGAACAGTCCGGGGTTGGGCATTGCATCAGCTACACGCATCCAATGATGGTCGCCAAGCTGGGAGAGCGGCGCTTTGCCGCCGAAGGATCGCCTGCCGACTGTGTTTTGGCAGGGCTTCACGATGTTATGTTGGATACCCCTCCCGATCTGGTTCTGTCCGGCGTGAACAGGGGTAATAACTCGGCCGAAAACACGTTGTATTCCGGTACGATCGGTGGCGCGATGGAGGCGGCATTGCAGGGCGTCCCGGCGATTGCTCTGTCGCAATATTTTGGCCCCCGCAACCTGGGCGTTGACGACCCGTTCGAGGCAGCCGCTCGGTATGGTGCAGAACTGGTGCGCCGGATTCTGGACGCAACTCCGGCAGAACAGGGTGACTATCGGCTGTTCTATAATGTGAATTTTCCCCCAGTTCCGGCAGCCGAAGTGCTGGGCACGCGGATTGCGGCGCAGGGGTTTCGACGCGACACACGGTTTTCAGTCGAACCGCACAGTTCGCCTTCGGGGCGGCGGTTCCTTTGGATCAAGGGTGGCTATCAGCACAATCCGACCGCACCCGGGACGGATGCGGCTGTCAATCTGGAAGGCTATATCTCGGTGACGCCGATGCGCGCTGACCTGACTGCGCATGACATGCTGGAGGCATTGAAGGCGGTCGAATGAGCGGACTGGACCCTGAAACCGTAATGCAATTCCTGTTTGCCCTGCGCAAACGGGGGGTCACGGATGCGCGCGTGCTGGCTGCGATGGAGCAGGTGGACCGCGGTCGCTTTGTCACCGGCCTGTTTGCAGGGCGTGCTTACGAGGACATGCCGCTGCCGATTTCCTGCGGTCAGACGATCAGTCAACCCTCGGTCGTTGGCCTGATGACGCAGGCCCTGAACGTGAGGCCCCGGGACACGGTGCTCGAGATTGGGACAGGTTCAGGTTATCAGGCAGCGATCCTGTCTAAACTGGCCCGCCGGGTCTACACAGTGGAACGCCACAGGCGGTTGGTGAGCGAAACAAGCAAGCTGTTTGCCGACCTGGGCCTGACGAATATCACTTCGATGTTGTCGGATGGGTCATTTGGCCTGCCGGAACAAGCCCCTTTTGACCGGATCATTGTCACAGCCGCGGCTGAGGATCCTCCGGGCCCGCTCTTGGCGCAGCTGAAAATCGGGGGTATTATGGTTTTACCCGTGGGCCAGTCGGACGCGGTGCAGCAGTTGATCAAAGTGACGCGCACCGAAGATGGTCTGGACTATGACGAATTAACGTCTGTCCGTTTCGTGCCCCTTCTGGAGGGGCTAGGGAAGGACGAGGCGTAATAGGCTTAAAGAATTGGTCGCCGGAACTCCGGGTAACAGGGGCAGGCGTTGAGGACAGAATTATGAGAGCAGTATCCAAATCAGCAATGCGCCGCTGTGCGACCGGGGTGGCCGCTCTGGCCATTCTGGCCGGGTGCGAGGGGCCTCTGGATTATGACCTTCGCGGGCAGATCGGTGGCTTTTCGACCACCAATGCAGCGCAATCCGCGACGGCATCCCGCCCGGCACCAGACAGCAGGGGTGTCATTACCTATCCGAACTACCAGGTGGTCGTGGCGCGCCGCGGCGATACGGTGCGGGACGTGGCCGCGCGGGTTGGCCTGCCCGAGGGCGAGCTTTCGCGTTTCAACGGCCTTCAGACGACGGACACGCTAAGAGAGGGTGAGGTTCTTGCACTGCCACGCACTGTTGGTGCTGGCAGCGGTGTGGACATCGCGTCGGTTGCCGGGTCTGCAATTGATCAGGTGCCGTCGTCGGGTTCGGTTCAGACCACAACACTGGAACCCGCGAAACCGGCACCAATACCCGCGCCGGTGTCAGCTGGGCCGGAGCCGGTCAGGCACAAGGTCAAGCGGGGTGAGACGGCCTATACAATCTCCCGCCTCTACCAGGTGCCGGTTGAATCTCTGGCGGAATGGAACGGGCTGGGATCTGATTTTACCGTGCGTGAAGGTCAGTACTTGTTGATTCCGGTCAAGAACCAGTCAGCGCCCCGGCAAAATGCGGCTAGTGCCGCGCCCGTTCCCGCCACGGAAGTGACGGAACCGGGGCAGGGTTCTCCGACGCCGACGCCACCCAGCGCTACGCAGCCCTTGCCGGACGAAAAAGTTGCGCCTTTGGCCGAGGCCCCCGACGTGACCGCCGAAGCGCCAACCAATACGCGCACTTCCGCGCTGTCCCTGCCGGTTGGCGGCACTATCATTCGCGGCTATGACAAGGGCAAGAATGAGGGCATCGACATCGCTGCCGCTCCGGGTACGTCGGTCACAGCTGCCGAGGCTGGTACTGTCGCGGCGATCACAGCGGACGCGGATCAGGTGCCGATCATTGTGGTCAAGCACAACAACGATCTTCTGACTGTCTATGCAAATGTCGACAAGATCACTGTCAAGAAAGGCGATAAGGTACGCCGTGGCCAGAAGCTGGCTCAACTGCGGGGCGGCGACAATGCCTATGTGCATTTCGAAGTCCGCAAAGGGTTCGAGTCCGTGGACCCCGAGCCCTATCTGAAGTGAAGCTGGATGGCCCGTACCGGGCCATGCCTTCGGCGAGAGTATTTCTGAAAAGATGAAGCCTGTCAGGCGTACGGGTCATAATCACTCAGGCGTTTTCCGGGTTCGTCGGCGAAGATCTCCGGAAGGGGTGAAACTGCTTCGATCAGGTCGATGCGAAAGACACGAAATCCATTGCGCAGCTCGCACCAGGCGGTAAGGGTCCAGACCCGCCCCCAGTATTCCATATGGAGCGGGCGGATGGTTCGTTCGGTCAAAACGCCGTCAATGCGGCGATAGGACAGGTGAAGTTTCTGACGTGATTTGATGGCTGCACGGATCGGGGCCATATGGGCAAGGCCCCTTGCGGCATCGGCAAATGGGTAGACCGCGAATTTCCAGCTGTCCGCCTCGGCCACGACCTGCGTTGGCAAAACAGCGTCGATCTTGTCGGCAAGCGACTGTGCGGCAGCCTTCAGGTCAGTATCCGCGGCCTCGGCCACGATGGCCATGCCAAGATTCAACGCCTCAAGCTCGGCTGTGGTCAGGTTCAACGGGGGCAGGGTGATCTGCTCGCGCACCATGTAGCCGACACCGCGCTCTCCCTCGACCGGAACGCCCGAGGCAACAAGCGTATCCATGTCGCGATAGATGGTGCGGACCGACACTTCAAGCCGGTCCGCAATGTCCTGCGCGCGGTGCAGTTTGCCATCGCGCAGGATCTGGATGATATCGAACAGTCGGTCAGTGCGGCGCATGACACGCCGTTCTGACTGCGTTTAGGCAGTCATGTTCCATAGGACTTTCTCGTGACGCATCTGGATACTATCGGGATTGATGACCGCCATCATGCCTGCCGCACATTCCTGTTGCGGAAACTGCGCAGCGGCGTCCTCTGCCGCTTTCAAATCGGTCCAGACAACATAATCGGTCCAGCGACCATCTTCGCCCTGGCTAAGCTGCCGATGGGCGAAGCCCGGCGCGCTGCGCACAAAGGCCTCAGAAGCCTGACTGAGTTTCACGAACTCTTCCGGCGTGGTGCCATTGGCCAGCGTGAAGGTGACGATTTCAGCAACGTGGGTCATTTAATTCTCCATTGACCTTGTTTCGATGCCAAATCCCTAACGGATGACAACTGACATAAACCTGTCAGTTGAGAATTGCGACCCCTTAGATTCCTCGCGTTTTCCAAAATTTTTGCCCGCAACCCGTTGCAGATGCCTTTTGAGACCAGCGATCGAGGCGTAAAGACTGAGTCAGTTGATGTTCCCGGCGCGCAAACGTGCCGACGAAAAAGGAGAGAAGACATGCTCAACAATATTGGCCTTCCTGGCCTGCTGCTGATCGCCGTTGTGGTTCTGGTTCTGTTCGGACGCGGCAAGATCAGTTCGCTGATGGGCGAAGTCGGCAAAGGCATCACCGCGTTCAAGAAGGGCGTCAAAGACGGTTCGGAAGAGCTGGAAAAGGACGCTTCTGAGCTGGCCAAGGACGTCACGCCTGAAACCGAGAAAGACAAGGCGTAAGCGCGGATGTTTGATCTGGGCTGGACCGAGCTTCTGGTCATCGGCATCGTTGCCCTGATCGTTGTGGGGCCAAAGGACCTGCCGGTGCTGTTCCGCAATGTCGGACGTTTTGTCGGCAAGGCACGCGGAATGGCGCGCGAGTTCAGCAGCGCCATGAACGAGGCCGCCGATCAGGCCGGGGTGAATGAGATCAAGAAAGGTCTCAACGCTGCCGTGAACCCTGTGGGATCGGCCATGGACGGTGTCAAGCAAGCCGCGCAGGAGATGGCGAAAAGCATCGATCCTACAAAGTTCGACCCTGAAAGCGAAACGGGTAAACTGGCGGCCGAGCGGGCCGAGCAGGCCAAAAAGGTTCAGGCGTCAGCCGCCCGTGCCACCGCCGAGCGCAAGGCCAAGGAAGCAGCCGATGCACTGGCCAAGGCAGAAGAGGCCGAAGCCGCGCTGAACACTGAAAGCAAGACATGAGCAAAACCGACGAGATTGACGATTCTTCGGCCCCGTTGATCGAACATCTGGCCGAACTGCGCACACGGCTGATCCATAGCGTTGTGGCGTTTCTGGTCGGTATGATCATCTGTTTTTCAGTGGCGACGCCGATCTTCAATTTCCTGACCAATCCCCTGTGTGACGTTCTGGCTGAGCGCGGGCAGGATTGTGGCCTGATCTTCATCTCGCCACAGGAAGGGTTCTTTGTTGCGATCAAGGTTTCCTTATTGGGTGGGTTCATTCTGGCATTTCCCTATATCGGGATGCAGATGTGGCGCTTTGTAGCACCGGGCCTCTACAAGTCCGAGAAAAACGCGTTCCTGCCTTTCATGCTGGCTTCGCCCTTTATGTTTCTCCTGGGCGCAAGCTTTGCCTTCTACGTCGTCACGCCTCTGGCCTATGACTTTTTTCTCGGGTTCCAGCAATTCGGGGCTGAGGGTGAAGCCGTGGCCGATGGGGTCAATGCGGCACCGCTGAGTGTGGTGTTCCAGGGCTCAGCCCAGGAGTATCTGAACCTGACGATCAAGTTCATCGTGGCCTTTGGGTTATGTTTCCAACTGCCGGTTCTCCTGACTCTCATGGGGAAGGCAGGACTGGTCAGTGCCGAGGGGCTGGGCGCTGTTCGTAAATATGCGGTGGTCGGCATTCTGGTTCTGGCCGCAGTCGTCACACCACCGGATGTCATCACACAAATCATTCTGTTTGTGGTGGTCTACGGTCTGTACGAGATTTCGATCTTCCTGGTCGCGCGAGTAGAAAAAAAACGCGAGGACCAGTTGCGCGCTGACGGTTATTACGATGATGAAGCGGAAGCGGATGATGACCTGATGCAGGAATTCGAAGACGACAAGTAAACCTGCCGACGAAAATAAACGGGCGCGCCATCCGTGGGCGCGCCTTTTTCTTTTGAAACTCTTGTTGTGCCAATTGGAACGTGCTTTGAACCCCTCAAGACAAAACCGGAGGCCCATATGGACGACCAAGCCCTGAACCGTATCGCCGAGGCGTTGGAACGCATGGCACCGGCTCCTTTGGCGGCGCCTGATTTTGCCGTTGCTCCGGCATTTGTGTGGCATGTCGAACCGGATCGACTGGAACCTGTTACACATGTCAACCGGGTCGATCTGGATCTCCTGGTCGGCATCAATCGCTCTCGCGACACGTTGATGGACAATACGCGCCGGTTTGCAGCAGGGTACAAGGCAAATAACGCGCTGCTCTGGGGGGCGCGGGGGATGGGAAAGTCCAGCCTTGTAAAGGCCGTGCATGGCTCTCTGAGCGCTGATTATGCCGACCTTAAACTGGTCGAATTGCAGCGCGAGGATATGGGAACGGTGGCGCGGTTGCTGAACCATCTGCGCGCAGCGCCCTACAGGTTCATACTGTTTTGCGATGACCTGTCGTTCAGCCACGATGACCAGCACTACAAATCTCTCAAGGCTGTTCTGGATGGTGGTATTGAAGGCAGGCCAGAGAATGTGGTCTTCTATGCCACTTCAAACCGTCGCCATCTGATGCCGCGGGATATGATCGAAAACGAACGCTCCAGCGCCATCAATCCTTCCGAGGCGGTCGAAGAAAAAGTCTCGCTGTCGGATCGCTTCGGCCTGTGGCTTGGGTTCCATCCCTGTGATCAGGACGAGTATCTTGCGATGATCGACCGCTATTGCGCCGCCTATGGCGTTTCTGTTGATGCAGAGATCTTGCGCGCCGAGGCAATTGAGTGGCAAGCCACGCGCGGGTCGCGCTCTGGCCGTGTCGCCTGGCAATTCTTCGTCGATCTGGCTGGGCGCAACGGCGTGCATATCGCCTGATCCAGGCTTCACCTGGCTGCAAATATCCCCGCCAGAGGCATGGCCCGTCAGGGCCATTTCCTAAAGCAGTGCCAGAATCCGCGCAGCTTCATCCTTGGTGCTGTTCAACACGCTCCGGTCTTCCCCGGGATGAAAACGCGCACGGACGGCCGTGGGCATCGGCGCGGGTTCGACAACCGAAACCCGAGGACCGGTGCGTTCGGTTTCGACGGCCCAACTGCGGGCCAGAGCCATCTGCGCGGCCTTGGTGGCACCGTAGATGCCATAAAACTTCTCGCCAGCTTTCGGATCGTCAAAAAACACCGCATGGCCACTCTCGCCCAGAAGGGGTGAGACATAGGGGATCAGAACCGAGGTCGCGTTTGCATTTGTGTTGATCGCCTTGGCCCATTCCTTGGGGTCAACAAAATGCACTGGCGTCAGTGCTGATGTGTGGATGGCTGTGTGCATCCACAGGTCAACCTTGCCCCAACGGTCATGGATGCCACGACACAGGGTCGCCATGGCGTTTGGATCGGTGATGTCCATGGGGGCCAGAGTGGCTGACCCGCCCTTCGCCTTGATACGATCGTCCAGCTCTTCCAGCCCGCCGGTGGTCCGGGCGACGGCGACGATATGGTATTCAGGTGCCAGCGCTTCGGCCAGCGCAGCGCCCAACCCGCGAGAGGCCCCGGTGATAAGGGCGATTTTTGTCTGATCGGTCATGGCTGCGGTTTGAACCCCTGCGCGAGGGGCGTCAAGTCGCGATTAGCTTCCGGGAATGGCGATCCGCTTGGTCTGGCCGCTTTGTCGCAGCATGATGCCCTGTTCGTCGATTGCTATCACCGTACCCGAGGCGACACGGCTTCCGGGTTCAACCTCTTTCACGCGGCCCGATGACAGGCGTACCAAGGCGTGCAGTTCGGTTTTGGGCCCGAACACCCCCAGAACAGAAACAGAGTTCTTGTTTAACGCGCCCTGCTGTGTGGCCGCGCTTTTGACATTGGTGTTTGACATGGTCCGTGGCCCGGCATGAGTTCCGAACCCCTTATTTCGAGTGAGTGGTTGCCGCCCGATACCAAAACGATCAGGTAAGCAAAAGACCTTCACATACTCCACGATTCACGACGTAGCGACCTTTTTGTTAGTCCCTGTGATCGTGCAAGAATCGCCGCCGGGTTGTGGCAGATTTCCACTCATCGGTGGAACAGTATAGATGCGAGCCACCCTGAACAGGGTTGTCCTTTCTGCATGCCGAACGGTTTGATTCGCGGTCTGAACAGAAGCTGGACGTGCACTCGGTGGGCGGAGTCATTCAGCCTGAGGCGAGTTTAGCCGCATTCCACGACCCGCCCGGAACCTGCATATCCGCGCGTTTCTGGCTGACACGGCTGCTGTTTTCCAGACTGTCCAGGTAATCCGCGCTAACGCTGCCTGTAATGTAATTGCCATCAAAGCAGGAACAATCAAATCCCTGGATGTCCGGGTTGCCTTCCTGGGCCGCCCAGATCAGGTCCTCCAGATGCTGATAGAACAGTGCATCAGCGCCCAGCTCTTCACGGATCTCTTCGATCTCTTTGCCATTTGCGATCAGCTCGGCCTTGGTCGGCATGTCGATGCCATAGACATTGGGGTATTTGACCGGCGGCGAGGCGCTGGCCACATAAACCTTCTTGGCCCCGGCGTCGCGGCACATCTGAACGATCTTTTTGATGGTGTTGCCGCGCACGATGGAATCGTCGATCAACAGAACGCTGTGGCCTTCGAATTCCAGCGGAACGGCGTTCAGCTTGCGGCGGACGGATTTCTGTCGCTCGGCCTGACCCGGCATGATGAAGGTACGCCCGACATAGCGGTTCTTCACCAACCCCTCGCGATAGGGGATGCCGGTGATTTTCGCCGCTTCCAGTGCCACGGGGCGGGCGCTGTCGGGTACGGGAATGATCCGGTCGATTTCCAGGCCCGAGTCCTGAATTTGTTTCGCCAGCGTCTGTCCCATGCGCATCTGGGTTTTATAAACCGAGACACCGTCCAGCAGTGAATCCGGACGTGCCAGATACACATACTCGAAGATACAGGGCGTCAGCTTGCCTTCGACCGCCTGAAACTCGTGCATGTTGCCTTTCAGGTCGATCAGGATGGCCTCGCCCGGGCGCAGATCGCGCAGCTTTTCAAAACTGTTGATGCCAAAGGCTACGTCTTCCGAAGCAAAGGCATAATCGTCCCCCTGACCGTCGACATTGCGTTTTGCGACCGAAAGGGGCCGAATGCCAAATGGGTCGCGGAACGCCAACATGCCAACACCTGCCACCAGACAAATGACTGAATAGGCGCCCTGAACCCGCTCCATCGTCATCTTCACACCGGCAAAGATGTTTCGGATCGGGTCCGAATTGCCGTTCACCTTGATGGCGTCAGCCACTTTGTCGGCCAGCACGTTCAGCAGGATTTCCGAATCCGATGTGGTGCGCAGGTGGCGGCTGTATTTCCCGGTCACTTTCTCGCGCTGTTCCGCTGTGTTGGTGATGTTGCCGTTGTGAACAAGATAGATACCGTAGGGTGCGTTCACGAAGAAAGGTTGCGCTTCAGCCGCGCTGAGTGATCCGGCCGTTGGATAGCGAACATGCCCCATGCCGATATGACCCAAAAGGGTTTCAGCATCCTGGGCGTTGAACACGTCCTTGACCAGACCATTGGCTTTCTTTTCCCGGAAGAATTCGCCGTTGTAAGTCACGATCCCCGAGGCATCCTGACCCCGGTGCTGCAACATCAGCAGCCCGTCATAGATCTCAGCAAAGACATCATGTGTCCGGCTTGCGATTCCTAAAATCCCACACATTCAAGGGGCTCCAACTTCTATGACGATTTCATTCGAGGATTGGCCGCAGTTCGGCACCGGACTTTCTGCATCTTCAGCGCGGAACTGTTTGCTACACAGGAACAAGACGCCGTTAGGGCGACCATCACTGCGATCAGCGCGCATTCATACAGAAAGGACAAGATCGGTGGCTCCGATTCCGTGGCGGGTTGGCCCCCACATAATGCCTAATGGCGTGGCTGTCATCAAAGGATCACAATAGCCAAATGCCGCAGGCCAAGTTTGCGTATGTCGACGAAGAAAAACGAAGGTGGTGACATGCGCAAACATATGTGCTGTCATGCATTTGATTGCATACATGAACTGCTAAAACTCAGCACCTCGGGGGGACCTGAATGTGGCAGCATAAACCTCCTCACAAGAACCAGGAACGGATCAGGCAGCGGTGCCATCGGTGCCGAGGATTGGGGCGCGCGTCGTGCCAGATCTGTAACGGAGCGGGTGAGATCGCCAAAAGCAGAGATATCTTTGGAAAACCGATTTTCAGTCGATGTGACGGATGCTTTGGCTTGAAAACAATCCGCTGCACCGTGTGCGGTGGCGAGGGGTTTGTCTGATCTGCAACAAAAAAGCCCGGCAGGGCCGGGCTTTCATGAATTGGTGATCTGCCTCTATCAGCCGTTGGAAGGCGCAGTTGTTGCCGGTTCAGCGTTTCCTGCCGTGCAACTGGCGACCAGCTGTTCATACTGAGTCGTAACCCACCCCAGAGCTGCCTCGGGGTTTTGTTCCTCAATCTGGCCGCTGAACTGTTCAAACACCTTGGCCGACCGGCTTTCATCAACAATTGTGTAAGACTGGCCGGTCATGACGGTGTCGTAAACGAAGAATGCGATCGCAACCAGAAGAATGCCACGAGCGATGCCGAAGAACAGCCCCAGAGCCTGGTCCAGGCCGCCAAGGGCCGAGCGCTGAACCAGCGATGAAAACAGCGGTGTGAAGATACTGACCACGATCAGCGCCACCGCAAAGACTGCCGCAAACCCGGTGATCACAGACAGTTCGCAGCTGTCACGCAGGAAATCTCCGACGACCGGGATTTCCTTGACCAGAGGTACCGCCTGCGGGGCGAAGATGAACGCCAGAACGGCCGCTGCGACCCAACCCGCGATGGCCAGAACTTCGCGCATAAAACCGCGCGAATAGGCCAGCAAGCCTGACAGCACGATGATCAGGGCAACCACCCCGTCGATTATTGTAAAACCTTCCATGGCCCTCGCCTGTTCTTTTCTGCCCCTCAAGGCGGGACTTTAACCTGCTCCGAAGGTTTCGCCAACAAACCCTACCAAATCAGAGGGCCGGGTGAGTGTCAGACCTGCCACAGTACCGGTTTTGCCACCTGCCGGAGCTATTGCCGCTGTGAAACCAAGTTTTTGTGCTTCTTTCAACCTGTTTTCTGTCTGCGGAGCCGGTCTAAGTGCGCCGGATAGCGAGATTTCCCCGAAAACGACGGTGTCTGAGGGCAGGGCTGTGTCCTCGCGCGCGCTCAGCAATGCAGCGGCAACGGCCAGATCGGCGGCGGGTTCACTGACTTTCAATCCACCGGCCACGTTCAGATAGACGTCGAGACCCGCAAAGGGAATGCCGCAACGCGCTTCGAGAACGGCAAGGATCATCGCCAGCCGCCCGCTGTCCCATCCCACCACTGTCCGGCGCGGCTGTGAATGGGGGGACGGGGCAACAAGGGCCTGCAATTCGACCAGAACCGGCCGTGTGCCCTCAATCCCGGCAAAGACGGCAGAGCCAGGGCTGGGCTTACCTCGTTCCGACAGGAACAAGGCCGAGGGGTTGGTGACCTGCGCCAGCCCTTTGCCTGTCATCTCGAATACGCCAATTTCGTCGGCGGGACCAAAGCGGTTCTTGACCGCCCGCAGAATACGAAACTGATGGCCGCGCTCGCCCTCGAAATACAGCACCGTATCAACCATGTGTTCGACTACACGGGGCCCTGCGATCTGGCCTTCCTTGGTGACGTGCCCGACCATGATGATCGACACACCATGCCGTTTCGCAAAGGCGGTCAATTCATGAGCAGCCGCCCGGACTTGCGACACGGACCCCGGCGCGCTGTCGACATTGTCCGCCCACATGGTCTGGATCGAGTCGATGATCGCCAGACCGGGTTTCTCGGCTTCAAGCGTGGTGAGAATGTCGCGCAGGTTGGTTTCGGCAGCAAGTTGCACCGGTGCATTCTCCAGCCCAAGGCGGCGCGCCCGCATGCGAACCTGCGCACTGGCTTCTTCACCCGAGACATAGATCGTCTTGACGCCAGCACGGGCAAAGCGGGCGGCCGCTTGCAGCAGCAGGGTGGATTTACCGATGCCGGGGTCGCCGCCCACCAACAGGGCAGATGCGGGAACAAGCCCGCCGCCAAGCACCCGGTCCAGCTCTTCCACTCCGCAGAGTGTGCGGGGTGGCGGGGTTTCCTCGGTCGACAGGTCGGTGAGCGTCATCGACCGTCCGCGTTTCGAGCCCAGCGATTTCTTGGCTGGGCCTGCCGACAGAGGTACGTCCTGGATGATCGAGTTCCACTCGCCGCACCCGTCGCAGCGGCCCGACCAGCGAGAATGGGATGCGCCGCAGGCGGAGCAGGAGAAGGTTGGTTTTGCCATGACGTCTTGGTGCCCGAGGACGGATGGTTCTTCAAGTCCTTGCTGGGCTTTCCTCGTCGTCAGCGCCCTATGTCCGAGCGATGGTTTTGCAGTGGCGTTCGGTGAGAATGCCCAAAGCGATGGAGGCAAGGATGCAGGCGGTGAACAGGTAAAGACCCCATGCGGTTTCAACAGTGGCGTAAGAGATGCCCTTGGCCAGCGTGATGTAAAGCGCGATCAGGAAGATATCCGCCATAGCCAGCTTGCCAAGGATGTTGAGCGCGGGCTGCACACGGGCATCCAGCAGGTTCCATTGGATCAGGGCGGTGCCGATGGTTTTGATGTAAGGCGCGAAAAGGGCAAAGACGGTGACAATCAGAGCAAGGATGACGTCGGATTTCCACAAGGATTGCAGCCCGGTGATGACGCTGATTTCGCTGAGGCCAAAGATCGGCAGGAACCCTGCGCGCATCAGCGGGGCGAACCACGCGATGGGGTAGAGGATCAGGAGGGAGAGGGTGGCGAGGCGGAGGGTCATATTTACTTTTTAGGTGTTCCGCCGCCAATCGGGCGACGCGTTTCAGTTATGTGTTAGCTTAATTCAAGAATTCAAACTCGTTTTTGTCAGTGGGGAGAAGTCAAATGCCAGCTTTTGTGGCTTTCAAGTCAGTTGTTGATCCTTCGGATTGCGATTTTCTGGGGCATATGAATGTCTCGCGATACTTTGCGGCTTGCTCAGATTCGGTGTTTGCTATCCAATCGGAGATGGGACTGAACGCAGACGATATGCGTTCGGGACGGAAGCTCTCATTTGCGGTCGTACATGCGGAGAGTAGTTTCCTCACCGAACTTCGAGCGGGGGAGGCAATTCAGATGGAGAGTGAGGTACTAGAAATAGGCGGAAAGTCGGTCACCTTCCGACACAGATTGCTGCGCTCTGCCGACAGAAAAACTGTATTCTCAACAGTGTTCAAATGCGTCTTGTTAAATCTCGAAACTCGAAAAGCCGAATTGCTTCCAGATGAGGTTGTCGCAAGCGCGAAAAACTGGCTAGTGAGTGAGGAGGATTAGCGCACCGCCTCAATCGGCCCCACAGCGCTCCCACTGATGAACTGCTCCACATAGGGATCACCCGAGGCATCCATCTGGTTGACAGGGCCGGTCCACTGGATCACACCTCCGTGCAGCATGGCCACGTTGTCGGCAATCGCGCGGACCGAGCTCATGTCGTGGGTGATGGTCATCGCGGTGGCGCCCATCTCGGTCACGATTTCGCGGATCAGGTCGTTGATGACGCCGGACATGATCGGGTCGAGGCCGGTGGTGGGTTCGTCAAAAAAGATAATCTCAGGCTCGGCGGCGATGGCGCGGGCAAGGCCCACGCGTTTTTGCATGCCACCTGACAGTTCTGCCGGAAAACGGTCCGCCACGTCGGATTTCAGGCCCACGCGGCGCAGTTTTTCGATGGCGATCTCGCGCGCTTCCTCGGTTGGACGTTTCAGGGATCCACGCAGCAGGCGAAAGGCGACGTTCTGCCAGACGGTCAGCGAGTCGAACAGCGCACCGCCCTGAAACAACATTCCAAACCTGGCCAGAAACGCATCCCTGTCACCGGATTGTGCATCTTTGCCGTCCACGTAGATCACGCCACTGTCAGGGTGGATCAAGCCCAGAATGCACTTCAATGCCACCGACTTGCCGGTGCCCGAGCCGCCAATGATCACCATTGAGGTGCCTTTGGGAATCTCAAGGTTCATGCCTTGCAACACACGGTTGTCGCCAAAGGCTTTATGTACGTTCTCCATCCGGATCATAGCGAGAAGAACACCCCTGTGAGAACAAAGTTTGCGGCGAGGATCAACACAGCTGCGGCTTCGACCGAGCCTTTGGTTGCGCGGCCGACGCCCTGTGCGCCGCGGCCCGAGTTCATGCCGTAATAGCAGCCCATGATAGCCGCGATCACACCAAAGGCTGCGCCCTTGACCAGAGACGATACAATGTCGCGCATCTCGAGGAAATCGACGGTGTTTTTCAGATAGGCCGCCGGGTTGAAGCCCAGGTTCTGCGTGGCGACAGTGTACCCGCCCGCAATCCCGATAACGTCACCCACCGCGACCAGCGCAGGTACGGTGATCAGGGCGGCTAGCACACGCGGAGCAGTAAGATACTTCATTGGGTGGGTCGACAGCGTGACCAGAGCGTCGATTTGCTCGGTCACTTTCATCGTGGCGATCTCGGCCGCGATGGACGAGGTCACGCGCGCGGCGATCATCAGGCCGACCAGCACCGGGCCAAGCTCTCGCACCATGCCGATGGCGACGATCTGGGGCACGACGGCTTCGGCGTTGAACCGCGCACCGCCCGCATAGATTTGCAAGGCCAGCGCGCCGCCGGTGAAAATGGCGGTCAGGCCGACGACGGGCAGGGACAGCCAGCCGATATTCAGCAGGGCCATCCCGAATTCGCGCGGATAGAAGGGTGGGCGCAGGATGTGCGACGCTGCATCAAGCGCAAACAGGGCCACCCGGCCAAAGGCCGCAAGCAGGCCCAGCACGGTGCGGCCCAGCCCCCCCAGCGCGCTGATTGGGTTCATTCCACGTAGCCCCGCGAATAGCGATTGCCCATTGATGTCAGGATTTCATAGCCAATTGTACCAGCAGCCTCGGCCAGATCATCAACGGTTTGATGACCGTTGAGAATGCGCAGGCGCTCCGGGTCTTTCGGCAGGTCCGTGACGTCCACGGTGATCAGGTCCATTGAGATACGTCCAACAACCGGGCAGGGTTGGTCGCCCGCAAATGTGTCGATGCCGCCGCCAATGGCGCGATGCAGGCCATCTGCATAGCCGGCAGCAACGGTGGCGATCCGGGACGGCCGACGCGCCACCCAGGTGTTTCCATAACCCACGGTCTCGCCGACAGCCAACTTGCGCACCTGAATGACAGGAAGGTCAACGGTTACGACAGGCTTTGCACCGGCAAAGGGCATTCCGCCATAAAGACCAATACCCGGGCGACAGAAGTCAAAATGAAACTCAGGCCCCAAAAGCATCCCGCCCGTCGCTGCCAGGGAGCGCGGCGCAGCGACCCCATCAGTCATCTCGCGGAAGGTTTTCAGTTGTTGCTGGTTCATCGGGTGTTCCGGCTCGTCCGAGCAGGCCAGATGAGACATGATGAGTGCCGGGTTCAAGGCTTCGGCCTTGGAACGCAACTCAGCCCAGTCAGCAGGTTCAAGACCAAGCCGGTTCATACCACTGTCCAGTTGGATACCAAACGGGTGGTCGGGCAGGGTCTCTGTATGGCGTAGAAACTGTTCTGGCGAGTTGATCAGCGGTATCAGGTTGTTGCCGCGCAGCAGATCGGCATCGCCTTCCATATGTCCCGAAAAAACGAAAATCATCGGGCCGGGGCCAACGGCCTCGCGAACGGTTGTGCCTTCTTCTGCAGCAGCCACGAAAAACTTGCGAACACCTTCTTCTACCAACGTGTCGCTGACAGGTCCTGCGCCCAGCCCATAGGCATCTGCCTTGACAACGGCACCGGTTTCGACCCCGGTCTTCGCGTCGAGTGTCCGCCAGTTTCTGGCGAGGGCCTGAAGATTGATCGTCAAACGTGCAGTACTCATGGGACTGTTCATGACATTGCGCCGTCCAAGGTCAAGAGGGAAAGGGCTTTTTCCGCGACAGATTGCGCCCATCAAACGAAAGGTACGGCGGAAAACACCCAAAAAAGCAGACATTTTGGCGACTTACTGCTGTGTTAAGCCGTTTTCGGGATTGTCTTCACATAGGTGTTAAAGTGATCTTGTGAACAAGATCGTCCCATCGCGGCAAAAATCGGTGCGGCGGCATATCCCGAGGAAATCATGGATTTTTATATCGATCAAACGCCAGACCCGTTCGAAACAGCCCGGTTTTTCGCAGATGTGTTTTCGGCGTCGGAAGGCCCGGACGAGGGGGCGGTTATCGAAGCTTTTGTTCAAGAGATGATCGATACCACCCCACCACAGGAATTGATGGTGTGCACCGCGCGTCACGATCAGGTGCCGTTTGGCTGCGCCATCTTTTCCCGATTGCTGTTTCCACAGGACGCGCGCCGGGTTTTTATCCTGTCGCCTATGGCTGTCAGAACAGACAGGCAAAAAGCCGGGATTGGGCAGGCTTTGATTGCCTATGGTCTGGATTGCCTGCGGGCATCAGGCGTGAACGTGGCGCTCACCTATGGTGATCCCGCTTACTATCGAAAAACAGGTTTTGAACAGATTTCTGAGGCCACTGCACAACCGCCGCTAAAGCTGAGCCATCCGCATGGCTGGCTGGGGCAGTCGCTGGATGGTCAGGCACTTGCGCCACTCAGCGGCCCGTCGCAATGTGTTTCCGCGTTGAACAATCCGACGCTTTGGTGAGTGCAAGGTTCAAACTGTCAGTGAATAGGCGGGCAGAACTTATTCTTGGTTCGCGCATCAGATCCTGAATCGTGCGAAAGGTTCACAGAACCTTTTTTGCTTTGCCAACAATCAAAAGAAGGTCAGGAAAACCCAAGTAAGGCTGTCCTTTTCGCGATCAATAACCTTCGATTTCACCACCCTGCTGCCAGGGTTTGACAAGATTACCGAACCGGGTGAATTGCGCCTCGAACGATAGCTCGACCGTGCCGATAGGACCGTGGCGCTGTTTGCCAACGATAATCTCGGCCTTGCCGTGCAGGCGTTCCATGGCCTGTTTCCATTCTTCCATCTTCTCAAGCTCGTGATCGCCGGGTTTTTCACGTTCTTTGTAGTATTCCTCGCGGAATACGAACATCACAACATCGGCGTCCTGTTCGATCGATCCTGATTCACGCAGGTCTGACAGCTGCGGACGTTTGTCGTCGCGGTTTTCGACCTGGCGGGAAAGCTGCGACAGGGCAATCACCGGAATGTTCAGTTCTTTGGCGATTGCTTTCATGCCCATTGAAATCTCGGCAATCTCGTTAACCCGGTTGTCGGACATGCCGCGGCACAGTTGCAGATAGTCGATCACCAGCAGGTCCAGCCCATGTGTGCGTTTCAACCGTCGCGCGCGTGCGGCAAGCTGAGAAATCGGAAGGGCGGGCGTGTCGTCGATAAAAAGCGGGCAGGCTTCAAGTTCTTTGGCCGCATCCACGAAACGGCGGAATTCGGCCTCGGTCATGTCGCCCTGACGGATCTTGTGGCTAGAGATTTCGGACGCCTCGGCCAAAACGCGCCCGGCCAGCTGTTCAGCGCTCATCTCAAGTGAGAAAAAGCCGACGACCCCGCCGTCAATTGCGCCTTCGGAACCATCCGGTTTCAGACCGCGTTTGTATGCTTTGGCCACGTTGAAGGCCACGTTGGTCGCCAGCGAGGTTTTCCCCATCGACGGACGACCTGCGAGAATGATCAGGTCCGAGGGGTGAAGACCACCCAGTTGTTTGTCGAGATCGACCAGACCGGTCGAGATCCCAGCCATGCCGCCACCGCGCTGGTAGGCTTCGTTGGTGACATTGACGGCTTCTGTGACCGCCTTGAGGAAGGACTGGAACCCCTGTTCGGTCTGGCCCTGCTCGGAAAGCTGATAAAGCTGTTGTTCGGCCTCGACGATTTGTTCTTTCGGTTCGCTGGCTACATCGACCCGCGCGGCCTTGTCGGAAATGTCGCGGCCCAAGCGGATCAACTCGCGCCGGATGGCGAGGTCATATATCATCTGGGCGTAGTCATGTACCGCAAAGGCACTGATCGACGCGCCGGCCAGTTTGACCAGATAAGCGGGCCCGCCCAATTCCTTCAGGCCCTCATCCTCGGCCATGAAGGATTTCAACGTCACAGGCGAGGCCAGCGCGTTCTTTGCAATGCGTGCGGCCGCGACCTCATAAATGCGGGCATGAACCGGGTCATAGAAATGCTCGGACCCAATGATCGAAGCGACCCGGTCGTAAAGGTCGTTATTCGTCAAAATTGCACCCAGAAGCTGCTGTTCAGCCTCAATGGAATGCGGCATGGTTTCGGCGTTCTGAATATGCGCCGCTGCCTGCTCGATACTGCTGATCTCGTTCATCATGTCCCCGCTGCCCGTTCCGAGGTTCTACACGCCACGCCCCGGTTCAAGCTATCTGCAAATGAATGGGGGTAAGTTGGTATAACTGCCCCCCGCCTTGGGATAACTGCCCACCTCAATGGGGATAACTTAGCACCAGTTTTACACGGGCGCAGCGTTATCGCAACATTTGGTGTGTTGGCTGGATATCTTGACAAGATAGGCGCGCTTTGATGCGATTCGAAAATCAACTATCCCCAAGCCATCCACAGGCTGAAAATCACGATTTTCGCGCGTCCTGCCAGCCTCGCGGATCGTTCAGAAACGCCTCGACCCCGTCAAGTGTTTCCTGATCAAAGGCTTTTTGCGCCTTGGCCTCGGCCAGAACATCCCACCACGTGCAAAGGTGATGCAGCTTTACACCATGGTCGCCCAGCGTCTTCTCGGTTTCGGGGAAGATGCCGTAGTAGAAGATCACAGCCGTATGCCCGCAGGTGGCACCAGTTTCGCGAATTGCATCGACGAAGGACAGTTTCGAACCGCCATCGGTGGTCAGGTCCTCGACCAGCAGCACACGTTCACTTTCGCTCATTGCGCCTTCAATACGGGCGTTGCGCCCGTACCCTTTGGGTTTTTTGCGCACGTAGGTCATCGGCAATGCCATACGTTCGGCCACCATCGCGGCAAAGGGGATGCCCGCAGTTTCGCCGCCCGCAATGTTGTCAAAGGCTTCAAAACCTGCGTCCCGCATCACCGTAACGGTCAGAAAATCCATCAGCGTGGAACGAATGCGCGGGTAGGAGATCAGCTTGCGGCAATCGATATAGGTCGGGCTGGGAAGGCCACTTGCCAGCGTGAACGGCTCGCGCGCGTTGAAGTGGACGGCCTTGATCTCCAGCAGCATCCGGGCCGTCAGGCGAGCGATTTCAGTGCTGTCGGGAAAAGAACTGGGGATCATGGCGGGACCTCGGCGATGAAATGATGTTTCGGGCTGATAGCCCGACCCTTGGCCCGGAGTCGAGAGCTGTTGGAACAAAAGAAAAGCGGACCCCCCTAAGGTCCGCTGTTTCCGGGTAGTCAGCTATGCGAACACCATTGTCGCTGCGTTACCCTTGCCCGAACATGTTGACCCACCTGATCAGCATTGGTGCCAGACAAATCAGCAATAGGACAGGCATCATGCACATGGCCATCACGGCAGACATCTGCACAGGCAGACGGTTTGCCTTTTCCTGGGCGCGAAGTTCTCGGTCAAGCCGCATGTCAGTGGCGAAGCGGCGTAACGATGCGGATATGCTGGTTCCGTACTGGTTGGATTGCAAAAAGGCGTTCGCGAACGAGTTCATCTCGTCGATACCGACCCGGTTCGCCATGTCCAGAAAGGCGGCCTGACGTTCTTTGCCTGCCTGCAACTCCAGTTGAAGAACCGAAAACTCCTGCGAGATTTCCGGAGCTGCCTTGGCCATTTCATGCGAGACCCGGATCATCGCCGCGTCAAAGCCCAGCCCGGCCTCGATAGCGACTTGCAGCAGGTCAAGCGCGTTAGGCAGGCTGTGTTCGATGGCCTGGCGGCGTTTCTTTATGCGGCGCCGCAACCACAGTGCCGGGCCATAAAAGCCCAGGACCATCAGTGCCGTCACGATCTGCATTGTGTTTATCCAGGTAACACCCTGCAAAAGGTCGGCGATCCCTAACTGAACTTGCGTTTCGATCGGCAATGCCATGGTTGCGACGAACGCGGCAGGCAACACAAATCCTAGGACGACCCGAAAGGTATAATAGGTGCGAATGGCGTGCTTTTGCCGAATCCCGGCCTGTTTCAACAGCTTCCCGATCCTGGAGCGTTCGCGTTTTGACGACGGGACGAAGGCCTTCAGCAGCCCGTGCGGGTCGCTATTGTCACCCTGGATAAGGTCAAAATCCTGCCCATGCCCTTGTGAAACCGACCCAACGCGCATACGGCGTGCTGCCGTGTTTTCACTTGCCGTAAATCCGGAAAGGCCCATGACGACAAAGAAAACACTAAGGGCAATTCCGACCAACAGGATCAACTGCGGTGTGATGCGCGGATCGTTTAGAATGTCCTGAAATATATCCATATCCCAATTCCCCTTAGAATCTGAATTTAACCAGCCGCTTCAGGATGAAACCCTGGGCAATTGTCAGGCCAATGATCACCTGGGCGAAATACGGAAACAGCGGATCGCTGCGTACGTCGCCGTAAAATGTTGGGGAGGAGACCTCGATCGAAAGATAAATGATGACCGGCAAAATCGTGAGGATAAGGCTGCTCAGGCGACCTTCGGCGGAAATTGCCTTGATCTTCTTTTGCATCGTGTGCCGGTCCCGGATGGTCTGGGACAGAATGCTTAGAACGCGGGACAGGTTGCCGCCAGTTCCATGCTGAATGCCGATACTTACAGCAAGGTATTTTGCATCCTCTGTTCCGACGCGGTGCGCAAAGTCGTGAAAGGCGGTCGCGACGTCATCACCATAGTTGATCTGGTCTTTGATGATGCCAAACTCTGACCCGATCGGATCCGGCAGATCAGAGGCAACGTTTCCAACCGTCACTGCAACGGGATGCCCCACCTTCAGCCCCCGGGCCATCAGGTCTAACGCGTCTGGCAGTTGTTTCGTCAGTTTCTTCGCGCGGGCGTCTTTCATGGCGACCAGCACGATAACCGGGCCGATGAGGCCGAACACAGCGCTCAGAATGACTGCCAGTTCCGGTGCAAGGAACCGGGAGGCCCCGAAAAAGATCATCAAAACCAGAAGGGAGACGGCGAGAACCACCCAAACCGGGTTGACCGCCAAACCGGCTTGCACAAGCAGACGACGAAACCGCGTAATCAGCCCGGCTTTTTCACCAGCAGCCAGCATTGCGGGATCGCGAAGCAGCTGCAACACCTGATCCGTCGAAGCCCCGTTCTGGATCAGTTTCATGCGGCGGTTTCTGGCTTCGCCATGCGTTTCCTTGCGCGCCAGAAGCTGGTGAACGCCTTCGTAGGCAAGCAGAATACCCAGAAAAATCGAAATATAGATCAGGATGTTCAGTATGTTGGGCTGAAGGTCAATCATGATGTCGTCACCCCATGAATAAACATGTTGGTGTCCACATCGACACCCGCCGCCACCAGCTGGTCGAAGCATTTTGGCCGTATTCCGGTTGGCAGGAACTCTCCCAGAACGTCGCCGTTTTCAGACTTGCCACGGCGCTTGAAGACAAAGATGTCCTGCATCGTGATCGTATCGTCTTCCATGCCCGTGATTTCGGAAATACTGACGACCCTGCGTGTCCCGTCGCTCAGACGGCTGAGTTGCAGGACGATCTGAATGGCCGAGGCGATTTGAGACCGGATGGTTCTGACGGGCAGGTCCGCCCCCAGCATCGTCACCATCTGTTCGACCCGGCTGAGCGCATCGCGGGCCGAATTCGCATGTACGGTCGTCATGGAGCCGTCATGCCCCGTATTCATGGCCTGAAGCATGTCAAAGCATTCGGCACCACGGACCTCGCCGACAATAATGCGGTCAGGCCGCATCCTGAGCGCGTTGCGCACCAGATCCCGCTGCGTAATCACCCCTTGACCTTCCGAGTTGGGGGGACGGGTTTCCAAGCGGACGACATGGCTTTGCTGCAACTGAAGTTCGGCCGCATCTTCGATTGTCACGATACGCTGCTTGCCGTCGATATAGGATGAAACGGCGTTCAGCATTGTTGTCTTGCCCGAACCGGTGCCGCCAGAAATCAGAATGTTCAGCCTGGCTTCGACCAGCGCGGCCAGAAGCTTGGCTGCCTGTTCGTTCATGCTGTCCCGCTGGACCAACTTGTCGATGGTCAGAGGATTGCGCGAGAATTTGCGGATCGACAGCGCCGGCCCATCAACTGAACACGGGCGGATAATCGCGTTGACCCGGCTTCCGTCTTCCAGACGCGCATCGACCCATGGCTGGGATTCATCAATACGGCGGCCGACCCGGCTGACGATCTTGTCAATGATCCGAAGCAGATGGCGTTCGTCGCGAAAGCGCACGGAGGATTGCTCCAGCAGGCCAAATCGTTCCACATAGACCTGATCATAAGAGTTGACGAGAATGTCGTTGATGGTCGGGTCTTCCAAAAGGGGTTCCAGCGGGCCCAGACCCATCACTTCGTGAATGAGCTCATCAACAAGGGCCGTAAATGCCTCGGACCGTAAATGAAGGCGTTCGGCCTCGATCAGCCCTGTGACCAGCGCGGCGATCTGACGTTTCAGTTCGGACCGTTCGACCTTGTCGATCACAGACAGGTTCAGACGGTCGAGAAGCTCACTGTGCAGGCGGCTTTTAAGCTCCAGATGTGCTTGCAGGTCAACGTCCACCGGCTCTGGTGTTGCTTTGGACTTTGGCACCTCGATCGGCCGTTCCAGAATCAACACGTTCGACTTGGACGCGGCCCGGCGTGATTTGTACTCGTTAAACACGGCGATCTCCCATTATGCAGTTTTTTGTGTGGCTGGCCGGGTGCCTTCGGACATGGACGCAGCCAGTTTCGTCAGGGCCTTGCCAAGGTCCGAATGCGGCTTCATGTCCACAATCGGTCGTCCCAGATCGACCGCGTTTCGCGCAATCTTGGGGTTGTCCGGCAGCCAGTGCTTCAGTTTCGTTTCCAGCACTTTTTCGGCCTCGCGAACGTGTGCGGGTTTGATCAGCGTCTTCCGTTCGCGGTTCACGACAACCTCGACGGGCAGGGCCACGTTCGCCTCGCGATAGAAATCGATCAGGCGCCGGGTCTGGCGAACACACGGAACCGTGGTGTCAGTAACCAGTGCAAGTTGGTTCGCGCGTTTAAAGATGGGTTCGACCCATTCCACAACGGCACAGGGCAGGTCGATGACAACATAGTCGTACCGGCGCTGAAGCAGGTCGAGCATCCCCTCGATCAAGCCCGGTCGTATGGATTGAAGCGGAACCAGCGGCGCGGGCGCGCACAACACATCAATGCCGAGCGTATGGTTCTGAAGGATCGACGTCAGGAAATGATCATCCGGCTCTTCCTGATTTTCGATGAGTTGGAGGCATCCCCCGTTATCTTCAAGATCCAGAAACACGTTCGCGTTTCCGAATTGCAGATCAAAATCCAGAAGCGCGACGCGGTTTTTCGCCTTTTTCCTCAGGAAGGATCCTTTCCCGCCCACCAGCGAGCAGGCAAGGTTGACTGCGACCGTTGACGCTCCGATTCCACCGCGGGATTTTGCAACCGGGATCACCGTGCCAAGGGCAGAGGGGCCATTTCGAATGAACCCTTGCGGAAGTGATCGGGAAGAGATTTTTTCTGCTACTGCGGCTTTCAGCCCATCCTCGTCAATGGACAGGGGCAGAACCTCGTCGATGCCGATTTTCCGCAACTCGCGGGCGACCGAGATCGAAACGTCATTCTGCGTCAGCGCGACAAACAAGGTGTCGTCTTGTCGATGGGTCAGCAGGTCTTTGACAGCCAGAACCTCGCCCGCGTCGCAGGGGTCGATTTCGAAAATAACCAGGTCATGCTTGAATGCCAGATTGCGTGCTGTTCCGTTCAAAGCTTTGAAAGAACCCGCATTCTCTGAGATTTCATTATTTTGACCGGCGGGAAAGGCATTGGCGACCACCTGAGCGACGGTTTCGCTTTCAGATACAAGCATGACAGAATGTGAATTGAGATTGGAAACGTTCTTAACCATTAACCTGACTCTCCTGATGCCAGGTCTTCGGCAGGCAGCGAAACGCTGAAATTGGAAAACCCGGCTGTTGAAGGAATTGTGCTGCTGGTCGCGCCCGCGGCGTTTGCAAGCGCGGCCAGTGGCGACACGAACTGAAAATCATTCAGGTTCAGCTCAACCGTGACCATGGGTGTGTAAGGGCCACCCAGGAAGCCCAGATTGGAATTGAAATCATAGGAAAACTGCAAGGCGTCAATCGTCGTGCCGGGGGGCAGCAACGGGTTGATGCGCCCCCAGATTTCAGATGCTGTGGTGTTGGTGGCGTCACCCACACAAGCTGGCGTTACGGGGTCGGCACATACGCCAGCCGACGCACTGCATGGGGTGCCAAAGCGAGGGGACAACGCGGATGTTCCCCGCGTGTGGGTTTGTGGCACACCCGGACAGGCCGCAGGGCGCACCACAGCGATGCGCGCCGCCAACTGTGCGGCTTTTTGCGCGTTCACTCCGCTGTATGATAGCCGGCCAAAGTCCAGCAATGCCAGGAACAGGAAGGAAAACAGGGACACAACCAAGGCAAACTCAACAAGAACCCCACCATTTTGGTCGCGCAGCATCTTGTCCGCGACCTGGCGACAGATGGCGCGATTATTCCGCAACCTTGTCATTGGCCAAATATCCGCGATGTGTCAGCGACGTCGGTGGTTATCGATGACGCGCCGCTGCCGAAAAGCTTCAGTATGCCCCCCAACGGGAACTGAACGGTGATATTGGCGCTTACCTGACCGACGGGCGCCGGGTTCATGCGATACGTGCCGGACACGCAGGACAGGCTGGGTGTTACCGAGTTGACGGTTATGCTGGGGGGAAACAGGCTGTTGCCATGAATGTCACGCTCGACAATCCCTTTCAGAGTTGTGCTGAGCCCCGCGACAGTTCCGCCAGACGAACAGATATCCGAGGGCGTGACGCGCGACATATAACGGCTGGCATCCCGGACCCCGGCAATGACCGACTGGTACGACCACATAAGGCGTGCGGATTCCAATGTCACCGCCAACAGCAGCAGCATAATCGGCATGACGAGGCCGAACTCGACTAGGATCGCTCCATCGTCGCTTTTGGCGAAGCGCTTGAAAGGGGATTTGAGGCGAATACACATGAACCCTCAGCCCCTACCGATACAACTGTACGACGTCGCGAAAGATGCCGCCAAACCCGTTGCCGCCGCTGCCAACGCCGGTCACATCGGGGAAACCGACGACCTCTCCGTGGATGTCGAAACTGGGGGGTGAGCCACCGTCATCACCGACCGGTTCAGTCAGGAACACGGCAACAAATTTGGTGACCGGAACCCCAGTTGTCGAACCAGATACTGGGTTCAGCGCGCAATCAATACCGGCAGCTGTTACAACGCGCCGTGCCGGGTCGTTGGACATCTGGCTGGAACACATTGGACGGCCGGTTTCGGCAAGTGAAGGGTCAAGAATGGAATTTGCGTTCGGTGCCGCGTAGGGGTTCGTGTTCCCGTAGGCTATTTCCCTCAGATACATTCCATACCGCGTCCCGGAAAAAACGGTATCCGACCCGGACAGTGGTGGCAGATGTGTGTCGCTGCCGATGCCGTCGGCAATCCCATCTGCCAGATCGTGGTTTCGATTAAGGTACCCGGTTCGATCCCAGTTGCCGTCACCGAAACGGTTGTTTCCACCGCAGGTGCCTGCCGTCATGCACAGGTCGCGCCCTAGACCGGTTGTATCAGGGGTCGTCTGTTCATTACCCTGAATGCAAGCGCCGCCACCGTTGCTTTCAATCCCCTTGATCACATTTGGTGCGGGCGCGAAATCGATATTGTTCTTCTCACCGTTGAGAACCGAGCGGTAGATGTCAAAGCGGACGTTGAATGCAGCGTTGGTAATGCCGTTTTTCTGGCCGGGTTCGGTGTTCAGACCATTGGTCAGAACACATTGGGTGATCTGGCTTTGCGCCGCGATCAGACAGGCCAGCTTATTGCCCCCTTCGTCGGCACATACACCCGAGCTGTCTTGGAAATTCGCCAGATCAATAAAGCCGAAATTGCCCGGACCCCAAGCCGTTCCGTTGCCGCCACTGCGCAGCAATATCTGGTCGCCTACGGTCAAAGTGGATTCCCAATTCGGGGGCAGGCAGAACATTAGGGGTGAGATATCGCACGCCGCTTTCGAGTATCCGGCCACTGCCTCGGCTGAAACGCTGGCAGCAGAAAACCCAGCCCCACCAAGCATTTTGTCCAGCGCCGAAGCCAGGCTCATCGTCAGGGATTTAGGTGTCAACACGATCTGCGCGAACCTGGCCTTTCGTGGATCGGTTGTAATATCTGCGCCAAGCGGGGTCAGATCCGATGCCGGAAGCGCCGAGTGAAACAGGAGGGTATAATCCGAAGATCCTGAAAGCGTGGTCGCCCCGTTTGCGAATGTCTGGCTGTCGCTGACAAGATTTGCTGCTGCATTTGTGGCTCGCGTAATCGCGTCCGGTTGGCCGTCCAACTCTCCCGCTGCGGCCAAAGCTACGTTGTCGGCGAATGACTGAAGCTCTGCATGTGTCGAATTCAACCGGCCAACGTCCAGTGTGATTGCAAAGAACCCAAGGAATGCGACCAAAGCAGTGCCCCACAGGATCGCGACGGTGCCGTTCTCCTCTTGGGCGAATGCGGATATGATAGCGCGAGTTGGCATGGCTGAACTTATTGACCGGGTGTCTGACTGACTTTGATTGGGCGAATGCGGGGTTTGACGCGCGGAGTCGCGGACGCCGGCGCAAGCTGCGCATCTTTTTGGGTATCAGGTTGCAATTCGGCGGCGGGCGCAGTTTCTGTTGCCTGTTCCGCTTCTTCCTGTTGCCGCTGGATGGTCACAACCTCAGTCTCGGTTCCCCGGCGCAGCTTTACAGTGGGTTGAATATCCACCTTTTCTACCGGTCCTTCCTCCTGCAACAGATCGCGCAGGCGAACCATCTCCATGGGTTCATCCTCGACGCTGTCCAGGGTGCGCAGTGTCAGGCTCAGGGTTCCGGCCTTTTGAGCCAGGGCCAGACGTTGACCTTGCTGCGGGGTCACTTCCACCGTAATCGTGCGGGCGACCTCCGGCTGATCGCTTAATTCTTCCGACTGCTGGTCCACGCCAATGACGCGAATATTCTGCAAGATGGTGACCGCGCGCAGGTCCTGCTTGGCACCTTGGGTCAAGACGATATCAACGTGATCGCCTGGGGTAACAAAACCGCCCACGGCTGTTACAGCATCGACCTCGATCGCCATGGCGCGTGTGTTTTCACCCAACTTCTGAACAAGGGTGACTTTTTCTCCAAAGTTCGAAACCTTGGAAAGAAGCATTACTTCGCCGGGATAGAACCGGCCCTTGGCGCGCCGCAGCTGACGGCGATTGTTTGGAACAAGTACATCAATGTCCGTGAAAACTCCGGCCGGGAGCGCCTCGCGCGGCCAGGGGTGAATTGTGACGTCGTGCGCTTCGATCGTTTGACCAAACGCGATTTCTGATCGGGCCACGTAGATCTCAACCAGATCGGCATCTGGCGAGACACCGGCAGTGCTTGTCTTAAACTGAATGTGATCTTTCGCCAGGTAAACGGAACCGGACGCTATCGCAATTCCAAACAGTGTAGAAATGATTGGCCTGATACGCATCACTCTCTCCAACAATTACGTTCTGAAATATGGAACTTCGGTCGTCTTGTTTTCGCGAAATTCCTGGCGGTGAACTCTGCGCCGCAACAGTGGCGCGGCGGCACAGAGCTCTGTATTTTGGTAAGTGTGTTTGGGTCAGCAGGTCGCGCTACCCAGAGCAGCGCATGCACCAGTCACGTTTGTGTTGGTAGTGGTGCCCAGATACGAGAATGCGCCAACTGCAATCGACGCCACGACCAAAAGAGCCAGGCCATATTCGACAATTGCTGCACCGCTTTCATTCTTAACAAACTTCTTCATGAATTTAGTCATTATTTCCCCCAAATAGGTTAGACGTTATCAGCGCTCCGTATTCTTGAGCGCAAGCCAGGCGAAAATGCATTAGCTCGGGAATCAGAATAGGAACGGGGGAAATGCGTGCCTTCCTTCAAAGGTAATTGAAATACACCTTTTGGTTGAATCAATTGAAGAAAATCACCCTTTTGGGCGAATACATTTAACCCTGCGTTAACAACGTATTAACGTTCAGCGAATCGCCCTTTTTCGGAAACAATGAATTGAGCCGGGTCGCAATTGTGAGCGGGATGGTGGTTGATTTTTACTGACCGGTCTGGCGTTTGCGGATTGGCATCGTGCGGTTCAGTGATGACAAGACTTAGAAAAGCATATTAAAAACAGATATATAAAGTTTCTTAAAAGCCTTTGTTTGAAAACTTCCCGCGCAGACAAGCCGATAATTCCGGTTGCTGTGACTTCGAAAGGAACACAAATTTGTTGTAGTAACCCGAACCTGTTTGTTTGGTCGGTCTGTTTAGTTGAATGGTTAATTGTTATGAGTGTGAGTTTTTTAAAGAGCGCTCAGGCGAGGGAGAGTCTGGACTTTGTAGTGGAGTGGACTCAGGCCCTATGCGGTAATGGCTCCGTGTCTCGATCCGTAAATTGTTTAATGCGCCTGGCAAATGCTGATGCGGTTCTAATTGTCAGAATGCAGAAAAAGGATTGGAAGGCAAAGCATATTGCGCGCTGTTGTGTCCAGCAGGGGAAAATCTGGCCTTCACAGCCGCAAACGCAGGCAGAGTTGGTTATTGGAGAATGTATATCAACGGCAAGGCCGGGTTCAGTCTGGAAACTATCAGACTTGGTGTTATCCGACGCATCACCAATCTCCCATTGTCGGCCCCAAAGGCCTGAGGGGCTGGTGGAGGTTATCCTGATTCCGCTGGACGTAACCGGGGCGCAGGTTGATTACATTGAGCTTCACTACAGTATTCACCCGCAGACCTTCGAACTTGATCTGATAAGTGCGCTGGCTCCAACATTATCGTCTGGCTGGAGCAAACGCTTGCCTGGAACAGTTGCTGCCAACTCCGAGGTTCTTCGGAGTCACCGGTCCAAGTTCAACAGCAACAATCGCTTTGTTCCGATCCTTGATCCACATAATCCGGCCGACCTCAGCAGATGCGAGTTTCGGGTATGTGCGATGATGAAAGAGGGAATGACAGTGAAGACGATTTCGGAGACTCTGTCCATTGGCCCGACAACAGTTCGTTCGCACCTAAGTTCCATATTTTCCAAAACAGGGGCGACGAGCCAGGTCGAGCTTTTGCATCTATTGAACCGAAGCGTTGATGCTGACAGGGGTTTTGCTCAGATCGCGGGTTAGTTAACCGAATGTATTGCTACCGGGACGACCTGAAGACCGTTTTGGTTTTCAAAGGATCCATCCGCCGTCATGGTCCTGCCCTTTATGGTGCCGCGCAGGTCGACCAACCGCTGAACTGTGTCGCAATTTCGTCGGCTGTTTCGTAGATTTCTTTCTTCGGCCGCAGTTTTACCCCCAAATTCGGTGTAAGAAACCTGACTCGCTCGCCATAGACGTATGTCGCTTTTCCTTGGGTTAAACAACCTTACGGAGTAGGGAGAGAGTGCCTTATTTTTTTATCCATCTGGCCTGATTGTATCTGTTGGCGAAATAATATCCTTTTTTGTTAATTACTTAGTCGTTGTTCATGATTTCGCGACAACATTAACATAATGTGAACAATGTATTCTCTGAGTGTTCAACTGGCTCGGGGCATACTGATCGCACAGGCCGGGCAAACCACGTCCGGTTGAATGGAAGGGGAACAGCATGATCAAGACTGCTATTGAGGTTGCGCCGTATGCATGTGCGACAATGCAACCCCATAATCCCGTCATGAACGGCGAAGTTTCAAGTAATACAAATTCGAGCAGCAGTCGCTTCCCTCCTATCGAAAATGCACTGACAGAAATCGTAAATAACAAGCGACTAGAAGAGGCAAACCGGGACTTCTGAAAATCAGACGTCCGATGGATTTCCGGATCAACTTGATCAAGGAAAGATAAAGCCCGCTCCGAATTGGAGCGGGCTATATTTTTTCTCAGTAACCTTTGCCAACTTGCGTCGGGCATAAGCGCAATACAACCTGGCGGTCAGGATCTTAATGAGAAAGTCGGGCCAGCCAAACGGCTGGTAATCACTTAGCTGGCCCGGTCTTTTGCCCACTTCATAAGAATGAAGGCAAAAGCTGTTAGCTATCCAGTCCGAGCATTGCCTTTACAGCAGCCTCGACCTCGTCGGTGACGGGTTTGTTCGCAGCGTCTTCCAATGCCGCGCGCTCATCGAGTGACTGCTGCTCAACGGCGTCTGCCAGGTCTTCGACGTCTTGCATGGCTTCCTCGTACTCCAAGGCTGCCTGTTTTTCGGCATTCAGGCTGTCAGCGGCATCTTTGGAAGCTTGCAGATCATCGTTTGCGTCCTGAAGTGCGTCCTCGATATCAGGATTGGTGCCTCCCGCATCTGCCAGTTGCTGTTCGAGATCATCGACGATGTCCTGCTTTTCCTGAACATCGGCCAGCGCATCCTCAAGGTCGTCATTGATTTCAGCGCTGGAGCGCTCCGGCGGGGTCATATCATCCAGAAGGTCTTGTTTTTCGGCAAGCTCAGCTCGGATGCTGTCGCCAGCCAAAACCGTGTCGCGATAGGTTGCAATGCGACCGACGCGCGAATTCGGGGCAGCGTTCTGGAGGGCCTTCTCACTTGCGTTGGCTGCGTTCAGTGCGCCCAGTTCCGAAGGGTGGACGCCCAGCGCGGCAGCCAGTTTATTCCCCTTCTTGTGGGAATCGGTCAGGTCCGTTTCCTCGACCTGAACCTTAGATTTTGTCGCGTGCGCTGACGGTGCGGTCTTGGTCTGAGTTTTCGTGGACTTCTTACCGGTAAACAGTTCTTTCAAAGAGAACGATTTTCCCTTCGAAGATTTTGACTTCGAACCCTTTGCGCCAGAGGTAGTGCGCCCTGACTTGCCGGCGGATTTTGAGCCGCCACCTTTGGTCGCGCCATTACCGCCGCTGTTGCCTTTGCCCTTTCCGGCACTGTCGCTGTTTCCTTTGCCACCACCGTTACCACCGCCGTTTCCGTTACCACCACCATTGCCACCGCCGTTTCCTTTACCGCCGCCTTTGCCATCTTTTGCATAAGCCACGTCAGGAAATGCAATCGCGCCAACAATTGCGGTGGAGCCTAACATTGCGATTGCGAGTGCAGAGGCTTTCAGCAAGCCGGTCATATTGGTTTTCATAGCGTTCCTCGTAAATCGAAGGCGTGTTTCAGTGGTCCGACATAGTTTTCCAAGATTCGCACACAGGCAAACCGCTTGCCGGAATCAAGATCTGACAGGTGCTATCTAAACCGATCATCATTGAACCCACGCCAAACTGGTCGTTCATCCCCAGTTCATGTTGAAATCGGTAGATTATGTAGGTGGTTGCGCAGTAAAGAGTGCCGAAGATGAGAAAGCTCTTAACCATTATGTTTCTTATTGTCTTTCTCCAGCCCGGAGAAGGCAATGCAGCCGTTCGTGAGCTGAAGCAGGCAGAACTGCGCAAAGCAACAACCTCGGGCAACGCAATCCGGTTGCAGAAAGTCATCAAAGGGGTCGAACAGGTCTTTGGCGGTACGCCTATTGATGCGCGAGCTTTTCAGGCCGACAAAGTTTACTACCGCGTACTGGTCAAAAAGCCGAACGGGAAGATTGTCAGTGTTATTGTTAACGCAAAAACCGGCGTTGTCGTTTCCAACGGGTCCAAGATCGGCAAACAAATCTCAGAAGCGGCCAAATCTGCGCCCGGAAACTCGGCCAATGCGAAATCTCAAGGCAAGTCTTCAGTCAAAGCAAATGGCGGTCAAAGCGGCAACCGCGGGAACAGCGGTGGCGGTCGCGGCAACTCTGGTGGCAATGGCGGAGGCAACTCCGGAGGTAACGGCGGCGGCAACTCCGGTGGTAACGGTGGTGGCAATGGCGGTGGTAACGGTGGTGGCAATTCTGGTGGCAATTCTGGCGGCAACGGTGGTGGAAACGGTGGCGGCAACGGCGGTGGTAAAAAGTAATGGTTAAACTGCCATTCGCACGCCTATAATTCCCAAGTATGAGAGTCTTACTGGCAGAAGACGAACCGCACCTTTGCGAGCAGATCAAGAAACTGTTGAACGCTGAAGGTCGGGTCGTGGACATTGTGAACAGCGGCCTGGAAGCTTTGCATCTGGGTGCAACAGAACCCTATGACATGATCATCCTCGATATTGGATTGCCGGAACGCGATGGCATTTCAGTTCTGCGGGAATGGCGCAGTGCGGGCATCAAGACTCCGGTGCTGATCCTCACGGCCCGCGATGGCTGGAGCGAAAGGGTCGACGGATTGGACGCAGGCGCGGACGACTACATGACCAAGCCGTTCCATATGCCCGAACTGGCAGCGCGGGTCCGTGCCATACTGCGGCGGCAGAGCGGTCAGTTGAATCCCGTCGTCGAAATGGGAAATGTTGTGCTGGATACCCGCAACGGGCGTGTAACGGCGGATGGCGTGCCCATCGACCTGACCGCGCAGGAGTTGGCTGTTCTTACATATCTGGCCCATAATGTTGGGCGTATGATCTCAAGGACCGAGTTGTCGGAACATATCTACGAATACGATGGAGACAGGGACTCGAACACCATTGCGGTCTTCATAACCCGTCTGCGCAAAAAACTTGGCCCTGATCTGATCACAACGATTCGGGGCCGCGGATACATGATCGACTCTGCCTGATGTTATCTCTGCGTCAACGGGCTCTACTGGGGGGGATCGCGTCGGGTGCCCTTTCAGTGGGTGTTGGTACGCTGGCCGTGTTCTCGTTCATCAATGCCCGCGTTTCGGACAGGTTTGATACCGCACTACTTGATCGTCACACGCAACTGGTCGTTGGGTTGAGCGTTACGACCCATGACCCGGATGCGCTGCGCGATCTGATGTTCGATCCGGCCTATGGCACACCGTATTCTGGCCGATACTGGCAAGTCAGCAACAGCGAAGGCGAAATCTTTACGTCGGCTTCCTTGTTTGATGAAGTCATTGCCGAACCCCTTGGCACCCCTGATGTAACGACGCTTTGGAACACTCCCGGTCCGGAAAGCGAAGCTTTACGAGGAGCCTTTCAGAAAATTACCTATGAGGATGGCACGGTCTGGGGGGTCAGCGTTGCCGAAAGTCAGGCCCAGCTTGTCGCGGAACGCCGCGCTGCACAACAAAGCCTGCTTCCGGTTTTTGCGCTGGTCGGTCTGATCGGTGTCGTTGGGTCACTACTTCTGACGTCAATCATCCTGACGCCACTCAGAAAGCTTCGGTCAGATGTGGCGCATCGTTGGGATCGGGACGAAGACCTTAGACCAGGCGATTATCCAGAAGAGGTGTCTCCTCTGGTCGAGGATCTGAACCAGCTCTTGCGTCGAAACCGGGAAATCGTATCGGGATCACGTCGTCAGGCGGCAGATTTGGCCCATGCCCTGAAAACACCTACTGCAATCATGCGCAATGAACTGCTGCTGTTGTCCGAAGCGGGAGGTTCTACGGAAACCGCTGTGGAAGCTCTCGACCGCATTGACGCGCAGCTGGGCCGGTCGCTTGCCCGAATGCGGGCGCTGAATACTGCGGACTTGACCCATTCTCGTACCGATCTGTCTCATTCGATTGATCGACTGGCGCGTCTGTTCACCACCATGGCCGAGCGCGAAGGAAAGTCATTGGAAATCGAACGCGACCCGGGTCTTTGGGTGCGTATGGACGCGCAGGATATCGAAGAAGTTTTGGGCAACCTGCTGGATAACGCGGTCAAATGGTGCAAACATAAGGTCCGCGTGACGGCTATGAGAACCTCGAACGGGATCGAAGTTGTGATTGACGACGATGGTCCGGGAATTCCTCAGGGCGCTCACCGCGAGGCACTGCGATCGGGGGGGAGGCTGGATACCTCTGTTTCGGGCAGCGGCCTTGGGCTGGCCATCGCGGTTGATTTGTTAAAGGCCTATGACAGTCGGCTTGATCTGGGTGCATCCAGCTCGCTTGGCGGTCTGGAATGCCGGATCGTAATTCCGAAGGGAACCAATGCGCATCCTGCGACGGGCTGATCATTTGCCCTGAAGGTTCAGGGTGCTTTGGGTGTGACGTAGGTGGACAAGGCGCCAAAACAAGAAAAGCGGACCCATGACAGGTCCGCTTTTGCCCTTGCGGGCGATAGGCAGCCAAGGTGGGCTTAGCTGCTCATGTCATAGGCCCGCTCACCATGTACCGAGAGGTCGAGGCCATTTGTCTCGGTCTCGGCGTTTACGCGAAGTGGTGTGATCAGTGCAACCAGTTTGACCAACACAAACGTGACAGCTGCCGCAAAGACACCCACGATAACCAGCCCGCCCAACTGTGCGGTCCATGTGCCAAGGCCGAACAGGGCGATCATGATGGTGCCGAAGATGCCTCCGACGCCATGTACCGCGAACACGTCCAATGTATCGTCGATATTCAGCTTGTTGCGCACCAGACTGACGGCTTCCTGACACAGAATGCCCGCGACAGCACCGATGATGAGGGCCTGAACCGGACCCACAAAACCCGAAGCGGGCGTGATCGAGGCCAGACCTGCAATTGTCCCGGTGACAAGACCCACCATCGAGGCTTTGCCAAAGCGGATGCGTTCCCAAAGCGCCCATGTCAGTGACGCAGTTGCGGCGGACAGGTGGGTAACGGTCATCGCCATCGCAGCGCCACCGTCCGCGGCCAGTTGCGAACCGCCATTGAAGCCGAACCAGCCGACCCACAGCATCGCGGCGCCGACCATGACATAGCCGGGATTATGCGGCGGGGTCGTTCGGTTTCGGCGCGGGCCAAGGATGACGGCGATGATCAGGGCTGCCAGACCAGCGGTTTCGTGCACCACGATACCGCCAGCGAAATCACGCACGCCAATGTCACCCAAAATACCACCATCGGACAGCATTCCACCGCCCCAGATCCAGTGAACCACCGGCGCATAGCACAGCAGCATCCACAGCGCCGAGAAGGTGAGCACAAAGCCAAAGCCCACCCGTTCAACATATGCGCCCACGATCAGGGCCGGGGTGATGATGGCAAAGGTCATCTGAAAGGCAAAGAACAGGATTTCTGGGAGAGTGCCAGCAAGGCTGTTCACATCAACACCGTTGAGGAAAGCCTTGCCCAAACCACCCCAAAGCCCACTTTCACCGGGTCCAAAGGCGATGGAGTACCCGGCCACCAGCCACAGAATGCTCATCAAACAGGCAATGGCAAAGCAATGCATAAAAACGCTGAGCACGTTTCGGGCACGTACAAGCCCGCCGTAAAACAAGGCCAGACCCGGTAATGTCATGAAAAGGACCAGTGCTGTAGCAACTATGATCCAGGCTGTATCGGCTCCATTCATGGGCCGCTCTCCTTTTCCCTGCATGGTTTCCCGGGCAGGTCATCTGACAACGCCCGGGATCGAGTGAGTGTATGTGCAGAGCCTTGAAGCGGAGGGCAGGTGAGGAAAAAAGAGGCAATACCCGAATTGGTCGCCTATTTTGTCGCCTTTTGTTCAAGTGATGACAGTTTTGGCGGCTATGGGCAGATAATGCCTAAAAAAGGTGCGCGTTATGAAAGCCCGGTCAGAAGCAACGCCAGCGCATGATCCCGCGCGGCGCGGCGCACCGCATCCCGCCCTTGCGCGCCAAACTCTATCGTTTCTGTTCGGGTTTCCCGGCCTTCTCTGGCCAGTCCGAAACATACGCGCCCTTCGGGTTTGAATTCAGACCCGCCCGGCCCGGCAATGCCGGTAATCGCGACGGCAAGCTGCGCTTGTGAGTTGCGCAATGCGCCTTCGGCCATTTCGCGAGCGACCTGCTCGGACACTGCGCCGAAAGCCTGCAGGGTTTCTGCCAGCACACCCAGCATGTCCTGCTTGGCCCCGTTGGTATAGGTAACAAAACCCCGATCCACGACGGCCGAGCTGCCGGGTATATCCGTCAGGGCCGCAGCGACCATACCGCCGGTGCAGCTTTCCGCAGTGGCGATCATAACGCCCTGCGCTTTGGCGCGGTTCAGCAGGTCGGGCACGTTCATAGGCCCAGAACCCCGTGCGTGATGCCAGCCAGAACCATCACGCCAACGGCTGCGAAAATACCCGCAATCACGTCGTCCAGCATCACTCCCATAGGATCGCCGCGACGATCTGCCCAACCGACGGGGCCGGGTTTGGTGATGTCGAACAGGCGGAACAGAGCGAACCCGGCAACCCAGCCGGGCCAGAGGGCGGTAATGTCGATCCCATGCGCCCAGGACGGATATGAGATCGCCCAGAGGGCAATGAACTGGCCCGCGACCTCATCGATGACGATTTCCGACGGGTCGTGATCGTCCTGGCCGTCGGTCATCACGCGCGTGGCCCACAGGCCGCCTGCGAACACCACGAGCGTTGCGATTGCCAGCAATGGGAATCCGCCCAGCGTGTGCAGGACCCAAGCCATCGGCAGCGCGGCCAGCGAACCCCAGGTGCCGGGGGCAGGGCGTATATATCCGACGCCGCCAACGGTGCCAATCAACTGCGCCGCGTTCATGATTTCACCAGACAGGCCGTCGCAATCGATGCGATGCCTTCACTGCGACCGGTGAAGCCCAGACGCTCGGACGTGGTGGCCTTGATCGAGACCTGATCGGCACGCAAGCCCATGATTTTGGACATTTCTTCGCGCATAACAGCGGCGTGAGGGCCAATCTTCGGGTATTCACAGACCAGCGTACAATCCACGTTCGAGATGCGATACCCCATCTGTCCAGCCAGTTCGACCGCGTGACGCAGAAAGATCTCGCTGGCGGCCCCTTTCCATTGCGGATCCGAGGGCGGAAAATGCTGTCCGATATCCCCTTGCGCCAATGCGCCATAAATCGCGTCGGTTACAGCATGCATCCCGACATCCGCATCCGAATGCCCCTGCAACCCGCGATCATGGGGAACCTTCACACCGCAAAGGACCACATGATCCCCGTCGCCAAATCGGTGCACGTCATAGCCGTTGCCAAGTCTTACATCCATATCCATTCCCATGATACGTTCCGCCCGGGCAAAATCCTCGGGGCGGGTGATCTTCAGGTTGTCCGCATCGCCCGGTACGATGCAGACATCTACCCCCGCCGCGCGTGCAACCTCAACATCATCAGCAGCACCGCCCGGATGCGCGGCATGGGCGGCGGTGATGGTGTCATAGTGAAAGCCTTGCGGTGTTTGCGCCGCAAACAGGTTGCTGCGGTCTTGTGTGCCAGTCACGGCCCCGTCTTGTCCTATCCACAAGGCGTCAGTCACCGTCAGTCCGGGGGCGGCGGCCTGATGTGCATCCAATGCGTTCAAGACGTCCTGAATGGTGCGCGACGAAACGCAGGGTCTGGCAACGTCATGAATCAGGACGCGCTTCACGTCGAGGTGCGCCAGGGCCTTCAAACCGTTGCGTACAGAACCCGTGCGATCTGTGCCGCCCGAGGCGAGGATCAGATCGGTATCACGAAACTCCTCCCAGACCAGAGTGTCTTCGTCGGATAAGACCAGAACGATATGGGCGACCTGTCCGCGGAACCGATCGATTGTCCAGTCTGCCACGCGGCGTCCTGCAAGGCCGCGCCACTGTTTTGGGACGTCGCCCCCTGCGCGCAGGCCGCGGCCTGCGGCGACTATGATGGCAGCTGTGGTCATGCCGCGCGCCCTCCATTTTGTTGCGTTTGTTTAGGCGGCGGTGATTGCAGTGGCAATCACCTATGGTCTGGTGATTAAAAAATAGGCAGATGATGGTTTTGCGGGCTTGTTGCGCGTCGTTTTGTTGTTCATATGCGTGGAATTCGATATCAGAACTGCAATTGCCCAAGGATTAAGCACGTTGACTTTCCGCTTCGCTGACAAACTCGTAACATCGCCGGTTTTGCTGGCCCCGATGGCCGGAATCACAGATCGCCCGTTTCGGGATCTGGTTATGCGCTTTGGCGCCGGCATGGTCGTCAGCGAAATGGTCGCCAGTCAGGAGATGGTGCAGGCCAAACCCGGAGTGCGGGAGCGCGCCGAACTGTCCGCCGATGTGGAAAACACAGCTGTGCAACTGGCAGGGCGCGAGGCGCATTGGATGGCCGAGGCCGCGCGTCAGGTTGCTGATCGTGGAGCGCGGGTGATCGACATTAACATGGGGTGTCCTGCCAAAAAGGTAACAAATGGGTATTCCGGTTCGGCCCTGCTGAAAACACCGGACCACGCACTGACGCTGATCGAGGCCGTTGTCAGTGTAGTCGACGTTCCAGTGACATTGAAAACCCGTCTGGGGTGGGATGACACCCTGCTGAATGCCCCCGAGGTTGCGCGCCGTGCACAAGAGGCAGGCGTTCAGATGGTTACGATCCACGGACGCACGCGATGCCAGTTCTACAAGGGGCGCGCTGACTGGAGCGCAATCCGGGCCGTGAAACAGGCCGTGTCGATTCCGGTTATTGCGAACGGAGATATTGTAGACACAGCAGCCGCACGAACCGCATTGGAACAATCTGGTGCAGATGGGGTCATGGTCGGGCGTGGCGCACAGGGTAAACCCTGGCTACTGGCGCAGATCAGTCACGACCTTTACGGGGCGGATGCGCCGGATATTCCGGTCGGGAATGACCTGATCGACATGGTGCGCACGCATTATCAGGCGATGCTGGGATTTTACGGTGCCGATCTGGGCCTGCGTGTCGCCCGCAAGCATCTGGGATGGTACATGGATCAGGCCGCAACCCCTGCGCCGCTGCGGCGGGCGGTTCTGACGTCGCGCAGCACGGATGAAGTCCTGCGTCTGCTTGGGGACGCACTTGCCGAAACGGGCGAGGTGGCGGCATGAATTCCAACGCCAACATCTGGAACTCATTGCCGGTTCCGGCTTTTATTATTGATGAAAACGACCGCATCGCAGATGTGAATTCGGCGGGCGAGGGGTTTTTGAATGCCTCGCGCCGGTCGGTAATCGGGCATCCGGTATGGGACCAGATCGCCGTTGACGCACCGCTGGAGGAAGCATTCCTGCGCGCCCGCTCGCAAGGCACGCCACTGTTTGTAAACGATGTGGATGCGGGTTCTGGGAATCGCGCGCCGTTGCAATGTGCGTTGCAGATCGCGCCTCTGGTCGGCCATCCGGGGTCGATGATCATGATCATAACGCCTCGTGAACTGGCGGGCAGGATGACCTTGGGCAACACGGTCAAGTCAGCGGCGCAGTCGGCGATTGGCATGGCCGAGATGCTGGCGCACGAGATTAAGAACCCGTTGGCAGGGATTACCGGTGCAGCGCAACTGCTGAGCATGAACATTTCGTCACAGGATCTTGAACTTACAGACCTTATTGTGGCCGAAAGCCGAAGGATCGTGAAGCTTCTGGAGCAGGTCGAGCAATTCGGCAACTTGCAGAAACCGGACCTCAGGCCGGTCAACATCCACGATGTGCTGGACCGTGCAAGGCGGTCCGCGCTGCTGGGATTTGGCGCGGATATGACAATCATCGAGGATTACGATCCTTCATTGCCGCTGGCCTATGGCGATCCGGACCAGTTTCTTCAGGTGGTCCTGAACCTGCTGAAAAACGCATCCGAGGCTGCGGGGCCGCAGGGCGGTACGATCCGTCTGCGCACTTATTTCGAACACTCCTTCCGCCTGCGCCGAAGCGACGGATCGGGTCATTCCCTGCCGTTGCAGATCGAGATCATCGATGACGGTCCGGGCCTGCCCGAGGATATCCGGGGTGATATCTTTGACCCGTTCGTGTCGGGCAAGGAAAACGGCACTGGTCTGGGGCTGGCGCTGGTCAGCAAGATCGTTTCCGACCATGACGGCTGGATTTCCGCCGACTCCGTGCCCGGCCGCACCGTATTCAAACTGTCGCTGCGCCGCGCGCCGCGAGATGCAACCGAACACAAGAAGGAGAGCACCTGATGGATGGCACCGTACTGGTTGCGGATGACGACCGCACAATCCGCACCGTTCTGACTCAGGCGCTGACGCGGGCCGGATGCAAGGTGCACGCAACATCTTCGCTGACCACCCTGATGCGTTGGGTCGGCGAAGGCAAAGGCGACGTGGTGATCTCGGACGTTGTCATGCCCGATGGCAACGGTCTGGAGATGCTGCCGAAGATAGCAAAGGATCGCCCTGGATTGCCGGTTATCGTGATTTCCGCGCAAAACACGATCATGACCGCAATTCAGGCGGCTGAGGCTGACGCATATGACTATCTGCCCAAACCGTTTGACCTGCCGGATTTGATGAAACGCACGGCGCGGGCGCTGGATCAGAAGCAGCGCGCACAGCCGGAACCCATACAGGCAGGTGGCGAACGCCCGGATGAGCTGCCTCTGGTCGGCCGCACGCCAGTTATGCAGGCCTTGTATCGTTTGGTCGCACGCGTGATGAATACCGACCTGCCGGTTATGATCTCGGGTGAAAGCGGAACGGGTAAGTCGCTGATTGCCCGGGCAATTCACGACTTTTCGGATCGGCGTACATTACCCTTTGTCACAGTCACCGCAGCCGACCTAAGCGATCTGGAGGGCCCGGCCCGCGTGATGGCGCGGGTGCGTGGCGGTACGCTGCTGATAGATGAAATCGCGGATATCGGCGATGAAATTCAAGCCCGCGTGGTGCGTATGATGGATACGCCCGGTGATCATGTTCCGCGTTTCATGGCAACCAGCCAGACAAACTTGACCGATGGGATGGAAAACGGCCGTATCCGTCAGGACCTGTATTATCGTTTGTGTGGGGCGACGATCCACGTGCCCTCATTGCGCGAAAGGGTCGACGATATTCCGCTGCTGGCCGAACATTTTCTGGCCCGGGAGGAGAAGGAAAATGGCAACAAGCGGTGGCTCAGCCCGGAAGCGGTTGAGTTGGTGCGGCGCTATTCATGGCCGGGGAATGTGCGGCAACTGGAAAACGCCGTTCGCCGTTTGGGGCTGACCAGTCGGGCAGATGAGATTTCAAAGGCCGAGGTGGAAATGGTGTTGGGCAGCCAGCCCGAAGCTGCACCGGTTCTGAGCGGCGGCGAACGCGAGAAGCTTTCAACCTCGGTCGAGCGTCACCTGCGACGGTATTTCGATCTGCACGGCAATATATTGCCGCCACCGGGCCTTTATCAGCGGATATTGCGTGAAGTTGAGGCCCCGCTGATCGAAATCGCACTGGATGCAACTGGTGGGAACCAGGCAAAATGTGCTGATTTACTGGGGATTAACCGAAATACGCTGCGAAAAAAGATTACAGATCTCGATATTCAGGTGACACGGCGCCGCAAACTGATGTAATATCGCCACACAAACCGTGGCATCCCGGCATCTGTCGGGAAAAGACCACGAAATATGGCGGTAAGCCGCACAAGCGGCACATCAGGATGAGGGCAGACGGTGGCAACCCGAGCACAGAGCGGGATGATCCCATCGATTGGTCGATGGCGTAAATCACGGAAACTGCGCAATTTCGGCACCTTTGGGCTGGTCCTCATGGGGCCTGTTCTGGCGCTTGCCACATATCTTGTCATTGGTCCCTTTGACCTAGGTGCGACCGCGCCGACATTGCGGCTGATTCTGCTGGCCGATCTTGTCTATGTTTTGGTCGTTGCGGCTTTGGTGCTCAGTCAGTTGGGCAGCCTAATTGCGGCCAGACGGGCCAAGTCGGCGGGCTCGCGCCTGCATTTGCGCCTGATCGGGGCGTTTACGCTGCTTGCGCTGGTTCCGACCGTTACGGTCGCCATTTTTGCCGGACTGACCGTGAATATCGGCCTGGAAGGCTGGTTTTCGGATCGCGTGCGCCAGGTTGTCGGGTCTTCCCTGACGGCGGCAGAGGCTTATGAGCAGGAACATCGCAGCGGTCTGACGCAGGACGCTACGGTTCTGGCGCGGTTCCTGAACAATGCACGTTCGGTGGAGTTTTACATTTCTGATGCCGAACTCCGCGAGGTTCTGGCGCAGGGGCAGGCCCGGATTCAGCGCGGATTGCGCGAAGCCTATGTCATCGACGGAACGGGCGAAATCCGGTCGCGCGGGGATCGGTCCTATCTGTTCAACTATGAGGCACCAACAGCCGAGCAAATGACGGAAGCGGCAGATAAGGGGCTGCTGATCATTGCCGACTGGCCGAATAATGAATTCCGTGCGCTGGTGCCGCTTACCGCTTATCTGGATCGTTACCTGTATGTCAGCCGCGAGGTGGATGGGCAGTTGTTGACACTGCTGGATGACACCAAGGAAACGGCACAGTTTTATCAACAATTGGAGAGTGAACGGGGCAGGGTGCTGTTCGAGTTCGGCCTGCTGTATCTCGGCTTTGCGCTGATCCTGATCCTGGCTGCGATGTCGCTGGGGATGTGGTTTGCCGAACGCCTGTCGCGCCCGGTAGGACGTTTGACCACGGCGGCGCAGCGGGTCGGCGCCGGAGACTTGAGCGTTCAGGTGATCGAAGAGGCCAGCGACGACGAAATCGCGATGTTGGGCCGATATTTCAACCAGATGACCCGACAACTCAAGGGGCAGCGGGACACGCTGCTGGAAAACACCCAGCAAATCGAAAGCAGGCGTCGCCTGTTTGATTCCGTGCTCAGTTCGGTCACGTCCGGTGTTGTCGGCGTGGATCCCGATGGATGCGTTACCTTCGTCAACCGTTCGGCTGAACGCTTGCTGGACTGGTCGCGGGGCGAAGAACACCTGGCTATCGGCATTGCGGTTCCCGAGTTTCTGCCTTTGTTTGAGAGCCTCAAGGACAGCGGACAAGAAGCCGTTCAGGGCGAGATCAAGGTCACACGCAAGGGGCGGCTGGAGAACCTGCTGGTCCGCATGGCCATCCGTCGCGGACAGGATGGCGGGTTGGAAGGCTATGTGGTTGCCTTTGATGATGTAACCGATTTGGTCAGCGCGCAGCGAATGGCAGCGTGGGGTGACGTGGCCCGCCGTATTGCACATGAAATCAAGAACCCATTGACGCCGATCCAGCTCAGCGCAGAGCGCATCAAGCGCAAGTTTGCCCGCAAACTGGATGAGGAAGACAGCGGCAGCCTTGAATCGATGACCGGTGTCATCGTGCGGCAAACAAACGACCTGCGGCGTATCGTGGACGAGTTTTCCAAGTTCGCGCGGATGCCCGAACCCGTTCGCCGCGAAGAGGACTTAGTCGAACTGGTGCGCGAAGCCGTTCTTTTGCAGCACGCGGGACAACCGGACGTACAGATTGACGCTGACCTGCCGCAGCAGCCAATCATGGCGGATGTAGATGCGACCATGCTCAACCAAGCGTTGACCAACCTGATTAAGAATGCCGGAGAAGCTATTGTTACCTTGAAAGAAAAAGGGGCCCCGGAAAACCTGAAACCACAGATCAAGGTGGCTCTTTCAAGCGATGATGCAGGTACAGTCATCACCATTGCAGACAATGGGATCGGTCTGCCGGAGGACCGGGCGCGTTTGTTTGAACCTTATGTAACGACACGCGACGAAGGGACCGGATTGGGCCTTCCGATTGTCAAGAAAATCATAGAAGAGCACAGCGGCGCGCTGACCCTTGAGGACGCGCCCGTATTTGACGGACAGGGCCATTTTGGCGCAATGGCTGTGATCCGTTTGCCTGGGGCAAGTATGTCCCCAACCGTTGCGCCGCAGAAGCAGGCAATTAGAACCAACAAACTGAAAGCAGGCCAAAGATGAGCGACATTCTGATCGTAGATGACGAGCGCGATATTCGCGAGCTGGTGTCCGACATTCTGGAGGACGAAGGCTATTCAACCCGGCTGGCAGCCAACTCGGACGAGTGCATGGCGTCGATCAATTCCGAACCGCCGGGTCTGTTGATCCTGGATATCTGGCTGAAAGACAGCCGCATGGACGGGATTGATATCCTCAAGACGGTAAAGCGCGATAACCCGGATGTGCCGGTGGTGATTATTTCGGGCCACGGCAATATCGAAATCGCTGTAGCGGCTATCAAACAGGGTGCTTACGACTTTATCGAGAAACCGTTTAACATTGACCAGTTGATGGTGGTGATCCGCCGCGCGATGGAGACGTCTCGTCTGCGGCGCGAGAACGCGTCGCTGAAGCGGAAAGAGGTCAACAACTCGGACATGATCGGCAAATCCGCGTCGTTCCGGGCCATGCAGGGGCAGTTGGACAAGGTGACCAAATCAAACGGTCGCGTCATGCTGCGTGGACCTGCGGGTTCGGGCAAGGAAATTGCTGCGCGTTATATCCATGCCCACTCCAACCGTGCGAACGCTCCGTTCGTGACCGTCAACTGTGCCGGGATTGAGCCTGAGCGTGTGGAAGAAGTTCTGTTTGGCCGGGAATCGGCCGAACGCGGTGTGGAATCCGGATTGCTGGAAGAAGCCCATGGCGGCGTGGTCTATTTTGATGAAGTTTCCGACATGCCTTTGGGCACACAGTCCAAAATCCTGCGGGTGCTGGTGGATCAGCAATTCCAGCGCGTGGGTGGCTCGGACAAGGTGCGCGTGGATCTTCGGGTGATCTCATCGACCAACAAGGATCTGGATGATGAAATCGCCGCCGAGCGTTTCCGGGAAGAGCTGTATCACCGTCTGAATGTGGTTCCGATCTCCGTTCCCTCACTCGAGGACCGGCGCGAGGATATACCGGTACTGGCCCAGCACTTCATCGAAATGTGCAACGAAACCCAAGGGTTGCCTATGCGGGAGCTGTCGGACGAGGCGGTCGCTTTGCTGCAGACAATGACCTGGCCGGGTAACGTGCGCCAGTTGAAGAACCTGATCGAACGTGTTTTGATTCTGGGCGACGGCACCGGCCCGATTGAGGCGCGCGAGCTGCCCAATGAAGAAGACAAGGCCGAAGAGTCGGGCCGCGTTGTCTTGTCGGGTGCGCTGGCTACTTTGCCGCTGCGCGAGGCCCGCGAAGCGTTCGAGCGGGAATATCTGCTGACCCAGATCAACCGCTTTGGCGGCAATATCAGCCGCACCGCCAGCTTTGTCGGCATGGAACGCAGTGCGCTGCATCGCAAGTTAAAGTCGCTGGGTGTTGTGACCTCGAACAAATCTGGTGCGCGGGTCGCGCAAATCGACGAACCCGAACCGGCAGAGTGAGTCTGGGGGCATAGTTCACGGGCAGACGGATGTGAGGAACTGATGGCGAGAACGGTGAACTCTGATCTGTCTGGCCGGTTCGTCGAAGGCTACCCGGCTTTTGGCAGGCGGTTAAAGCGACTTCGACGGTCGATCGGATTGAAACAAGCTGCGCTGGCCGAGGTTCTGCAGGTCGATCAGACCACGGTTTCCAGATGGGAGAACGGGGTTCAGCTTCCAACGCCTGATCAACAACACTCGGTGTTTGCTGCGCTGGCTCCTTTCAGGGCGGATGACAACGCGCTAAGACGGCTTGTCGTGAACTCGGCAGACTGCATCCATCTGGTTGAGGAGGCCAGCCACCTGTGCCTGGCCTATTCCCGCAGGCGGGCGCGGGACTGGAAAACCACCCAACGGGCACTGCTTGGCGTGTCCCTCTGGCAATTTGCGACGGACGAAATCCGTCAGGCTGAGGCCGAGCTACAGGACGAGGGATGGTGGGATTTGCAAGCGCCCAACCCCAAGTCGTTTGTAACCTCCGAAGCGCGGCACGACCGTATCCGGATCAGTGCCGGACAGATCACCTGGGAACGGTTGTACCTGTCGGATGGAACGCCGGTCCGGCTGGTCAGTGGGGCACGGTCGGGACGCGCATAATTTATGCGTATTCCTGTGCGGTCGGGTGCAGTAGAACCGGCTTATGCCCCATCCATTACGCATCTTGTTACAGGTTTTGTTGCTTTGGCTTACCGGGCTAGGTGCGGCGACCCAATTCGCCAAGATTGCGGTTCCTTTTGCTCAGGTCGCAGCCCTCTATCCTGCGCACGCGGACAAGATTGGCTGGCTTTTGTCAGTCATCAGCCTGATTGGCGCGATTCTTGGTGCATTGTCCGGCGCGATAGCCGGGCGGGTTGGGCCTGTCCGGTTGCTGATGTTTGGCTTGACCCTTGGCGGGGCGGTGTCCCTGTTTCAGGCCAGTATCCCCGGTTTGGGCCTGATGCTGGTCAGCCGCGTTGTCGAAGGGGTCTCTCATCTGGCTATCGTTGTCGCAGCACCAACACTGATTGCGCAAATCACGATTGGAAAATGGCGCAACGCGGCAATGGTTTTGTGGAGCAGTTTCTTTGGTGTCGCCTTTGCCCTGAACGCATGGCTTGGGCTTCCCTTGATCGCTCAGGTCGGGCTGCCGGTTTATTTTGCTACCCATGGCGCGCTGATGTTTCTGATCGCCGTCCTGATCGTATCTTTCCGTCCCAACAGTGCATCGGATTTGGTAAACAATCCCTTTTGGAGCGTGCGAACACTGATTGACATACACGTACAGACCTATCGCTCTGCGTTTGTGTCCGCTCCGGCGCTCGGGTGGTTCTTTTACACGCTGACCTTTGTCTCGTTGCTGGCCATTCTTCCGGGAAGATTGCCGGACGATGTCAGTGCGATGATTGCTGGTCTGATGCCGTTGGCCGGGATCGTGATTTCCTGGCTTACCGTCCCGGTTTTGCTGAGCGTTTGTTCTGGTGTTTTTGTTATTAACCTCGGTTTCGGGCTGTCTATCCTTACGATAGGCGCCCTGTTTCTTGGTGCCCCGTTGCCCGTTGTCTGCGTTGCGCTTTTTGCGGTGCTGGGGCTTGTTCAGGGCGGCAGCTTTGCGGCGGTGCCGCAGTTGAACTCGACACCCGAAAACCAGGCGCTGAGCTATGGTGCCATGGCGCAGATGGGGAATGCGGGTAACCTTTTGGGCACACCTGTTTTGCTTGCAATACTGTGGCGTACTAGTGAAGCGGGCATGTTGATTGCCGTGGTCGGGTTCTATGCTGTTGCCATGGCGCTTCATCTGTGGCTTGCCGCGCGGCGCAAACGCGCTTCAACCGGACTGGAATGATCAATCGCGCGGTACCGTGGTTCTTCTTATCCGGATTGCCCCGGTGTGATGATCTGAAACGACCCGTCATCGAACTTCACAAAACATGAGGCACTGTTGAGGGGCGGCAACGTCGTTGTTCGCGCCAGTGGCACTCGCGATTTCACATTTTGCTTGCAGGGCGGCAAGCTGACAGGGCGAAATCCCTTTTCGGCCATGCATTGCGCCTCGACCGTGTTTCGCAGGCCCTGGTTCACATCGACGGTATATACCCTGCCGGGTTGCCACCAGCCTGGGGATTGATAGCAACGACCTCTGCCGTCACAATATGTGCGCCCGGGCCAATAAGTCGGCGGGCTTTGGCGGATCTGATTGGCAACCGGCACCTCTTTAACCGCCCTAAGCTGGCACTGGGTGGTCTCTTTTTGCAGACGTGATACGGTTTCACCCTCGCGATAGTAAAGCGAGAGCGGCCCGCACGAGGACAGCACCATCAGGGGCACGAGCATAGGAAACAGCGTTTTCATATGCTTATCTTGCCGCAGCTGATCGGCGATGACAATTCAATTGACCGCTTTGGGGGCATCTGTCATTCAATCCTTTCAGGCAGAAGGGCCAGAAACATGAAGGTCATTATTTGCGGCGCGGGTCAGGTCGGCTGGCAGATTGCGCGGCACCTTTCGGGCGAACTGAACGACGTCACCGTTGTCGACAACAATCCCGATCTGGTTCGGCGGGCGACCGAAACGCTGGACGTCCAGGGGATCGCCGGGTTTGCAAGTTACCCCGATGTGCTTGAAAGGGCAGGCGCGCGCGATGCGGACATGATCATCGCTGCGACCCATTCGGATGAGGTGAACATGGTCACCTGCCAGATGGCGCATTCGGTCTTTTCGATCCAGCGCAAGATCGCGCGACTGCGGTCGAAATCATATCTTGAGGCGATCCACTCGGACCTTTACCGGCGCGATCATCTGCCGATTGATGTGGTGATCAGCCCCGAACGCGAAGTTGCCGCTGCTGCGATGCGCCGCCTGTCGGCCCCGTCCGCCTTTGACACCGAGATTTTCATGGACGGCAAGGCGCAGCTTTTGGGTATTCGCGTGGATGAAGACTGCCCGATCGTGAACACACCTTTGCGGCAACTGACCGATTTGTTCTCGACGCTCAGTTCGATCGTAGTGGGGGTGCGTCGCGATGGCACGCTGTTTGCACCAGAATCCGAGGATCAGCTGTTTGTGGGCGACGAATGCTACGTCTTTACCAATGTAAAAGACGTGGATCGCACTATGGAGGTGTTTGGCAAGACCCAAAAGCGTCAGGATCGTGTGGTGATCGTGGGCGGGGGCAATGTCGGGCTTGAAGTGGCGCGAACTCTGGAAGAACAAAAAAGCCGCGTGCGCGCCAAAATCGTCGAGCGGGATCGCCGATGCGCCGAGATCGCCGCCGAGGCGCTGGAACGGACGATTGTGCTGCACGGTGATGGCCTTGATGCCAGTTTGTTGAGCGAAGCCGGTATCGACAGGGCGGATGCAATGCTGGCGGTTACGGATGACGACCGCACGAACATGCTGGCCGCTGTACGCGCCAAGGCCGAGGGTTGTGCCCTGGCGATCGCTTTGATCAATGATCCCAGTATGGTGGCCCTGATGGGACCTTTGGGGATTGATGCGTATATCAATCCACGGGCAACCACCGTCAGTTCGATCTTGCGCCACATCCGTCATGGCCGGGTGCGACAGGTCTACTCGATCGGAGATGCTGAGGCCGAAGTGATCGAGGCTGAGGTTCTTTCAACCTCTCCCATGGCCGGTCAAAAGCTGCGCGATATCGATTTTCCCGAGGGCGTACTGGTGGGGGCCGTACTCAAAGGAGATGAAGTTATGCGACCGACGGGCAGCCTCAGGATCGATGAAAAGGATGTCGTCGCGATCTTTGCCATGGCCAACGACGTGCCTGAGGTCGAACGCCTGATGCAGGTTTCAATCGATTTCTTCTGATGGCGCATGCGGGGATACAACAGATCGGGCTATTGCGGCGGTTGCCGCTGTTTCTTCTGATCTGGGCTATTGCGTCACTGGCCATGTGGATTCCGGCAGTTTACGCGCTGGCGCTGGATGATCACGATACATCGCGGTCGTTTTTGTACTCCGGTATCATAGGGTTGTTTCTGGTCGTCAGTGTCGCACTGGCCTCGTCCAACCGTGTGCCAAGGCGCGGAACTTTGGGACAATTGGCGGTGATGCTTGCATGTTTCACCATTCTGCCTGTCTTTCTTGCGATTCCATTTCACGATGCGCTGGGAACGACCACATTCCTGAACGCCTATTTTGACATGGTCAGTGCCCTGACAACCACGGGGGCGGATCTGTTTCCGGATCCAGACCGCCTGACGGCCCCGCTGCACCTGTGGCGCGCCTTGGTTGGATGGATGGGCGGTTTGCTGATGTGGATTGCCGCCGCGGCAATCCTTGCGCCTTTGTCGCTGGGTGGGTTCGAGGTCACGGCCCGCGGTCAGCCGGGTCGCCCGGTATCGGGTGTTGCGCAAAGCGAACGCGTTGATCCGCGCGGTCGACTGCTCCGTGTGGCAAAGGGACTGACCCCGGTCTATGCCGGGCTGACGGCTGTGATCTGGATCCTTCTTCTGATCGCAGGCGAAACCGGACTGACAGCCGTTTGCCACGCAATGTCGGTCATGGCGACGTCCGGAATTTCTCCGGTGGGCGGCATGGAAGGCGCGCAGGCGGGCTTCACGGGTGAGGCGATCTTGTTTTTGTTCCTGTTCTTTGCCCTTTCGCGCCTGACATTTTCGACCGACACGGCAACATCCGGTTATTCCCGCCTGGATACGGACCCGGAGTTTCGCATTGGCCTGATGATTGTGCTGGCCGTTGCTGCGTTACTGTTCTTTCGCGTTATTGCAGGCGTTACGGAAATCGGCGGGCAAATCGAACCTTTGCAGGCATTGCAGGTCATCTGGGGTATGCTGTTCACTGTTCTGGCCTTTCTGACAACCGCCGGGTTTGAAAGCGCAAACTGGGATGATGCGCAGCAATTGTCTGGTCTGGGAACGCCCGGATTGTTGCTGATGGGGCTGGCCCTGATCGGTGGTGGGGTTGCCACCACGGCTGGCGGCGTGAAACTGCTGCGGGTTTTTGCCCTGTACCTGAACGGTGCGCGCGAGATCGACCGGTTGATCTATCCCTCATCCGTCAGCGGGGTTGGAGGCGGCAACCGACGCATTCAAAGGGACGGCGCGTTTATCGCCTGGATTTTTCTGATGCTCTTTGCGCTGACACTGGCGGTGTTCAACCTTTTGCTGGCCGCAATGGGGGCCGGGTTTGAACAGGCCATGGTGCTCAGCGTCGCAACGCTCAGCACGACGGGTCCGCTGATTGAATTGGCCACTGATGTTCCAATCCGGTTGATCGACCTGTCCGCAGGGGCCAAGCTGACGCTGTGCGCGGCGATGGTCATTGGCCGGCTCGAGACGCTTGCGATCATCGCCCTGATCACCCCTTCGCTGTGGCGGGATTGAACCGGTTGGATCCCGTCGTCTTTAGTGCTTAATTTTTCGTCTGGAATATCTTACCGCGGCACTCCATACTCACCGGGAGGGAGCGCGTTGGTCCGCAACGCGTAGCAAGAACAATGGCGAGATTATCATAATATGGCTTCGGACAGACAGAATCTTCAGGATGCTTTCCTGAACAATGTACGGAAAGCTAAGGTTCCGGTTACAATTTTCCTGATCAATGGCGTGAAATTGCAGGGTGTGATCACCTGGTTCGACAATTTCTGTGTATTGTTGCGCCGCGACGGACAGTCGCAGCTGGTGTACAAGCACGCGATTTCAACCATCATGCCATCACAGCCGATCAACCTGTATGAGGGCGAAGACGCCTCTTGATGGAACATGACCGGACGCGCACCCGGGCCTGGGTGCTGCATCCCGAAATCAAATCAGATGAACAGCGCCGCGTTCCCGAACCCGCGCTGGCCGAGGCGGTTGCGCTGGCCGCCGCTTTGCCCGATCTGGATGTGATCGGGTCTGAAATCGTACGCCTGCAACGCGCCCAACCCGGCTATTTGTTTGGCAGTGGCAAGATCGAAGAACTGGGTGAGCGGCTTCGTGAAAACGAGGTTGAGCTGGTTCTGATCGATGGACCGGTAACACCGGTTCAGCAGCGCAATCTGGAAAAGGCATGGAAGGTCAAGATCCTCGACCGGACCGGGCTGATCCTTGAGATTTTCAGCGACCGCGCACGTACCCGTGAAGGGGTGTTGCAGGTCGAAATGGCTGCGCTCAGCTATCAGCGGACACGGCTGGTGCGGGCCTGGACCCACCTTGAACGTCAGCGTGGCGGTTTGGGATTTGTCGGCGGACCCGGCGAGACCCAGATCGAAGCCGACCGCCGCGCCATTGATGAACAACTGGTGCGTCTGCGTCGCCAATTGCAGAAAGTGGTCAAGACCCGCACGTTGCACCGTGCCGCGCGGGCCAAGGTGCCCTATCCGATCGTTGCGTTGGTTGGATATACCAATGCCGGGAAATCTACTCTGTTCAATCGGCTGACCGGGGCCGAAGTGTTGGCCAAGGACATGCTGTTTGCCACGCTGGACCCTACCATGCGCCGCGTGCAACTGCCCGATGGCCCGGAAGTGATCCTATCGGATACGGTGGGTTTTATCTCGAACCTGCCGACCGAGCTTGTGGCGTCTTTTCGGGCCACGCTTGAAGAGGTGTTGGGTGCTGATCTGATTGTTCACGTGCGCGATATCAGCCATGAAGAAACCGAAGCACAGGCGCAGGATGTCGAAGCAATCCTGACCTCGCTTGGTGTCGACGAAGAACGCCCCCGGCTTGAGGTTTGGAACAAGACTGACTTGCTGAGCACGGAAGAAAAAGACGCCGCATTGGCGAGGGCGGATCGCGATCCGGCCATATTTGCCATTTCGGCAGTTACCGGCGAAGGCGTGACCCCTTTACTGTCCGAGATTGCAGCAATTCTGCAAGGGGCCCGGCACGAGGTTGTTCTGAACCTGACCTTTGCGGAAGGGAACAAGCGGGCGTGGTTGTTCCGGCAGGATGTTGTACAATCTGAAGAGCAGACCGAAGAGGGGTTCCGTATCACTGTTCTTTGGACAGATAAGCAGGCCGCCCAATTCGACACACTATAGATACAGTGAAATTGCGGAAGATGGCTGATACAATGGATCAAAGAGTATTCCTGACCGGATTTATTGATGTCCCGGCGGACCGCCTTGAAGATGTGCGCGCCGCTCTGCCCACGCATATCGCCCTCACAAAGGCGGAAGAGGGTTGCCTGTCGTTCGACGTTGTCGAGGATCAGATCACACCCGGACGGTTCACTGTTTCAGAGGTTTTTGTGAATCAGCAGGCCTTTGATGCGCATCAGCAGCGGACGAAGGCATCCGAGTGGTTTCTGATTACACAGGGAATACCGCGGAGTTACACAATTGAAACCGCAAGCGACCGTCTGGACTAGATTATCGCCCGTCTATCTGTCGCCGATAGTCATCAGGGTCGAACCAACCCAAGGATGACTGAACTAGATTGTCGGGTGTCAATTCCCATTCTTCCCAACCGCGCGCAACGACATGATTACCAGTCTGTGAGTGGTGCCCTTCCAGCGTCCAGACAAATAGGGCATGAGATCCGGCCCATCGCATCATGTCGCAGCGCACCTCCAGATCAGGAAAATCGGCGTAGAAACCCCGGGCCATATCGGCAATCGCTGCGCGCCCTTCGATCGGGTCACCTCTGTTGATTGTAATCCGTCCGTCCAGCGCGAAAAAACTGGCAACGGCATCGGCGTCACCTGAACTCCAGGCGATTGCGTAATCCCGGGCAAGGTTGTTCAGAGTATCCCGAATGCTGGCCATAGTTTCCCCCTGGTCCGAAACAGTTCGCCCGGTGATGGTAGGCGAAACTGCCGCATGGCGTCCACGGTCCGGACAAAAAGGGGCGGGGAGTCGCCGAAACCCTGATGCTTAACGTGGGATCAGATTGGTCACTCCGACAGCAGCGGCGCGGGCAAGGTCAAGGTCCAGCGACATGGGAATATACTCGCCACGCCGCCACAGCTGCGCCTGATCGTCGTAATAGCGCGACAGGAAATGGCCCGATTGGCCGGTAGCGGTGATAAAGACCGAGCTGTTTGGATCGGCAAAGTCATACACACCGCGATACCCGGCCCCGTGCACATTCTGAAACGGGTCGAGCCCTTCGCCGGACGTGCGCCCGCGCAGCAAGGTGTTGTCGCCGCCACTGGTCGATTGGTGAATGTTCACAAAATACCGAAGTATAGGCACGTTCCCCAGAACCGGGTGGTCGTGGGTTGCCTGATGGGCATCACCCCAGCGCAGGGATTCCAGTGCGCTGCCGTAGCGTTCGGTGATCCAGATCAGCGCGTCATCCAGCGCAAGTCGTGCCATTTCGGTACAGGTTTCAACCGGCGCGCTTTGTCGTACATCGCACCAGACACCGGCGCCATCAATGTCACGATAGACCCGTTCGATGAACAGGGGCTCGACATGTTTAAATTCGCTGGCCAGCGGCCCAAGCTCGTCCGAAATCAGGCGGATCTGAAGCGCCCGCACCCAGGCTGCATAGATCAGCGGTTCGGGCAGGTGCTCGTTCATCTCGCCGTTCCAGTCCGCCAGCAGCGACAGCGCAATCTGGCGCTGTCGTTCGGGCGTCCCTTCAGGGGCCGAGGCACCGGTGTACCAAAGGTCAGCACCGATCAGCGGCAGCAGAGAGCGCGCGGTGAAACTGACCGTATCCAGTTGCGCCTCAATGAAACTGTCGCGGGTATGCACCTCACGCGATTGCATCAGGCGTTCCCAGCGATGTACGCGCTGAGTGTCACCCCACTCGTAGGACACATGATCCGGGAACGGGCGGTCGATGATCTTGTTGTTGGTGTTGCCCAGAACGCCACCGGCAGGGGCCACGAATTCCGGGTTGTTGGCGTAGGGCAGGCGGCCTTGCCAGCGGTTTGCTTCGATCCAGCCGGGTGTCGGAATGCGTCCGCGGCTTTGGTTTTGCAGATCACGCCGGGGCATGGCGCCAATCAGTTTCATCCCTATTGTCGTTTTGTCGACCAGTGACAGGTTTTGCGAGGGCGCAATGAATTGCCGGGCCACGGTTACGGCGTCCTGCACGTTGTCCGCGTTCATCAGGGCCATGGACGCCGTCATCGAAGTGTCTTGCGGGCTGAGCGCCGTCCAGGACAAAGACGCAACATGGCCCGGCGGTGTGATGGTTTCCAGCTTGTAATCCGTACCGGGCAACACTGGCCCGTTTTCAGTCCAGCGCAGCGTCAGTGTAACCGGAGCTTCCCCTTTGATTTCAATGATCGAAGGACGGGTCTGGAATTCCTTATAGCCATCCGGGGTCAGGTATTCTTCGGGGTTTTCCGGGTTCAGCTGCTCAATATGAATGTCCTGATCGTCAAGATAGGATGACGTCACCCCCCAACCCAACCGGTCACTGCGGCCGGTCATGATTGCGGGAATACCAGGGATCGAGGCCCCAATGACGCTTCCCTTTTCCAGACCAAGATGCGCCAGATACCACACGCCGGGTGCTGTGAAGCCGAGATGCGGGTCGTTGGCCAGTAATGTTCCACCGCTTGCCGAGCGCGAAGGCGCAGCAGTCCAGGCGTTTGATGCCCCCGCCAGCCCGCGTTTGGGAAGGGGTGACAGCAGCGTTTCAGGAAAACTCGTACCAGCGGCATAGCGTGGAAGGTTGGGAAACAGCGAAGCGTATTCAGGCAACGCAGCAATGCCGGGGCCGGGAACATCGGGCAGAATATCTGCCAGCCTGTCAGGATTGCTCAGCATCAAAGACGTACGCGCCCGCAGAACCTCGTCCGTCAGGTGACCGGACAGCTGCAGCGCCATAAGCTTGATCACGGCAATACTGTCGCCCGGTTGCCAGGGCGAGACGGGTGCATTGAACAGGAACATCTCAGGCGCGCCGCGCCCCAAGGCCTCGTCGTTGATCTCGGTCAGGCGTGCGTTGACCCCGGCCGCATAAGCACGAAGGGCAGCCTTGGTATAGTCGTCCTGCACTTCGACCGAGCGATGGGCAAGGCCGTACAGATCCAGCCGGCGCAAAAGCTTGTCAACGCGCAAGGTGCGCGGTCCAAAGATCTCGGACAAGCGGCCCTGCGCGGTGCGGCGCATGACCGTCATCTGCCACAATCGATCCTGCGCGTGGGCATATCCAAGACCGAAAAACACATCCGGGTCATTTTGGGCCAGTATGTGCGGCACATTGGCGGTGTCGCGCACGATCTCAACCGGTGCGGTCAACCCGTTGACTTCGAGTTTCTGGTCATAATCCGGCAGGGATTGGCTGGCCAGAAAATAGACAAGGCCCATTGCGGCGAGGATCAGCATGATCAGACCCGACACGATGCGCACCAGCCAGCGGAAAACAAGACCCATTACTGCCCCAAATTCTAGTACATGAAGGTTGCGCGGAGATTAGTGGATGGCGGGTCCAACCGAAAGAGGAACGCGGCAAGAACCTGTGCAGAAAGGATGAAAACAAATACCCCACCCCAGCATTCCGCTGTGATGGGGTTTGTCAGAAGAAGTGGGAAGCCCGAATTATGGAATAATGCGGGTGTATTTCGTGCCTTCCACGGTCGCACCGATCTGAAGCCCAGCCTGTCCGAAGATGGCGGCCAGAACGGGCGAGCGCAGTGTCGTTGTGTCTGTCGACAGGGAATCGCCCTGATCGCTGACCACATAGCCAATATCTGCTCCGGCTGTCCAACCACTGGAGCGCCGGAAATCGTTCAGGGCGTCTTCGGTCATGAAAAACAGAACATGCGCATATTGCTGCGCGCCGATCTGTAGCCCGGCCGTGCCCTTGACCGCCGAATAGAAGTCAACTGTTGCACCGCTGATGCGCAGTGCGCCGCGACCGTAACCGCCACCGAACACGAAACCGGCTTCGGTAATCAGCGGCATGACCAGCATGCCGTTGGCCTTGTTCGCAATTTCAACCGTATTGGGATAGCGGCTGTACATCTCGGTCAGCGTTGCGTCGACACGGGCATCGATTGTTGCTGCGTTGGAATTGCCGACACCGTTGCCGCAGGCGGCGGTCAAGCTCAGACCTGCCATGCCCAAGGCAAAGCCGCGACGATTCAGTCGGGGGGAGTTGGAACTGCTCATGGTTTTATATCTCTGTAACTGTGCCTGATATGCCGGGTGATCCCGGTCTTGGCGGCAAGGATACGCCGATCAGGGCGATGTGTCACGGGAAAGCTGCCCGATCGGGCAATCTTATCGGCGAAATATCGCGAAACTTGCGGGCTTTATCCCTGCAGGATGCGCGCAACCTGAGGAGAGAAATAGGTCAGAATTCCATCGCAACCGGCGCGTTTGAAGGCCAGAAGGCTTTCCAGCATCACCTTCTCGCCATCGATCCAGCCGTTCTGAGCTGCGGCCTGAATCATCGCGTATTCGCCCGATACCTGATAGGCATATGTCGGCGCACCGAAACTGTCTTTCACGCGGCGGCAGATATCCAGATATGGCATGCCCGGCTTGATCATCACCATATCCGCGCCTTCAGTCAGATCGCGTTCGATCAGGCGCAAAGCCTCGTCCGAGTTTGCGGGGTCCATCTGGTAGGTCTTCTTGTCGCCCGTCAGGGCCCCCGATGCGCCGACCGCATCGCGGAAGGGTCCGTAAAATGCACTGGCATATTTTGCGGCATAGCTGAGGATCATCACGTTGTGATAGCCTGCACCTTCCAGCGCGCGACGCATTTCCCCGATCCGGCCATCCATCATGTCCGACGGGCCGATGATATCCGCACCGGCGTCGGCCTGTGCCAGCGTCATCTTTACCAGTGCCTCGACGGTCTGGTCGTTGACGATTTCGCCGTCAACGACATATCCGTCGTGACCGTTGATGTTATACGGGTCAAGCGCCACATCCGTCATTACGGCAATGTCCGGAGCCGCTGCCTTGATTGCCCGAATGGCCCGGTTTGACAGGTTGTCGGGGTTCCATGCCTCGGCACAGTCTTCGGTTTTCAGCGCAGGGTCGGTGTAGGGAAAGAGGCAAATCGCAGGAATCCCAAGGGCCTGGGCCTCGACCGCCGCTTTGGCAATCAGGTCAACCGATCTGCGAACCACACCAGGCATCGAGGGCACGGGCTCTTCAATGCCTTCGCCTTCGCGTACGAAAACCGGCCAGATCAGGTCATCCGTTGTCAGAGTGTTCTCACGCACCAGCGCACGAATTGCCTGTGATTGACGGGCGCGGCGAAAGCGGGTCATGGGAAATGGGGCAATGGTCGGTTTCATGGCGCGTTCTCCTTGAACATTCGTGCATTGGGTGGCATGAATTCACAAAGGTCTCAAGGGTATCAATGGACGCGCGCCTAGATGGAACCCCCCTGAGTAGTGTGAATAAAGGGTTGGGTTTGGACTGGTACTCTTCGATCTTTGAACTCATCGATATGCGCAGCTTTTCGAATCTGTGGTTCTGGATCGTACTGGCGGTACTCTGGTCGTCGGCCAGCCACTGGGTGATGGGCATCCCATATGATCTGGTTGTCCGTGCCCGCCGGATCGGAGGTCAGGTTGAAACCGATCTGCTCGACATCGTTCGCATCCATACAAATCGGATTCTGCTGATTGTCGACATGTCTGGCACCATCCTTTTGGCGTTTGGGTGTTTTCTGTTCACCGGGATGGCCACGCTTGGGTTCTATTATGACGTCGAATTCGCGCAGGCCCTGTTTTTGCTTTTGTTCCCAATGACCTTGGTGCTTTTGGTCAATATCGTGCATGCAAGGCGTCTTCGGCGGCAGGAATTGACTCTCGAAACTGTCTCAAAAACAATTTCCCGCTGCCGACTGTATACCCAGATCATCGGCATGATCTCGATACTGGTCACTTCGTTCTGGGGCATGTATCAGAACCTTTCGATTGGCGTTCTGGGATAGAAGATTCTGAAAGGCGAGGCGATGAAGGCTCCGAACCACGTGACAGTTGGCGGCGCCCCCGAAGGGTTTGACGCGCAGCTGGTGCTGAACGAGATTGCCCGCAGCAAGGGGCCGGTGGCCCATGTCGCACGCGATGACAAGCGGATGGAAGCGATGCGTTCCGCACTGGCGTTCTTTGCGCCTCAGATGCCTGTCTTTGTGTTTCCGGGCTGGGATTGCCTTCCTTATGATCGGGTCTCGCCCAATGCGGATATCTCGGCGGCGCGCGTGGCCACACTGGCGGCGCTGGTTCACCAGATGCCCCAACAGTATGTATTGCTGACCACGCTGAACGCCGCGACCCAACGCGTCCCGGCACGAGAAGTTTTGCGAGAGGCGGCGTTTACTGCCCGAGTTGGCCATCGCATAGATGAAACCGCTCTGCGAAACTTTCTGGTGCGTATGGGGTTCACACAAAGTCCAACGGTGATGGAACCCGGCGATTACGCCATCCGTGGCGGCATCATCGACATCTTCCCTCCGGGAGAGACGGGCCCGGTTCGGCTGGACCTGTTCGGTGACGTTCTGGACGGTGCGCGACGCTTTGATCCGGCGTCCCAGCGAACAACCGAAAAGCTGGACATCGTTGAACTTGCACCGGTGTCCGAAGTCATCCTGGACGAGGCCGCCATAACCCGGTTCCGTCAGAACTATCGCATCGAGTTTGGTGCCGCCGGTACAGATGACCCATTGTATGAGGCCGTAAGCGTGGGCCGCAAACATCAGGGGATCGAACATTGGCTGCCGTTCTTCCACGAAAAACTTGAGACGTTATTCGACTATTTGCCGGATGCGGTGATCACTGTCGATGATCAGGTGACGCCCGCGCGTCTGGCGCGTTGGGATACGATTGCCGATCAGTACGAAACCCGGCGACTGGCGCTGGAAAACCGATCCCGCATGGACACGGTCTATAAACCCACACCTCCGGGGTTGTTGTATCTTGACGATACCGCCTGGGAGGCGGCGGTCGCGGATCGTCGGGTTTTGCAGTTCAGCCCGCTGCCGCAAGCCTCTGGCCCCGGTGTCATCGATGCGGGCGGACGCATCGGGCGCAACTTTGCACCGGAACGCCAGCAGGAAAGCATCAGCCTGTTCGGTGCTTTGGCCAGTCACATCACTGCAAAGCTCGACAAAGGACCGGTGCTGATCGCCTCATATTCCGATGGCGCGCGGGAACGCCTGACCGGCCTGATCGAAGACGAAGGGTTGGCCGAGGCGATACATGTGGCCAATGGCACCCGCATTGGTAAACGCGGCTTGCACCTTGCCGTCTGGGCGTTGGAGCACGGGTTCGAAAGTCCTGATCTAACGGTGATCGCTGAACAGGATGTGCTGGGCGACCGGCTGATCCGTCAGCCCAAAAAGCGCCGCAAGGCCGAAAACTTTCTGACCGAAACCCAATCGCTCAGCCCCGGTGATCTGGTTGTTCACGTGGATCACGGCATAGGTCGTTACATGGGCATGGAGGTCGTCACCGCAGCTGGTGCTGCCCATGAATGCCTGTTGCTGGAATATGCCGAGCAGGCAAAGCTGTACCTGCCGGTCGAAAACATAGAATTGCTGTCGAAATACGGACATGACGAAGGTCTGCTGGACCGTTTGGGCGGCGGTGCATGGCAGGCAAAGAAGGCCAAGCTGAAAGAGCGCATCCGCGAGATGGCCGATAAGCTGATCCGCATCGCCGCTGAACGCGCGCTGCGCAAAGCCCCGGTCATGGATCCGCCGCCCCACGCGTGGGAAGAATTCAGCGCGCGGTTCCCATATCAGGAAACCGAAGACCAGTTGCGAGCGATCTCGGATGTGATGGAAGATATCCATTCCGGCGCACCAATGGATCGTCTGATCTGCGGTGACGTCGGCTTTGGCAAGACCGAGGTTGCCATGCGCGCCGCATTTGTCGCCGCCATGTCGGGCGTTCAGGTTGCGGTTGTAGCGCCCACCACTCTTCTGTCCCGCCAGCATGCCGCGAGTTTCAGGGAGCGCTTTCGGGGATTCCCGCTGGAGGTGCGGCAATTGTCGCGCTTTGTTTCGTCGAAAGAAGCCCAGAAAACCCGTGACGGGCTGGCCCGCGGGACAGTGGACATCGTGATCGGAACGCATGCGCTTTTGGCCAAGAACATACGGTTCAACAATCTGGGGCTTTTGATCATCGACGAGGAACAGCATTTTGGCGTGGGTCATAAGGAACGGCTGAAACAGCTGCGCTCAGACATTCACGTGCTGACCCTGACCGCGACACCGATCCCACGAACGCTGCAACTATCGTTGACCGGCGTGCGCGACCTGTCGATTATCGGAACACCTCCAATCGACAGACTGGCGATCCGCACCTATGTCAGCGAGTTCGATGCCGTTACAATCCGAGAAGCGCTGCTGCGTGAACACTATCGTGGGGGGCAGAGTTTCTATGTTGTACCGCGCATCTCGGACCTGCCTGAGATCGAAGAATTTCTGAAAGATCAACTGCCTGAGCTCACTTACGTGGTCGCCCATGGCCAGATGGCAGCGGGTGAGCTCGATGATCGGATGAACGCGTTTTATGACGGGAAATTCGACGTGCTGCTGGCCACGACAATCGTCGAAAGCGGGCTGGATATTCCGACGGCGAATACGATGGTCGTGCACCGCGCGGACATGTTTGGCCTTGCGCAGCTCTATCAAATCCGGGGCAGGGTGGGGCGCTCGAAAACCCGTGCCTATGCTTACCTGACCACCAAACCGCGTCAGAAATTGACCGCTGCCGCCGAGAAACGCCTGCGTGTTCTGGGCTCGCTGGATACGTTGGGGGCCGGGTTCACTCTGGCCTCGCAGGACCTTGACATACGTGGTGCGGGCAACCTGTTGGGTGAAGAACAATCCGGCCAGATGCGCGATGTCGGCTACGAGCTTTACCAATCCATGCTGGAAGAGGCGATTGCCAAGATCAAAGCCGGCGAGATGGAGGGGCTGTCGGATGCAGACGATCAATGGGCCCCGCAGATCAATCTGGGTGTGCCGGTTCTGATCCCCGAGAACTATGTGCCAGATCTGGATGTGCGCCTGGGGCTCTATCGCCGCCTGTCATCGCTGTCGACAAAGGTCGAACTGGAAGGCTTTGCTGCGGAATTGATTGACCGTTTTGGCAAATTGCCGAAGGAGGTGAATACCTTGATGCTGGTTGTGCGGATCAAGGCCATGTGTAAACGCGCAGGGATCGCAAAGCTCGACGGCGGGCCGAAAGGCGCGACCATCCAGTTTCACAATGACAAATTCGCTTCGCCGCAGGGACTGGTTGAGTTCATTCAAAATCAACGCGGTATGGCCAAGGTCAAAGACAACAAGATCGTCGTGCGCCGGGACTGGAAAAAAGACAGCGACAAGATTAAAGGGGCTTTTGCAATTGCCCGCGATCTTGCTGAAAAAGTGGTCGCCGCGCAGAAAAAGGTTAAAGCAGGTTGAGATGTGGGAGGGGGCTCTGCCCCCGCTGCGCGTTCCGCGCATCTCCCCCGGGATATTTACGGCCAGATGAAGAAGCGGATCCCTGCTTCATCTGGCTAAAAGTATCCCCGCCGGAGGCATCGTGTGTCAGCACGATCAAGACATTTTAGCTACGCATTGCCGCCTGCGCACAGAAGCAGGACGCAGCTACCATTCGGTCGGCGCGGGCCAACGCCTGGTCGAGCCGCTGTTTGATCTGCAGGACTTCGACCTGTTCGCTGCGTGCCTTGAGGCAATCGTAAAGGCCCTTCAAACTCCATACGTTGTCAGGATGTATCGAGGCGCGACTTAGCGTGCCACCCAAACCCAGATCTTCACGATAGACGTTTTCAGCTTCGGACAGCCGTCCTTGTTCGAAAAGAAGCGCCCCAAGCGCGTGGCGGGTCGGCTGCATCCATCCCCAGGGTTCGTCATAGGGCAAGGTATCGTCCAGCTCGACCGAGCGGCGCAGATGGGCAAACGCGATTTCAAAGTTGCCCTTGCGGTACTCGATCTCACCGCGCAGCATTTCCCGCGCAATTTCCAGCAGGTCAATCACACGGTTGTTGTGCAGCCTGCGTGTTTCCGGAACGCATTCCTTGGCAGCAAGGAACAGATTTTCTTCGGCCTCGGCATTGGCGATATCACCGGTTGCTGCATGAGCGATGGCGCGCGCGTAGTGCGTTGTGGCGGTCAGAGTGCGGAACAGGTCAGGATCTGAGGGCAGTTTCAGTGCCTTAGCCTCGTCCCAGCGGCCAAACCGGATCAGGATGTGAGGGCCCATGGACATGTAGCTTTCGAAGTAATCGGCCATCGGGGGACTTTCGACGCGCAGCAATTCTTCGGGCGTTGTATCCCACAATCCCTGATTTGCACGTAGGGCGGGTTCGATCTGTCCAAGAAAAAGCGCACCGTAGATGGCAAAGTGATAATTGTGCTGGCGATAGCCTGTGTAAATGTTGAACGCGCCTTCGCGTTCGTAATATTTCAGGTCGGCTTCCGAGGCTTTATCGTTCCAGTGCACAACGTTGTGGTAATGTCCGCAGAGCACATCGATATGTGTCGGCATATGTACCAAGTGGCCTGCATCCGGAACCAATGTGCGCAGGATATCCCCTGCTTTCAGGGCTTTTTCTGGTGTTGGAGACATCTCCATCAAATGAACATAGAGGTGCAGCAGGCCCGGGTGAGACATCGCAGACGGATCGTTCGCCATGGCCCATTCAAGCGCATCTTGCGCTTCCTTCGTTGCCGCGCCCTGGGCGGGTTGACCCGTTTCCAGATCCCACATTTTCCACGGTGTCAGGTTCAGCAGTGCTTCGACATAGATGGTACGCAAGTCAAGGTGGTCCGGGTGCGCCGCAAATGCCGCGCGCATCGCGTCGGCAAAACCGTGGTCCCATTGGTGCATGTCCTCAACCGGACCGCGTTGCGGGTAACGCGCAGGCAAGGCCTGAATCAGGGCCTGTTCGACGGCAGTGCACCCTGTGAGCAGACCAAGGGCTTTCTGCATCGCGTCGTAAGCCCGTGCCAACGCTTCTTCCCGACCTCTCTCATCCAGCAGGTCCCACGGGAGGTTGTAGTTTGGTCCGGCGGCATACGCGACACCCCAATAGGCCATTGCGCAATTCGGATCATGCTCGGCCGCGCGTTGAAAACAGACCACCGCCTCTTCGTGATTGTAGCCGTATGTCCAGTTCAGGCCACGGTCAAACCACAGCTGAGCTTCCGGGCTGGAAGTGGAAACCGGGCAGGAATAGTTGCCCAGATCGTAGTAATCGCACATCGCAGTTCCTCCCCTTAAGCTCTGGGTAGGATAGCGTGTTTCACCCCCGATTCACAGGTCAGGCTGGCAGCCGTTCTTCGATGCGACCCATGTGGATCATCAGGCCAAATGCCAGAACGCACATACTCAGAATGCCGATTGTCAAAGGCGCGATGGACCCGTTGAACAGAAGCCCGATCGGCGCGGCGATTGCCGCGGCCATTACTGTTGAGATCGACCCGACAACTGAAGCGGCCATGCCTGCGATGTGGCCCATGGGCTCCATGGCAATGGCATTCAGATTGCCGATGGTTACACCAGCCATGAAAAAGACCATCGTCTGCCAGAAGACAAACAGGGCAAATGACATATCGGGCGAAAGGTTCGCCATGTTCAGGATGATGACGACAGACGTGATGGCTATCTGCGCGCCGAAGGCGAATGTGACCATCCGGCGCATCCCGACGCGCACCACCAAAGCTGCGTTCAAAAGGCTGGCCGAACCTGACATCAGGGCGACAAATCCGAACCAGAAGGGAAAGCTGTCGGCCCGATCATGGATCACGTCATAGACCGGCTGCACCATAGTCAGCATGGTGAACAAGGTCCCCATGCACAAGGTCTGCACGAAGATAGACAAGCGCACGGTGGGATGGGCAAACATTTCGTTCACGGCCGCAATCATCAGATGCAGACGGAAGGGACGGCGGTTCTCGACGGCTAGGGATTCGGGCAGTCGTGTGCTCATCCACATCACGACGATCAGGGCAAACAGGATGAAGGACATGAATATCCCGCGCCAACCGAAGAGGGCAATAACGCCCGCGCCCAGCATCGGGGCCGCTGCTGGTACCAAAGTGAATATCATCATAGCGATTGAGATGATGCGCGCCATTTCCCGGCCCGAATACAGGTCACGGATGATGGCCATCGCCACGACACGTGGCCCGGCAGCGCCCAGACCCTGCACAACACGCGCAATCAGCACAAGCTCCAGCGAAGAACTGGCCCAGGCCACAGCCGAAGCCGCAATGTACAAAAGCGCACCGCAAAAGATCACTGGCTTGCGCCCCAGCGCATCCGATAGCGGGCCGGTAAAGAATGTACCGATACCCATTCCCAAAACGAAGGATGTCAAGATCAGTTGAGCGCGATTAACGTCATCGGGGCTAAGCTGCGCGCCGATTTCGGGCAGGGCAGGCAGCATTGAATCGATCGAAAACGCGATAGTGGCGAACATCATTGCGATCAGCGCAATGAATTCCGCCTTCGACATGCGGTTGGCCATGAAGCACTCCTAACCTGTTCGCGCTATCACGGTGAATCGGGTTAGACCAGACTGGAAATTCGCACAGACCTCTGTGCTATTCTGCAGGGGAAGTGTCAAGTTGAGATATAATCTCACTGATCACTTTTTCCCACATTTCAGGCGGTTGAGCACCCGGAACGGCATGTTGATTGGCAACAATGTAGGTCGGGACCGAACTGACGCCCATTTCGCGTGAGTGGGTATCGCGGTTTCGAATATCCTCGCGGTCAGCGTCGGATTTCAGCAGCTTCATGACCACCGCAGCATCCATTCCGGCACTGTCTGCGATGTCGGACAGGACCTCGGGGTCGCCGATATCGCGGGCCTGAACGAAGTAGGCATCGAACAGCGCATCGACGACAGCATTCTGTTTGCCTTCGATCCCGGCCCAATGGATCAGGCGATGTGCATCCAGTGTATTAGGTGTGCGTTTCATGCCTTCGAAGTCGATCTTTAGACCGGCGTTTTCAGCGTGTTCAACCACGGGCGCATAAGCACGTACGGCACCGTCCTTGCCACCGAACTTGCGTTCCAGATATTCGCGACGATCCATACCTGCGTCCGGCATATCAGGGTTCAACTGAAACGGATGCCATTCGATGACAAAAGGGTGCTGGGGCACATTGGCCAATGCTTTGTCCAGATGCGTTTTGCCGATATAGCACCACGGGCAGATCGGATCGGACAGGATGTCGAGCTTGACGGTCTGGGTCATGTGGCTGGTGCCTCGAAATAGGCCGGCAACGCCCGGCGCAGGAGTTTGCCGTTGCCGCCGGTGGGCAGCGCAGACAGGTGGATGAAGGCGCGCGGTTGTTTATAACGTGCCAGATTGGCCTCGACATAGGCGCGCAGGGCCGCATCGTCCAGCTTTTCCGGGCCGGTATAGAAGGCTGCTATCACAAATGTGTCCGGTTTGACCTCGACCGCGGCCGCGCCGACCTGCGTGATACCGGGAAAACGGGACAGGGCGGCTTCGACCTCGACCGGGGATACGCGGTAGCCTCCGGCATTCATCATGTCGTCGTCCCGGCCCAGATAACTGATCTGGCCGTCCACAGCCATTGCCCCTTGATCTCCGGTCAGGAACCATTCGCCTTGCATCCGGGTTTCAACTTCATCCGGTGCATTGAGGTAGGTCAGCATCAATCCAGGGTCAGACTGATGAATGGCGATGGTGCCTTCTTGCCCCTGCGGCACCGGGCCGTCCGGGCCCAGAATGGCCACGCGACGGCCCGGTTGCGGGTGCCCCAATGCGTCGCCGCGCGCAGGGTGGGCCGGGCTGGAGGATATGAAGGTCGAGCATTCGGACATACCATAGGCTTCGAACAATTCCGTACCGGTGGCGCTTAGCCATTTCTCGTGCAGTGCGCGCGACAGCTTTTCCCCCGCGCATAAACCGTGGCGCAGGTCAGGTAAGCTGATTTGCTCATACTCTTGCACCAATTTTCGAAAGACCCCCGGTGCCGCCGCAAAGATCGTTGCGCGATGCTGGCGGAGCAGAGCGGGCAGGGCGGAGATGTCCGTGCCCGGTTCCGGGATCAAGGCGGTTGCGCCGATGGTCCACGGGTCCATCAGACCGGTGCCAAGTGTATAGGTCCAGTTGAACGCTCCGGCGTGACACAGCCGATCGGACGCGCGCAGACCATACCAACCATCAACCATCATCTGCCGCGCCCAGATTGCCCGATGGGCGTGGGCCACGGCACGCGGACTGCCCGAGGTTCCCGAGGTGTAGACGACATATGCCATGCGCTCGGGGTCGCCCAGGTCATAGCTGGCGGGTGGAATTTCGCGCATGGCCTTTAATGCATCCAACTCGATCTGTCTGGGATGAGGCGCGCATGAGACAGCGGGATCACGAAGAACCGCAGCCGGGGACAGATCGTCGATCATTCTGGCGGTTTCGGGTTCCGTCAGTTGCGACGAAGTCGGCACCGGAATGATACCCACTGAAATCGCGCCCAGATAGGCAATCGGGAAATCCACCGTATTGCCGAGCCGCATCAGAACGGTATCGCCGGGTGTCAGACCTGATTGCAGCAACCCCGCGCCTGTGCCCAACACGGCAGATTGCAGGTCGCGATAGGTCCAGTCCTGCGCGCCGTGGGGCATTAGTACCGACAACGCCACTTTGTCAGGGACCTGATCGGCACGGCCAAGGACATGCGCCGCCAGATTGAACGGTGCGGGGCAGGGCGCGGGCGCCCCCTGATCGAAGACAGATAACATGGCCATTGGCTAACGCGGTGTCTGGCGCGTTGCAAGCGCGGCTGGCCAAGCCTATAGAGAATGGCATGAGCACCCAAGATCCCAAATCCCTGATCCGAATTGCCCGCGATTCCGGCGATCACACCGAAGTTGAACCGCTGGACCTTGGCGCGCGCGTGCGCGAATTGCGAAAAGCGCGGAAATGGACGCTGGAGCAGGCCGCCAGTCAGGCCGGTTTGGCCCGTTCGACGCTCAGCAAGATCGAGAACGGGCAGATGTCACCTACCTATGACGCGCTCAAAAAGCTTGCGGTTGGGTTGGAAATCTCGGTGCCTCAGCTTTTCACACCGCCGCAGCGGGACCAGGTCATCGGACGGATGGCGATTACCCGGATGGGCGAAGGGGCGGCCCACGCGACAACGACCTACGAGCATGAGTTGCTGGCCGAAACCCTGACCAAGAAGCACATGCTGCCCTACCGTGCGCGGGTTCGGGCGCGATCCATGGACGAATTCGACGGCTGGGTGCGCCACGATGGCGAAGAGTTCATGTATGTTCTGACCGGTGTTGTCCGGCTTTATACCGAATTCTATGAGCCGGTTGAAATGCGCAGGGGTGACAGCGCCTATTACGATGGCAGCATGGGCCACAACGTGATCTCCGTCAGCGACGAAGACGCGACAATCCTTTGGGTCACATCACTTGCTTAGCGACGCGCGGCAGAATTCTCTGTTCAGACCTTCGGTGAACAGGAAATCTTCGACCTCTTCATGAGCTTCGTTCATGGTCAACTGGTGACGCTCTGCCAGATAGGCTTCGAACCCTTTACGATCTTTTGATACGCGCATCATGTCCTGGTCACGCAAATTCGGAAAACGCCGCTTTGCACGTGCGTAGGCCGCATTCCAGTCTTGTGTCAGATCCGTCCAGTTCATCATGTATGAGCTTTCCTTATGTAGCGATTAGGACTGCTCTCCCCCTCTTTAGGGTACGTAATGGGTGCCGTTAGGGAAGACATGACAAAATGTCGCAGCATGCCACTGCATTCCTTTTACAAGATTGTGCCTCTGCAATACTTGCCGCAACAGGGCGGCAGGCTTGAAACTGTTCAAAGCACCTGCGGATCAGGAGACCTGTTTGGTACGGAACCGGGTATTCCCGGCGCGCGAGTTGTAAAGGCGACCTCCATCTTTGGGCTATGTCTAAATACCGCGATTCAATGCAGCTTTTAACGTTGACCGAAGCAGGCTGAAGGTGCGTCTCATGGGATCATCCGGCATCCGATATGGCCTGCATCTGATGCTGCGACCTGCTGTCGCGAAACGTATCCCTAGTGTGATGGCCATGTGCTGAATTCCGCCGACAGGCGTGGTTTTCCGGGGCCAATCGTGCTGGAAGCGCGAAGGAATCGCGTTTTTCAAGGGGTCCGCCAACACCCCGCGGAGAACAGCCGGTGTCGTGCAAAGCCCGGCTGCCCTGATGTTCACGTGATTACCCGGCGTCGTACCACCACACTTCCGGCATGTATTGCGGTCCGTCGCCATAGATTGGCACAGTCTCAGGGAACTTGAGCTCGCGGATGTGGGCAATCCGCCCGACATCAAAACTCCAGATCGGGATGACATAGCGACCGGCTGTCAGAACTCGATCAAGCGCGCGGGTTGCAGCGGTAAAATCTTCAGGTGTTTCCGAGGCGAGCATGGCGTCAATCATAGCATCAACAGCGGGCGAGGCCACGCCCATCAGGTTGCGTGTACCGGGTGTGTCCGCGTTCTCGCTTCCCCAATACAAACGCTGTTCGTTGCCGGGAGACAGTGAAAGAGCACGCCGGAAAGGCGTAACATCAAAATCCAGCTCTCCGGTGCGCCCGACATACTGCGCGTTGTCGACCTGTTCCGTTGTGATCTGAATGCCAAGTCGTTCAAGCGCGCGGGAATAAATCTCGACCACCGACGCCATCTCGCTATCCCCCTGCTGTAGCAAGACCGTCATTTTGAACGGATCACCATTCGTGTTGTGCAGAACCCCGTCCTGAACGGTCCAACCCGCTTCGGTCAACAGTTTGGTGGCTTTGCGAATATTTGCGCGGTTGCGGGCTGAACCGTCGCCCTTCGGCAGTTCGTACCCCTCCAGCGTGCCGGGGATCAGATCCGAGGCAAAGGGTTCCAGCAGGGCTTTTACCTGCCCTTGGGCCGGTCCGGGCTGCATGGCCAGCTCTGAGCCTGAAAAGTAGGACGTAATCCGTGGCTGCGCCCCACCAGTGATCGTGTCGTTAATGAACTCGAAATTGAAGGCCAGCGTCAGGGCCTCGCGAACGCGCCAGTCGTCGAACGGGGCCTTGCGGGTGTTCATCACGAACCCGGTCATGCCTGACGGTTTGCCATGCGGGATCTCGGTCTTGATGACATCGCCGCGCTGAACGGCGGGGAAGCTGTATTGCGTGTCCCATTTGTCGCCGTTGAACTCACGCACCGCTGATAGCTCACCGGCTTTGAAGGCTTCGAACAGGACGCTGCCGTCGCCGTAGAACTCGATCCGCATTTCATCCAGATTCATGGTGCCGCGACGGAACGGGATATCCTGCCCCCAATATTCGGGGTTGCGATGAAGGTTCACATAGCGCCCCGCCTCATAGCTTTCGATCACATAAGGGCCGGTGCCGATTGGGACATCGTGCAAAGCGGCGTCGGCAAATTCCTTGTCCTGCCACTGCGCCTTTTGCAGGATCGGACGCATCCCTGCGAGCAGGGCAAGTTCGCGATCCGGCACGTTGAAAGTAATCCGAACCGAACGCGGGCCAGTCTGTTCGATCCTGTCGATCTTGTCCCAAAAACCGCGATAGCGCAGATGTCCCTGAGTACCGAGCGTCTCGTATGACCAGATCACGTCGTCAATCGTGACCGGGGTGCCGTCAGAAAACCGGGCCTCTTCCCGCAGGGTAAATTCAACCCACGACCGGTCCGGAGCCGTCTCAACTGATTCGGCTAACAGCCCGTAAAGTGTGAAAGGTTCGTCCCAGGATCGCCCCATCAGGCTTTCATGGGTCCAAAAAGGCAATTGCCAGGGCGAGGTGCCTTTTTGCAAAAACGGGTTCAGACTGTTATAGCCGCCGGTATTTCCGAAAACGACTTTACCGCCTTTGGGCGCATCGGGGTTGGCATAGGGTAGGGACACAAAATCCGGTGGTAGGGCCGGGTCCCCATACATAGCTATGCCATGAGACGATTCTGCATGGGCGACAGAGATCATGAAAATGCTTGCGATTCCCGCCACAAGTGGTCGAAACGGTCGGAGAAAATCCGGGCTCATTTTGGAAACAATCCTGCTCTGGCCTTATTTTGTTGGGATTCACCGTAGTGATGATTTTTCATATTATCAAACTTTTAGCTTGGACGAAGGCGTGGAATTGCTTATAAAGGATGCACTGCTCGATAGGTTTCTTGCCTGTATGAAACCTGCCTCAATAACTTAACGCCCGCTTCGTGCGGGCGTTTTTTTTGACTGCTTGAGAAGTGTCAGGCTGGGATTTCGGACCGGTGTGTTTCCCCGTTTTCTTTGCAGGTGCAGCATGGCATTGTGCACCAAATCATCGCTTCAGGGAGAACGGTCATGAGCCTTTCCGGCAAAACAGCAATCATCACGGGGTCTAATTCTGGCATCGGACTGGGGGTCGCGCGCGAGCTGGCGAAGGCTGGAGCGGATGTCGTCCTGAATTCCTTTACGGACCGTGACGAAGATCACGCGCTGGCCGCTGAGATTGCCAAAGAGACCGGAACCAAAGCACGTTACATCAAGGCGGACATGTCAAAAGGTGAAGAGTGCCGCGCGCTGATTGAGCAGGCCGGATCTTGCGACATTCTCGTGAACAACGCGGGTATTCAACATGTATCCCCGATCGATCAGTTCCCGGTGGATAAATGGGATGCGATTATCGCGATCAACATGAACTCGGCCTTTCACACGACCGCTGCCGCGCTGCCGATGATGCGAAAGGCGGGTTGGGGTCGTATTGTGAATATCGCCTCGGCCCACGGCCTGACGGCGTCGCCGTTCAAGGCAGCCTATGTTGCCGCCAAGCACGGAGTGGTGGGGATGACCAAGACCGTTGCGCTGGAAACCGCGCAAGAACCGATCACCTGCAACGCTATTTGCCCGGGCTATGTGCTGACGCCTCTGGTCGAGGCCCAGATCCCGAACACAATGAAAGAATATAATATGAGCCGCGAGGAGGTTGTGAAAAACGTGCTTCTGGAACGGCAACCTTCCAAGGAATTCGCCACGGTTGAGCAACTGGGCGGAACAACCATTTTCCTTTGCTCGGACGCGGCGGCGCAGATCACGGGAACCACGATTTCTGTCGATGGCGGCTGGACCGCCTTGTGATTGGCCTTGGGGGCGCTGCCCCCAAACCCCCGGAGTATTTCTGAAAAGATGAAGGGTGAGGGCGGTGATACGGATCAATCTGGCTTTGCAGGGCGGCGGTGCGCATGGGGCATTCACCTGGGGTGTGCTTGACCGACTGCTGGATGAGGAAGACATCGAGGTTGCCGCGATCACCGGAACATCCGCCGGTGCGTTGAACGGTGCGGCGTTCAAATCGGGGATGGTTCATTCAGGACGTGAGGGTGCGCGCGCGCAACTGGACGGGCTTTGGAGGCGTATGGGTGCGATTGGAGACATGCGTATAGCCAATTGGTTTCGCGGGTTGGAACCGGCCGCAATCGCGCAGGCGATGGAATATTCGGTGCCGTTTTCAATCGGTGATGCCTGGTCGCGGATGGTGTCACCTTATGCCTATGGTCCATTCTACAGCAATCCGCTGGAGCCGGTGGTGGACAGGTTCAATTTTGCGGAAGTATGCGCCGATGCGGGACCCCGCCTGTTTGTGTGCGCCACCTGCGTGAGAAGTGGGAAAATCCGCGTCTTTACTGGCGAGGAGGTCTCGACAGATGCCATTCTGGCTTCAGCTTGCCTGCCGACCCTGTTCAAGGCAGTCGAGATATTTGATCCAAATACTAACCGGGTCGAAGCCTACTGGGATGGCGGTTATACTGGTAATCCGGCGCTCTATCCGCTGTTCAACAATGACCTGCCGGATGATGTAGTGATCGTGAATATCAACCCGTTGGAGCGCGACGCGGTGCCGGTCACACCGCAGCAGATCCAGAACCGGATCAACGAGATCAGCTTCAACTCATCCCTGTTTCGCGAATTGCGGGCAATCAGTTTTGTTCAGCGGCTTCTGAAAGAGGGCAAGCTGAAGGCCGGGGACATGAGCCGCGTTCTGGTGCATATGATTGCGGATAACGAGTTGATGAGCAGCCTGTCTGTTGCCACCAAAACCGTGCCCAACCCGGTTATTTTGCACAAGCTGAAACAGGCGGGGCGGGCGGCAGCGGATCGTTTTCTGACCAAGCACAAGAGTGATCTGGGCCAGACCAGTACAGTCGATCTGCCGACCATGTTCGGTTAATCACTCGGGTGGTTGCGTAGGGTCTTTTTCGTTGGGATAAACGAGCCCGGCCGAGATCACCAGTTTCGCGGCATCCTCAATTGTCATGTCCAGCAAAATTACGTCTTCCGCCGGGAAAAACAGCAAAAAGCCCGAGGTCGGGTTGGGGGTGGTCGGAACAAAGACGCTGAGCAGCTCTCCTCCGGTTTCTGCACGTTTGCTGATTTCGCCTTTGGCGGTTGTCGAGACGAACCCAATGGCCCAGATCCCGCGGCGGGGGTACTGGATCAGGCAAGCCTTTTCAAAAGAGCGTTCGGTTTGGGCAAATACGGTTTCCGAGATTTGTTTGATCCCGGAATAGATCGAGCGGACGACCGGCATCCGATCTACCACGCTTTCGGCGAACAGGATCAGGGACCGGCCCAGAATGCCTTTGGCGATCCACCCTACAATCACGGTAAAGATCAGGAAGATCACGACGCCCACACCGCGCAGGTTGATACCAACGTATTGTTCCGGTTGGAACTGATGAGGCACCAGTGGCAAAACGGCACTGTCGATCCAGCCGACTACCGACCAGATCAGCCAAACCGTCAGCCAGACCGGTGCAATGACAACGAGGCCGGTCAGGAAAGATGCGCGCAGCCGTGCCAGCATGCCAGGACGGCGATGATGCGGTTCTTCGTCGAACGGTGTATTCATCTTGGTTCCGAGTGGTTATCGGGATTTAGGTAGTCAATCGGTAGCCATGGCACAATAGGCTTGCGTTATCCCTGTTCTGCCAGTGCCCGTGCAATCGCCGCAGCAAGGCGCGCATTGTTGCGCACGAGGGCAATGTTGGCGGTAAGCGAACGTCCTTCGGTCTTTTCAAAGATACGTTGCAGCAGATAGGGCGTCACATCTTTTCCGGTGATCCGATGCGCATCTGCATCAGCCTGTGCCTCGGCGATGATGGGGGCCAGTATTTCGGAAGGGATCTGATCCGCGATCGGGATCGGGTTCGCCACAAGCTGCCCGCCGGGCAGGCCCAACGCGCGACGCGTTGCATGGGCCTTGGCGATAGCCTCAGGAGTGTCCATGCGCAGGGGGGCAGCATAGGGTGATTTTGCAGACCAGAAGGCAGGAAACGCATCCTGGCCATGGGCGATGACAGGCACCCCCAGCGTTTCCAGAACTTCAAGAGTTTTGGCCAGATCAAGGATGGCCTTGGCCCCGGCTGCGACGACGGTGACTGGTGTATGGCCAAGTTCGTGCAGATCAGCCGAGATGTCGAACGTGGTTTCAGCGCCCTGATGCACACCCCCGATGCCGCCGGTGGCAAATACCTCGATCCCGGCATAATGCGCGGCGATCATGGTGGCGGCGACGGTTGTGGCTCCGGTACCACCGGTCGAGATGCAGGCCGCCATATCTGCGCGCGAGATTTTGGCAACGCCTTGCGCCTGACCCAGCCATTGCAACTGGCCAGGCTCGAGCCCCACATGCAATTTGCCTTCAATCACCGCCATGGTCGCCGGAACCGCCCCCGCATCGCGGATGTCCTGTTCGACCTGCGCCGCAACTTCGACGTTTTGCGGGTAGGGCATGCCATGGGTGATGATGGTGCTTTCCAGCGCAACGATGGGATGACCCGCGTCCTTGGCAGCGCGGACCTCGGCTGAATATTGAATGTCGATCACAGTGGGGTTTCTCCGGAAACGTAGGTTGCTGCGGCATGCAGAGCGCGGGTCAGAGCCTCATCACTCGATGCGCCGCCGGATTCTGAGGCGATATGAGCCGCCATGAAGGTATCCCCGGCGCCGGTCACACGGGTGACCAGAACGGAGGGGGGTGTTTGGGTCAGAATTTCGTCCGAACTGCCGACCGTGGCCGAGCTGCCGCCATCGGTGACCAGCACGCGCAGTGCGCCACGATCCAGAAGGCCCTTTGCGGCAGATTCAGAATCAGTGAATTCACGCTGGCACAATATTCCTGCCTCTTCGAGGTTCACATAAAGCGTGGCGCGGGCATGTTTCAGGAAGGGCAACAGGCGCTCGGCCTTGCCGGGCGAGGCCGGGGCAACACGCAGATCGGCACGGGCAAATGCAGGGCTTTGGGCGATTTCTTCCAGCAGGTTCAGGGTCAGGTTGCCGTCAAGCGCAATGGGCCCCTCAAAGGGCGTGTTTTCATAGCCAAGCGGGCCGTGCATCAGCGGACGCAGTATCTTAGCGCCAGCGGCTTCCAGCGAATGTGCGTCGGCAATGGCCGCGATCAACCCGTTGGCACCTTCGACGGCCATATATCGGTCGGTCGGCAAGTCCTGCGAGCGATAGATGTGATCCGTGATCATACCTAGGCGGGAACAGGCATGAATCAACTCGTCGCCCTCGGGGTCGCGGCCAATGGCGGTCAGCAGGGTTGGCGTCATACCAAAACGCACCAGCGTCATGGCTATGTTCATCGCAACACCACCCGGTAGGCGGGTAATCCGACCAGGCACGTCCGAGCCTTGCCGCATGGCACTGGCCGATCGTCCGATCACGTCCCACAGGACCGAACCGATACACAGGATATTACTGTTCTGAGTCATAAAGGACGTCATGCCGCAGCGGTGATGCCCATGCAAGTCAGAACGTTACCGCAATCAGAGATTTACGGTGCACAGGTCCGATATGCCCTTTGGGCTTGCGATCTGCGGCCTTCGCGGGAACAATCGATAGCAATGATTGGTGATTTGATTTTCCTGTTGGAGCTTTTCGTATGAATGGCCCTGTTTTCCGCGCCATCTTTCGAACCCTCAAAACCTGTGCCCTGAGTTTTTTTGTTCTTGTAGCTATGCATCCCGGATCCGGCAGAGCGCAATCCGCCCCGCCGACCGTCGTTGATTTCTGGGTCAAGTCCGACACTTTGTTTATAGAGTTGAAATGGAATGCCGAGGCCATATTAACCGGGAACAATCCCGCGCAGCCCGCTGCGTTTTCCGACGATCCAAACTACAAATCCTTGCGGCGACTGGTTTCCTCTGAGCTGGAACCCCAGATCAGAGAGTTCGTTCAGCTCTGGAAACATAATCTTATCGTGGAGGCACCAGAGCGATTGAGTTTGTCTTATGAAGGTGTGCGTATTCCTGTTGTGGGAGAAACGGAGAAAGTGCGGGTTTCCAAACTGTTGCTGACTGCTCCTTTGCCCGATCAGGCGTCAAACCTGCGTCTGATCTGGCCGTCAGAAAGCGGACCCATCGTTCTGCGACAGCAAAATGTCGCGGCCCCATACACCGGGTATTTGGCTGCCGGTGAAGCCAGCCCGCTGATCCCCTTGCAAGGCGGGGCGTCTCTGACAACGCAACAAACATTGCAGACATATTTCACAAAAGGGGTCGATCAGTTTCTCCGAAACCCAATTAAGCCATCCATTCTTGTTTTGGCGCTAGTGTTTCTGTCTTTGAAATTGCGCCCAGTGGTATCTCAACTGGTGTTCCTGTCAGCGGGCGCTCTGATCGGGCTTGGGCTGGGTTTGCATGGCGTATTGGATGCAGGAAAAGTGAGCGAGGCCCCGGTTCTGGTGGCTTCGACCATCGTTCTGGCGCTGTGGAATCTGGTTGCCCGGCGATTGCAGGTCTGGCGTTTGTTGGCGGTTCTCGCCATTGGCGGTCTTCAAGGTCTGGTATTTGCCTCGGCCCTGATCGGGATCGGAGTGCCGCCAGATCATCTGCCCCCGGCCATCTTGGGCTTTGGCGCCGGGAATATTCTGCCGCTTTTTGCCGTGGCCCTTGCCGGGCTTGCTCTGGCGCTTTTGTTTTCTGGCGGCTCACACCGTATACGAGGCCGGGTATCGGTTCTGGCCTCGATGCTGATTGCAGGTGCCGGGGTCTACTGGATAGTCGAGCCTTGGGTGCAGGGTTAAGGCAACGCGGCCAGCAGCATTTTCAGTGCGCCAAGCGGATCGTCACTGCCCCAGATCTCATCGCCGATGCCAAAGAAATCGGTGCAGGGGGCCAGATCGCGGATCAATTCGGGCGTCAACCCACCTTCGGCCACAACCGGAACCTCGATCATCTCGGACCACCATTGGAACAGGTCCTTTTCGGCGCGGGTCCCATCCCTCAGTTTGGCCGAGCCGACAGGACCGAAAGCCACATAATCCGCCCCGTTTTCACCAGCAGTCATGCCATCATGGCTGGACGCGCCGCAAAAGCTTCCGACGATTGCATCGGCGCCCAGTTCCTTGCGCGCGGTGCGGACCGAGCGTGCAGCATCATCCAGGTGCACCCCGTCCAGCCCCAAACGCTGCGCCAGCAATACATGGTTCGAGATCACGATGGCCACGTCGCGCGAATGGGCGACTTCGCGACAAGCGTCCGCTGCACGGGCGATGGTATCTTCGTCGCTTCCGGCCAACGCGAGGCGGATACAGGCAATCTCGACCCCGTCCAGCACAGTCGCCAGCTTGTTCGTGAACGTGCTCAACTCGATGGTCGGAGGCGTGATCAGGTAAATCTGCGGCTGCTCGGGGGTGTCCATGGGCGCGTCCTTCGGCTTTCAGTCTTTGGCGCGGTTTAGCGGATTGCGGCTGGGAAGCAAACTTTTATGGATCAGAGCCTGCAAATAACGCCCCTGCGCCTTGCCCTGCAAGAGCCTGCCAATTACAGCAGGCCAAGTTTTCTTAAGGTGAGCCATGCCCAGCGACAAACCCCAGCCTTCCTTCGTGCTTGTGCGCCCGCAAATGGGTGAAAACATCGGTGCTGCTGCGCGGGCGATGTGGAACTTTGGGCTTGACCGGATGCGTATCGTGGCCCCGCGTGACGGCTGGCCGAACCCCAAAGCGGTGGCAATGTCCAGCGGCGCAGGGCGCTTGCTGGATGAGGCGCAGCTGTTTGACGACTTGGCCGGGTCGCTGGCCGACAGCACGTTTGTCTTCGCCACGACAGCCCGTCAGCGGGGCTTGACCAAACCTGTCTACAGCCCAGAACACGCAATGAAGATTGCCGCCGGAAAGATCGCGGCAGGCGAGAAGGTTACCGTTCTGTTCGGCCCTGAACGCGCGGGGCTAGAGAATGAAGACATCGCCAAGGCCAACGCGATCATCTCGGTGCCGGTGAACCCGGAATATGCCTCGCTGAACCTTGGTCAATGCGTATTGCTGACCGCCTATGAGTGGATGCGCCAGACCGGGGATGTGGTGCATGAATCGACCGACCTGGGCAAAGGTGACTGGGCCACTGGGATCGAGGTCGAAAAACTTGTCGAGCATTACGAGGATAGGCTGGAGGAGGCGGGGTTCTTCTACCCTCCCGAAAAGGCCGAAGGGATGAAGGTTAACCTGCGCAACCTGTGGTCGCGGATGCGAATGACACGGGCCGATGTGCAGATGTTGCACGGGATCATGCGTCAGATGGTCCGCTGGAAGGATAAAGGCTGAGGCTGGACCTATCTTCACCCAAGCCCTAGCTTGCGACAAAATCAGGACATGAGGACAGCATGAGCGGTAAGCGCAGCATCTTCGAAGAGGTCACGGACACCAAAAAACAACAGGCGGTTCAACCCGGTATGATCGACCGGGGGCGCGGCGGCGCGCGCAATGCGATCCGCGTCTGGCTGATGATCCTGTTTGCTCTGGTCGTTGTGATGATCGCGGTTGGCGGCTTGACGCGCCTGACTGACAGCGGCCTCTCGATCACCGAATGGCGCCCGATCACCGGAGCTTTGCCGCCGATGACCGAAGCGGACTGGCAGGCAGAGTTCGACAAGTACAAGCAGATTGACCAATGGCGCATCCAGAACCAGTGGATGGAACTGGGTGATTTCAAATCCATCTATTGGTGGGAATGGGGCCATCGTCAGTTGGGCCGCATGATCGGTTTGGTCTGGGCCGTTGGATTTCTGACCTTTCTTCTCACCCGCAAGATCCCGACAGGGTGGATGGGAAAGCTGATCGTTCCGGGTCTTCTTGGCGGTCTGCAGGGCGCTGTTGGTTGGTGGATGGTGGCCTCGGGCGTCACCCAGGGTGAAGGCATGACGGCTGTTGCAAGTTACCGTCTGGCAACGCATTTGGGGCTGGCTTTTGTGATCCTGGGAGTCCTGGCCTGGTACATCTTTGAACTCGGCCGGGAAGAACGTGACCTGATGCAGGCGCGCCGGGCCAAAGAGGTCAGGCTGTTTTCATTGTCCACAGGGCTGATGCACTTCGCCTTTTTACAAATACTCATTGGCGCGCTTGTCGCCGGGATCGACGCCGGGCGGTCTTACACCGACTGGCCGCTGATGGGAGGGCAGTTGCTTCCACCGGATGCGACTATGTTGGAGCCGATGTGGCGAAACTTCTTTGAAAGCCCCGGTCTGGTACAGTTCATCCACCGGTGTGCAGGGTATCTGCTGTTCATCTTCGCCGTTGTCGTCTGGCGACGTGGCAGCGGCAGCGCGCATCCGCAGACGCGTTTTGCCTTCAACGCTGCTTTCGCCGCGCTTTCGTTACAGGTCGTCGTCGGCATCGTGACCGTGGTTTACGGCGCGCCATGGCAGGTCGCTATCTTCCACCAGTTTATGGCCGTCATCGTTTGGACGCTGATCCTGCGCGCGCGGTTCCTCACGGCTTATCCAATCGCAACATCTGTGCGCGGAGTTTGAAATTATGACCGCTTTCAATGAACTGATGACCTTTCAGCGGGAAACTTCGGCTTTGGGCCAGATCGCCGGTCGGCTTGGCTGGGACCAGGAAACCGTCATGCCGCGCGGCGCTGCGCCACAGCGCGCCGAAGAAATGGCAGCTATCGAATCTGTCCTGCACGCACGTCGTTCTGATCCTCGTGTTGCCGAATGGCTGGATCAGGCCGCGCCTCAGGATGAGGTCGGCAAGGCGCAGATGCGTGAAATCCGGCGCGCATATGATCGCGCGGTGAAGGTGCCTGCCGATCTGGCGACGGCGATTGCCCGTGTGACATCCGCTGCGCAGGGAAAGTGGGCGCAGGCGCGCGCGGACGAAGATGTCTCGGCCTTTCTTCCGGTTCTGGAAGAGGTCGTATCGCTGAAACGACAGGAAGGCGAGGCGCTGGCGCAAGGGGGCGACGTATACGACGCCATGGTCGAAGATTACGAGCCTTACACGACCAGCGCACAGATTGCGGATATCTTCGACCAGATGCGCCCACGACTGGTGGCCCTGCGCGCCGCTGTGCTGGAGCGGCCCGAGCCCGCTGCCCTGAACCGCAGTTTTGATGAGCAGACCCAGATGCGTCTGACACAAAAACTGGCGGTCGCCTTTGGCTATGACCTGAACAATGGCCGCGTGGACAAGGCGGTTCACCCGTTCAGTTCAGGCAGTGGTCTTGATGTCCGCATCACCACGCGAACCAGCGAAACGGACCCGTTCAATTGTTTCTATTCCACCATTCACGAGGTGGGCCACGCCGCCTATGAACAGGGGATCGACAGGAAATACCTGCTGACACCGCTCGGGTCTGGTGTGTCGATGGGCGTGCATGAAAGTCAAAGCCGGATCTACGAAAACCAGTTGGGTCGGTCGCGGGCCTTTACCGGTTGGTTGTTCGAACAAATGAAAGAGGCGTTCGGCGAGTTCGGCATTGCCGATCCGGATGCGTTTTATGCGACGGTCAACCGCGTCCATAACGGCTATATCCGCACCGAGGCGGATGAGGTTCAATACAATCTGCACATCATGCTGCGGTTTGATCTGGAACGCGCGCTGATGGCCGGAGACTTGCAGGTCGGCGATCTGGAAGCCGCCTGGAATGATCGGTTCAAGGCAGATTTCGGTTATGCGGTCGACAAGCCCTCGAACGGTTGTTTGCAGGATGTGCATTGGTCGGTTGGGTTGTTCGGTTACTTCCCGACATACTCGCTGGGCAATGTCTATGCTGGGTGCCTCTATCAGGCTTTGCGCGGTTCAGAGCCCGATCTTGATGCGCAACTGGCTCGCGGCGACACCACCGGTGCAACCGGCTGGTTGCGCGAGCATGTGCAGCAGCATGGCGGCCTTTATGCACCGCGCGAGGTGATTGCCCGTGCAAGCGGCATCGAGCCCGGACCGGACCCACTGCTAAGTTATCTCGAGACCAAGTTCGGCGCGCTTTACGATTTGTGAGTTTCCGAATTGCAGCCTAGGCGTTAGAATCGGTGCACCGATACCATCGCCTGGGAGGCAACGATGACCGGAAACGCCCGCAAGAAAGCCAGTGATTTTGATCCGCGTATCCTCGAAATATTCGACGGATATGTGCACGGCACGATGTCCAAGCGTGAGTTCATCTCAAAAGCCGGTAAATACACGGCTGCCGGAATGACAGGCGCAATGATTCTGGACCAGTTGCAACCCAATTACGCCTGGGCGCAACAGGTGGCCCCGGACGATCCCGCGATCCAAACCATGGTGGTCGCATATGACAGCCCGGATGGGCATAGCGAAACCAGCGGCCTGATGGCGATGCCGGCAAATGCCGAAGGAAAATTGCCAGCGGTACTGGTCGTACACGAGAACCGGGGTCTAAACCCCTATATCGAGGACGTTGTGCGCCGCGCGGCCAAGGCCGGTTTTCTGGCTTTTGGACCTGATGGGTTGTCGCCCCTTGGCGGCTATCCCGGTACTGATGAAGAAGGGCGAGAAATGCAGCGCTCGATGGACCGGGAAAAACTGATGGCGGATTTCTTCGCCGCCTTTGAATTCCTTCGTGATCATGAACTTTCGACAGGCAAGGTTGGCGCTGTCGGCTTCTGCTATGGCGGAGGTGTTTGCAACGCGTTGGCCGTAGCCTATCCGGACCTTGCGGCCTCGGTGCCATTCTACGGTCGGCAACCACCAGCCGAAGATGTTCCGTCCATCGAAGCACCTCTTATGATCCACTATGCCGGTCTGGATGAGCGTATCAACGCTGGATGGCCTGCATATTCAGAGGCGTTGAAAGCCAATCAAAAGAAATTCAGCGTGCACTTCTATCCGGACGTCAATCACGGCTTTCACAACGATACGACGCCCAGATATGACGAAGCCGCGGCAAATCTGGCATGGAGCCGGACCATCGCTTTTTTCAATACCTACCTGACATGAACTGAACCCCGGGAACCGTCGAACCGGTGCCCGGGGTTACTGTAATTCTTCCTCGTCGCCCTGATCGGCGATCCACGCGACGCTGACGACTTCTTCGCCCTTGCCGGTATTGAATACCTTCACGCCACCTGCGGAACGTGAGCGGAAAGAGATACCATCGACCGGCACCCGGATAGATTGGCCTTTCGATGTGGCCAGCATGATCTGATCGTCGATCTCGACCGGGAAGGATGCAACCAAGTCCCCGCCGCGCATGGCCTTGTCCATCGCCGCCACACCCATGCCGCCACGTCCGCGCACAGGGTAGTCGTGGCTTGAACTCAACTTGCCTGCACCACCAGCGGTGATAGTGAGGATAAGGTTTTCGGCAGCCGACATCTCGGCGTATTTCTCCTGACTGAAATCGCTGCTTGCTGCGGCTTCCTCGTCTTCACCAGCGTCTTCTTCGGTAAGCCCCGCAACCGCACGCCGCATCTTGAGATAGGCCACACGATCTTCGGGTGTCGCCTCGAAATGACGGATCACGGACATCGAAACGACGCGGTCACCGTTGGTCAGCCTGATCCCCCGGACACCTGTGGATTCGCGCGAGTTGAAGACACGCACGTCAGTTGTCCGGAAGCGGATCGCGCGGCCGGAATTGGTGACCAGCATCACGTCTTCGTCTTCCGAACAGATGCGCGCATTCACCAGTTCAATGCCGTCGGGCAGCTTCATGGCAATCTTGCCGTTGCGCCGGACATTGGTGAAGTCCGACAACCGGTTACGACGCACGTCACCTGCGCTGGTGGCAAAGACGATCTGGAGGTTTTCCCATTCCTCGTCCGGTACATCCACGGGCATTATCGCGGCGATGGAAACGCCAGTTGGGATCGGAAGGATGTTGACGATGGCCTTACCTTTGCCGGTGCGTCCGGATTGGGGCAAGCGCCAGGTCTTGAGCTTGTAGACCATCCCGTCCGTCGTGAAGAACAGCAGCTGTGTATGGGTGTTCGCAACGAAGAGGTTGGTCACAACATCCTCTTCCTTGGTTTGCATCCCCGACAGGCCCTTGCCACCGCGTTTCTGGGCGCGGAAATCTGCCAGCGGTGTGCGTTTGATGTACCCGCCCGAAGTGACGGTCACGACCATGTCTTCACGCTCGATCAGGTCTTCGTCTTCCATGTCACCGGACCAGTCGACGATCTCAGTGCGGCGGTCGACCGCGAACTGTTCACGCACGCTGCGCAGCTCATCAGCGATGATGCCCATGATCCGTTCGCGTGAGGACAGAATATCAAGGTATTCCTTGATCTTGGCCGCCAGTTCTTCCAGCTCGTCCGTGACCTCTTTGACGCCCAGTTGGGTCAGGCGTTGCAAGCGCAACTCCAGAATGGCACGGGCCTGAACCTCGGTCAGATTATAGGTGCCATCGTCATTCATCTTGGACAGAGGATCATCGATCAGGCGCAAATAGCCTTCGATGTCGGAGGCAGGCCAGCGGCGGGTCATCAGTTTTTCGCGGGCCTCGGCGGCGTCAGCAGACGACCGGATCGTTGCGACCACTTCATCGACATTGGACACCGCCACAGCCAGACCACACAGGATGTGGCTGCGTTCGCGCGCCTTGCGCAGGTCATAGGCCGTACGGCGGGCAACGACATCTTCACGGAAGTCGATGAACGAGGTCAGGAACCGGCGCAGGGTCAGCTGTTCGGGGCGGCCACCATTCAGCGCCAGCATATTGCAGCCAAAGGAGGTCTGCATCGGCGAAAAGCGGTAGAGCTGGTTCAGCACCACCTCGGGCGTTGCATCGCGCTTGAGCTCGACCACAACGCGCACGCCGTTGCGGTCGGATTCGTCCTGTACATGGGCCACGCCTTCGATCCGCTTCTCGCGAACCGCCTCGGCGATCTTTTCGATCATCGCGGCCTTGTTCACCTGATAGGGAATCTCGTCGACAACGATGGCATAGCGGTCCTTGCGGATTTCTTCCACTCGGGTCTTGGCGCGGATGATGACGCTGCCGCGGCCCTCCAGATAGGCCTTGCGCGCGCCGGAACGCCCAAGCATCACACCGCCGGTTGGAAAGTCGGGGCCGGGGACGTATTCGATCAACTGTTCTGATGTAAGGTCGGGATCGTCGATCAGCGCCAAAGTCGCATCGACTACTTCGCCAAGGTTGTGCGGCGGAATGTTTGTCGCCATCCCCACGGCGATACCTCCGGCACCATTGACCAGCATGTTCGGGAAACGGGCCGGCAGAACTGTCGGTTCCCGGTCCTTGCCGTCATAGTTGTCCTGAAAATCGACCGTTTCTTTTTCGATATCAGCCAACAGGGAAGCGGCGGGCTTGTCCATCCGCACTTCGGTATACCGCATAGCCGCCGGGTTATCGCCGTCCATCGAGCCAAAGTTGCCCTGACCATCCAGCAGCGGCAGAGACATCGAGAAATCCTGCGCCATCCGCACCAGTGCGTCATAGATCGCACTGTCACCATGCGGGTGGTACTTACCCATCACGTCGCCCACCGGGCGTGCCGATTTGCGGTACGCCTTATCGTGCGTGTTCCCCGTCTCGTGCATTGCATAAAGGATACGCCGGTGCACCGGTTTCAGCCCGTCGCGCAAATCAGGGATCGCGCGGCTGACGATGACCGACATGGCATAGTCCAGATAGGACGTACGCATTTCGGATTCGATGGAAACCGTCGGGCCGTCATAGACTGGGCGCTCGGGCGGGGTTTCATCCATGTTTTCAGGAATTTCTGGCGTATCGCTCACGTAAACTGCCCGTGTCTTGTTCTGGGTCTATATCTTGTGGGTGTATCTTATCAGACCCGGCACATAAGGTGCAAGCAAGCAGCGCCTTTACGGGGAAATTCCCCGGTAATACTCAAGTAACATATTGTTATATAAGTATTAGAAGGTTTTCGTGGTATCTTGAGCAGGCCTTGTATCAAACAGGAGGTCTGCATGAATCCAAGCGAAACCGAATTGATGCTCAAGGGGTACGGGCTGACGACGGCGGAGTTTTTCTATCATATGCCAGACTATATCCACGTCTTGAACACGTTCATCTGGCAGGATTACGACCTTGCGCCGGATCATCCGAAATTGTTCAAATTCATCGACTTCTGGCAGCGCGAAATCGAAGGCCCGCTGCATTCCGTCAAATTCACCCATCGCAAAATGATCGCACCGGGTGAGTGGCGCAACATGGTAGGAGAGTTTCGTGTGAACTGAGCGAGGGACAGGCGCAGTTTCCGTTGGTGCATGCTCTTCAAACAATGAACCGAAGCGGTCGGCGCGTGTCTGATGATGCGTCTGAAATGAAATCAGGAACTTCCTGACCCAATCAGCCAGAACAACTGGCGCCGCCCAGCACGCAGAATTTGGCACAGTGGGGGTGGTTCAGGTGAACGTCAGCCTCGGATTCGGCCAGAGAATGACCCATCTCGAATTCCGGCTCGTAGGGCAGCAGGGTGCAGGCCAACACGGCAGGCCGGTCAGCGCCTTTCCGTTTCACCACCATGCGGGCGCTGGCACACATCAATGCATCGGGTGACTTACTCAGTATTCCCCAGCAAGCCGTTGTAATCTCGGGTACTTCGACAGTTTCGTCCATCTCGGGAAACAGGACGGTCTGTGCCGGGTTATGCGGGTCAATGTCAAAGCCGTGCTCTGTAAAGAATGCGGCATAACCCGCACGACTTTCCGTGTCAGACTCACCCCAAACGGTGCGCCCGGCAACAGCGATGTTAAAGCCGTGATCGCGCAGCCACTTCATACCCGTCAGGGTTTTTTCAAAGCTCCCCTTGCCGCGTTCAAGGTCGTGCAGTTCTGCGCGGTAATGATCGACGGAAACGCGCAGGGTCAGCTTGTCATTGAATGTCTTTTGCAATGCCAGCAGCCCGTCGCGCATCTTGCTGCGCATCATCGGGGCCATCGCGTTGGTGAGGATCAGAACTTCGTATCCACGCTCCAGCGCGGCACGTGTCATGTCGATCATCTCGGGGTTCAGGAAAGGCTCGCCGCCTGTAAAACCGATTTCACGCACCGGCCAATTGCGGGCTTTGATTTGATCCAGGTAGTCACGAACCTCGTCCGCAGTGATATAAACCAGTGCGTCATTGGTCGGGCTGCTGGCGATATAACAGTTTACGCATTCAATATTGCACAGCGTGCCGGTGTTGAACCACAGGGTCTGAGGGTTGGTCAGGGAAACCTTTGCGCGGGTCTGGCCATCGGCCGTTACCAGTTTACGCTGAAACTTGCCGATATTGGCAAGCTGAGGGGCGTTGTCTTTCATTCCCACATCCGGTTCGTTGAAGTCATCAAACTGATCTAGCCCTTTGTCGCGGATTTGGTAAGTCTGGTGCAGAGGTTCTGACAGAGTTTTGATCAACAAGATTTCTTGGATTTTGGTTGCGCTAACATTGGACATGCCGGAAGGGTCAGGGTAAGGACAACTCATGGTTTCACGTGTCATCCCTGTTGATCCATTTGATCTGGTTATTTTCGGCGGCACCGGTGATCTGGCGCAGCGTAAGATTCTGCCTGCGCTTTACCGTCGGTATTGTGCAGGTCAGTGGCATGAGGATGCCCGGATTATTGCAGCCGCGCGCGCCGGTCATTCAGCGGATGAATTTCGAAAGATGGTTGCAGCGTCGCTGCAACGGCATGCTTCGGAACGGGCCCGGAATTCGCAAGCCCTGACCCGTTTCCTGCAACGGGTCGACTATGTATCGCTGGATGCCCTGACGACGGATGGTTGGGATGTACTGAGTGAAAAACTATCGCCCGACCGGGTTCGCGCTTTCTATTTCTCAGTCGGTCCCAGCCTGTTCGGACCATTGGCCCAGCGGGTTAGGGCGTATGATCTGGTGACAGAAGAAACCCGTATTGTGGTCGAAAAGCCGTTTGGACATGATTTGGCGAGCGCACGGGAGTTGAATGCAACACTGGCCGCGCATTTTGATGAAAATCAGATTTACCGTATCGACCATTATCTGGGCAAGGAAACCGTCCAGAATCTGATGGCGGTCCGGTTTGGCAATATGCTGTTCGAACCGCTGTGGAACAGCCAGTATGTCGACCATATCCAGATAACGGTTGCGGAAACTGTTGGTGTCGCAGGGCGCGAAGACTATTATGAGCGGGCGGGTGCGATGCGGGACATGGTGCAGAACCACTTGATGCAGCTGCTCTGCCTGATTGCGATGGAACCTCCGGCCAAGTTTGATCCTGACGCAGTTCGGGATGAAAAGCTTAAAGTGATCCGGGCGCTTGATCCGGTTGAACCGCACCACATCGTGCGGGGGCAGTTTGCGGTCGGTCCAGACGGGCCGGGGTACCGGGACTGCGTTGGCAATCCGCGATCAACCACCGAAAGCTATGTGGCGTTAAAGGCCCACATCAGCAATTGGCGTTGGGCAGGTACGCCGTTCTACCTGCGCACCGGTAAGCGTCTGGTGGCGCGCTCGTCGGTGATCAACGTGATGTTCAAGGACGCGCCGCATTCGATATTCGGGGAAGAGGCGGGGCGCCATGCAAATACGTTGTCGATCCGGTTGCAGCCGAACGAGGGGATCACGCTGAAGGTGACGATCAAGGAACCCGGGCAGGGGGGGATGCGACTGATCGACGTTCCCTTGGACATGAGCTTTGCCGAAGCCCTGGGCCCCGAAAATCAGGACCCGCCAGATGCGTATGAACGCCTGGTGATGGACGTGATCCGCGGAAACCAGACCCTGTTCATGCGCGGGGATGAGGTCGAGGCCGCCTGGGCCTGGACCGATCCGATCATCGCCGGATGGTTGGCACGTGGGGATGTGCCCAAGCCTTATGACAGCGGCAGCACGGGGCCGGGCGACGCCGAACTTCTGATGAAACGTGACGGACGTCACTGGCAAGGGATAAAGCCATGAAAATTCAGGAATATGCTGATCGCGAAATGCTTGCCATCGACGTGGCCAACGTGCTGGCGGGCGACCTTGAGGCCGCATTGCTGCACCATGATACCGTTGCAATGGCCGTTCCTGGGGGAACAACTCCGGGCCCTGTTTTTGATAGCCTGTGTGCCGCTGATCTTGAATGGGATCGTGTGCGTGTGTTGCCGACGGATGAACGCTGTGTGCCAGCAGATCATGACCGCTCGAACGAACGTTTGATCCGCGAAAGGTTGCTGACCAGCCGGGCCTCTGTGGCACAATACATTCCGCTTTATGTCCCTGATTCAGAACCTGAGGCAGCGTTGCCCGAAATCGAGTCGCTGATTGCGCCGGTATTGCCATTGTCGGTGCTGGTACTAGGAATGGGCGAAGACATGCACACGGCCTCATTGTTTCCGGGAATGGAAGGGCTGGACGAGGCATTGCGCAGTGATGCACCTACGTTGATCGTCGCCCGGACCGAAACGCAGCCAGAGGCGCGAATTTCCCTGACCGCTCCGGTCCTGGACGGGGCGCTGTCGAAACATCTGATCATCTATGGACAGGCAAAACGCGCCGTTCTTGAAAAAGCCATGTCGCTACCACCGGAAGAGGCACCGATCGCCGCAGTTCTTGGTGGCATGACCGTACACTGGGCGGAGTAAAGCAATGCATCTGGATGCTTTGAGAACACTGGCTCAGACGACAAGTGACCGTCGTATCCTTGACCTGTTTGCGGCAGATGCAAACCGGGCCGAAGTATTTTCAGCCTCAACCGGGGATATGGTTTTCGACTATTCAAAAACGCAGATCGATGATGTGGTGCGATCCGCGCTCATTCAATTGTGTGCAGAGGCTGGTCTTGCGTCTCGGCGTGATGCGATGTTCGCGGGCGAGAAGATCAACGAGACCGAAGGGCGCGCGGTGTTGCACACGGCCTTGCGCAACCTTGATGGCGGGCCGGTTGAAGTGGACGGTCAGGACGTTATGCCCGAGGTTCTGGATACGCTGCAACGGATGCGCGTGTTCGCGGAAGAGGTGCGCGGCGGCGCTATCGCTGGGGCGGGGGGCAACTTTACCGATGTGGTCAATATCGGCATCGGCGGGTCAGACCTCGGCCCTGTCATGGCCACTTTGGCGCTGGCACCTTATCACGATGGACCACGGGTGCATTACGTCTCGAACGTGGATGGGGCGCATATCGCGGACACGTTGCGGCAGCTTGACCCGATGCGTACGCTGGTCATTGTCGCCTCAAAAACCTTCACCACAATCGAAACGATGACCAATGCACGCACCGCCCGCGCGTGGATGTCCGAAGGCGGGGGCGATCCGTCGCGCCAGTTTGCCGCCGTTTCCAGCGCTTTGGACAAGACGAAAGCCTTCGGTATTCCCGAGGCGCATGTCTTCGGATTCGCCGATTGGGTCGGTGGGCGTTATTCGGTTTGGGGTCCGGTCGGCTTGCCGGTCATGATTGCAGTTGGTTCAAACGCATTTGACGCGTTATTACGCGGCGGGCAGGCGATGGACCTGCATTTCCGCTCGGCTGACTGGGATGAAAACATGCCTGTGATGCTGGCATTGGTTGGCATCTGGCATCGTCAGGTTCTGGGGCATACCAGCCGTGCGGTGCTGCCTTATGACCAGCGGCTTTTGCGCCTGCCCGCATATTTCCAGCAGTTGGAAATGGAATCGAATGGCAAATCCGTGGCGATGGATGGCTCAACCCTCGCCATGCCTTCAGGTCCTGTCGTCTGGGGTGAGCCGGGCACCAATGGACAACACGCGTTTTATCAGCTGATCCATCAGGGTACTGATGTCATTCCCTGCGAATTCATGGTTGCGGCCGAGGGGCATGAACCAGAACTGACCCATCACCACCGTCTGCTTTTGGCCAATTGTCTGGCGCAGTCTGAGGCCCTGATGCGTGGCCGTTCGTTCGAAGAAGCGCGCCAACGCATGACGCAGCAGGGGTATCAGGGTGGTGAACTGGACCGGCAGGCCCGGCACCGGGTTTTCCCCGGCAATCGTCCCTCGACAACATTGATTTACCCCAAACTCACACCGTTTGTGTTGGGTCAGATTATTGCGCTTTATGAACACCGGGTGTTTGTCGAAGGCGTGTTGCTGGGCATCAACTCTTTCGACCAGTGGGGGGTTGAGCTGGGCAAGGAACTGGCCAATTCGCTTGGCCCCATCGTGGATGGCGAAGAAAGCGCCGAGGGAAAGGATGGGTCGACCGCAGCATTGGTCGCCTACGCGCTGAAACACCGGGATTAGGCGACGGGAATGTAGTCCGCTACCGGTGTGGCTTGCATTCTCTTATTGTCAGACAATTAATTGATTGGCAGGGTTCCTTCTAGGAAACGGCTGGACTGACGTGACAGGGAACACCCCTGCCTGTCTGTGCCAGACGGAACAGGCAGGGGCCAGGCAAGGTCCCGCCCATGACGGGAGGATGTCCATGCTGGGACAGATGATGACGCAGCCTTTGCTGATTTCGTCGCTTATTGATCACGCACAGCGTTACCACGGTCAGACCGAGATCATCTCGGTCGAAACGGATGGATCAGTGACCGAAACCAATTGGTCCGAGATAGCCGTGAACGCCCGGCGTTTGGCGTCGGCCCTGACGCGGCTGGGTCTGGAGCCGCAGGACAGGGTCGGGACGCTGGCCTGGAACAATCGTCGCCATCTGGAGATCTATTATGCCACCTCGGGTGCAGGATATGTCTGTCACACAGTCAATCCGAGGCTTTTTCCTGAACAACTGACTTATATCATCAACCATGCTCAGGATCGGGTGTTGTTCTTTGATGCAACCTTCGTCCCGCTTGTTGCCACCTTGCACGGTGCGCTGACGGATGTTCGCCATTTTGTTCTGATGGGCCCCCGCAATGATGACGCTGCAGCAAAGATACCCGACCTGAAATTTTATGATGAGCTGATCGAAACCGGTGACGCGGCCTTTGATTGGCCTGAACTGGATGAAAACACCGCGTCAGGGCTGTGTTACACGTCGGGTACAACCGGCCATCCCAAGGGGGTTCTTTATTCCCACAGATCGACGGTCCTGCACAGTTTCGCGTCGAATACGCGCGACGTGATAGGCTTTTCGGCGATGGATGTCGTGATGCCCGTCGTTCCTATGTTCCACGTTAATGCATGGGGTTCGCCTTATGCCTGCGCCATGTCCGGATCGCGACTGGTTTTACCCGGCCCGGATTTGCATGGCGAGGCGCTGGTCAATCTGATCGACACCTATGGCGTGACGCTGGCCATGGGGGTGCCAACCATCTGGCAGGGACTGTTGGCGCATGCAGCCAAATGCGGGACGAGTTTGAAAAGCCTCGAACGGACCGTGATTGGAGGTGCCGCTTGCCCACCTTCGATGATGGAGACTTTCCGGAATAAATATGACGTCGATACGGTACATGCGTGGGGAATGAGCGAGATGAGCCCGCTTGGTACGGCCAACTACCCATTGGCCAAACATCTGGTGCTGCCGCTTGAAGAACAACACCTTATCCGTCTGAGTCAGGGCCGGCCACCGTTTGGGGTTGAACTGAAAATCGTGGATGATGACGGCAAAGATCTGCCACAAGACGGCGAAACGCAGGGCGATCTGATGGTGCGGGGGCATTGGGTACTGGACAGCTATTTCCTGATGCAGGATCAGGATCTGTTACAAGACGGTTGGTTCGCCACAGGCGATGTCGCAACGCTGGATACCGATGGTTACATGACCATTCGTGACCGATCCAAGGACATCATCAAGTCCGGAGGGGAGTGGATCAGCTCGGTCGAACTTGAAAACATCGCTGTTGCGCATCCGAAACTGGCAACTGCCGCCGTGGTCGGTGTTCCGCATCCGAAATGGGACGAACGCCCCTTGCTAGTTGCAGTAAGGGCCGACGGCGAGAATCCAAGCGAAAAGGAACTTCTGGCCTTTTTCGAAGGGAAAATTGCCAAATGGCAGATTCCGGACAAGGTTGTTTTTGTTGACGCGCTGCCGCTGAACGCAACCGGAAAGGTGCTGAAACGCAATCTTCGTGCAGATTTCAAGGATGCCCTAGCGGGGTGAGATGTGATCTTGCGCGGTGAATTGGCTCCGGCGGTAGGGATCGAACCTACGACCAATTGATTAACAGTCAACTGCTCTACCGCTGAGCTACGCCGGAACGGTCCGCGCCGTATAGCAACCGGAGTATCCGGCGTCCAGAGGGCGGTCATCATTTTTTCAACGAAAAAGCCCCAGAATACCGATGTGGTTTCTGACTCTGGCAAAAGATTGAATATTGGGAAATTTTGGCTCCGGCGGTAGGGATCGAACCTACGACCAATTGATTAACAGTCAACTGCTCTACCGCTGAGCTACGCCGGAACTGAGGGGCGTATAGCAACCCGGAATCCCGGCGTCCAGAGGTTAAGCACGCGAACTTTGAAAATTTTTCGCGGCTTCATAGATCTTTGCGAAAAACCGCTGTGGCAGATAGTTCGCCGAGCGGTGACACCTGTTTTTTTCCCGTCAGATCAACGAGGTGGGCAAAAACGTTCCGCTCCGCGGCTGACAGCAGTGTCGCGGGTGTGTCGGTGTAGATACGTTCGGCCAGGTGCCGCGCCGATCCGTCTGCTTCGTCGAGCGCGGATAGAATCTGGGCTTCGCGGTTTTGCCTGTGTCGGATCAGCCAATCCAATCGCGCGGCGGGGTCTGTAATCGGTGCACCGTGGCCCGCGTGAAAAACGGACCAATCGCGCGCGCGCAGGCGGTGGCAGGCTGTCATGAAATCGGTCAGGTCTCCGTCCGGTGGCGACACCAGCGAACTGGCCCATCCCATCACATGGTCGGCGGTGAAACAGGTATCCTGCCATGCCAGGGCAATGTGGTTTCCCAGATGCCCCGGAGTGTGAATAACCTCAAGCTGCCAGTCATCGCCAAAGATGACCTCACCATCCGCAACCTCGATATCCGGACGAAACGCGGTGTCGATGCCTTCGCCACCTCCGGCCAACCCACGCGCAGCAAGGGTCGCCATAACAGCGCTGCGACCGGATTCGGGACCACCAAACGCATAGATCGCAGCTCCCGTTCGCGCGGCAAGGGGTGCTGCCAAGGGTGAGTGATCCAGATGTGTGTGCGTGACGACTATGTGGCTGATTCTCTGGCCAGGTCGCAGTTCATTCAGGATCGCGTTCAAATGCTCTTCGCTTGCGGGGCCGGGATCAATGACGGCAATGTCACGATCGCCCAACAGATAGGTGTTGGTGCCGCGATAGGTCATCGGTGACGGGTTGGGGGCCAGAATGCGCCGCAGACCCGGTTGCAATTCTGTCGCAACACCAGCGGGTGGATTAAATTCGTCTGGTGCCTGCATTCTGTGCTCTTTCTCTTGTCCGGGCAGCCCGCTAGGTTTAGCGCATGTCCACGCATTGGCTCAAACCCTATATGCCACGCAGCCTTTATGCCCGAGCAGCGCTGATTCTGGTTCTTCCTGTGATCGCGTTGCTGCTGGTTGTAGGAGTTTCCTTTCTTCAAAAGCATCTGGAAGATGTCACTGACCAGATGACGCGCGCAGCCTCAAGGGAAGTGATGCTGATCACCACCATGATGGACAGGGCCGAGACGCAGCACCAGGCCTTGGCCGAAGTGCGCCCGGATCTTCTGGCGCTGGAAATGCAGGCCAGATTTCTGCCCCCCAACGAAACTCCCAAATTAGATCGTCCACGGTGGTACGACTTCATAGCGCCGCAGGTCGAGGCCGAGCTTCGCGCAAGGTTGCCAGAGCTGAGTGCTGTTGCGTTGCCAAGCAGCCGCGAAGCGCGTCTGTACCTGGATACGCATCTGGGGGTGCTGGAACTGACCTTTGACCGGCGCAGATTGTCGCCAGCGGCGCCGCATCAGTTGATCGTGACGATGCTGTTTTTCGCGATCATAATGACCTCGATTTCATTTCTGTACATGCGAAACCAGTTGCGCCCTATCACACGGCTGGCCAATGCGGCGCAGGCGTTTGGACGAGGGCGGAGCGTACCATATTCACCGGGCGGTGCCATCGAAGTACGCGCGGCGGGGAATGCGTTTTTGGATATGCGGTCACGGATCGAACGTCAGATCGAACAACGGACGCTGATGTTGTCCGGCGTCAGTCATGACCTGCGCACGCCTCTGACGCGCCTGAAACTTGGACTGGCAATGTTACCTGAGGATGAGGCACGACCTTTGCTACAGGACGTGGCGGAAATGCAATCCTTGGTTGATGCATTCCTCGAATTTTCGCGCGGGGCGTCCGAAGGATCGCCCGAGGAAATCAACCCGGCGGAATTTGTTCGACAGATTGTGGATGACGCCAATCGGGCAGGGCATCAAGCCGAACTGGTCGCTGTCGAGGGGCAGGGAACGGCAATGCTGCGCCCCATGGCTGTTCGTCGGGCCGTTGAAAACCTCATCGGCAATGCCGTGCGCTACGGCAGCCGGGCCGAGGTCAGCCTGTCACTGAACACCAAGTCATTGCGCATCCGTGTCGAAGATGATGGCCCTGGAATTCCCGCAGAGCAGCGCACAGAGGCGGTCAAACCCTTTACGCGGCTCGACCCAGCGCGCAATCAGAATCAGGGTAGTGGCGTGGGTTTGGGGTTGGCGATCGTGGCGGACGTTGCGCGCGCCCATGGTGGCACTCTGCGACTGGCCAAAAGTGAACGCCTGGGTGGATTGTGCGCCGATATCATAATCGGCCGGTAAACTGACACCTTCAACGGTTCAAAGCCGCGCCAACATGACGATATTCTGAGCCGAGGGGCTTCAATTCTCGCGAAAAGATTTCAGAGTTATTCCGCAAGACCTGTCATCCCACGGCGATTAAATCGAAACTGGAAATCTGCGAACTGAACCAATGCCTTTGAATTCGAACCGCATATGGACTGGTTGCACAGGTCAGGATGAATGCTTATTTTCAAAAACGCAAACAAAAACAGTGGGATGTGCGGGGTGTTCAAGGCACGTGGCGGTGATTTGGTAGGCCCGGAGGGACTCGAACCCCCAACCAAAGCGTTATGAGCGCTCTGCTCTAACCAATTGAGCTACAGGCCCGCCTAGGCGCATTGCGTATCACGGTGAACAGCCGCGTCAAGCCTGACCGTTGCAACAAACGCCACAATCGAATAACCCGCCCGCAAAGCATTCAAAAGGAACTGGCCATGACAGCGGGCAAGAACGGAATCACCTATGCCGATGCAGGCGTGGATATTGACGCGGGCAATGCTCTGGTTGACCGGATCAAGCCCGCAGCAAAGCGAACCAACCGCCCCGGTGTGATGAGCGGTCTGGGCGGTTTTGGCGCACTGTTCGACCTGAAAGCTGCTGGGTATCAGGATCCCATTCTGGTTGGTGCCACGGACGGGGTTGGTACAAAACTGCGAATTGCGATCGATACCGGCGTCGTGGATGGGGTTGGCATCGATCTGGTGGCCATGTGTGTCAATGACCTGATCTGTCAGGGGGCCGAGCCCCTGTTTTTTCTCGACTATTTCGCGACAGGCAAGCTGGACACAGATACAGCCGCGCGGATCATTGAAGGAATTGCCGAAGGCTGTGCACAATCCGGTTGTGCTCTGATTGGTGGCGAAACTGCCGAGATGCCCGGCATGTACCCTGATGGCGATTTCGATCTGGCCGGCTTTTCGGTCGGGGCAATGGAACGCGGCGCTGACCTGCCTTCCGGAGTGCAGGCGGGGGACGTGCTGCTTGGTCTGGCCTCGAACGGAGTGCATTCCAACGGGTATTCACTGGTACGTAAACTCGTCGAACTGTCTGGTCTGGGCTGGGATGCACCGTGCCCCTTTGGTGAAGGTTCGCTGGGCGAGGCGCTGCTTACGCCAACGCGCCTTTATGTCAAACCGGCCCTGTCCGCGATCCGCGAAGGTGGAGTTCATGCACTGGCCCATATCACCGGTGGCGGTCTGACCGAGAACCTGCCGCGCGTACTGCCGGAAGGGTTGGGGGCCCAGATTGATCTGGACAGCTGGCAATTGCCGTCTGTTTTCAGCTGGATGGCGCAGATTGGCGGTATCGCGGAAGCTGAGATGCTCAAGACCTTCAACTGTGGCATCGGTCTGATCATGGTGTGCGATCCAGATAAGGCCGATCAGCTTTCGACCTTGCTGGCCGAGGCTGGCGAGACGGTGTCGCGGATCGGTACGGTCACCGAAACGCCCGGAGTTGCCTATTCGGGCAAACTGCTGTGAACCACAAGCGCGTCGCGATCCTGATTTCTGGGGGCGGGTCCAACATGGTGTCGCTTGTCGACAGCATGACCGGTGATCACCCGGCGCGGCCCTGTTTGGTCCTGTCCAACGATGCGCAGGCGGGTGGGCTGAAAAAAGCTGCGGACCGTGGCATTCCGACCGCAGTGGTCGATCACCGGCCATTCAAGGGCAATCGCGCAGCCTTTGAGGCTGAGTTGCTAAAGCCTTTGGAAGACGCGCGGCCGGATATTGTCTGTCTGGCCGGGTTCATGCGGGTCCTGACCGCGGATTTCGTAACGCGCTTTCAGGGGCGAATGCTGAACATCCACCCCTCATTGCTGCCCAAATACAAGGGGTTACATACCCACGCCCGCGCAATTGAAGCGGGTGATGCGAAACATGGCTGCTCGGTCCATGAGGTGACGGCGGCGCTGGATGATGGCCCAATTCTGGGTCAGGCACGGGTGGATATCGAACCAGCGGATACCTCGGAAACTCTGGCTTCAAAAGTTCTGATCCGGGAACATGAACTTTATCCAGCGGTGCTGCGCCGCTTTGCCGAAGGCAACAGGTCACCCGTTCTCATGCAGTGAGGTTCCGAGGGTGATTTACACTCGCCTGAAAATCGTCCTATGGTCGTCGGTATCGCTTGGGGGCGAGGGAAATTACGGGCACTCACAAGAGCAAGAGCAAAACTAGTACGGCGCATGAAAACTCTGACGACGACGCAAGAACTGGCTGATTTCTGCAAGGCGGCCGCAAGCTATCCATACATCACAGTCGATACCGAGTTTCTGCGCGAGCGGACCTATTATTCGAAACTGTGCCTCGTGCAACTGGCGCTTCCCTCTGATGATGAAGACAGCGCGGTTCTGGTTGATCCGCTGGTTGATGGCCTGTCTCTCGAACCGCTGTATGAGCTTTTCCGAAACGAGAACGTGGTCAAGGTGTTTCACGCCGCGCGTCAGGATCTTGAGATTTTCTGGGTCGAGGCCGGTGTTTTTCCCAACCCGTTGTTCGACACACAGGTCGCCGCAATGGTCTGCGGGTTTGGCGAGCAGGTCGGCTATGAGACGCTGGTGCGGAAAATCTGCAAACAGGGCGTCGACAAGACGTCGCGGTTCACCGATTGGTCCCGTCGTCCTTTGACGGAAGCCCAGAAAACATATGCATTGGCGGATGTGACGCATCTTCGCAAGATCTACGAATATCTTGCTGCGGAACTCAAAAAGACGATGCGCAGCCACTGGGTGGCTGAAGAGCTGCGGACGCTGACACAGCCTGCCACGTATGACATTCGCCCCGAAGAGGCGTGGAAGCGGGTCAAAACGCGAACCAACTCGGCCAAGTTCTTGGCTGTTGTGCGCGAGCTGGCGCAGTTCCGCGAAAGGTATGCGCAGGAACATAATGTACCGCGCAACCGGGTCTTCAAGGATGACGCCTTGATCGAACTGGCGTCGACCAAGCCCAAGACAATCGCCGATCTCGGTGGATCGCGCCTTTTGTTGCGCGAGGCGCGAAAAGGACCGATTGCCGAAGGTATTCTTGCTGCGGTGACGAAGGGCACAAATTGTCCGCAGGAAAATCTGCCGAAGATCGACAATTCCCGTGACAACCTGAAGGTCAACCCGGCTTTGGCCGACTTGCTTCGGGTTCTGCTGAAATCCAAAACCGAAAGTTCGGGCGTTGCGGCCAAGCTGATCGCAACAAGTTCCGAGTTGGACCAGATTGCCGCGGGCGAGCGAGAATTGCCCGCGATGTCAGGTTGGCGTTACGAAGTCTTTGGTGAAGACGCGCTGAAACTGTGCGAGGGGAAAATCGCGCTGGCGGCCAAAGGGCAGGCGGTCAAGGTCGTCTCACTTTAACGGCGATTACCGCCGCCGCGATTCCAAGGTGTTCTGTTGCCCGACGACACGGATCAGGCGAATGCCTTCAAGATCCTGAGTCGAAACATTTATGGCATCCGACACCATTCTTGTTCGTTCAGATCCTTGCGGGGTCTCTGAGTTGGGGTAGTTCACGCGGAATACAAATTCCAGAATTCCCTTTTCTTTGTTTTCTTCTGAATTAACCGAAACCAAGCGTGCGTTATAGGCACCCTGCCGAAGCGCGGTGCCAGAGGAATAAATGATCGCGCCTGACGGTATTGGCTCGATCCGCAGCTCATCGATTTTGGCGATTGGAACACTGGTGTCTTCGGCATCTGGGCGCGAAAACAGGCCGCTTCCCTCTCTTGCCTTGGGAACCAACGCATCGGCGGCATTTGGGTCCGGCGGTGTTTCAGACTTCACAGACTTGCTGGAGCCAAACCAGTTTGACGGATTCACCCGCGAGTCGCGCCAGCTGCCGCAGGCAGTCAGGGTCAGCATGGCGATGATAAGAACGAACAGAGACTTTTGCATAGACCCACTGCTTTTCACACGAATTCAGACAATGGGTTAGCGTATATTCTTCGCGTTGAAAAGCCACAGCTGGGGCTGGACAGCAGGTGGTCGTCGGCATAGGTCACATTGTGATTTCAACGAAAGGATCACTGCGCCATGGCCACGCCTGCCTTTGAAGACATTGTCGAGGATTTCGAGTTTCTCGAAGACTGGGAAGACCGGTATCGCCATGTCATCGAACAGGGCAAGGCGATGGAGCCTTTGGATGACGCGTTGAAGGTTCCGGCGACAAAGGTTCACGGCTGCGCCAGTCAGGTCTGGCTGCACCCGATGATCGAAGCAGGTGTGTTCAAGTTTGATGGTGACAGTGACGCGCTGATCGTTCGCGGGCTGATCGCCGTGCTTCGGTCCCTATACAACGGTCTGCCGGTGTCCGAGGTGCCGCAGGTCGATGCGGCAGCGGAACTGGCCCGATTGGGCTTGAACGATCATCTGTCAGCGCAGCGGTCCAATGGTCTGCGGGCCATGATTGAACGCATCCGCCAGGTCGCGCAGGAAAACGCCTGAGGTCACTCAGGGCGGTTTGCCCAGTCTGACAAAGTGGTTTCCAGATCGCCGTAGCCGGTGAAACGCCGTTCGAACGCCAATCCCATGCGGTCCGCGCATTCCCGTGCGCGTTCGGTCAGTTTCGGATCGTCGATCTGGGCCTGATAAATCAGTTTGGTGTAATTGCCGAAATACATGTCCCGCAGTTCCGGGTGGCGATCCAGACCCAGTGGTTTCCAGACAAATGCGTCGAACTGGCGGGCCAGAAAATCAGTCAGGTAGAAGGCAGTTGTTTCGTCCTCGCCGCGTTCCTGAAAGGCCTGATTGCCTTCGAAGAACGAATAGCAATGAGGGCCTTTTACCATCTCGACGCCCAGTTTTTCACAAGCGGATTGCAGCAGACCTCCGGTTCCGCAATCGGCGTAAACCACATAGATTTTTTCGAACCTGTCGCGGTGTTTGGCCACGCTGTCTTCAACTGCTTGGGTGATCCGTTCCGGATGAACATGCAGGATTGCAGGCAGGCAGGTCAGCGCCATGTGATCCCAGCCGTTGCGCGTTTTGATATCCAGAATTTCGCGCGCAAGCGCCCCGCAGGCGATCAGCAGGATGCTTGCGTTTTCCACGCCGTCATAGCCTTTGGTCGTCAGGCTTGCATCATCTGGTAACGTATCGCTTGGCATGGATCGGCATCCTTATGGGCTCATAGCACAAGAGAATGAAAACAGCTTGCAGGCAAGCCTTCTTCCGACATCTCGTGTCAGGCTGCCGACGTTCGTGTTTCGAATGCCGATAACAGAGGCCGAGCGGGCGGGCCGTAGGCGACAGTACCTTGCTTTGATATCTCGGGGAACAAGGACAGGATCTCTTGTCGGGCTGACTGTTCAAGGGCGTTCCAGCTTTGGGCACCGGGATGAAAGCTCTCGCTCAGGCAGCCTTCCGACCAGAGCAGCTCATGCTGATCAAACAGAATGTGAATGTAGGTTACGACCCCGCCGAGTTTGAGGATGATGTCATGTCCGTTGATCAGGTGTTTGGCGGGGGCCAGTGCTTCGTTTTGGCCGGTATGCAGTTCCAGGCGCCAGCTCTGGATCAGCATCCTGTGTTGCTGCGACACCAGCAGATCGCGGGTGTTCCCAAGCGCGCCTGCCTTGAACAGGACCGGCGCGAACACGCCAACCGCCTGAACCCGCCGCTGCCCGACCCAGCGCACCGTTTGAAACCCGTGATCAAGGGTTTCCACCCAGTCGCCGGGGCGCAGCGTTTCCACTGGGCGTTCCCCTTTGCGGGTTCTGATCAGCGTGCCAGAGGTAAAGCAGGGGACCAGGTCCCAGTCTTCACGGCTGGACACCATGCCTGAATATCGATTGCCAGCAAGGCTGTTGAAGGTGATCGAATGTATAGGCCCCGCTTCCAGAGCGGCTTGATCTGCATTGGCCGAGAACTCAGGCACCAAATATGTGTTGCCATCCACATCCTGCGCGACAACGGCAGTAATGTTTGCACTTGTGCCGTCAAAATAAGTGACGGTGGCGTGGTACACTGATGTGCCATCAAAGGTTTGCGGCGCGCCGCCGTCGATCGAAAACCGATCATTGGCAGATATGTTGTTCATGTCATAGGCAGAGCCGGAGTTTCCAACCACGTTCCACGTCACGCTGTTATGCGCCAACGGCGCGTCCGCGTGACCGAAGGTTTGCCCAACCAGGGCAGAGGCGTTTTCGGCGACATTGTTGCCCTCGGCGATATCGATATCGGCAAGTTTGCCCAACGAAATGGCTGTGAAAGACTGCGGCACGGAACCCCCGAAACTTGGACGTTTCGGTTTTTTAACCGCACTTTCGTTTACAAACGGATAAACGATACACCTCATGAAGGGGCGGAGCGCTAAAACGAAAAAGACCGCCCGAAATGGGCGGTCTTTTAAGAAAAACCTTAAAGGTCTTAGCCAGCCAGTTGGTTGTGCTTGCGGCCCACGAAATCCTTGGCGGTTTCCACTGCAACCGCAGCGTCACGGCAGTAGGCGTCTGCACCGATGGCTTTGCCGAACTCTTCGTTCAGCGGCGCGCCACCGACCAGAACAATGTAATCGTCGCGCACGCCCTGTTCGACCAGGGTGTCGATAACGACTTTCATGTAGGGCATCGTGGTGGTCAGCAGGGCGGACATACCCAAAATGTCGGGCTGTTCCGTTTCCAGTGCTTCCAGGTAATTCTCGACCGGGTTGTTGATTCCCAGATCGACAACCTCGAATCCTGCACCTTCCATCATCATCGACACAAGGTTCTTGCCGATATCGTGGATGTCACCCTTCACGGTGCCGATGACCATCTTGCCAACACGCGGAGCACCGGTTTCGGCCAGCAGCGGCTTGAGGATCGACATGCCGCCTTTCATCGCGTTGGCTGCCAGCAGAACCTCGGGAACAAACAGAATGCCGTCGCGGAAGTCATGGCCCACAATGGTCATGCCGCCAACCAGGGCTTTGGTCAGGATGTCATACGGCGTCCATCCGCGTTCCAGCAGGATATTGGTGCCTTCTTCGATCTCTTCTTTCAATCCGTCATAGAGATCGTCGAACATCTGATCGACCAGTTCGTCATCATTCAGTTCGGACAGGACGATATCTTCTTCGTCGGACATGGGGTATTCCCTGTGCTGGGCGGGCCATCGGCCCGTGGTGGCATTTTTTCCGTTTTGGCCAAAACGTCGCATTCTGACTGTGACGATTGCGACGTTGGTCGTTTCGGGACCGACCTATATGCCAAAAATGGCACCGGCTCGATTGAAAAGTCTGCAATATTATCCTGTTTATTTTTCATCAATGCTTCCCGGTTTCTTCGCGGTGCTGGCTTGCACAGGATTCGTTTCAGGCTTATCGTGAGATAGGAACAAAAAGGGAACATATGTGCCGTGAGCATCGGGCATATCATCAAAGCAAGGGGGGTGACGTCCAATACGACCGGGCGGTTTGAACGGTTTGCAACGCAGGCTGTTGATGACGGGTGGGACATCGATGAAGAGTTGCCGCCCTTGCGAACCGAGACGCGGGATGAGGTGGCGCGCAGTGCAATCACCTATAACCGTTCACCTGATTTGCCTTTTGATCGTTCGATCAACCCATATCGGGGGTGCGAGCATGGCTGTGTTTATTGTTTCGCCAGACCAAGCCATGCCTATCTGGGCTTGTCCGCAGGACTGGATTTCGAAACCCGCCTTATTGCGCGCCCCAACATGAGCATCGTTCTGCGCAAGGAACTGTCGGCAAAGTCCTACAAGGTCGCCACGCTCGCGATCGGGACAAACACTGACCCTTACCAGCCCATCGAAAAAAACCGCCTGATTACAAGGTCGTGCCTTGAGGTCTTGCAAGAATTCAACCACCCGGTCGCAATCGTGACCAAAGGAACATTGATCGAGCGTGATCTGGATATTCTGGCTGACATGGCCAGCCGGGGATTGGCGCGGGTTGGTATATCGCTCACCACGCTGGATGCAGGTCTGTCCCGGCGGATGGAGCCTCGCGCACCGTCTCCGGCGCGTCGGTTGCAGACGATCAGAGCGTTGACCGATGCGGGCGTTCCGGTTCGCGTGATGACCTCGCCTATTGTGCCTGGGCTGACAGATCATGAGTTGGAGAGCCTGTTGGACGCTGGAAAAGAGGCGGGCGCAGATGCGGCAAGCTGGATCATGTTGCGATTGCCCCGCGAAGTCTCTCATCTTTGGCAGGACTGGCTGGCAGAGCACGAACCCGCCCGTGCAGAAAAGGTCATGTCCAAGCTGCGTGAAATGCATGGCGGGCGCGACTATGATCCGCGCTGGGGGCACAGGATGCGGGGTGAGGGGGAATACGCCGAGCTCATCGCCCTGAGGTTTGCTAAAACCTGCAAAAGACTGGGGCTTTCGATCAAATCCGCTCCGTTAAGATGCGGCCTGTTTGCAGTTCCGCCGCAACCCGGGGATCAAATGAGCTTGTTCTGAAACCAAATGCCGAACCGTCCGCTGCTTCAGTAACGAAAGCAAAAGACCCCGGTTTAACCGGGGCCTTCTGGATTGATTGCGAACCCTAATGGCTCAGCGGTTTTCGATGTCCACGTAGTCGCGCAGTGTCTCACCCAGATACAGCTGACGCGGACGGCCGATTTTGTTCTGTGGATCTTCAATCATCTCTTTCCACTGGCTAACCCAGCCAACGGTCCGTGAAAGTGCGAAGATTGGTGTGAACATTGAGGTCGGGAAACCCATCGCCTCGAGGATGATACCCGAATAGAAGTCAACGTTCGGGAACAGCTTTTTGTCGGCGAAATACGGGTCTTCCAGCGCTTCGCGTTCCAGCTCTTTAGCGACCTGCAGTTTCGGGTTGTCTTCAATGCCCAGAAGATCCAGAACCTCGTCGGCCGACTGCTTCATCACCTTGGCCCGTGGGTCAAAGTTTTTGTACACGCGGTGGCCAAAGCCCATCAGGCGGAACGGGTCGTTCTTGTCTTTGGCGCGGGCGATGAATTCGGGAATGCGATCAACGGTACCGATCTCTTCCAACATCTCCAGACATGCCTGGTTGGCGCCACCATGGGACGGTCCCCACAAGCAAGCAATGCCGGCGGCGATGCATGCAAACGGATTTGCGCCCGATGACGATGCCAAACGCACGGTAGACGTTGACGCATTTTGCTCGTGGTCCGCGTGAAGCGTGAAGATACGGTCCATCGCGCGGCTGAGGATCGGGTTGACCTCATATTCTTCGGCGGGAACGCTGAAACACATGCGCAGGAAGTTCGACGCATAGTCCAAGTCATTGCGCGGATACACGAAGGGCTGCCCTGTGTGGTATTTGAAAGCCCATGCTGCGATTGTCGGCATTTTGGCGATCAGGCGATGCGAGGCGACCTCGCGCTGGTGCGGGTCCGCGATATCGGTCGAATCGTGATAGAAGGCCGACATCGCACCGACAACACCGACCATGATGGCCATCGGGTGCGCGTCGCGGCGGAAACCACGGTAGAAATACTGCATCTGCTCATGCAGCATGGTGTGGCGGGTGATTGTGGTTTCGAATTTCTCCAGATCTTTTGCGACCGGCAACTCTCCGTAGAGCAGAAGGTAGCAGACCTCAAGAAAGTGCGATTTTTCGGCCAGTTGGTCGATTGGATAGCCGCGGTGCAGCAACTCGCCTTTTTCACCATCGATAAAGGTTATGGTGCTGTCGCAGCTTGCTGTCGAAGTGAAACCGGGGTCATAGGTGAATACACCTGCCTGACCGTAAAGCTTTCGAATATCAATGACATCCGGACCGGCGGTCGGGGAATGAACCGGCAACTCATACTCTTTGCCGTGAACGGTCAGAGTGGCTGTCTTGTTGCTGTCAGTCATGGGTATCCCTTCTTCATTCATGCGCACGCCAAAGGAACCTCGGGCAGTGCGGGCAACGACTGCGCGCTTTCGCGCAGTCCGGGTGTTAGCGGAGCAGCGTTACCCGTTTATGAAATTCGGGTTACTTCGCTGCTTCTGAAAGCCGCGCCAGGGTTTCATCCCGTCCCAGCACAAGCATCATGTCAAAAACCGAAGGCGTGACGGCGCGACCAGCCAAGGCGGCCCTGAGCGGGCCAGCCAGCTTGCCGAACGTGAGCTCCTTTGACTCGGCAAAGGAATTCAGGGTCTCCTCCAGTTCGTTCCGAGACCAGCTAGCATTTTGCAGCTGCGGCGTCAATTCACCCAGTATACCGTCGGATACAGATGCCAGCGCCTTTGCAGCTTTCTCGTCGGGAGAAATTGGGCGTTCGGTTAAGACAAAGTGAGCTTTTTCAAGGAGTTCAGGAAAGGTTCGCGCCCGATCCTTGAGGCAATACATCGCACGTTCCAAATCACTCGATTGTGTATCTGTCAGGGGGGATAAAGCGGCTGCGGCCAAGTACGCTTCGATTTCATGCCGCAATGCAGCATCATTGGAGATGGCGATGTGTTGACCACAAAGGTTTTCAAGTTTTTTCAGATCAAACCGGGCCGGACTTTTGCCGATGCCGTTCAGATCAAACCATTCCTTTGCCTGCGCATCGGTAAAGAACTCATCGTCACCATGACTCCAGCCCAGACGGGCCAGATAGTTGCGCATCCCGGCGGCAGGATAGCCCATGGCCTGATATTCCTGCGCGCCAAGCGCACCATGGCGTTTGGACAGTTTCTTACCGTCTGGCCCGTGGATCAGCGGAATATGGGCCCAGACCGGAACATCCCATCCCATTGCCTCATAGATCATCATTTGGCGCGCCGCGTTATTGAGGTGGTCATCGCCGCGAATGACATGGGTAACACCCATATCATGATCGTCAACCACCACGGCCAGCATGTAGACCGGTGTCCCGTCGGAACGCAGCAAAACCATGTCATCCAGTTGGTCGTTGCGAATGGTCACGTTGCCCTGAACCTGATCGCGGATTACTGTTGTGCCGTCCTGCGGAGCCTTGATGCGAATGACAAATGGCAAGTCGGGATGTGCGGAAGGATCAGCGTCACGCCAAGGGCTGCGGAACAGGGTCGACTTGCCCTCGGCCCGCGCCTGTTCCCGAAAGGCGGCAATTTCGTCCTGCGTCGAGAAGCATTTATATGCCTTTCCCTCGGCCAGAAGCTGGTGCGCGACTTCGGCATGCCTGGCAGCTCCTTCGAACTGGCTGACTACATCACCATCGTGATCCAGTCCCAACCATTCCATGCCCTGGAGGATCGCGTCGGTTGCCTCGGGGGTCGAGCGTTCCCGGTCGGTGTCTTCGATCCGCAGCAGGAACTTTCCGCCACGTCCGCGGGCATAAAGCCAATTGAACAATGCGGTGCGCGCGCCGCCGATGTGCAGAAAACCTGTGGGCGAGGGGGCAAAACGTGTGACGACCTGTTCGGACATGTTGAGGATTAACCTTTTGGTAACCGTATCTGGCATAGTTTGACGCCTGTCTAACGAGCCCGAAGGACGGGGGCAACCATGCGTGTTCTTACACGGGTCGAGGCCGCGCTGCTGCACCAGACTGGGTATCTGTTTCCGTGGACGCCGGTGATGCTGGCAACGGGGATCGGTCTCTATTTCGGTGCCCGGAGCGAGCCCGGCTGGCCGGTATACGCAGGTCTGTTTTGCTTGTTCCTGGCTCTTTTTGCCTTAAGCCGCCGGCTGCCACCGGGGGTGGGAACGTTAGCGACCGGGGGGGCGCTGATTGCGGTCGGTTTCATACTGGCAGGCACTCGCGCCCATATGGTGGCAGAACCGGTTCTGTCCTGGCGGTACTATGGCCCTGTCGAGGGGAGGGTCGTCGCCATGGATCGGTCTGCCTCGGATGCGTTGCGGTTGACGCTCGATCAGGTGCGCGTAGGGGACGTGCCGCAGGAGCGCAGGCCGCAACGCATCCGTCTTTCTGTTCATGGCGCAACAGGACCTTTTGCACCTGGGCAACGGATCATGACCACAGCACATCTTTCGCCGCCGCAGGGCCCTGTTGAACCCGGCGGGTTCGATTTTCGCCGCCATGCCTGGTTTCAGGGGTTGGGCGCGGTCGGGTACACCCGCGTTCCTGTTCTGACGATTGCGCCAGCCAAAGCGGGTATTAGCGGTGTTCGGATTACGGCAATCCGAATGGCGATATCACAGCGAGTGAAACAAATCCTGCCCGGAGAAATCGGTGGGTTTGCCGCTGCCGTCACCACAGGCGACCGCAGCGGTATGGGGCAAGAGACGCTCTTGTCCCTCCGGGCGTCGAACTTAGCGCATTTACTTGCCATTTCCGGGCTTCACATGGGGTTACTGACGGGTTTTGTTTTTGTGGCCTGTCGCATTGGTTTGTCACTGATCCCCTTCGTGGCGTTGCGGCTACCTGTTCGAAAAGTTGCGGCTGTGTTCGCGCTGGTCGCGGCAACGCTTTATTTACTGTTGTCCGGTGGGAATATCGCAACCGAACGCGCCTATGTCATGGTCAGTGTGATGCTGGGGGCCGTGTTGATCGACAGGCGTGCGATTTCATTGCGCGCGGTTTCTGTTGCTGCGCTGATCGTTCTGGTTCTTTGGCCCGAGTCGCTGCTGAGCCCGGGGTTTCAGATGTCCTTTGCCGCAACGACAGCCTTGGTTGCCGTCTTCGGTGCATTGCAAAAGGTGGGTCCGTTACCCGGCCGGAACTGGTTGAAACCGATTGCTGGCGTGGTGATGTCCTCGGCGATTGCCGGGCTTGCTACGGCCCCAATTGGCGCTGCGCATTTCAATACTATGTCTCACTATGGATTGCTGGCGAATCTGCTGTCCGTGCCCGTGATGGGCCTTGTTGTTGTACCTGCGGCGGTTGTCGCAGCACTGGCCGCCCCATTTGGATTTGAGGCTGTCCCGCTGACCGTTATGGGCTGGGCGCTGCATTGGATCCTTGGGGTGTCAAACTGGGTGTCGCACCTGGACGGTGCTCAGGGCTTCGTCGTCAGTCCGCCCTGGTATGTATTGCCACTTGTTGCTGTTGGAGCTTTGTGGCTGGCCCTGTGGCAAGGGCGCGTGCGTTGGTACGGCGTCGGGCCTGTCATTCTGTCATTTATGCTTTGGAACTCGGGCCACAGGCCAGATGTTTTGATCGCGGAAAACGGGGGGTTAGTTGGCGTGATGACCTCTCAGGGCCGGGCCCTGAGTAAAAGCAAAGGCAGTGGGTTTGTTGCCAGCGTCTGGCTTGAGAATGACGGCGACGGTGCCGATCAGATCGCGGCAGCAGGCAGATGGCCTGATAGCAGCACCGTTCAGCGGTACCCTTATCAGGACAAGGAAATCATCCATATCCCGGGCAAAAGGGCAGCGCGCAAGTTCGACGAATGCGAAGGCAACCAGATCATTATTTCGACAGTTGCGCTGCCACTTGAGGGCGCGTGCGCCATCTTCGATCCGGATCACCTGTCCAAAACCGGCAGCCTGTCATTGTCGGATGGAAAGCTGACGTCAGGCGCAGAACTGGCAGGTCACCGTCTCTGGTCCCCGAATCCCGTCGGGGACCGTCGTTTGAAGCTGGGTCAATAGGTGCGGATCAGACCGACTAGGCGACCTTGAACCTTGACCTTTTCTTCGGGTAGAACGCGCGTCTCATAAGCCGGGTTGGCCGCTTCGAGAGCGATAGCGTTGCCGCGGCGGAAAAAGCGTTTCAGCGTTGCTTCCTGATCTTCTACCAGTGCAACCACGATATCACCGTTATCAGCAGTCGCGGTTTCGCGGATGACAACCACATCCCCATCATTGATGCCCGCGTCAATCATCGAGTCGCCGCGAACCTCAAGCGCATAGTGCTGGCCCTTCCCGGACACCATGGGGCCGGGGACTGCCACGTGATGCGACACGTGGCTGATCGCCTCAATGGGGACACCCGCCGCGATCCGACCCATCACCGGCAATTCCAGCGCATCCACAGCAACTGGCTCAATATTGGTCGGGCGGGGGCCCTTGGGCCTGTCACCCTCGATCACGCGGGGTGAAAAACCGGCAGTTGGTTCGCCGCCAAGGCTTTCGGGAAGTTTCACAATTTCAATCGCGCGGGCACGATGCGCGAGGCGACGAATAAAGCCACGTTCCTCCAGTGCAGTGATCAGCCTGTGGATGCCGGATTTCGACCGCAGGTCAAGCGCGGCCTTCATTTCATCGAAACTGGGCGGAACACCGTCCGCCTGCACGCGTTTTTGGATGAATTTCAACAAATCCAATTGCTTCTTGGTCAGCATTGCTCACACCTCGTCGCTCATGCGTTTTCTTTTGTTCTACGCATGTTCACGTTTTGTGTCAATGAATTTGGGAGAAGTTCAGATCGGCAGGTACTGAACCGTTTCCCCGGTCTTGCGGGCGGGATCGTTCGGGGGACGGACCAATAGGGCGTTTGCCTGCGCCAGAACGCTAAGGAGAGAGCTGTCCTGATCTGCACAGGCCCGGATACCCGTTTCGCCCAGAACCGCGCGCATGTAATGCTCGCGCGGGCCGTTTTCTGTCAGTGGTTCGGTCAAGTGGGCAGACCGAAAGGGCGGCAGAACCAATTCCAACCCCAGCATCCGGCGCACCATCGGGGCAAGGAACAGATAGCCACAGACCATCGCGCTGACCGGGTTCCCAGGAAGTCCGACCATCGCGGTGCCACCCATGCGACCAGCCATCAGGGGTTTTCCGGGGCGCATTCGGATCTTGTAGAAAGACCGATCCATCCCCAAACCCTGCGATACATCAGACACAAGGTCGTAGTCACCAACCGACGCACCGCCAATCGTCACGACGAGATCGGCCCCTCGCGCCAGATCAAACGCAGTCTCAAGCGATGAAACCGTGTCCCGTGCAATCGGAAGGACACGAACCACAGCACCGAGCCCCTCAAGCAATGCCCGCAATCCAAACGTGTTCGACGCGACAATCTGGTCCGGTCCCGGTTCTTCGCCGGGCATGACAAGTTCGTCGCCGGTCGAGATCAGGGCAATCACGGGTTTTCCAGAAACCGGGACCTGCGCGATATTCATCGCAGCCATCAGGGCAACGTCTTCGGCGCGGATCATACGTGGTGCCGTGATGGGCGTGCCTGCCATAAAATCCACACCGGCAGGGCGGATGTTCGTTTTGGGGCCGGGGTCGTCTGTGATCGTGATCAGATCGCCACGCCGGTCGGTATCTTCCTGAATCACAACGAAGTCTGCACCCTCGGGAACCGGAGCGCCGGTAAAGATACGTACGGCCTGACCGGGGCCTACTGAGCCGTCGAAACGACGGCCCGCGGCGGATTCTCCCACCACTTTGAACATGGCATGAAGCTCGACTTCGTCGGCTTTGACGGCATAGCCATCCATCGATGATGCGGCAAATGGCGGCTGGTCGCGCGTTGCCACAACCTCGTGTGACAGAACACGTCCCGCAGACTGGGCCAGTGGAACCTGTTCCGAAGGTAGAGGGCTGACAAGATCGAACAGCAGGGCGCGCGCTTCTTCGACGGTAATCATTTCGCCTCGTAACGTCCTGATTTTCCGCCGTCTTTGAGGCTTACATGAATGCCGCCAATTTCCATCGCTTTGTCGACGGCTTTGGTCATATCGTACACAGTCAAGGCTGCGGTGGAAACGGCGGTCAGGGCCTCCATTTCAACTCCGGTTTGACCTGACGTCTTGACTGTCGCTTCGATCTGAACACCCGGCAGATCCGGGTCGAGGGTCAGTTCAACGGCAACCTTGGTCACTGGCAAAGGATGGCAGAGCGGGATCAGATCCGGCGTCTTCTTTGCACCCATGATACCGGCCAGGCGGGCAACGCCCAAAACATCGCCCTTTGCTGCGCGTTGTTCTGAAATGATTCCATAGGTTTCCGGCGCCATTTTCACGTGACCTACAGCTACGGCTATGCGATCTGTGACCTCTTTGCCCGAGACGTCGACCATGTGCGCCTGACCTTGAGCATCGAAATGGGTCAGCGGCATCACATCACTCCGGGGATAAGCGGATTGGACAGGATGTGGCGGGTGGCCGCTTCGACATCGTCCTGGCGCATCAGGCTTTCGCCGATCAAAAAGCACCGGGCGCCATAGCGCGCAATATCCCGCAAATCTTCCGGGTTGCCCAACCCGCTTTCACACACGATAGTACGGTCTGCCGGTACCAGTTTGGACAGGCGTCGTGTTGTATCAAGAGTGGTCTCGAAGGTTTTGAGATTGCGGTTATTTATGCCAATCAATGGGCTTTTCAGTTGGGCTGCGCGTTCAAGCTCGGCTTCGTCGTGCACCTCAATCAGAACATCCATCTCCCAATCGAAAGCGGTTTGTTCCAACTCGGCTGCCTGATCATCGCTGACGGATGCCATGATGATCAGAATACAGTCGGCTTCCAAAGCACGTGCCTCGACCACCTGATAAGGGTCATACATGAAATCTTTGCGCAAAGCGGGCAGAGATGTCGCGTTACGCGCTTGTGTCAGATATTCCTTGGCACCTTGAAAGCTGGGCGTGTCGGTGAGCACGGATAAACACGCAGCACCGCCTTCTTCATATGCCTTGGCCAAGGCAGGCGGATCAAAATCAGGCCGGATCAAACCCTTGGAGGGGCTGGCTTTCTTGACCTCAGCGATCAGGCCGTAACCTTGCCGGGACGCAGCTTGAAGCGCTGCGGCAAACCCGCGGGTTTCCGAAGCGGCACGTGCTTCACTTTCTAGCGTTTCCAAGGACTTCTGAGCCTTGTCTGCTGCGATTTCTTCCAGTTTGTAGGCTTTGATCTTGTCCAGAACGGTTTCGGTCATGCGGCCTCCTGAGTCTTGGCGGCCAAGGCCGTAATTTTGTTTTTGGCTTCACCGCTGTCGATGCTCTCGGCGGCCATGGCCACACCTTCGCGCAGATCACCTGCCGCATCAGCGACAACCAATGCCGCGGCAGAGTTCAGCAACACTGCGTCACGATACGCGGACGGGGCGCCGTCCAGCAGCGCACGAAATGCGATGGCGTTCTCTTCAGGGGTTCCGCCGAGGATGTCTTCGAAAGGGTGCACAGGCAGGCCAGCATCCTCGGGGTGCAGCTCGACCTCTTTGATCACGTCATCTTCCAAAGCGGCGACCCAGCTGATACCGGTGATCGTCAACTCGTCTGTCCCGTCCGATCCGTGTACCAGCCACGCGCGGTCTGACCCAAGCAAGCCTAGTGTTTCAGCCATGGGGCGGATCAGCTCGCGGCTAAAGGCACCCGTCAGTTGCCGTTTGACACCGGCAGGGTTGGTCAGCGGGCCCAGGATATTGAAAATCGTGCGCGTTCCCAGTTCCTGCCGCGAGGGCATAACATGCGCAATGGCCGGGTGATGCATCGGTGCCATCATGAAACCGATACCGACATCTTTCAGAGCACTTTCAACAACTTGTGGTCCAACCATAACGTTGATACCCATTTGCCCCAGTGCATCCGCTGCGCCGGATTTGGAGCTTAGGTTGCGGTTGCCGTGTTTGGCGACTGTCACGCCAGCGCCTGCGACGACAAATGCAGTCGCGGTCGAGATGTTCAGGGTGCCTTTCCCGTCTCCGCCCGTGCCAACGATGTCGATCGCCCCTTCGGGCGCCCGCACGGCATTGCACTTGGCGCGCATCACAGCCGCGGCCGCGGCATATTCATCAACCGTTTCCCCCCTTGTACGCATGGCCATCAACAGCCCGCCAATCTGGCTTGGCGTGGCTTCGCCGTTGAACAGGATGCCAAAGGCAGTCTCGGCCTCTTTACGGGTCAGCGGACGATCGGCGGCTGCTCCAATCAGCGGTTTCAGCGCGTCGCTCATGCGGGGACTTTCAGTTCTTGCAGGAAATTCTTGAGAAGGGCGTGACCATGCTCGGACGCAATCGATTCAGGGTGGAACTGAACACCGTGAATAGGCAGTTCCCTGTGTTGCAGCCCCATGATCGTGCCGTCTTCCAGCTCGGCTGTGATCTCAAGACAGTCGGGCAGCGTCTCACGCTCGACCACCAGCGAATGGTAACGTGTGGCTTCAAAGGGCGATGGAAGGCCAGCAAAGACGCCTTTTCCGGTGTGGTGCATGATGCCCATCTTGCCATGCACAATTTCGTGGCATCGTACCACCTTGCCACCGAATGCCTGTCCGATGGTCTGATGCCCAAGACAAACCCCCAAAAGGGGCGTTTTGGTCTCGGCGGCGGCTTCGGTCAGAGCCAGACAGATGCCCGCCTGATCCGGGTCGCAGGGGCCGGGGCTTAGCAGGATCCCAGCCGGGTTCATGGCCATTGCTTCTTGCACATCCAGCGCATCATTGCGGCGAATGACCATTTCGGCACCAAGTTCGCCCAAATAATGTACCAAATTGTAGGTAAACGAGTCGTAGTTGTCGATCAGCAGCAGCATATGGGCACTTATCTTCGCTTGGGCATTTCGGGCTGGCGATGCAACCCCGGGCCACGGTATAATGTCCGCACATACATGCTCAGGCTTGGACGGCAGCGTCAAGAGGACATACGGTTTCTGACGCCTCCAATTGACCGAGCGCCACACCAGATGGCGCAGAGCAGGGCGAGGCAGGGAAAAGAGGCGAAAGGCAGGAAATATGGGCGGATTTTTCGGAGGAATGGTCGCAGGGGCGATCGTTGTTTTGATCTTGGGTGCGGTCGTGTCGCTCAACACGCCGATGGTCAACACACCGGTTGTTGCGACCGAAGCACCAGCGCCGACGATTTCAGAAACACCAGAGGCGCCTACTGAACTTGCCGAGGATGTTTCTGATGCCGATCTGGTGGAACTGGCCCCGCGTGCGCCAGAAGCCGCCGATAATGCCAGCGAAGATCTGGCTGATTTGTCCGGGTTGGAAGCGTCATCCGAGCCGCAGCCCGAGGTTGGCAAAGCGGCTGAGGCCCCGAACGAGCCCGCTGCATCGGTCGCGACCGAAGTGTCTGTCATGACCGAAGCCCCCGCTGCGCCGCCCGAGCCTAGCCAGGTACCCGCAGTTCAGCAGGAACAGTCCGTGCCGGTTGTAATTGATGAAACCCCCACGCCGCCGACCGAGTCTGACACAACCGAGGTCGCAGTTCTTGAGCCCGAACCAAATCCGTTGCCACAGGTCGAGGCTGAACCACAAACAAAAGACACTACGACTGATAATTCATTTGAAAGCAGTCCGATTGCGGTGGAAGGGGATGAAGATACCTTGCCCCGAGAGCTTCCGCGTATTGCTGCGCTGCCTCAGATCGGGGGAGAACAGGAAGAAAGTGCCAGTTCGATTGTCGGAAAACGTATCCTGCCTTTGACGGAACGCGATGATGAGCCTGTTGCAGAACAGGCGATTTCCGAACAGCCATCTGCGGAAAAACCGATTGAACGTTTTGCCGCCAAGTTCGAGAACCCGGAATCTAAGCCGCTGATGTCGATCATTCTGATTGATGACGAAGGCGCGTTCGGGGCCGAAGCGTTGCAGGATTTCCCTTACCCGATCAGCTTTGCCGTGAACCCGTCTGATCCGGATGCGGCGGAAAAGATGGCACGGCACCGCGCGGCGGGGTTCGAAGTTCTGGCCCTTGCGGACCTGCCCGAAGCCGCGAGTGCGCAGGATGCCGAAGTTTCCCTGTCCGTGTGGCTGGATACATTGCCTGAAACAGTGGGTATTCTGGAAGGCGTGAACAGTGGCATTCAGGGAAACCGCAAGCTGGCCGATCAGGTCGCGGCAATTGCTGCCGGAACCGGACGCGGGTTGATCACACAGGACAATGGGCTGAACACTGTCCAGAAGTTGGCGGTTCGCAATGGCATTCCGTCCAGCGTTGTGTTCCGCGATATCGATGGGGCGCGACAGGATCCCAGAATCATGCGCCGGTTCCTGGATCAGGCCGCGTTCCGGGCTGGTCAGGAAGGAACCGTTGTCATGCTGGGGCGCGTACGGCCCGAGACAATCTCGGCCCTGTTGCTGTGGGGTCTTGAGGATCGCGGCAGCCGGGTAGCGATGGCGCCGATCTCGGCCGTCTTGATGAAACAGGTACAGTGACAGCTTGAAACAGGGCGGTGATCAATTGATCAGCCGCCCTTTTTTTTAACTGTTGCCGTTTCCGGTGAACCGAGCGGCATCTTCCGCCGCACGCCGTATGGCGTTTGACTTATGAACAGTCTCCATGAACTCGGCCTCGGGGTCGCTGTCATAGACAACACCGCCACCAGCCTGAATATAGAGTTTCTGATCCTTCACGATGGCCGTGCGCAGGGCAATGCACATGTCCATGTCACCGCCTGCGCTGAAATAACCAACACCACCGCCGTAGACGCCGCGTTTTTCCGGCTCAAGCTCGTCAATGATCTCCATCGCCCGCACTTTCGGCGCACCCGAGACGGTGCCCGCAGGCATCCCGGCAAAGAAGGCGTCCAGCGCATCTTTGTCTTCCGCCAGCTCACCCACCACGTTCGACACGATGTGCATCACATGGCTGTAGCGTTCGATGATGAACTCTTCGGTCGGGCGAACTGTGCCGATTTTGGACACGCGGCCGGTATCATTGCGCCCGAGGTCCAGAAGCATGAGATGTTCGGCCAGCTCTTTCTTATCGGCCAGCAGGTCAAGCTCGTTCGCCTTGTCTTCCTCGGGGGTCGCGCCACGGGGACGTGTGCCTGCAATCGGGCGAATGGTGACTTCGCTGCCGAACACCCGCACCAGAATCTCGGGGCTGGCCCCAACGACCTGAAAACCGCCGAAGTTGAAGTAGAACATAAACGGCGAGGGGTTGGTGCGCCGCAGCGAACGATAAAGCGCAAAAGGTGGCAGCGGAAAATCCTGCGTCCAACGCTGCGCTGGAACTACCTGGAAGATATCGCCAGCACGGATGTATTCCTTGGCCTTTTCAACTGCTTCCATATAGCCGGATTTGGTGAAGTTCGACACCGGCGCCGCAATTTCGCACGCGTCGCCCAGATCACGGGTTTCGGCGGGCATCGCACGTTCCAGATCGCGGACCGCATCCATCACACGCTCGGCCGCCTGCGCATAGGCAGCTTTGGCAGATTGACCGTCGCTGGCCCAGGCGGGTGAAACCACCGTCACCTCGCCTTTGACGCCATCCAATACTGCGACAACAGACGGGCGCAACATGATCGCATCTGGCAGTCCCAGCGGATCGGGGTTCACGTTCGGCAGGTATTCGACCAGCCGGACCATGTCATAGCCCAGATATCCAAACAATCCGGCGGCAGCCTGAGGCAGGTCGTCTGGCAGTTCAATACGGCTTTCGGCCAGCAAGGCGCGCAGATTGTCCATCGGATTGCCGTCCTGCGCAGCAAAGGCGTCGGCGTCGAACCGCGCCGAGCGGTTCAACTCGCACGTTTCACCGTGACAGCGCCAGATCAGGTCCGGTTTCATGCCGATGATCGAATAGCGGCCACGCACCTCACCGCCCGTAACCGACTCCAGCATGAACGCATCTTTCTGCGCTCCCGTCAGTTTGAGCATCAACGATACGGGTGTGTCCAGATCGGCGGCGAGACGTGTGTAAACCACCTGGTTTTCGCCCGCTTCATAAGCGCGTGCGAAGGTATCGAAATCGGGTGTCAGGGCCATCTTGGTCTCGCTTAAAAGCTCGCCTGCACGGCGTTCAGCGCCTGCTGATCCACGACCGGGCGGGCGCGGGTCTGAGCGTCCCGTACGTATGCGTCAAAAATATTCTGTGACAGCGCCTGATCCATCTGCGTTGCCAGCGCGTCGCGCAACCGGCGCAGTTCGTCGGAATCCCCGGGGGGCAGAACCTCGTCCAGACGCACCAGCAAGGCTGCACCATTTCCACCAATGACACGCAACTCACCGAGTTCCATCTGAAACACTTCATTCATGAAACTGGCGGGGACGTCATCAAGAAACGCGGTACGCGTCAGTGCGTTTTCAACGCGGAAGGGCAGGCCAGTCGCTGCGAAGTCACCATCAGTGGCCAGTAGGCTCAATGCGGCGTTTGCTTTGTCCAACAGGGCTTTATTGGTCTCTGCCTGTACCCAAGCCGCAGCGACACTGTCGCGTGCGCTTTCCAGCGGTTCGGGGCGACGCGGCAGAACGTCGTTCAGGCGCAAGGCAAAGATCGATCCGTCTTCGAGAAATGCGATTTCAGGGAAATCTCCTTCTTGCACGGCTTCGGCGGCCGTGCGGAACCCGTCATAGGCCGCTATGTCCTCGGCGCTGTCTCGGGTCCAGTCGATCTGACCCAGTTCCATTTCGGTTTCATTTGCAAGTTCTTCGAGAGTCGCGCCGCCAGCCAACATGTCGTTTATGTCTTCGGACTGTGCCTCGATCAGGCGGCGGGCGCGTTCTGTCGCCAGTTCTTCGCGCAGGGCCGGTTCGGCCTCCTCAAAGGGAACGCTGTTTGCAGCCAGGGATCCGTTGACACGGAACAGGGCGGGGCCAAATACCGAAGGCAGAGGGCCAATAACGGCGTCAAGCTCTGCCGCGAACACGGCGTCGGCGGCCTGGCCCAGATCCTCACGTGTCAGGTCGCCGAGATCGATATCGGAAAGTTCCAGATCACGGTCGCGAACCAGTTGTTCAAAAGTCGTTCCGCCGACCTCAAGTTGCGCCTTGGCGTCGTTGGCTGCTTGCTCATCCGGGAAATTCAGGCGCTCGACCAGACGGCGTTCCGGTTGATTATATTCGTCCGACCGCTCTTCAAAAAGCTTGCGAAGGGCTGCTTCGTCAACCTCAACCGTGTCCACCAACATAGCCGGAGACAGAATCGCATACGTCAGTTGTTTCGTGCGGGGCAGGGTGAACTGTTCAGCGTTTTCGTCATAGTAGGTTTGAATCTGTGCGTCAGTCGGCTCGGCTACGGGGGCTTCCAATGCCTCGGCCCCTGCGGTTGCAACAGTAAAGCTGCGACGGGCACCGATGTAGTTGGCCATTGTGTCTGTCACGGTTGCGGGCATTTCCACACCTCCCATGATCGCACCTTGAACGATCGTACGGGCAGATTCTTTGCGCAGGTCCGACTCGAACTCGGAATCCGTCATGCCGACCTGTTCAAGCTGAAAGCGGTATGCCTCGCGGTCGAAGTTGCCGTCTACGCCCTGAAAGGCCGGGACAGACACGATCTCTTTTTGCAGGTTTTCATCCCCTATGGAAATCCCAAGCTGGCTCACCTCGTTGTCCAACGCCGCCAAGGCCGTCAGGCGGGCAAGCGCATTGCGATCCAGCCCCAGATCGCGTGCCTGCGACATTTGCAGGGGCTGACCCGATTGCGCCTCAACCGCGCGGATCTCGCGCTGTAACTCGCGGACAAAATCATCGATCGAGATGCTTTCATCACCAACTTGCGCCACAGTACGGACTGTGCCGCTCAGGTTGACCGCGCCGAACCCCGCAAGCCCCAGCATCAGCATGCCCATCAGAATCCAGACAAAGGTTTTCGAAAGACTTTTAGCGCCTGCGGCCATGGTGCCCTCTTGTTATTTCGGCAGCGTTCTGCCCTGTCGGTTGCCGCCTTGAATACGACGCACACCGCCGGGGGGCAAGCTTAGAAGGACAGGCCCTGCAATCGTTTGAACAATTGGCCCAAACCTGTGCGGTCGAGGTTGGCGAATGCAATGCGCACTTGCCGTTTCCCGTCCGGGTGGTGAGCGGGCATGAACATGGTACCGGGCAATAACAGAACACCGGCTTCACGCACCAAACGCCGGGCAAGTTCGTCCGACGGAATGTCAAACGGATGCTCCAGATAGGCGAAATACGCCCCAAGTCCCAAAAGGCGCCAACCTTCGGATTCCAGCGCGGGCATACCCTCAAGGATAGCAGCACGAAGGTCGAGTATTTCGTCGCGTTCCCCTGCCAGCCATTGCGACAAGTTTTGCATACCCCAAAGCGCGGCGAACTGTCCGATCTGACCAGGGCAAATGGCAACGGTGTCGAGAAACTTTTCGACCTCAGCCAAAAGCGCAGGGCCCGTTGCAATGGCACCGACCCTGTGACCCGTCAGCCTGTAGGCCTTAGAGAAGGAATAAAGGTGGATCAGCGTCTGATCCCAGTCAGGTTGCTGGAACAGGTCATGTGGCGGCCCGCTGCGACTGTCGAAGTCACGGTAGGTTTCGTCGACGATCAGGTAAATTCCGGTTTCGCGCGCCAGCTCAAAGAAGGCGCGGACAAGGTCTGCCGGGTATTCAACGCCGCCGGGATTATTGGGCGTGACCAGAGCGATGGCACGTGTTTTGTCCGTGATCAGCGCGCGTGCGCTCTCAGGGTCGGGCAGTAAGTCGTCGCCGGTCTTCAGGCCAACTGCATGGACACCGGACATATCCAACCACATTTTGTGATTGAAATACCAAGGGGTTGGTAGAATAACCTCATCCCCTTCGCCGGTGATGGCCGAAATCACTGCTGAAAACGCCTGATTGCAGCCTGAGGTAATTGCAACCTCAGATGCCTCAACACTTGCTGCGTAATGCGCGCTGATCTGCGCAGCCAGTTCCGCGCGAAGATCATTATTTCCCAGCACAGGGCCATAAAGATGCGCATGGTCTTCGCGCACGGTAAATTCGGCCATAGCCTCGCGCAACGCCAGCGGCGGCGGGTCAACCGGCGCCGCCTGGCTGACGTTGATCAACGGACGTTCGGGCGGGAACGTAACACCCTCGAGCCATCGGCGCGCTTCCATCACTGGCGGCGCGAATGTTGCGGCGGTCCGGCTGAGCGTCATGTGCTGCCTACTGATCTGAATTCAATCGGTGCCCCGATAGGGCTCGACATATTGAAGGGCCATGTCCCACGGGAAAAAGATCCATGTGTCCTGACTGACTTCGGTGATGAACGTATCCACCATTGGGCGTCCCTTGGGTTTTGCATAAACCGTCGCAAAATGCGCTTTCGGATACATCTCTCGAACCAGTTCTAGGGTTTTTCCGCTGTCCACAAGATCGTCGATGATCAAAATTCCGGTTCCGTCGCCCATTAATTTGGCATCGGGTGCTTTCAGAACTTCGGCCTCACCCTGAGCCTGATGATGGTAGGATTTGACGCTGACCGTATCGACAGTACGAATATCCAGTTCCCGGCTTACGATCATCGCAGGGGCCATGCCGCCGCGGGTGATCGCCACCACAGCACGCCAGCTGCCGTCATCGGGGCCTTGTCCGTCCAGACGCCACGCCAATGCGCGCGAGTCGCGGTGGATCTGGTCCCAGCTGATGTGAAATCCTTTTTCGTGCGGCAGGCGATCCTTAGCGCTCATGTTCTTAACCTTTTTCCACGTCTGGGGCGTCAACGGCCTTCATTCCGACGATATGGTAGCCCGAATCCACGTGCAGGTTCTCACCGGTGACGCCGCTGCTTAGGTCTGATAGCAGGTACAGGGCCGACTTGCCGACATCGTCAATGGTCACGTTGCGGCGTAGCGGAGAGTTGTACTCGTTCCATTTCATGATGTAGCGGAAATCGCCAATGCCGCTGGCGGCCAGCGTTTTGATCGGACCGGCGGAAATCGCGTTCACGCGAATGCCGTCCTTGCCCAAGTCCTCGGCCAGATACTTGACCGACGCTTCCAGAGCGGCCTTTGCAACACCCATCACATTATAATGCGGCATGACCTGCTCGGCTCCGTAATAGGTCAGCGTTATCGCGCTGCCGCCTTCGGACATCAACTTTTCCGCGCGCTGCATAACCGCGGTGAACGAATAGACGGAGACATCCATTGTCAGCGTGAAGTTGGCCCGGCTGGTATCCACATAACGTCCACGCAATTCGTTCTTGTCAGAAAACCCGATGGCGTGAACGATAAAGTCCAGCTTGCCCCATTTCTCTTCCAGCGCCGAGAAAAGCCCATCAATTGAAGCCTCATCGCTCACGTCGCAGGGCAGAACAATTTCGCTGCCCAATTGCGCAGCCAGCGGGTCCACACGTTTTTTTAAAGCGTCACCCTGATAAGAAAAGGCAAGTTCAGCTCCGGCTTCGGACAAGGCGCGGGCGATTCCCCATGCGATTGATTTGTCATTGGCCAGTCCCATGATGAGGCCACGTTTGCCGGCCATCAACTGATTTGACATGTTTGGTTCTCCGCCTGTCTTCGCGTTAGATTGGCATGGTTTATGCCATTGGTAGCGCTGCATCAAGGCCGTGCGCTCTTGCTCGCAGCGGGTTCTCGCCTTAGGCTCGTCATTAATACTTTCCAGGGGATGGAAATGACCGAGCGTGATGGCATCTTTGCTGGCTCCGATCCGTTTAAAATTGCGGCCCGGTGGTTAGCTGAGGCTGAAGAAACTGAATTGAATGATCCGAATGCGATTGCGCTTGCAACCGTTGACCCGGATGGTTTGCCAAATGCACGCATGGTTTTGCTGAAAGAAATCGAAGCGGATTCATTTGTATTCTATACAAACTACGAAAGCGTCAAAGCGAGTGAGCTGGATACGTCGGAAAAAGCTGCATTTGTAATGCATTGGAAATCTTTGCGGCGTCAACTTCGTGTTCGTGGTACAGTATGTCGTGAAAACGGGCCCCAGGCTGATGCGTATTATGCATCAAGGTCATTGAAAAGCCGGTTGGGTGCCTGGGCTTCAAAGCAGTCACAACCGCTTTCAAGTCGGACAGCTTTGATGGCAGAGGTCGCGAAAGTGACCGCTAAACTTGGGCCGAATCCACCTCGTCCTCCATTCTGGGGCGGGTACCGATTAACGCCGACAGAGATTGAGTTCTGGGCTGATGGAGCATTTCGCTTGCATGACCGGTTCAGATGGAAACGAATTGAGCCGGGATCGGCATGGCATGTTGAAAGGTTGAATCCATGACGTTCACGTGTCGTGAAATGCAACAGGCAGAAAGTAAACGATTTTTTCAGCTTGAATTTGCCCGCCAATCCCATAAACAACAGACCCTTAACGAACTGCTAAAATTCGCGATGGGAAAACCGTGCCAGAAGACCTGAACAACATGTATCGCGTCCGTGGACACGTGAAATGGTTCGATCCCGCCAAGGGATACGGCTTTGTTGTGTCTGACGAAGGCGGCCCGGATATTCTGTTGCATGTGAACGTATTGCGCAATTTCGGCCAAAGTTCCGTCGCGGACGGAGCGGGTATCGAGATCATGACACACCGCACGGACAGAGGTGTTCAGGCGGTTGAGGTTGTTGCAATTGACCCGCCAGCGCGCGCCGAGTCGATGATGTTGGCCGATTTCGCCGAGTTGGATCCGGACGCTATTGCAGAAGCCCCTCTGGAGGCCGCGCGGGTGAAGTGGTTCGACAAAGGCAAGGGCTTCGGGTTCGCAAATGTTTTTGGGCGCGGTGAAGACGTGTTCTTGCATATCGAAGTGTTGCGGCGCTCGGGGCTTGCTGACCTCCAGCCCGGAGAGGCGCTTGCGATGCGCGTAATTGATGGCAAGCGCGGCCGAATGGCGGCGCAGGTTCTCGCCTGGGAAGCCGCGCTGGACGGCTGACACTTCGATGACTCGTTTTCTGGTATTCTGGACACTTCTGATCACACTGTGGACAGGGGGGGCGTTTGCTGCGTGCAGCGTTGATCATATCACTCTCCGAAATGACAGCGCGACAATCCGATTTGACGTGGAAATTGCGGTTACGCCTCAGGAACGGTCAAAGGGGTTGATGTTTCGCGAGTCGTTGCCGAATCGATCCGGTATGCTGTTTGTCTTCGACCCACCGCAACCCGTCGCGTTCTGGATGAAGAACACTCTGATTCCGCTCGACATGATATTTCTGGACCGTACGGGCACAGTGACACATGTGCATGAGAGGGCGATTCCCGGCGATCTGACACCGATTGAAGGTGGGGATGCCGTTTTTGCGGTGCTGGAAATCAATGCCGGATTGTCTGCACGTTACTCTGTCGGCGTCGGCACTCAGATGCAGCACGAAATTTTTTCGCAAGGTCCTGCGATTTGGCCCTGTTAGGGCTTTTCAAATCAGATTGTCATCGTTAGGAAGGCGCACGGTCCGGGGCGTGGCGCAGTCTGGTAGCGCACCTGTTTTGGGTACAGGGGGTCGTAGGTTCGAATCCTGCCGCCCCGACCACTTCCTTCACATTCTCATGTGGGCGTTCCGCCCATCGCCAGATACAACGAGCTGATCGCCTGATCCAGCGCGTCACTTTCCAGTGGAACCTCAACGATTGCTCCGGTTTTCTGCGGCACTTTAAAGTACGATCGTGCGTCGACGCGATAGCCGGAACCTGTTTTTGACGATGTCAGGCGCATGACACTTTGGGGCAGGTCCTGCGGAAATCCGTCATAGTTCAGAATCAAATAGGCTGCCGCTTTTGGGGGCAGGTATTCGCTGCACTCAAAAGCCTGTTTGCCGATTTTCTCAAATACCTTGCCGGGTCCAGAACAACTGGATTCAAATGCCTCAAACAACCTTTGAGGCTGCGTTTCGAACAGCGCGCTACGTGACGGGGTGGGCGTTTCTTGTGGCGTGCAGGCCACGATACAGGCCAACGCGGGGATAAAGCGAAGCAACTTCATTCATTTGGCCTTTCTCATTCCGAAGTGAACCTTTGGTCGTTCAGCGTGGGTTCGACAGACCCGACGAAGATGATTCCTTTACAGCCTAACCAGCGCGGCGTTGGTTGATCAAATACAGATAACTATGCTGGTAAAAACGGTAATTCGATTTGAGACTTCGAGATGTGACCGAGAATTTGCCGAAGGCGAGCCTGTGGAGGAATCGGACCTTGAGTTTCACACCCCTCGTGTCTGGGTCTGGTCAACAAAAAAGATTTCAAATTTGGCTGAAAAAGGGCGTTGACCTTCTATGGCAATATACGTCAAATTGTATGAGCCGAAGAGATTGCCACAATATCTGGTGTTCAAGCCGAGACGGCAACAGGCGAGGGTCGGATAAGCACAGTCTATTAACGTGCAGCCGTTGTAACGGTTTTTTCGCTGTCCAAAACAGCGACCAGTACCTTTGCGCGCTTCTGTCGGCGTTGCGGGTGGTGCTCCGCAACTCAAAATGTAGTGCCGTGAACCGAAAATTAGGCGGAATTTAACTAGGGCTGCGGACATGAAGATTGAAAGAAAATTCACCAAACCAGATCAGGATGCCTATTCGGAACTGGATTTTGTGTCTGCGACATCTGAAATCCGAAACCCCGATGGAACCATTGTGTTCCGCCTGGAAGGGATCGAAGTTCCGTCAACCTGGTCGCAGGTGGCAAGCGACGTGATTGCCCAGAAGTACTTTCGCAAGGCTGGTGTCCCGTCCAAACTGACCAAAGTTAAGGAAAAAGACGTTCCTGAATTCCTGTGGCGGTCGGTTCCCGCTGAAGATGCTGAATTCGACGGCGAAATTTCCTCCAAGCAGGTCTTTGACCGGCTGGCCGGTGCGTGGGCATACTGGGGGTGGAAAGGTGGCTACTTTTCGACCGAAGAGGATGCGCGCGCCTATTTCGACGAAATGCGGTACATGCTGGCGACTCAGCGCGCCGCCCCAAACAGCCCGCAATGGTTCAATACTGGCCTGCACTGGGCCTATGGAATCGACGGTCCGGCGCAAGGGCACCACTATGTCGACTACAAGACCGGCAAACTGACCAAATCCAAATCCGCCTACGAACATCCGCAGCCACATGCCTGCTTCATCCAGTCCGTCGATGATGATCTGGTGAACGAAGGCGGCATCATGGATCTGTGGGTGCGCGAAGCACGGTTGTTCAAATACGGCTCGGGCACCGGGACCAACTTCAGCCATCTGCGTGCGGAAGGTGAGGCACTGTCGGGTGGCGGCAAATCCTCGGGCCTGATGGGCTTTCTCAAGATCGGCGACCGCGCCGCTGGCGCGATCAAATCAGGCGGGACAACCCGTCGGGCAGCAAAGATGGTTATTGTCGATGCGGATCACCCCGATATCGAACAATTCATCGAATGGAAGGTAATCGAAGAGCAGAAAGTGGCCTCGATCGTTGCCGGATCGAAGATGCACGAGAAGATGCTGAACGGTATTTTCGAGGCCATTCGCTCATGGGACGGTGCTGCCGAGGATGCCTATGATCCCAACAAGAACGAAGCGCTGAAAAAGGCGATCCGCGAGGCGAAAAAGGTAGCAATCCCCGAGACTTACATCAAACGTGTGTTGGATTATGCCAAGCAGGGTCACGACAGCATCGAATTCCCGACATATGACACGGACTGGGACTCGGAAGCCTATAGCTCGGTTTCGGGCCAGAACTCGAACAACTCCATCCGCGTGACCAATGCGTTTCTGACCGCTGTTGAGAAAGACGCCGATTGGGAGCTGATCAACCGCACCGATGGCAAGGTTGCCAAGACGGTCAAGGCGAGGGACCTGTGGGAGAAAGTCGGCCACGCTGCATGGGCCTGTGCCGATCCAGGTATCCAGTTCCACGACACGGTCAACGAATGGCACACATGCCCCGAAGATGGTGAAATTCGCGGATCGAATCCGTGTTCGGAATACATGTTCCTGGATGACACGGCCTGTAACCTGGCCTCGATGAACCTGCTGACCTTCCTCAAGGATGGTGAGTTCCAGGCAGCCGACTACATGCATGCCTCGCGCCTTTGGACCCTGACGCTGGAAATCTCGGTAACCATGGCGCAATTCCCGTCAAAGGAAATCGCGCAGCTGTCGTACGACTTCCGCACTCTGGGCCTGGGTTACGCAAACATTGGCGGCCTGCTGATGAACATGGGCTACAGCTATGACTCGGACGAGGGGCGGGCGATCTGCGGTGCCCTGACCGCGATCATGACCGGTGTGGCATATGCCACTTCAGCTGAAATTGCCGGTGAGCTTGGCCCGTTCAAGGGATACAAGCGCAATGCCGACCATATGCTGCGCGTTATCCGCAACCATCGCCGCGCGGCGCAGGGTGTGACCGAGGGGTATGAGAAGCTGGCCGTCAAGCCGGTGCCTCTGGACCATGGTAACTGCCCCGACAAGCGTTTGGTCGATCTGGCCATGTCGGCGTGGGATGAGGCGCTGAGCCTTGGCGAGCAGAACGGTTACCGCAACGCACAGGCCACTGTGATTGCCCCCACCGGCACCATCGGTCTGGTGATGGACTGCGACACCACGGGAATCGAGCCCGATTTTGCGCTGGTGAAGTTCAAGAAGCTGGCAGGCGGCGGTTACTTCAAGATCATCAACCGCTCGGTACCTTCTGCGCTGGAAAAGCTTGGCTATTCCTCGTCGCAGATCGAAGAGATTGTATCCTATGCGGTCGGCCACGGCACCATCGGCAACGCGCCGGGGATCAACCACACTTCACTGACGGGTCATGGCTTTGGCCCGAACGAGTTGGCCAAGGTGGATGCCGCGCTGGAAAGCGCCTTCGACATCCGGTTCGTCTTCAACCAGTGGACACTGGGCGAAGATTTCTGCACCGGTGTTCTGGGCATTCCAGCGACCAAGCTGAATGACCCAACGTTTGATCTGCTGCGCCATCTGGGCTTTACCAAGGCGGATATCGACGCGGCGAACGATCATGTCTGCGGAACCATGACTCTGGAAGGTGCACCGCATCTGAAGGAAGAACACTACGCGATCTTCGACTGCGCCAACCCGTGCGGCAAGAAAGGCAAGCGTTTCCTTGGGGTTGACAGCCACATCACCATGATGGCGGCGGCACAAAGTTTTATTTCGGGCGCGATCAGCAAAACGATCAACATGCCGAATGATGCGACAATCGAGGATTGCCAGAAGGCCTATGAGCTTAGCTGGTCGCTGGGTGTAAAGGCCAACGCGCTGTACCGCGACGGCTCGAAACTGTCTCAGCCCCTTGCGGCTGCGCTGGTCGAGGATGATGACGAGGCGGCCGAGGTGCTGGAAAGCGGCTCTGCACAGGAAAAAGCCGTCGTTCTCGCCGAGAAGGTGATCGAGAAAGTTGTGGTCAAGGAAATCATCCGCAGCCATCGCGAGAAACTGCCGCATCGCCGCAAGGGGTATACTCAGAAGGCAATCGTTGGCGGCCACAAGGTGTACTTGCGCACGGGTGAGTTTGAAGACGGTCAATTGGGCGAGATTTTCATCGACATGCACAAGGAAGGCGCTGGCTTCCGGGCGATGATGAACAACTTTGCCATCGCCGTGTCGGTCGGCCTGCAATATGGCGTGCCGCTGGAGGAGTTTGTCGACGCCTTCACCTTTACCAAGTTCGAACCGGCAGGGATGGTGCAAGGCAACGACTCGATCAAGAACGCGACTTCGATCCTGGATTACATCTTCCGCGAACTGGCCGTGTCTTATCTGGACCGTACCGATCTCGCCCATGTGAAACCCGAGGGTGCTACCTTTGATGATCTTGGCCGCGGAGAAGAGGAAGGCGTTTCCAATGTCTCGGAAATCAGTGAAACTGCGGCGTCCAAGTCTTTGGAAGTGTTGAAACAAATCAGCTCGACCGGGTATCTGCGCAAGCGTCTGCCGCAGGATTTGATGGTGTTAAACGGCAGTTATGGCGACGTGGCCGGAATGTCGGAAACAGCAACTGTGTTCGAAGCGCCTGCCACCGAAACGGCAGTGGCAACCGGAATGGACGCCCGCACCAAAGCCAAGATGCAGGGCTATGAGGGCGACCCCTGTGGCGAATGCGGAAACTACACGCTGGTGCGTAACGGCACTTGCATGAAGTGCAACACCTGCGGCGCGACAAGCGGGTGTAGCTGACTTTAACGCCCCGGCACCCCGGGGCGTAGGGGTCGGACGCTGCCCTAAGTAACCGACCCCGACGAATACGGAGAACAGGTCTGAGACTTACCGACTGACCTTTCTCCACTCGGCCGACATGCCCGTGTTGGCCGGGAACAGGGTGGGGCGGAATATTTGCTCCCTCCCACTCTTTCAAGGGGCGGGTGCGCTCGCCCCATGCGCAGTCCAGGCCGCAGGCAAAAAAACACCGGGCGGTCAACGAAATGAGCCTGGAAGGCGAAACTGACAGGGGGCTTCGGCCCCCTTTCTTTTTACCCGCCGAGTCGTCCCGAATAAGCGCCACATTGCCGGATTGAGGTGGTCCTGTCGGGCAAGAGCCGCCGATACAGGTTTTGCCGCCTTCTTCAGGCGGAGGGCCGCAAACCCGACTCGGGCAAACACGCGAAGATTGGCGTGAAATCACGAAACTCTACCAAAGCGCGTGACGCGCCGGGGTGTCCATGTGCTTCTGGGCGCTGTCCGGACGTAAACACAAACACACCTTTCAGGAGGCACTGAAATGAAATCGCATTATTTGATCGGGCTTTCCGTGGCCGTTCTGGGCTTGCCCGGCGTTGCTTCGGCCCAATCCTCAGCCGATACCAACGGTGATGGTCTTTTGACCATCGAGGAAATTCAGGCAGTCGTACCGGAAATCAACGCTGACACTTTCTCGGCCATGGATGCCAATGGTGACGGAGCGTTGGATGCAGACGAGGTCGCGATCGCGCAGGAGGCAGGATTGCTGCCGCCCAGCGACGGGTAGGCATCGAGTGAACAGGCGGCCCGATCCATTTCGGGCCGCCTTTTCCATCACCTTAGGCGGGAAGATGGATTTTGAATTTTTTCCGAATCTCGGCGTCCAGAACCGGGTCGAACCTTGCAGAGGAAGGGGTGGAAAGGATTTCCTCTTTCCGGGCTACGGCTTTTTCCACCAGATCGGGCTTGCCAAGCTCCACCCACTCTTTCGGCGAGGAGCGATCTCCGAATGTTGGATAGACGTAATCTGACTGCATCCGGCTCAGCGTTGCGTCAGTTCCCAGATAGTGGCCTGGGCCGCCCATGCATACCGCCGCCATTTGATCCAGTGCCAGCGTGTCATCCGTCACCTCGATCCCGCGTACACAGCGTAGCGCCTGTCCGATCAGATCGTCGCTGAGGATCAGGCTTTCCAGGCAGAACCCCAGCAACGAGGCATGCATCCCGGCCGCCTCATATACCATGTTCAGACCGGACAGACCTGCCATGACATTCGAACACATCTGTTCCCAGCCGGCCTGCATATCGGGCAGTTTCGAATCCGATGCGCCAGCCGCAGCACCGCCCGGAAGGTCATAGAACCGGTGCATCTGGGCACATCCGGCAGTCAGAAGGGCCTGTTCCCCTGACCCGATCGACATGGCACCGGTCCGCAGGTCCAGACCAAATGGCCAGGTGCCAAAAATCGCCGGGGCACCGGGACTTACGGCATTAACATAAACCAATCCCGCCAGGCATTCCGCAGTTGCTTGCGTGATCGCACCGGCGATGGTCGACGGCGCTGTGGCACCGGCCATACCGGCAGATAGCAACAAGACAGGCATACCGGCCTTGATGCATGCTTCCATCACTTCGCAGCTTTCGGTTGCGAATTTCATTGGAGGAACAACAAAGCAGTTCGAGTTCGAAATGAAGGGTCGCTCGCGAAATTTGTCTTCACCGCCCGCAATCATATAGATCATCTCCATCGCCGGAGCGACGTGGCTTGGCTCGGTGAAGGATGTCCCGACATGTTTGAAGGACCCCGAACAGCAGGCGTAAATCGTGTTGAGGTCCATTTCGAGGTTGTCGGCGATGTCACGACAGACCATTGGCCGTTGCACAAAGTGAATGTTATCAAGCTGTTGGCAGATACGTGCGGCATCGTGCAGATCTTGCACGGTGGAATGGCGATATTCCCGACCGTGCACGTCAACCATGGACACGGCGGCTCCGGCCGTACCGTAGTGCACTTTGGTGCCGGACAATTCCAGATCGGTGTTTCCATCCCGGCTGTACAAAGTGACCGAGCGGTTCGCCTTTGCAATCGTGTCCTCGACAAGGGCGCGCGGGAAACGGATACGGCCATCGTCGCCCAAGGTGCAGCCCGCACCGACCAGATAGTCAATGCCACTTTGCGGGGCGTCCGCCAGGCCAATGGTTTCAAGCGCGGTCAGTGCTGCTTCGTGGATGCGTTCGATCTGCGCCTGCGTCAGTACATTCAGGACGCCGCCTTCCATTCCGGGGCGGACTGGTCGCAGGTGTTCGGGCAGCGCGGTTGCACGGGCAGCACGGCGCGCGGCGCGGCCGCCACTGCGCGATGAATTGCGGGGTTGGTCGTTCATTTCAAGAATCCGGTCGTTGAGTGATGTCTTAAGGTGTCAGCAAGCACACCTTTACGGCCGTCCTCGTGCGGCACGACCGCGATCTGCCCCAATGGTGCGGCTGATCAGGCTGATTTTCCAGTCGTCGTCTGCCATTTTGCCCCTCAACGTCTTGCGCGACCATTCCAAAACGCGGCGACACAATCTGTTCTATTTGCGACCTTTGATAATTATTCACATGGACAATTCTCACGGCTTTTGGGGTCAGAGAACCAAACGCCGAGATTTTCACACGTTTTGGAAGAAATCTGTTATACTGCATTCACTTACTTCCAAGGTCTGCTGAGCGGAGTTGAATTATGACCAGCAGGTCACAGATTGAATTGAAGTCATGCCTCTGATCGAAACCAGAGCGGTGTTGCATTGAGCCCGACTATGAACCCTTTTTCCGTCCTTGTTGTTGCGATATTGATCGCCGGAGCTAGCCCTGTTGCGGCTGAGGATTGGACTGGCGGGTATGCAGGCTTCAGTTTTGGATTTGCAGATGCCGACGGTCCGGGCGGTGCGAATGGCGATGATACGGCCTTTGGTGCGCATCTGGGCTATGATCAGGACTTTGGGAATTTCGTTCTGGGCGGTGAGTTGGAATATAACCGGCTGTCCCTGAACCTTGGCCAGTCTCAGGGCAGTCTCGACAGCATGACCAGCTTGAAACTGCGTGGCGGATATGAATTCGGTAACGCTCTGGGATACGTGGTCGTAGGCGCGGCGCGGGCTGATACGTCGATCGACAGTGACACGGCAGCGGTTTACGGAATCGGATTGGCCTATCCGATTGGCGAGAATTTCGTTATCAGCGGTGAAGCGCTGCGGCAGAATTTCGACGATGTCACCCGATCCAGCGGCAGTCTGGACACCAATGTTTTCAACCTGCGTACGACATTTCGGTTTTAGATGCGGCTATTCAGCCGCGTGTCGCTTGGCGAGCTGCGCTGAAAACGCGCACAGGGTTCTCAAGGCACTGACAAATTTCTCATCATCCACGGTCATTGCAACCCGAATGTGACCCGCTGCGGCTTTGCCAAAGCTTTCGCCCGGCATGACGGCAATCGCATGAGTGTCCAGCAGGGCGTTCGCAAACCCTTCGCCCGTCAGCCCGGTCGCCCGTATATCCAGCATCAGATACATAGAACCCTGCGCCGGGACGAGCCCCACTGTGTTCTGCGCCGCCAATATGTCCATCGCCAATGAACGGCGGCGACGGAATGGCGCGGCGATCTTGTTTTCAAGTTCGTGTCCTGCGGTCAGTGCAAAGCTGGCCGCGTCCTGAATGAACCCCGGAACGCCATAAGTTGTATGAGTAGCCAGATCTATCAGGTGGCGGATCACGTATTCCGGACCAACGATCCACCCGCATCGGGACCCGGTCATGGCATGTGATTTGGACATTGATCCAACCACTAAGGTACGGTCGGCCATTCCGGGCAGCGCGCGGGCAGACAGGTGCTCGCCCTCCCAGATCTGGGTGTCATAGACTTCGTCTGATATCAGCCACAGGTCACGGCGTTGGCAAACATCGGCAATGGATTCAAGTGACTGACGGGAATACACCACTCCGGTCGGGTTGTTCGGCGTGTTGATCAACAGCGAAACCGCGCCTTCCGCCGCTGCATCAATCAAATCTGCGCGCGGTTGAAATGCATCTTCTGCGGTGGTTCGAACAGCGCGGGCAATGGCCCCGGCACCGCGAATCGTTCCGGGGTAGGTGGCATAATACGGGTCCAGATACAGCCCGGTGTCGCCGGGATCGCACACCGCCATATGCGCGGCGAAAAGGGCGGACTGCCCACCGGGCGTGATCAGTACATTGTTACGCGTCGTTGGGATACCTGTGCGGGACTGAACCCGGGCAGCAACCGTATCGCGCAGCAAATCTGTTCCGGGCACCGTGGCATAACCGGTGTGACCGTTGCGGGCCGACAGGTCCATAGCGTGCAGGATCGACGAGTCGGTACGAACGTCATGCTCGCCGATTGTCAATTCTGTCACAGCATGCCCTTCATTCAGCATCCGTCGCGCCCGATTGAACACCTCCCACCCGTCGCTGCCGCCGGTGATCTGCGTGATGCGCTTGGACAATTCCATGACAAGGGCCCCGGTTACTCTGCGCTGAATGGGACAGAGCGGCAGGCGTTTGTCAATCAGCTTCGCGGCGCTATCGAGGCCTGAAGTTTTTTGGTCAATGATGCGCGGACAAGGTCATAGGACACAGTCAAACGATGGCGCATTTCGTCTGCACCGGTGTCAAACGGAAGACGCACCCAGCTGCGGTGGAAATAGGGGGCTTTTATGCCGATCCCAGTGTCTATCAGCATCTGCGCCGTTTCGATATCGGGCGTTTTTACGGAAACACCGTCATTTGCGATCCCGATACAGGCGAACATTTTGCCACCAATTTTCCAGGCGTCATGGCCACCGCCCCAGGGATCGGACAGTTCAGCGCCGGGCAGCGTTTTGCAGATGGAATTGACGAAATCTCGGTCCATGTTCGGCACTGTGCCGAACGGGGATGGCAAACTCAACACTTGGCTTGGGAATGATCCCATGCTAACCGATGTCCCATGAACCCGGTGACCTGCACCATTATTATCTGCTGCATTACCTGCTGATTTATCAAGCGGGCCGGTTTCTTTCGTTTTCATCCCTGAGACAAGTTGCTAAGCCCGCGCCAACGCGCAAGTCTTTGCTGTTTCTTAGGAGCCCGACCGATGACGACGATCAAGCTGCACAACACACGGACGCGGACGAAGGAAGATTTCGTTCCGCTTGACCCTGAAAATGTGCGGATGTATGTCTGCGGTCCGACCGTCTACGACCGCGCGCATCTTGGCAACGCCCGCCCGGTGGTTGTGTTCGATGTGCTCTACCGCCTGCTGCGTCACGTCTACGGCACAGATCATGTGACCTATGTGCGCAACTTCACCGACGTGGACGACAAGATCAACGCAACGGCATTGGCGCGCAAACAGGCGGGCGCAGAAGGCACGCTTGAGCAATTGGTGCAGGAGCGGTCGGACGAGACCATCGATTGGTACTTGCACGACATGGGCGCGTTGGGAGCGTTGGAACCCAACCAGATGCCGCGCGCGACCCAGTATATCGCCCAGATGATCGAGATGATCGAAGACCTGATCGCCAAGGGCCACGCATATGCCGCCGAAGGCCATGTTCTGTTCGCGGTCGACAGCTGGAAAGAAAGCTATGGCAAGCTGTCTGGCCGGTCGGTCGATGACATGATTGCGGGCGCGCGGGTCGAGGTCGCGCCATACAAGAAAAACCCGATGGATTTCGTGTTGTGGAAGCCTTCGACTGATGATCTGCCGGGCTGGGACAGCCCGTGGGGCCGGGGACGTCCGGGCTGGCACATCGAATGCTCGGCCATGAGCTATGAATTGCTGGGCGAGAGCTTTGATATCCATGGTGGTGGCAATGACCTGATGTTCCCGCATCATGAAAACGAGATCGCCCAGAGCAAATGCGCTCACCCGCATGGGGAGTTTGCACGGGTCTGGATGCACAACGAGATGTTGCAGGTTGAGGGCAAGAAGATGTCCAAATCGCTGGGCAATTTCTTTACCGTGCATGATCTGTTGGAGCAGGGTGTGCCGGGCGAGGTAATCCGCTTCGTCTTTCTGCAGACGCATTATCGCAAGCCAATGGATTGGACCGAGAAGAAGGCGCGTGAGGCCGAGGCGACGCTGCGCAAGTGGCGGGCGCTGACAGCGGGCATCGAGCCCGCAGCCAGCGCGGCACCTGAAGTCATCGCAGCACTAAGTGACGATCTGAATACGGCAGGTGCCATGAGCGAGCTTTATCGTCTGGCTTCAGACGGTGACGCCGCAGGTCTGCTGGCCAGTGCGCAACTGCTGGGTTTGCTTTTACCTGAGATGAGCGACTGGGCAGATACCGCATCTGTCGATTTGACCTCTCATGCGGACCGTTTAGCGAAGGCACGCGAAATCGCGATGCAAAGCAAGGACTTCTCAGAAGTTGATCGCTTGAAGGCAGCATATGTAGCGGCGGGGCTTGAGGTTCGAATGAGCAAGGACAGTGTCGAACTGGTGCCCGGCGCCGGTTTTGATGCTGCCAAGCTGGAGGAGGTCTGATGGCTAAGGAACGCCTCTACCTCTACGACACAACCCTGCGCGATGGGCAGCAAACGCAGGGCGTGCAGTTTTCGACCGCAGAAAAAGTGCAGATCGCGCAGGCGCTGGACACTTTGGGCGTGGACTACATCGAAGGCGGTTGGCCCGGTGCCAACCCGACCGATAGCGCGTTTTTCGAGGTGGCTCCGAAAACCGCGGCCCGGTTGACGGCATTCGGCATGACCAAACGCGCAGGACGATCAGCCGAGAATGACGATGTGCTGGCTGCGGTGATGAATGCGGGAACGCAGGCTGTTTGTCTGGTCGGCAAGTCGCATGATTATCACGTCTCCCACGCGCTTGGCATTTCACTGGAAGAAAACACGGAGAACGTGCGCGCCTCGGTCGCGCATATCGTCGCGCAGGGGCGAGAAGCGCTGTTTGATGCGGAACATTTCTTTGACGGCTACAAGGACAATCCGGAATATGCCGTGGATGTTTGTCGCGCAGCGCTTGAGGCTGGCGCGCGGTGGGTTGTCCTGTGCGACACAAATGGTGGCGCTTTGCCGTCCGAGGTCGGGCGGATTGTATCCGAGGTGATCGCAGCCGGGCTGCCCGGTGATCGGCTGGGCATTCACACCCATAACGATACCGAAAATGCCGTTGCCTGTTCTCTGGCTGCTGTTGAGGCCGGTGCACGGCAAATTCAGGGTACATTGAATGGTTTGGGCGAACGTTGCGGCAATGCGAACCTGACCGCTTTGATCCCGACGCTGTTGTTGAAGGAACCCTATGCGTCGCAGTTTGATATTGGTGTCAGCCGTGAGGCTTTGGCTGGTTTGACCCGGATCAGCCGGATGCTGGATGATGTCCTGAATCGGGTGCCCAGCAAGCAGGCGGCTTATGTCGGGGCGTCGGCTTTTGCGCATAAGGCCGGACTGCACGCCAGCGCGATCCTCAAGGATCCATCGACATATGAGCATGTGGACCCCGCAAGCGTCGGGAACGCCCGCATCATTCCGATGTCGAACCAAGCTGGTCAGTCAAACCTGCGCAAGCGTTTGACCGAGGCTGGTTTGCGTGTTGAGGCAGGTGACCCCGCACTTGGCCGCATCCTTGACCAGATAAAGGCCCGCGAGGCGGATGGATATTCCTATGACACCGCTCAGGCCAGTTTTGAACTGCTGGCGCGGGAAGAGCTGGGTCAATTGCCTGAGTTCTTCGAGGTCAAGCGTTACAAAGTCACCGTTGAACGGCGTAAGAACAAATACAACAAGATGGTCAGCCTGTCCGAGGCCGTTGTTGTCGTAAGAGTGGATGGTGAAAAGAAGCTGTCTGTCAGCGAATCCATGGACGAGTCAGGCAGCGACAGGGGGCCGGTGAATGCCCTAGCCAAAGCCTTGGCCAAGGATCTGGGCCAGTATTCACAGGTGTTGTCAGATATGCGTCTGGTCGACTTCAAGGTGCGGATTACGCAAGGCGGCACCGAAGCGGTCACGCGTGTCATCATCGACAGCGAAGACGGGCAGGGGCGGCGCTGGTCCACCGTGGGCGTCAGCGCGAATATAGTCGATGCGTCTTTCGAGGCGCTTCTGGATGCGATTCAATGGAAACTGGTGCGCGATTGTGATCCGAAAAAGGCAGCAGCCGAGTGAGCGTGGTCTTTGACCAAGACGTCAAAGCCTGCGCGGCACTTGTGCAGCGGGCTGATCCAGATCGTTTCCGCGCAGCGATGGCTGCACCGGTTGCAGATCGTGCAGTTCTGTTCCCGATTTACGCGCTGAACGTCGAAGTTGCCCGCGCGCCCTGGGTGACGCAAGAGCCAATGATCGCCGAGATGCGGCTGCAATGGTGGCGTGACGCGCTACAGGAAATTGCAGAAGGGGCTACCGTACGGCGGCACGAGGTGGTGACACCCTTGTCACGGGTACTTTCGCCCCATCTGGCAGGTGTTTTGGATGAATATGTGGCTGTAAGGCGTTGGGATATATATCGTGATCCGTTCGAGGATCAGGAGCACTTTGACGCCTACATCGATCACAGCACGGGCTCATTGGTTGTTGCATCAGCCCAGGCGCTGGGGGTGGCCGATGAAACTGTGTTGCGTGACTTTGGATATGCGGTTGGGGTGGCGAACTGGCTCAGGGCTATTCCTGAACTGGAACAACGCGGGCGGATACCGCTTTTGGACGGTACCCCTGAAGGGGTGCGTGCCTTGGCCGGAACCGCATTAAATCGCCTGCAAAAAGCCAGATCGCATCGGGCTGAGATTTCGGCCGAGGCACGGCCAGCATTATTTTCCGGGTGGTTGGCCGAACGGATTTTGAAGCAAGCAATAGCTAGCCCAGAACGTGTTGCCTCCGGTGATCTTGTTCCGGGAGAAATACAGCAACGGCTGTCCTTGATGTGGGCTGCGGGCAGCGGGCGCTGGTGATCAGGCCCGTTCCGGGTCGGCCGGTCGCAGAACCAGCCACAACAGGGCGCCGCCTGCCAGTGTCAGCAATGGGATCATAGCAAGATTGACTGCTGTCCACCCTTCGACCGGGGAACCGCCCGAGCAGTTCATCAATCCACCCGAAGCCAGCGAAGCCATAGTCACTCCGCCAAACACCAGCAGGTCGTTGAGGCCCTGCATCCGGCCGCGCTCCTGCGGCTCATGCGATGCGGCCAGCATCGTGGTCGCGCCGATAAAGCCAAAGTTCCATCCAACACCAAGAAGAATGAGAGCGACGAAAAAGTTCCCTAATTCTACGCCCTGCAAAGCGACCAGGCCAGCGGCTGCAAGAATCGCCAGACCCAGCGCCACAATCCTTTCGATGCCAAACCGGGCGATCAGGTGACCCGTAAAGAAACTGGGCACATACATGGCAAGCACGTGGCTGGTGACGATGTCAGCGGCGTCATTGGCCGAGTAACCACAACCTACCACGGCCAACGGCGTCGAAGTCATCACAAGATTCATCAGCGCGTAAGATACCATGGCACATATGATGGCCACGGCGATGCGGGGTGTTTTCAGCAATTCCAGTCGCGATCGTCCCTTGGGCTCGGTGCCGGTGGGTCTTGCGGGCGTTGGGATATCAAGAAAGAAGAACAGGGCGGACCCCAGTACATTGATCCCAATGACAGCCAGATAGGTGCCCAGAAACGGGATGACGTAGGCTTCGGACGTGAGCTTTACGATCTGCGGGCCAATGATGGCAGCTGCCAATCCACCAGCCATGACATAGGAAATCGCTTTGGGGCGGAACTCGTCCGATGCGGTGTCCGCTGCGGCGAACCGGTAGAATCCGTGGGCGCTCATGTAGATGCCTGTTAACAGGCTGCCGACCAAGAAGACGGGGAAAGAGCCAAGAAACAGGCCATAGGCTCCGATCAGCCCGCCCAACGCACCGGATGTCGCGCCAACAAGGAACCCGACCCGACGCCCCCATTTTTGCATGATGGCCGAGATCGGCGTGGCTGCCAGCATCGATCCCAGAACAATCAGCGAAATGGGCAATGTCGCCAGGCAGGGATTGGTCGCCAGCGACTGACCCGCCAGCCCTCCGACGATGAACATCATTGGCATCTGTGCGCCCAGAATGGCCTGCGCTGCCACCAAGACAGCAACGTTGCGTTTGGCCTGACGGTCATCGGGAAGGGTCGAGATCATGGTCATGGCGGAATGGTTATCGGCTAAGTGTATGCGGCACAAGCCGGTTGCATCTGCGGCACATGCGCCTAACGTGCCAGTGACAACCGAGCAAGGAGAACAGATGCCCGTTGGCCGCATCATCGAAACGCCGGATTGTGTGGCGGAAGGGGCCGACTGGCTGGCCCAGAGCTGTCCGCGCATGGCCTATGCAATGGAACAGACTGGCCCATTGCCGTTACGTCGCCGTCCCGACGGGTTCGCGCAACTGCTGAGTGCCATTGTCAGCCAACAAGTCAGCGTGGCTTCGGCCAATGCAATATGGAAACGCCTGCAAGATGCCAAATTGACGGGTCCGCGAAAGATCATGTGGGCAACGGATGACGATCTGCGGGCCGTAGGGTTAAGCCGTCAGAAGATCCGCTATGCAAAGGCTCTGGCAGAAGCGCGTATAGATTACAAAGCGTTACGTGATGCCTCTGATGCAGAAATTGTGGCCACGCTGACGCAAGTGTCAGGCATTGGCGTCTGGACTGCGGAGATATACGCCATGTTCTCGCTTGGTCGCGCTGATGTGATCGCACCTGGTGATCTGGCGCTGCAAGAGGCCGCGCGCATCCTTTATGACCTGCCCAACCGCCCAACGGATAAAGAACTGCGCAAGATGGCCGAGGCCTGGTCGCCCTGGCGCTCGGTTGCGGCGCGGGTGCTGTGGGCCTATTACCGGGTTGCAAAGCAAAGAGAAGGGATCAGATGACACGGGTTTTGAATGCGCTCCGGAAAGAGCCTGTTTCGGGCGACACGCGCTCGGTTGTGGTGTTCGTGCACGGCTATGGCGCAAACGGTGCCGATCTGCTGGGTTTGGCCGACCCGCTGGGTGAACATCTGCCCGACACATTGTTCGTGGCCCCGGACGCGCCCGAGCAGATCCCCGGAATGCCCAATGGTTTTCAGTGGTTTCCGATTCCCTGGATTGACGGGTCGTCCGAAGAAGAGGCGCGCAGGGGCATGGAAATGGCGGTCGAGGATTTCAACGCCTTTCTGGATGCTCTGATGGTGGATGAAGACCTGTTGCCAGAACAGGTTGTCCTGTTTGGTTTCAGCCAGGGCACGATGATGAGCCTGTATGTCGCGCCCCGCCGCGAAGACCCCGTGGCCGGAATTGTCGCTTTCTCAGGCCGTTTGCTAGAGGCGGACCTTCTGGCAGACGAAACCGTCAGCCGGATGCCTGTACTGCTGGTGCATGGCGATGCCGACGACGTCGTCCCGCCGCAATCCTTGCCCGAAGCGGCAGAGGCCCTGCAATCCGCCGGTTTCAAAGAGGTCTATGCCCATGTCATGAAGGGCACCGGGCACGGAATCGCCCCGGACGGGCTGAGTGTGGCTCTGGCCTTCATGCGCGACAAGCTGAGCCTTTAGCCAGTAAGGTCAGTTCAGCGGAACACGGTCGTTCTGTATGGGTTCAAGACCAAAGATGGGCTTCCGCAAATTCGATTGAGTTTCCGGCCGGGTCGCGCACGTACAAGGAACGTGCGCCTCCGGGCCAGTCGAATTCTGCATCTACGGGGACATTCCAGTCCAAAAGGTGCTTGCGCATTACCGCGATTTCATCTCGGGTCAGTACAAGACACACGTGTCCTGCACCACGGGCGCCGTGGGACGGAACAGGCATGTCCGGGTTCAGGGGCGGCTGTTCCGTCTGTTCCGGGTTAAAGATCAACAGGACCGATCCGCCAATTCGGTAAAACACGTGGCGGTCGGCGACACGCTGAATGCGTTCCAGGCCCAGTACTTCGCCGTAAAACTGTTCCGCTGCGTCCAGATCATCGACATAAAGCGACGCTTCCAGAATCGCCGAAGGGGCCGGTATTCCGGGGGTTAGTTTCATGACCCGAGTTTAGCAGATCAGGGCAGGGTATGTCACCGGCGCGGTCGACGGTCGCGTTTTCGTTGCGGTGTGGAGTTCAGGGACGGCATGGGCAGGCTGTCCCACTGGCCCGGTTCCAGGTCGTCCAATGTCCAGTCACCGATGCGGCAGCGGATCAGGCGCAGGGTCGGCAGGCCCACGGCGGCCGTCATTCGACGCACCTGACGGTTTTTGCCCTCGCGTATGGACAGTTCTATCCAACTGTCTGGTACAGTCTCGCGTTCGCGGATTGGCGGGGTGCGGGGCCACAGGTTGTCTGGCTCGTCGATCTGCCGCACCTTCGCCGGACGGGTCAGGCCGTCTTTCAACTCGACGCCGTTTCGCAGCGCTTTCAGGGCGGTTTCGTCCGGAATACCTTCGACCTGAACCCAATAGGTTTTTGCCATCTTGTGCTTGGGGTCCGAGATCTGCGCCTGCAACTTGCCGTGGTCGGTCAATAGCATCAAACCTTCGCTGTCACGGTCCAGTCGACCGGCGGGATAAACCCCGGGCAGATCGATGAAATCGGACAGTGTACTGCGCGGAGTATCCGCATTGTCGCGGTCGGTGAACTGCGGCAGTACATCGTAAGGTTTGTTGAAGCGAATGAACCAGGACATGACGTGCGCATACCCCGAAGAGTGCACCCCGCGCAAGCTGTGGATAACTGTCATGTGCCTGTTACGGATTCGCATTACCCAGTTTGCGACATATTGTGGAAAATCAGGGCTTGTCAGAGTATTAACACGATATATAGTTATATTAAGGCCGGGGCGGGTGTTCCCCGCTCTGATGTCAAAAACGGGCAGAGCAGAGCGAGGAGCGATTCTGATATGGACGGAGACTTCAGGACCGAATTTGTCAGGGAGCCAGGTGCATTGAAGCATCATCCGGCATTGGTTTTGAACGCCGATTATCGCCCCCTGTCTTATTACCCGTTGTCCCTGTGGCCCTGGCAAGAGGCGATCAAGGCCGCCTGGCTGGATCGGGTCGACATCGTGGCCGAATACGACGAAGTGGTTCGCAGCCCGAGTACGCAGATCCGAATACCTTCGGTCGTTGTTTTGAAAGACTATGTAAAACCCAGAAAGCGCGTGGCCTTCACGCGCTTTAATTTATTTCTGAGGGACGAGTTCCGATGCCAGTATTGTGGCAGTCGCGGTGATCTGACCTTTGATCATGTGGTGCCACGCGCCGCCGGTGGGGTGACTAGTTGGCAGAACGTTGTGGCGGCCTGCAGCCCGTGCAACCTGCGCAAAGGGTCGAAATCACTGCGTCAGGCAGGAATGAACCTGCGTAAGCCGCCGCGCCAGCCTGACGCCGAAGCACTGCGCAATGTTGGTCGGAAATTCCCCCCCAATCACTTGCACGAAAGCTGGATCGATTTTCTGTATTGGGATGCAGAGCTGGACGAATTCTAGGCCCGGCCTGACTTCCACGCCGCGAGCCAGATCAGCACCAGAACAGCCGAGGCAATGGCATTCCACCCAGCCATCGAGATGTTGAACATTTCCCACGGGATATCGTCGCAGCGAACCAAAGGCGCGGACATAATCTGATCGAACAGATCGTCATTCGACATCCCACTGATGCTGCCGGATGTGCAACTGGTCGGACCTTCCCACCACCCCTGCTCAACGCCGGCGTGATAGAACCCAATGCCCGAAGTGGTGGCGGCGGCCATTGCGCCACAGAGGGGCAGGAAACTTAGCCTTGGTAAGGCCAGCGCCAAAACGCCAATTGCGATTGCGAACCCATGCGGGTAGCGCTGCCAGATACACATTTTACATGGGGCAAGGCCGCCCAGATGCTGAAAGCCAAAAGCTGCCAGCAGAAGGGCCAGGGACCCAAGACTTGCCAGTGCGATAAGTTGTGAACGTCTCGTCATAGGTATTTCACCACCAGGAAGCCACCAAACAACAGGATGATGAACAAGGTGAACATCAGCCCCAGGCGTTTTTCGATAAACTCACGGATCGGCTCGCCAAAGCCCCAAAGCAGGGCCGCAACAAGGAAGAATCTGAGCGCGCGTGCCAGTATCGACGTTGCGATGAATGTTCCAAGCGGCATTCCTGTCCAGCCGGACATAATGGTGATGACCTTGTACGGGAAAGGCGTCACACCGGCGGCCAGAACCGCCCAGAACCCGAAATCGTTGAAGCGAGTGTTGAATTCTTCCATCGCATGAGCCTTGCCCATTGATTCAAGAATGGGCTGTCCCAGACTTTCATAGAAAAACGCACCAATCGCGTAGCCCAGCATCCCGCCCAGAACCGAAGCCACCAGGGCAACAGATGCAATCAGCCAGGCGCGCGACGGGCGCGCCAGGATCATCGGAATCATCAGAACGTCGGGGGGGATTGGAAAGAACGAGCTTTCGACAAAAGCCACTACGGCCAGCGCCCACAGCGCATGAGGGTGTTCCGCCAGACGAATTGTCCAGTCATAAAGCGATCGCAACATTAAGCACTCAAATCCCGTTCTCGACCCGGGAAAGCCAAACCACGCACCTGACGGCCCGTCAACCATCGCAGTGGAAACAAATGGATTATTGGATGATTTTTGCCTCTGGACCTTCCCTTTGATGGGCGCTAATCCAGTGTTCGTGGCCCAAGTGGCGGAATGGTAGACGCAGGGGATTCAAAATCCCCCGGTAGTGATACCGTGCCGGTTCGAGTCCGGCCTTGGGTACCAAAGTAAAAACAGGGAGTTAGGGGAACCTGCTTCCTGTTTTTCTTTTCGGGCCACTTGCGTGTTCGCACACTTAATTCTTACTTTTCGATCTGGTCTGGTTCCTTTCAGTCCTCTGGTATCAACTTCTCCCTGCGAAAGGGCACCATATACGACCCGCTGTTGAACCGACCTGAACATATTTGGGAGCAAAGACCAGGAAGACCGATCTGGCGGGTATTGCTGTGTGCCAGAGGGGAAAATTCGAAATCTGCGCTCATATATGCGGATTGATGCGAGTCAGGCTGGCGCTGGCCTTGACATTGATAGTATCTGAATGAACCCTCAAAGGGGTTGGGAGAAACTGGAAAATTCAACAGGTTGCACCTGCTGTAAGGCGGGCCGATTATCGTTATCGGCACAGTTTTATGGGCAGATGATCGATTTGAATTCCAACTGCCAGACAAAAAATGTGGGAGTATTGAAATGAGAAACAGCAGCAAATTGAGCCTCGGCGCGTTTGTAACCGCAGCCATGTTGGCTCCGGCGGCGTATGCCGAAGAGTTCATTACAATCGGTACCGGCGGCGTGACCGGTGTTTACTATCCGACAGGTGGCGCGATCTGCCGTCTGGTAAACAAGGGCCGGAAGGAACACGGTGTCCGCTGCTCGGTCGAATCGACCGGTGGCTCGGTCTACAACATCAACACAATTCGCGAAGGCGAGCTGGAATTCGGTGTTGCCCAGTCCGACTGGCAGTATCACGCGTATAACGGCACCTCGAAATTTGAAGAGGCCGGTCCTTTCGAAAACCTGCGCGCCGTCTTCTCGGTCCACCCTGAGCCCTTTACTGTTGTGGCCCGCGCCGATGCAGGCATCACAAACTTTGAAGACCTGAAAGGCAAGCGCGTGAACATCGGGAACCCCGGTTCCGGTCAGCGGGGCACCATGGAAGTTCTTCTGAGCGAAATGGGCTGGTCAACCGATGATTTCGAACTGGCGACAGAGCTGAAAGCGGCTGAACAATCGGCTGCCCTGTGCGACAACCAGATCGATGCTATGGTTTATACCGTTGGTCACCCGTCTGGTTCGATCCAGGAAGCCACCACAGCCTGTGACTCGGTTCTGGTGAATGTCAGCGGTGAAGCCGTGGACAAGCTGGTCAACGACAATTCGTTCTACCGTACTGCAACCATCCCCGGTGGCATGTACCGTGGTTCTGACGGCGACACCCAGACGTTTGGCGTAGGTGCGACTTTTGTGACTTCGGCAGATGTGTCGGACGACGCGGTATATGCGGTGGTCAGCTCGGTCTTTGAAAACTTTGAAGACTTCAAAAAACTGCACCCGGCGTTTGCCAACCTCAAGCCCGAAGAAATGATCGCGGACGGCCTGTCGGCGCCGCTGCATCCGGGGGCCGAGAAGTATTACAAAGAAAAAGGCTGGATTCAGTAAACCAGACCTGAAGCAGGGCGCTTTTTAGGGCGCCCTGCACAACGCCTGTACCAAGCAGGTGAGTTAGAAGGTCAAAAATGGCCGCGACGGGGAGACATTTGATGAATTCCGACACTCAATCCAATCGTCCGCTTTCCGAAGAAGAGCTTCAGGATCTGGTCGCATCATCCGACGCGGGCGGGCGTAATCCGGTCGGGAATGTAGGTGTCTTCCTGGCGATTGTAGCCGCGATCTGGTCGATTTTTCAGGTTATCCTGGCGTCGCCGCTCGCAAACTACGTGTTGCCAGGTAGCGTGGTAAACAATGCGCGGCAATTCCATCTTGCCTTCGCTCTGTTTCTGGCCTTTGCAGCTTATCCGGCACTAAAGTCCAGCCCGCGCGGCTATATTCCGGTTCAGGATTGGATCATGGGCTTGGTCGGTGCGTTCGTCGCGCTGTATGGCTATTTTTTTTATGACAAGATCGTAAATGCGGGCGGTTTGGCCGACGATACGGACAAATGGGTCGCGTTGCTTGGCTTGGTGCTACTGTTCGAGGCCGCGCGACGCGCGCTTGGCCCGGCCATGGCAATTATTGCGACGATCTTTTTGGCCTATGTCTTCTTTGGCGCATCTGAATGGGTGCCGGAAGTGATCCGCTGGAAGGGTGCAAGCCTGAAAAAGGCGATGAGCCACATGTGGATCACGTCAGAAGGCGTGTTTGGCATCGCATTGGGCGTTTCCACGAAGTTTGTGTTCCTGTTCGTGCTGTTTGGCGCGTTACTCGATAAAGCCGGGGCAGGGAACTATTTCATCAAGATGGCCTTTGGTGCGCTCGGGCATCTGCGCGGTGGTCCGGCAAAGGCGGCCGTTGTTGGTTCTGCTGCAACCGGCCTGATCTCGGGCTCGTCGATTGCCAACGTTGTGACGACCGGAACATTTACCATTCCGCTGATGAAGCGTGTGGGCTTTAGCAGTGAACAGGCCGGATCGGTCGAAGTGGCCTCATCGGTCAACGGTCAGATCATGCCACCTGTGATGGGCGCGGCTGCCTTCCTGATGGTGGAATATGTGGGCATCTCATATGTCGAGGTGATCACCCACGCCTTCCTCCCTGCGGCGATTTCTTACATCGCGCTGGTCTATATCGTGCATTTAGAAGCTGTGAAGCGAAACATGCCGACTTTGGGCGACCGTGACGTGCATCTGGCGCGAACCGTTGTGGGTATGTTGGCTTTCTTTCTGGTGTTTGCAGGGCTTTGTTACGGCTCGCAATTCCCGGTCGATGCTGTAACAAGCTGGGTACCGTCTGCGGCAGGCCTGGTGCTGAGCTTGATCGTCTGCGCGGTTTATGTCGGATTGCTCTATCTGGCCGCTCAGGTGCCGGACCTTGAGCCGGACGACCCGAATGCAAAAGAGGTCACGCTTCCTGTTATCGCTGATATTTATAAGGCAGGTTTGCATTACCTGCTGCCGATCATCGTTCTGGTTTACTTCCTGATGATCGAACAGAAATCGCCGGGACTGTCGGCGTTCTGGGCGACCGCTTTGCTGTTCGTAATCCTGCTGACGCAGAAACCGCTCAAGGCTCTTTTCCGGGGGCAGAGCAATCTCAAGAACACCTTTGTCGATGGCGTCGCTGACCTGTGGCAGGGGTTGATTGATGGTGCACGGAACATGATCGGTATCGCGCTGGCAACTGCCACTGCGGGCGTGATCGTCGGCACAGTGACTTTGACGGGTGTTGGGCAAGTAATGGCTGACCTGGTCGAGTTCCTTTCAGGCGGCAATCTTATCCTTATGCTGGTTATGGTTGGGCTGCTCAGCCTGATTCTGGGCATGGGTCTGCCGACCACGGCGAATTATATCGTTGTCAGCTCGTTGATGGCCGGGGTCGTCGTTGAACTGGGCGCGCAAAGCGGGCTGATTGTACCGTTGATCGCTGTGCACCTGTTTGTGTTTTACTTCGGGATTATGGCCGATGTTACACCGCCTGTTGGGCTTGCAAGCTTCGCGGCGGCTGCTGTGTCGGGCGGTGATGCGATCAAAACCGGTTTCACGGCGTTTTTCTACAGCCTGCGCACCGTGGCACTGCCTTTTGTGTTCATCTTCAACACTGATCTTCTTTTGATCGACGTTACATGGCTTGAAGGGATCACGGTGGCCGTTTTCGCGACCATAGCGATTCTGGTCTTCACGGCGGGTACGATGGGGTATTTCCTGACCCGCAGCCGTATCTATGAAAGTGTCGCGCTCGTTCTGGTGGCATTTGCTTTGTTTCGACCAGACTTTTTCATGGATCGTATCTCGCCTCCGTTCAAATCGGTTGAACCCGCTGCATTCGAAGAAACCATTGGTCAGACACCGCCGGGAACAGATGTACGCCTGGTCGTCGCGGGCCCCGATTTCGATACGCTCGAGATGGTGGATACAACCGTTGTTGTCACTGTGGGCGACGAAGAAGGAGGGGCCGCGCGAGTCGAGGCGATGGGCTTGCTGCTGGTCCCCGAGGACGGACTGATCAAGCTTGACGAGCCGCTGTTCGGCACGCCGGTGGCCGACGATCTGGGCATCTTCGACTACTATGGCGATGAACCCGTACGCCTGGCCTCGGTCAGCTTACCGTCCGACCAGCTGCCCAAGCAGTTGGTTTATATCCCAGCGATGATCCTCTTGGGACTTATCGCGTTCCTGCAACGCGGCCGTGCCGCCAGACAAGGGGTGCCCGCATGACACGTTCTGTTCTGTGTGCCATTGATATCAGCAATGGCGAGATTGATGCTCCGGTCCTGAAGAAAGCCGCAGCTTTGGCGGATCTGGAAGGGGCACAGTTGGATGTTGTGACTGTGTTGCCCGATTTCGGGGAAAGCTGGGTGTCCGGGTTCTTTGAATCCGATTTTCACGACAAGGCGTTGGCTGAGGCGCAGGCCAAACTGACGGCGCTGTGTATTTCGGCATTGGGGGCCGAGCGCAATGAAAGCATCCGCCATGTCGTTGCGACAGGCACAGCCTATCAGGAGATTCTGAAAACCGCCGAAAGCGCCGGTTCCGATCTGATTGTGATCGGCGCGCATAAGCCGGATTTTAAGGACTACCTGCTTGGCCCGAATGCCGCGCGAGTGGTGCGGCATTCCAACGTCTCGGTGTATGTCGTTCGCTGACTGATTTTCCAGCGCGCAAAAGATCGCGTCGCTGGTCGTGAACAAATATCGGGTTGGTTCAGTAGCCTGTCATCTCAAGATAGCCAACGCCTTCATGGCTGCCGGTTACGGTGACAGGGCCTTCCCAGTATTCGAAACTGGTACCCATCCACGCATCAGGTGTCAGGGCGGAGACCTGAATTTCTATGCCCCGGTCCACAAGATCGACTTGCCAGTGTGTCGGGATGTCACGCCCGGCAACCTCGTTGGTACTCAGCGGCAAAAGGCTGATTGAGCCGTTGGGGATGGCCTCAGTACTGCCGTCTGAATTGATCCAGGTGGCCGAAGTGAAGTCGCCTCGGTCCCCGCGCAGGCGAAAAGCCATCAGCTTATCGCCGCCCTCAAAGCTGAGCGAGAACCAATCCCAACCCCTCTGATCTGCCGCCAAGGGTTGTGAGGACCATTCCCGATCCAGCCAGCCCTGACCGGTTACACGGACTTCGCTATCCGGCAAATGCAGCACGCCTTCGACTGTATAGAAGGGCTGCGAGTAATAGTAACTTGCCTGCCCATCAGAAGATTTGACCGAATAGCCCGCGTCGCCGTGAAGAACCAATGGCCCTTGCGCAGTCAGCGAAAGGTCATAGCCGAAGTCTTCACCATTTGCCGTCAGTGACAGGCTGTCCAAATCCGATCCGGCCATGCGCCATTCATCAATCCAGGCCTCAAACGGTTGTACTGTCACACCGGCCTGCCCAATCCCCCCGCGTGACAATCGCTCGGTAAAAAGATGAGCCTTGGGGGTCGTCACGGCAGCATGACCCATCCAAAGTTGCGGGCTTTGCCACCCGTCGCTGTCATAGGGCTTCAGGGCAGATCGGAACAGAGTCCATTGAATGCCATAGTCCAGGCCGTCGTCCCCTTGGAGATTGGCCGTCAGATACCACCATTCGATGCGGTAGGCCGGGTGGGGGCCGTGGTCCCTTGGGAAATCAAACTCATACCCGGCTACTGGCACGTCAAAGCCTTCGGCCGACCCGCCGAGACCTGCGTAGCCCTGCGCCCAAAGCGGTATCGGGTAGAGCCACATAAGAAGGAACAGGAGGATCCTAACGTTCATTGGCGAACACTCTCAGCAGATCGGCGGGTGGCAGGCGCAGCATCCGTAGCGCGGGCAGGGCGGCGGCAAGCAGGGCAGCAAGAAGGGTCAGTAGAAACAGCCACAGCCAATCCCAGGGGAAGACGAACATCGGCAGGCGCCAACCAAAAGCCTGAACGTTGATCACCGTCAGCAGAACCCATGCCAGAACAAGCCCAAGTGGCAACGCCAGACAGGCGGTCAATGCCGCCAGCAATAGGCTGCGCAACAGTTCCAGCCCTGCAAGTTGCGCCCTGTTCAGCCCCAGCGCCCAGACCGGTGCGATCTGTGGCAGGCGCTGGGTCCACAGGGTCAGCAGACTGGTGAGAATGGCAAATCCCGCCACGCCGAGGGTCAGCACATTCAAGGCCGAGGTCACGACAAAAGTCTTCTCAAATATCGACAACGACTGCGCCTTCATTGCAGCTTGCTGTACGACAGACTGACGTGGAAGGTTGAACCGTTCCCTTAAGGTTTGCGCCATTTCGGTTGCGTTTTCGGGGTTTAGACGAATGCCAAAGCGGCGGGCCTCCGTACCCGGAGCGATCCGGTTCAGTTGGTCCATCGAGACGATGGCTTGCCCGGTAGGATTCCCATAATCCGAATAGACCCCGGCGATGGTCAGGATGTGGTCCGGCGATAAGGCCAAAGCACCGCCGGGCCAGAGATCGGCACGCCGGGCCAGTTGCTCGTTGATCAGAACCGCACGCCCGGCCATGACGTCATCCCATGCATTCGGCGTTGAGGTGATCACTGGCCAGTTCTGCCGATAGACCGGATCATCCACGACACCGTAAAGAAACAGAGGCCCCGTTTCGTGCGACAATTCCACATTTCGGATTGGCAGAATGGCTTCGACCTGAGGGCGCAGCCAGTCGGTAATCTCCTGCCCCTGATCGTCGTCGCTGGCTGTCAGGTAGAGTTCTGACGTCAGGCGCTGGTCAAGCCACCCGACGAATGTCAGCCGGAAGCTGGACACCATCGTGCCTACGCCGACATTCGCTGCCAAAGCCAGCAACAGGGCCATCAGGGCAAGTGACAATCCGGGCAGTTGTGCCCGCATATCCGCCCAGATCCATTGGGCAACAGGCCCCCGCGCTGTGCTGGCGCAGAATGAAAGCATTACTGACAAAAGCGCAGGCAGCACCAGCGCTGCACCGGTCAGCAAGCCAGCCAACAGGGCAAACCCGGCGATCAGCCCCCCGAAACTGACATAGGCCAAACCGCCACCCAGGATCATCACCAATCCGAATGCCGCTGCAAGATTGCGCGCGCGGGGGTCGCCCCGCCACGCTTGAACGCCCGGACTTGTCAGCAGGGGCATACGCGACAGGCGCCACAATGCGTGGCCGCTGGCCAGCAATGTGCCAAAGACTGCCATGGCAATCCCAGCCAGAACCCATTCCGGTTGCAGCGTCAGTTGCCCTGTTACCGGTGCGCCGTAAAGGCCACGCAACGTGGCCGCGACATCGGGCAGAAGTGCTCCGGCCAGAAAGAAGCCCAAAAGCAACCCGACGAGCCCACCGATCAAGGCCAGAAATGTCAGCTCGGCAAGGATCAGCCAGACCAGTAATCGCATCGAGGCGCCCAGTGCCCGCAGCGTGCGGATAATGCCCCTGCGTTGCGCAAATGCCAGCCCGACTGTGCCGTTCACGATAAAAAGGCCGACCGCGAAGGACAGCAATCCAAAGGCTGACAGGTTCAGGTGGAAACTGTCGGTCAGTCGAGCAGTGTCGATCTTTTGTGACGGGCTGATGCGTTCCAGCTCTGGCGCGATCGTGGTCAGGGTCTGAAGCCTGCGGGGTTGATCGGGCAGAATAATGAGCCGCGAGACTGAACCGGGCTGATTCAGAAGACGTTCGGCAACGCCGATATCCGTCAGGATCACATCCGGCGGCAGCGCTGAGGTACTGAGAACCGGGGGCAGAGTGCCCTGATCGCGCAACAAGGGCTCCAACTCCGTCGAAACCAGCAGGCGGCCCGGAGCAGTCAATATGTCCGCCGGGCCGGGCGGCGCACCGCTTTGCTGGGCCTCGGTAATTGCGGGCAAGGCGCGATAGGCCACCATATCCACGCCCATCAAACGCAACGTACGTCCAGCGACCCGATAAGGGCCTTCCAGTACGGCGGCCACCTGCCATCCTGCGCGACGCAGGTCGACATAACGGGACATGGGGATGAAACCGGCTGGATCACGCAATTCGTCAAACTGCCCAAGTGCCAGCTGGGCGTTGGCACGGGAATAGCTGGCGCGGGCCTCGGCATTGATGGCCTGTACAGCGGACCACAGACCAGTTGCCAGGGCGATACCGATCAGCAGCGTTGCCAGTTGCAACCAATGCACCCGCCAATGGGACAGCAGGGCCTGGACGACGGCAGATGTCATTGGATGCACCCGCCGCTCAGGCGTAGGTGCGTGTCCAGTCGGGCCGCGATCTGCGGGGAATGCGTCACCAGCAGTAAAGCTGCGCCAGTATCAGACACAAGTGACAGCATCAGGTCCAGCACCTTGGCGCTGGCGGTTTCGTCAAGATTGCCCGTCGGCTCGTCCGCCAGCAACAGTTTCGGGCGCGCTGCCATGGCGCGTCCGATGGCCAACCGCTGTTGCTGGCCACCTGACAAGCTTTCGGGGTAGCGGTCCAGCAGATCCAAAAGCCCAAGCCGTTCGGCCAGTTGCCCAGACCAATTGACATCCTCGGTACCTGCAAGGCGGGCATGAAAGGACAGGTTTTGCCCCACGGTCAGCGATGGGATCAGGTTGAACTGCTGGAACACCAGCGAAACCTTACTGCGCCGCAACTCGGCTCGGCCCGCATCATCTAAAGGGGATAGCGGCGTGCCATCCAGCGTGATTTCTCCACCGTCGAAACTGTCCAGGGCGGCGGCCAGGTTCAGCAAAGTGCTTTTTCCACTGCCGCTTTCACCGGTCAGTGCAAGCGTTTGTCCCTGATCCAGTGTCAGAGACACGTCGCGCAGAACGGGTCGCCCGCCGGGGTAGGTTTTCTGAACTCGGTCGATGATCAACAGCATGAAGCGCCCTTTTTGCACAGGATGTGCGTTGGACTTCCCAACTGTCCAGTGCAGACCTTACTCCGGTTCCTTTCGCCGCAGGCTACCTTATCCGGTGGCGGGGTTGTGCCTTGCGTTTTGAAAGGTCATTGTGCCTTGACAGTTCGTGGCCGAAAATCAGGGTGTAAATACATGACGTTGCTGCATCAGATCGTTTGGGGCAGTACCTTTCTGGGTATCTGTATCCTGATCGAGATTCTCTTTCTGACCTGGTGCACGATGTCCATAATCAAGATGGATAAAAGATGGGTCACACGCGGGGTGTTTGTGGCAACCGCGGGGCCAATTGCCGTTGCCTTGGGCTTCATTATCGCAACGCACACCATTCAGGTCTGGATCTGGGCTATCGTCTGGGTATTGCTGAATGTTCTGCCGGACTGGAACTCGGCCATCTATTTCTCGTTGGTGACGTTTACGACGCTCGGATACGGCGACATCGTTTTGGGTGAAGGGCTGCGCATTTTCGGCTCGTTTGCCTCGGTCACCGGGCTGTTGGCGTTTGGATTGTCGACCGCGTATCTGGTCGCACTGATGACACGCGTCTTTCAGGAGAGGTTCTTTTCCTAAAGGATCGGAGCAAACAACCGCGCCAGCGGCGCACCAAAGCGGATGTGGGCCGGTTGTTGACGCAACCTGCGGGTCAGTTCGTAGCTAGATTCGAAATCTTCTTGTAGCATCTGGTCGACGGCCTGCGCAGCCCGGGCATCAAAGAACAGCGCCATTGCTTCGAAGTTGAGGCGGAAGGATCGGTTGTCGAGGTTTGTTGTTCCAACAGCGGCCAGCGTCTCGTCAACAACGAACGCCTTTTGATGCATGAACCCACCGGTATAGCGGAACACGCGTACGCCGCAGTCGCGGATTTCATCGAAATAGGCAAACGCGGCCAGCCAGGGCAGGCGATGGTCGATCATGTCAGGAACAAGGATGCGTACATCCACACCGCGCATCGCGGCATGTTGCAGGGCTGTCATGACATCGATGTCGGGTACGAAGTAAGGCGACGCAATCCACAACCGTTCTTTTGCCTCGGCGATTGCCGCAAAGAACATCATGGCGCCAGTTTCGGTTTCGTCTCCGGGCCCGGTCGCAACCAGCAGGGCATTCATGTTCTGTTCGGATTCACTGCCCGCCCAGTCAAGTTCATCGATCAGGTCTTCGTTATGTGCCCAATGCCAGTCTTCGGTGAAGATAAGCTGCAATTGCCGGACGACATGACCGGACATCATGATGTGAGTGTCGCGCCAGTGGCCGAAATGCGGGTGTTTGCCCAGATATTCCTCGCCTACATTGTGCCCACCGATAAAGCCTGTCTCGCCATCGATAATGACGGTTTTGCGGTGGTTTCGGTAATTCAGCTGAAACCGAAAATTCGGGCCGCGTTGTTGACGAGGGTCGGCGACATCAATCCCGGCTTCACGCATGGTATCCAGATACGCGCGCGGCAAACCATAACTGCCGACTGCATCGGTCATGAAACGGACGTGAACCCCACGTTTCGTCGCCTCGATCAGCTTGGATTGCAGTTTGCGGCCCAGTGCGTCGTCTCTGATGATGTAGAACTGAATGAGGATATAGTTCTTGGCCTTGTCGATGGCGTCGAAAATGGCGTCGAATGTGGCGTGCCCGTCAACCAGCAGCCGGGCACCGTTTCCGCTGGACACAGGAAGATGCGCCAGAAACTCGAATGGGCGCGGATTGATCGACATAGACGAGGGATCGGGCCTTGAGTAATCGGCAAAGGTTTTGATCCCTTCAACAACCCGCTCACTTTTCTGGCGCGCGATGCGATATCCGTGAAAGCGATGGTGTCCCAGAAAAAGATACAACGGCACCGCCAGGAAAGGTGCTGATACCAGAAAGACCACCCACCCAACTGCACCTTGCGGTGTTCGCGCGGTTTGTGCTGCTCGGATCGAAAACACAAATGCAGCCACGTACAACGTGAATACAAAGATAGATACCAGCGCTGTCCACATGGGGTCTTACATCTTTCGGGCCGTTCAGTTTGCCCCAGTGTAGATGCGTGACCAGTCTTGCGCCATATCGACAATGATCCATCCCTTGTCAGAACCCTGATCCAGCCCGTCTGCCAGCTTTCCTATTGGGCTTTCGCGGTCATAGGCCCATTCGCGTTCGGCGTCCGTGTGGTGGATCAGAATTCCCAAACGCGGGCCATCACCCGACGTTGTCCAATCCAGCATAGCGAAATCTCCGTCCGAGTTGCCTGCGGCCAGAATCGGGCGTCTGCCAATCGTACGTTCGATGTTGATCGGCTTGCCTTCCTTGTCGTCGATGAAGGCTAACCCCGGTGCCTTGATGATCGTCGGGTTGCCGTCGATCACCTTATAGGTGCTGTCTGCATAGCTCCCCAATATCTGTTCCGGCGGGATACCATATGCATCCTCGGCAAAGGCGCGCATGAAATGAATGCCGCCGCCGGATACGATGTAGGTTTTGAAACCCTCATCACGCAAATAACGCAGCAACTCGACCATCGGCTGATAGGTCATCTGGTCATAGGGCAGGCCGGTGCCAGGGTGGCGTTCGGTTTCCAGCCACTGCGCAACACCTGCCTGAAAGTCATCGACGCTGGTGCCAGAATGCGATGCGTTGACAACTTCGATCAGCGCCTCATGCCCGCCTTCAAGAACGGCCGCTAGATCACCCTTTGCTGCAGCTTCCAAAGCAGGAGTTGCCAGGATCGACGGGTCCCGCTCGGCCAGATCGGCCAGTCGGTCCATGGCAAAAACAAACTGGAAATACACGGGCTGTTCGGCCCAAAGCGTTCCGTCATTGTCGAATACGGCGATCCGGTCATCGGGCGTCACGTAGTGAGCTGAGGCAGGGTCGGTCACCTCGTCAACAAACGAAACGATTTTCGCTTTGGATTCTAGATTGTTCCAAGAGGGCAAGGGGTCGGCGATGGCGACCGTCGCTCCTAGCACACTGCACAATATCAAAAACAGACGCACGGATTATTCCTCAATTTTCAACTGCCAATGAGAAGCGCCGGGGCCCCGGTATCGGGACTCCGGCTTTGTCGTGTCTTGGATCAAACGGCCAGCATCACGGTGCGCCCGGGGGTGACGTCAACTTCTCCATCACCTTGTCGAGGCTGAAGCTCGCGGCTTCTTGCCGGGGAGGGTACTCCTTGAAGGTTTCAAGGAACTGCGCGACATAGGCTTGCGCAGGTACCAGCATGTAGGCACGGTCGAGCATCCAGTCATAGTAGGTGTTCGATGTGCGATAGCCACGCTCGTATGGGTCGCGTCGCAAGTTGGCGATCAATGGCACACGCAGAGGGGTCAGAGGCTCCATCCAGGCGCGCAAGGTTGCCCATGCCTTTTGTTCAAGGAAGGTGATCTTCCAATCACCGAAGCGCAGTGCCGCAAGGTCACCATCGTCGGTGAAATAGAAGATTTCCCTGCGCGGGCTCTCATTTGTTTCGCCGGTCAGCAACGGCAGGATGTTGTAGCCATCCAGATGCACGCGGTAGTCACGCCCGCCGCCAACTTCGGCCACGGTGACGCCTTCCAGAAGATCTTCTTTCACGGTTTCGTTGCCAGCCGCCGCCAGGAATGTTGGCAACCAATCCATATGGTGCACGATCTCGTTCGACACAGCGCCTTCGGCAATCTTGCCGGGCCACCGAACCATGGCGGGTACGCGCCATGCGCCTTCCCATTGGGTGTTTTTCTCACCCCAGAACGGTGTCATCGCGGCATCTGGCCACGTATTCATGTGCGGACCATTGTCGGTCGAATAAAACACGATGGTTTTATCGGCGATGCCCAGCTCGTCCAGCGCAGTAAGGAAGTCACCGATATGCATGTCGTGTTCGATCATGCCAGCCGTATACTCATCCACCTGCTTGCCCACGATTTCATTGGCTTTTGCCCATTTCTCTTCGGAAACATGCGTGCGGAAATGCATCCGGGTGCCTGACCACCAGACGAACCACGGTGTGCCGCTTTCCTCTTGTTTGCGGATGAATTCAATCGCTGCCGCTGCGGTTTCATCGTCGACTGTTTCCATACGCTTCTTGGTCAGCGGGCCGGTATCCTCGATCTCACCACCTGCTGTCGACTTGATCACGCCACGCGGTCCGAAAGCTTGTCGGAAGGTTCTGCCATCGGGCAGATTAGCATCATTGGGATAGTCAATGTTTTCCGGCTCCTCCTCAGCGTTGAGATGGTAGAGATTGCCAAAAAACTCGTCAAAACCGTGGTTTGTTGGAAGATGTTCATCCCGGTCACCCAGGTGGTTTTTTCCGAACTGACCTGTGGCATAGCCTTCTGCTTTCAGAAGGCCTGCAATGGTCGGGTCTTCGATCTGCATGCCTTCCTCAGCGCCGGGCAGGCCAACTTTGGACAGGCCCGTACGGAAAACGGATTGCCCCATGATGAAAGATGATCGCCCGGCCGTGCACGACTGTTCACCGTAGTAATCCGTGAACATCATGCCTTCTTCGGCAATACGGTCGATATTGGGTGTCTGATACCCCATCAGACCCCGCGTGTAGGCCGAGATGTTGGACTGGCCGACATCGTCGCCCCAGATCACAAGGATATTCGGTTTCTGGTCCTGCGCCCAGGCGGGTATGGCCAGTGTCAATGTGGCGGTTACCACGGCAAGTCGGCGCAAGTTACTGCGCCAGGTGCCGGATAGCGAACATGGAGGTAACATGGTTTGCTCCTGATTTGAGAGGATCTTAGTGACCCTTGGAAAATTAAATCTCCGGCGTTCAAACGCATGAACAACACGGCAGCAATGTGTTGATTCCCATGTCGAAAATATCAGATCCTGGGAATCGAACGTTTTCAGCATAGGTCAGTTCTTGCGTTGGAAACTCATCATATGATTATATCTCAAAGTACAAATGTGAGACAAAATGAATAATCTGAAGCTATTACGAAACACCGGATGGTTCAGTGACCGCTCGTCAGAGTTTCAAGCCGATTTGGCAGCTCTTGGCATACTGAAATTGGTTGAGGCGGGTGAGACACTGTACCACTACGGTGATACGGCAAATGGAGTCTACGCGATCCTCAGCGGTGGTGTGCAGATAACGGCCCCTGCGGATGACGGTCAGGAGTTCGTTTTGCACCGCGATGGCGCTGGGTTCTGGATCGGCGATCTTGCGTTGTTTGCAGGTGCACTGCGTCTGGTCAGTGTTGTCACGACGCAAGCCACTCAAGCCTTGTTTTTCCCTAACCTGAGCATCTCGCGGTTGATTCAGAACAATCCTGACTACATCCGGGATTTCTATGCGTTAACGCATGAGAATATGCGGACCGCATTGCGCATCATGGCAAATCTGGCCGTGACGGGAACGGAAAAGCGGCTGGTCCTGAGGTTGCTTCACTTGGACGAAGGGACCTCAAAAACCGAAGGCTGGATTGATGTTTCGCAAGACGATCTGGCGGCGATGATTGCTGTATCGCAGCCGACTTTGCACAGGAACCTTCACCGGCTTGTGGATTTGGGGTTAATCGAACTGGGGTATGGCCGGGTTCGACTGCTGGATCGGGGCGCATTGATAGCCAGTTGTCAGACCTGAGGTTTCGGGTCGCGACACCGCTATGCGGTCCAATATTCGCGGACAGGCTGGCCGCGGTGTACGGTGCCCGACGAGCTTAAATCAACGCTGCGTCTTGGTTCAGTTTTTCGCACGCGCCTGACCGTCCTCTTCGCCCAATTGGCCGTCCAGAGACATCATGATTGCGACCGGGCGTAAAGCAGGGATGTGGCTGAACACGATCAGGATGCAGACCGTCAGTGGCACGCTCAGGAAAGCGCCGATCAGGCCCCAGACAGTTGTCCAAAAGGTCAATGCCAGAATAACTAGGAATGTCGACATGTTCAGCGAACGTCCCAGCATGGCCGGATCAAGGAAGTTACCGATCAGGAATTGAAGGGTGCCGCACCCAAATAAGATAATCAAAAACGGAACGATCGTATCAAACTGAACAAGCGCGATCATGGCTGGGAAAAACACCGCTATGATCGACCCGATCGAGGGTATGAAGTTCAGAGCAAAGGTCAAAACGGCCCAGGTTTCCGCATATTCCAAACCAAGGACCCTGAATACAAAGTAACTGATGCCCGCTGTGATCAGGCTGATCAGCGTCTTTACCCCAACATATCGTTGCAGGCTGATCGATATGGCATCAAGCATGGTCGCAAAATCTGCGCCGGTTTGGGGGTCGCCAGCCGCAAGTTGAATTTTCTTGCGAAAGGCCAGACGCTCGGCCATCAGAAACGCGACATAGAGGCTGATCAGAAAGAACTGGTTTAGCAGGGACGTAGCGCTGCCCAGCAACAGGCGTGCGACATAGGTCATGTCGATGCTGACCAGATTGTCGCGGATGAAAGTGGTGACATCGTTGCCGACAAGACCGGTTATGCGCTCAACCGCCCCGTCGAACTGGTTTTCGTACGTGCTGACGGACCGAGCAAACTGCGTTGCCTGACTGCCCAGCACGTACATGATCATGAACAATCCCACCAGAACCACGGTCACTCCGGCGATATTGGCCAACCAGACCGGAGCACGGGACAGCGCGGTAACGCGGTCGCTCAGCGCAATGATCAGAACATTGACCAGCAGCGCCATGGCAAGTGGGATCAGGAAGTTCGCCCCGGCATAAAGCCCCAACACTATCAGCGTCGCGATAATGCAGGTGTCGCGGACAACAGACAGTTTTAGCCTGGGGCGAGCCGTGAAATCTTCCTGATCCGGGATCATTCAGTATCCTGTTTATCTGTTCTTACGCAGGCTGGTGATCGCCCCGCTTTACCTAATCCTGCACCTGCAATCCGTTTTTAGCAATGCAGTCAGCCGTTTGCAGATCGGCAATTGTCACTTTGATACCGATGACGGGTTCTGTGTTTTATTTCGGCAGGTTAGGGTTGCAGGATGACAAAGCCCACGATTCCCCCGTTTGGCCGCCCGCTTCAGGCACTGTGGCTGGCACTTCGCCGGTTCGTCAGGAAAAACGGACCTGTCATGAGCAGCCACGTCGCCATGTCGCTGATGATGGCCCTGTTTCCCTTTGTGTTGTTCACCGTGGCGCTGGCCGGGGCATTGTCGCAGGACTATGTCACTGACGAGTTGATTGATCTGCTGTTCGGGGCATGGCCCAAGGATGTTGCGGACCCTATCGTGGCCGAATTGCGTGCCGTTCTGGCCGGGGCAGGGTCGGGTGTGATTACGCTGGGTGGCTTACTTGCGATCTACTTTGCCTCCAACGGGGTTGCCGCAGTTCGCGCTGCGATGAATCAGGCCTATCACGATCAGGACAGTTGGCCTTTTTGGAAGACCCGGCTTTTGTGTCTGGTTCTGGTTATCCTTGGCGGTTCGGCAATCCTTGTTATTGCAACGGTCGAGGTGGTCTTGCCGGTCTACACGAAACTGGTGGCAGAGCATACCGAAGCTCCGGTAGCGGACTGGCTGTCCGTAGATCGCCTGCGGTGGACGTTTACCGTGGCCGTTCCGGCAGGCACCGTCCTGCTGGCTCATCTAATCCTGCCAACCCGCAGGCACAGCCTGACCCAGATCCTGCCCGGCGTCATACTGACATTGGTTTTGTGGGCAGCTGGCGGATGGGCATTTTCAGTCTATATCAGCCAGTTCGCCACCTACAGTGCCACATATGCGGGTTTGGCCGGGGCAATGGCTGCGCTGATCTTCCTGTATCTGTGTTCTGCGATGCTGATCCTTGGCGCTGAATACAACGGCGCATTAATCGACCTTCGGAACGCCGCTGAAGGAGATATGGCATGAGATTTGCCATTCTGGCGGCTTGCTTAACCCTCGCAAGTGAAGGGCAGGCGCAGTCACTGGAATATGTCGGGTCGGATCAATGTTCGGACTGCCATCAACGCGAGGCCGAGGCATGGGCTTCGTCTCATCATGCCTTGGCCTGGACGGAAGTTGGCGACGGCCATCTGGTCGCCGATTTCGATGGAACCCGGTTCGTGCAGAACGGGATGACGGTTGAATTTACTAAACAGGCAGACAGGTTCACAGCTCGTGTAACTGAAAAAGACGGTGCGACGACGGCATATGATGTGCATTCCGTCGTTGGGATTACGCCTCTGCAACAATTTCTGTTTGAAACCGAACCGGGGCGGTTGCAAAGTTTTGATGTGGTCTGGGATACCGAGCAGAAGCGCTGGTATCACTTATACCCCGATCAGGATCTGCCGCCAGAAGACGGGCTGCACTGGACGGGCCCTTACAAGAACTGGAACGCGCGCTGCGCCGAATGTCACGCCACAGGGTTTGAAAAGAACTACGACGCGCAATCCAGAACATACTCTTCCCGACAGGCTGAGATTGGAGTTGGCTGCGAAGCTTGCCATGGACCGGGGTCGGCACATATCGATTGGACCAAAGGGCAGGGCGTTGCCGGGGGTCTGAGTGATAGAGGCTTTTCGATGAGCTGGGGCAAGGGCCAGACCGAGGCCGAGATCCAGCAATGCGCCGGATGTCATTCGCGGCGCGAGGCGCACGGCAACGGAAATCCTTTGCCGGGAACCCCGTATCATGATGCCTATAACCTGGCTGTGTTGCGGCCCGGTTCGTATCATCCGGACGGGCAAATACTTGATGAGGTCTACGTTTACGGCTCATTCCTGCAATCCAAAATGTATGCCCGAGGGGTCGGGTGTATGAACTGCCACGAGCCACACAGCGCGCAGTTGAAGGCCGAAGGCAACGGTATTTGCACGCAATGTCATTCCACGGCCGCAAACCCTGAATTCCCGACGCTAGCGAAACAGGAATACGATACCCCCAGTCACCATCATCACGTTATGGATAGCGCGGGTGCCCAGTGCAAAAGCTGCCACATGATCGAACGCACTTATATGGGAGTGGACGGTCGCCGGGATCACAGCTTTCGCGTGCCGCGACCGGATTTGGGATTAGGGGCTGATGCCTGCACTGATTGCCACCAGAATAAGGATCAGGTCTGGGCTGCCAGCCGGATCAAAGGGTGGTTTCCTGACACAGCCAATCGGGGCGCACATTTTGGTACGGTATTCAAAGCTGCTGCCGATGGTCAGTTGAATACGCCAGAGGGTTTGATTTCTGTCGCAACGGATCCCTCGCAACCCGCTATCGTGCGCGCAACAGCGGCGTATTTGCTGCAACCTTTTGGCTCGCCCGAAGTTGCCGCGCGCACAGCGCCACTGTTGCAGGAAGACGATCCGCTGATACGCGCAAATGCAGCAGCCTTGCAGCGTCAGGCGAGCCCTACGGATCGTGCGCAAAGGTTAGAGCCACTTTTGTCTGATCCTTTTCGCAACGTTCGCATTGCCGCCGCCAAGGAGTATCTGAGTATCCCTCCTCAAGCTCTGACGCCTCAGCAACAGGGTCTGGCCGGGCAGGGTATGGCCGAGTGGCAGGCGGCGATCTCGAACAGGCTGGATGCCCCTGAAACGCATCTGGTTCTGGGGGGCATGGCGTTGACGCTGCGCAACGCCCCGGCCGCCGAACGGGCCTTTCGCGAGGTTGTCGCGCTGGACCCTCAGCGCGCCGAAGCGTGGCCCATGGTGGTACAGCTGGCTCAGATCAACAGCGGCCCGGAAGCTGCACGTATCGCCTTACGCGAAGCCTTGATCAGGTTGCCCGATGACCCGGCCTTGCTGCAATTGCTGCAACAACTGGGCCCCTGATCCGGCACAGGCTTGCCCGATTTGTTCCATCTTCACGGCAAGATTTTACGCTAACAGCATTTCAGAACTGTTGTTTTGAGGTGATGCATGTCCACTGAGTCAACAAGACAGAAAGCAACCGGGCCGAACCCTGCTACGCTGGCGCAGCGCATTGAAGAGCTGCGCAATCGCGAGCCTGTATATGTTTCGCACGGGGATACTCTGATGTTGCAGGGTATGGCGGCCACGTCGTTGCGTGAACAACGTCTGACCGGAAACCGTATCCGTTTGGAAGATTAAGTTCAGCCGCGAAACCCGGTTGCTATAACGAATTTCTCGGAGCTGTCCGAACGGGATGCGGGCGGTTTCACATGCGCCACTTTCTGAAATTTCTGCTTCAGAAGTTTTTGCAAATCGCCCTCGGCGCCGCCAGCAAGAACCTTGGCTACAAATGTGCCACCTTCTTCCAGCACGTCAAAGGCGAAATGGGCCGCAGTTTCACACAGCGCGATGATCCGCAGATGGTCGGTCTGCTTGTGACCCGAGGACGCTGCGGCCATGTCCGACATTACAACATCCGCCTTGCCACCCAGCCAGTCCTTGACCTTCTGGTCGGCGTCATCCTCCATGAAGTCCAGCACATGGGTATCGGCACCCGCAACCGGTTCGACTTCCTGTAAGTCGATGCCCAGCACCGTTCCGATCCGTTTCCCCGATTTTTCACCAAGCGCGTTTACCCGTTTGACTGCAACCTGGCACCAGCCACCGGGTGCGCATCCCAGATCAACAACCCGTGCTCCGGGTACGAGAAAGCGGAACTTGTCGTCAAGTTCCATGATCTTATACGCGGCCCGCCCACGGTATCCTTCGGTCTGGGCGCGCTTGACATACGGGTCGTTCAATTGCCGTTCGAGCCAGCGGGTCGAACTCAGCTTGCGACCACGAGCGGTTTTTACCTTTACCTTCAGGTCACGTTGCCCGCGCCCCGAGTTGTTTTTGCCAGTTGGTGTCTTCGCCATCAGAACGGTCCGTCTTCCAGTACCCCGTCCGCGCTCATCTGTGCATAAAGCAGGCCCTCGCGCAGCCCCCGATCTGCCACGGAAAGGCGATCAGTGGGCCAACAGCGCAACAATGCCTGCAAAATGGCCGAGCCGGACATGATCAGGGCCTGCCGGTCTTCCCCAATCCGAGGATCCCGGCGGCGCCCATGAGGGCCGAGTTCTAAATACCCGCGTATCACTTTGTCAATCTGGTCACTGGTCATACGCAGCCCGTCAACTTTGGTCCGGTCATACCGCTTGAGCCCCAGATGCGATGCCGCAACCGTAGTGACAGTTCCGCTGGTGCCGACGATCTGAAAACCTTCACGGGTTTGTTCATCTTTGTAAGGTGCGAAATCGGCCAGGTTTTCTTCGAAAAACCAGCTCATTAACGCAAACCGCGCGGCGTCGTTTTCGACGTCATTGAACTGATCCCGCAACGTGGCAACACCCAGCGGCACGCTGATCCAGTCCACGACTTTTGCAGCCGGAAAAGGGCTGTCGACCGTGTGAAATCCGTTATGCAAACGCATGATCGCAGCCGGGCGGTCACGGCGAGGGACAGACGAAATGTCGATCCAGACCAGCTCGGTCGAACCGCCGCCAATATCGACAACCAACAGCTGTTCGGTCTTGGTGGACACCAGCGGGGCGCAGGAAATCACCGCCAAACGGGCTTCTTCTTCGGGTTGGATGATTTCAAGCGTCAGCCCGGTTTCGCGTTTGACCTGTCGGATGAATTCGCGGGAATTCTTGGCGCGGCGGCAGGCCTCGGTTGCGATCAGACGCATCCGTTTCACTTTGTTCCGTTTCAGCTTTTGCTGACAGATTCGCAGCGCTTGAACGGTGCGTGCCATCGACGCCCGCGACAGACGTCCGGTGCGTTCCAGACCCGCGCCCAGCTGCACGGACTTGGAGAAGCTGTCAACCACATGAAACCCGCTGCCCTTGGGCTGGGCTATCAACATGCGGCAACTATTTGTTCCCAAATCCAGAGCCGCATACAGGGCATCCGGATCGGGTCTTGCCGGCGCGGGGCTTTCGACCGCTTGCGGGAACGCGCCCGCACCTTTGGGACGCTTGGGCGCCATCGTAACGCCCTCCGATTTTCGAGTTGATTTGACCCTAGGCGGCGCATCGCCGACGTGCAAGCGATTTCCATTTCGAATTTAGTCTGGATGTCACACGCCGTTCATACTGAGGTGCGATTTGAACTTTGATCCCGGTTGAGGGATTCTTGATCGCAATTAGCCGCAGACGGAGCCTGCCATGAAAGATGAACGTGTCCTGACCTTTGACGAATTCGATGAAGTGGTGAATCCGCGCCCAGAGGTATGTGAGTTTGACCGCGTCGTTGAGCGTGCCTTATCACGTCGTGGGTTTCTGGGCGGCGTATTGGCGATGGGAAGTTTCACGGCGTTGGGTGGGGCGCTGCTTCCGACTGGTGTACGTGCAGCCGCAGATCGCTTTGCGTTCGAGGCGGTTCCGGCGTCAACTGCCGATGACGTCATCGTGCCGCCGGGCTACCAGGCCGAGGTGATGGTGCGCTGGGGTGATCCGCTTTGGTCTGATGCGCCCGAATTCGATCCGGCCACCCGTGGAACTGCCGCCAGTCAGGAACGTGCATTCGGTGATAACACCGACGGTCAGGATGTGTTTCTGCACGAGGGTCACGTTCTGCTGGTCGTAAACAACGAATACACCAATCGCGATATCCTTTGGGGAAACAACCCGGACGCCAAGGCCGCCTCGGATGACGATGTTGCCAAAGGCATGATGGCGCATGGTGTGACGGTGGTCGAGATTGCAGCTACCGATGGCAAGTGGGGCATTGTTAAGGATAGCCCGTATAACCGCCGCATCACGCCGCAGACAGACATGTCACTGACGGGCCCTGCCGCGGGCCATGATCTGTTGAAAACTGTCGCTGATCCGACAGGCACCACCTCTAAGGGCACCTGGAACAACTGTGGCAACGGCATGACCCCATGGGGGACGTATTTGGCCTGTGAAGAGAATTTCAACGGCTACTTCTCGGCTGAAGACGAAAACCATGAAGTCAGCGCCGAACTTCAGCGCTATGGCGTTTCGTCCAAAGACTGGGGATACGGATGGGCCGGAATTGACGAGCGTTTCGATGTCTCGAAAAACCCCAACGAGCCGAACCGCGCAGGCTATGTTGTCGAAATCGACCCAACCGATCCGGCCTCGACGCCTCGCAAGCTGACTGCGCTTGGTCGGATCAAGCATGAAAACGCCGAGGCCATTGTGAACAATGACGGTCGCGTCGTCGTCTACATGGGTGATGATGAACGGGGTGAGTTCCTGTATCGCTTCGTCTCGGAAGGTGTTTATGCCGCTGGTGTGGATACGAAAGCGCTGCTTGAGAACGGTACGTTGTCGGTTGCAAAGTTCAACGACGACGGGACTGGTGAGTGGCTGGACCTGACCCCCGAAACAACTGGTATGACGTCGCAGGCCGAAATCTGCATCCATACGCGACAGGCAGCGTCGGCCGTGGGCGCGACCACTATGGATCGCCCGGAATGGGTTGCAGCCAATCCGAACGCGCCCGAGGTCTATTGCTGCCTGACCAACAACAAGAACCGCGGTGTGAAACCGAATGCCGGTGGCGACGACACTTCGGTCAACGGGCCGAATCCGCGCGAGTCGAACAAATACGGTCAGATCGTGCGCTGGCGTCCTGAAGGCGGAGACCATGGCGCATCGGGTTTCGGATGGGACCTGTATGTACTGGCCGGAAACCCGACCGTGCATCAGGATGCGTATGGCGGTTCGGACAATGTCAACGCCGACAACATGTTCAACTCGCCCGATGGGCTGAAGTTTGACAGCAACGGCCTGCTGTGGATCCAGACCGACGGCAAATACAGCAACGAGGGCGACTTCGAAGGGCAGGGGAATAACCAGATGCTGGCAGGCGACCCGGTTACCGGTGAAATCCGTCGTTTTCTGGTTGGCCCGAACGAGTGTGAGATCACTGGGCTCAGCTGGTCGCCGGATCGCCGCACCATGTTTGTTGGTATTCAGCACCCCGGTGAAGACGGCAACAGCCACTGGCCCGACGGTGGTAACTCGGTTCCACGTTCAGCCATTATTGCGGTTACTCGTCAAGACGGCGGGCTGGTCGGTTAACCCTGGCAAGACGCGCTGAATCAAGCCTCGGGCGGGTCATGCCGTCCGGGGCTTTTTGTTCATTATGCAGCGCTCTCATAGTGACAATGAGAATTTTGGTATGCGTTTTCGCCGCGAGACGGGTTAAAACCCCGCCACGCCACCGTGGGCGAAAACGTCGCTTGAAAAGCGCCGGGTGTCGAAAACCGACCGACCCATCCCCACATTGAAGTTTAGAACCGGCCCATCGGGTTAGGAGGAATCACAGTAATGCCTGACGTCACCATCGTGTACTGGCGCGACATTCCCGCTCAGGTCATCGTCGGCAAAGGCCGTCGCGGCGCGAAGCGGCAATTGGAAGAACGGTTCGAGCAAGCCATCGACCGCGCCGCCATGAAGGTAAACGCCAAGGACAGTGATGCCTATCTGGCCGAATGGCGCAAGGCCGAGCCTTTTGCGGTTGATGGCGACCCGGCAGAAGTAGCCGAGGCCGAGGCCCTGCGTCTGGAAAAGGAATACGATCAGAACCGCATCAAAGCGCTGATCGCAAATGACGGTTGGGCATAAGCCCGGATCTTAATGGGAGGCCTCAATGGCTTTGCTGAACTTCAAGAAACGTGATGTGGTCGAAAACAGCCCTGTGAACCCGACCGTCGAAGCCTTCCTGCAAGGCTATTCGATCGAGGTCATGCCGCGGACCGCCGAAAAGGTCGAGGATTTCCGCGCGCTGCTGCCCGAAGGCACACGCGTCTACATTGCCCATATCGAAGGCACCCCGATTGAAGATATGGTCAAGACAGCCAAGCGGATTGCAGCCGAAGGCTATCCTGTCATGCCCCACTTCCCGGCGCGGATCATCAAGGATGCGGCGACGTTGGAAAACTGGATCTCGATGTACCAGGGCGAGGCGGGCGTCGAACAGGCGCTGTTGCTGGCCGGTGGCGTGACAAAGCCGCATGGCGATTTCGACAGTTCCATGCAGCTGATGGAAACCGGTCTGTTCGACAAGGCAGGGTTCAAACGTCTTCATGTTGCCGGTCACCCCGAGGGGAACAAGGATATCGATCCCGATGGGTCCACCAAGAATGTCGATGACGCCCTGCGCTGGAAACAGAAATTCAACGAGACCACGGATGCCGAGATGGCGCTGGCAACCCAGTTTGCCTTCGATGCCAAACCGATCATCGCCTGGGCAGATAGTCTGAAAGAGGCGGGTATCGACCTGCCCATCCACATCGGTATCGCCGGTCCGGCCAAACTGCAGACCCTTATCAAGTTCGCAATTGCCTGCGGTGTCGGCCCGTCGCTGAAAGTTCTGCAAAAGCGCGCCATGGATGTGTCGAAGCTTCTGCTGCCCTATGAGCCGAATGATGTTGTGACTGAATTGGCCAACCACAAGGCGGCCAACCCGGATTTCAACATCACCAACGTGCACTTCTTCCCGCTGGGCGGGATCAAAACCAACGCCAACTGGGCGATCAATAATGGCGGCGCCTCGGCGCAGCCTGCAAACTCCTAAGGAACGGACATGACCCGTACAGTCGTAGAATCAAAAACAAAAACCGCCGTTCTGGGCTTTGACGAACCGTTCTGCGTGATCGGCGAGCGGATCAACCCGACCGGTCGGAAAAAGCTGGCGGCCGAACTGGAAGCAGGCGATTTCTCGACGGTTGAGAAAGATGCGCTGGCACAGGTGATGGCGGGCGCAACCGTTCTGGATATCAATGCGGGCGTCGTCTACAACTCGAACCCAAACCCGAACGAGACCGAACCGCCGCTTATGCGCAAGATCGTTGAGCTGGTGCAGGGTCTTGTTGAAGTTCCGCTGTGTATCGACTCGTCGGTTCCCGGTGCTCTGGAAGCGGGTCTTGAGGCGGCGGAAGGTCGCCCGCTGCTGAACTCGGTCACAGGTGAGGAAGAGCGTCTGGAACTGGTTCTGCCGCTGGTCAAAAAATACAATGTTCCTGTTGTGGCAATCTCGAACGACGACACAGGCATCTCGGAAGACCCCGATGTCCGTTTCGAAGTGGCCAAAAAGATCGTTGAACGTGCCGCTGATTTCGGCATCCCTGCGCACGACATCGTTGTTGATCCGCTGGTCATGCCGATCGGTGCGATGGCAACTGCCGGTCAGCAGGTGTTTGCTCTGGTCCGTCGCCTGCGCGAGGAGCTGGGCGTTAACACCACCTGTGGCGCGTCCAACATCTCGTTCGGTCTGCCGAACCGCCACGGCATCAACAATGCCTTCCTGCCGATGGCAATGGGTGCCGGCATGACCTCGGCGATCATGAACCCGGTGGCTCTGCCAGTGACGCAGGCAAAAATTGCCGAGAAAAAAGAAGCCGTTGCCGCAGCTGGCATCATCCTGCCCGAAGGCATGGATGACGAGGCGTTCGTTCAGATGTTCGGCTTGGGCTCCACAAAGCCGCGCGCCGGTAAGGAGATGGAGGCCATCCGCGCCGCCAACCTGCTGACCAACAACGACCCGCATGGTGGGGAGTGGATCAGGTTCAACAAATCACCTGACGAGGCCGGTGGCGCAGCCGGTGGTCGTCGCGGCGGTGGCCGTCGTCGCCGCGCCTGATTACATCAACAAAGACAGCTAAGGCCGGGCACTGTGCCCGGCCTTTTTCGTTTGACTCTGATCAATGTCGATTTTGCGCAAGGGTTCAGGATATCCTGATCCGGGACGCAACGATCAGGTGGCACCATGCGTAAACATCACCCCCCGAAACTCTCAGAAGCGGATCTGACCAAGCGGTTGGGCAAAAAGGAGTATTTCGAGCAACTGATTGATCTTCAGGCCAAGCTGGCTAGGATTCAACAAGCGTATCTGTTTCACGGGCTCAAGGGTGTGCTGGTGTTCGAGGGTTGGGATGCGGCAGGCAAGGGGGGAACCATTCGCAGGATCAGCCAGGCTCTGGACCCGCGCAGCTTTAAGGTCTGGCCAATTGGGGCGCCCCGGAACTACTACCTCAACCGGCATTACCTGCTGCGGTTTTGGGAACGTTTGCCACCGTCCGGAGCGATATCCGCTTTCGACCGCAGCTGGTACGGGCGCGTGTTGGTCGAGAGGATCGAGAACCTGACCCCGGAAACACGCTGGCGCGCTGCTTATCAGGAAATCAACGATTTCGAACGCATGCTGGTCGACGATGGTGCCCGGATCGTCAAGCTGTTCTTCCACATCTCTGAAGATGAACAGATGCAGCGGTTTACTGAACGACTAAGAAACCCGTTGAAGCGCTGGAAATTGACATACGAGGATTTCAGGAATCGCGAGAAATGGGATGATACCGAGATCGCCGTGGATGAAATGCTGGCCCGGACGTCGACCGATCTGGCACCGTGGCACGTGATACCGGCCAATAACAAAAGATACGCGCGCATCAGCGCCATGAAGGCCATTGTCAAAGCCTTTTCAGCCGGGGTCGATCTGAACCCGCAACATCTGGACAGCCGCACGCTTGAGGCGGCCATCCAGGCTTTGGATGTAGATGACTCGCTGATCGACAGTCTTCGTGCGCGGACCGAGTGACTTTTTCCGGGCAACCTGAAACGATCCGGCTTGCGTGTCAGGGAACTCTGGTTATATCTCAGGGGTGCGGCGGGTATGATGTAATGGTAGCCTGTCAGCTTCCCAAGCTGAACGCGCGGGTTCGATTCCCGCTACCCGCTCCAGAACTTTCAGGTCAGACGGCGATTTCCGGTGAAGGCCTGCTCCGGCAGGCATGGGGGTCGTATCGGGACGTTCCACCAAATTGACTTGTGCCAGTGGATATTTCCGGTTTTGGGCATCCCTCTCGCGATTGGTAGGATTCCGGGCGTCTTATGATAGAGTGACCCCATCACTGTTGAGCAGAGCCCAACTATGCGGGAAATTGATCAGACCGGCACGAGTACACCCCAAGAGCCTTGCGCAGGTGATGTTCATGCCTTTCTGGAGAGCCTGACCGGCCCGTCCCGTGGAACGGTTTCCTGGCTTGTTGACAGCGCATTGACTGTTTCTGTTGGCGAAGGCCGTGCGCTAGGTCTGCGCCTGAAAGACAACACACCACCCCATGACGAAGACATCGCAACGCTTCAGTGGTTCGAGGGGGGCTATGTGCTCAACGCGCTGGCAGGGCAAGACATCTGGGTCAATGGCCACAAGATTGTGTCGGCAACGCTGAAACACGGCGACGTGATCGAATTTGGCGAATTGGGCCCGATCTCCCGATACCGCATTTGTACTCAGAGGTTTCCCATTCGTCACACGGTCGAGGATATCCTGAGTGACGCCTATGCTTATGCGCGGTCAAGTCGCCGGCCCTTTGCCCAAAGAATGTCGGGTGCGCTGCGTGAGAGTGGGCGAAGGCTTGTTTCTCAAACCACTATGTTCTTCAGGATTACGGTGGTTGCAGCGATTGCGCTGATCGCAGGTCTGCTGTTCCTGCTTTATCAAAACGACCGTAGACTGGCCGACAGCCTGCAACAGGAAGCCCGCAAGATCGAAGCGGTGTCGGCCATGCTTAGCCAGACGCGGGAAGATGTGCTGACTCCAGAAGACCTTGTGGCGTTGAGGGATGCCTTTCAGAACCAGCTGATATCAACCGAGCAGCGGTTGGGTACCCTTGAACAGCGCGCGGGGGCGTCCACCCGGGTTATCACCGCCTCTACTCAATCCGTGGCTTTCATTCAGGGCGCCTACGGATTACGTCATATCGAAAGCGGTAAACTGCTGCGCCATGTGTTGGGGCCAAACGGAGAGAAGTTGCAAACACCCTTCGGTCAACCCTGGATCGAACCGGAGGCAACAGGTGAGCCCGCAGAGTTCCAGTTCACAGGCACCGGATTTCTGCTGGAGGGTACGCCGCGGTTGGCCACCAACCGCCACGTTGCCTTGCCCTGGACATCCGGCGACAAGGCTCAGGCACTGAAAAACGCAGGTCTTGAGGCCGAGATGCTGCGGTTGCTGGCCTATCTGCCAGGTCAGGCCGACCCGATCGAGGCCACTTTGGACCGGTTCAGTGAGACCGCTGATCTGGCGCTTTTGTCGGTTGATCCAAACCGTATCGAGGGGCTGGGATTACGACTGGCCGATGACCTTCCTCGCAGCGGTGACGAAGTCTTTCTTCTGGGGTATCCTACTGGCCTGAAAGCGTTAATTGCGCAGGCGGGGCCGGAATTTCTGAAAACGCTCGAGAAAGACGGGTCCGTCAATTTCTGGACGATCGCCGCACGGTTATCTGCGCAAAACCAGGTTCAACCTCTCGCCAGCCGAGGAATCGTGGCGCAGACAAGCCCGGGTGCAGTCGTTTACGACGCAGAAACAACGTCAGGAGGAAGCGGAGGGCCGGCCCTGAACCGCAAGGGAGAGGTGGTCGCGATTAACGCCGCGATCCTGCCAGAGTTCGGGGGTTCAAACATCGGGGTTCCGGTTTTGCACCTGAAAACCTTGCTGAATGAAACTGTCAGCCAGTGATCAATCACTGGTCTGGAAAGGCGATTTTTGAACAAAGAATACGACCGTCAACGGAATGATCACAGAAATCAGGGCCACGGCGATCAACAGGTGTCCAAGTTGGCCGTAATCGGCAATCGATGTGACGACACCGGTTTCCGGGTCGGTTACCGCGCGCGACACCACGAAAATCTGGTTCATGTATTTCGTTGCCAAACTGCTGGCCGACAAGGCCATGTTGGTGAATGACGCCATGACGGCAAAGAAAGTTGCCTTCAGATGCACAGGAGCATTACGTGCGATCCAGGCCAGCATCGGAACCATCGCGATTTGACCCAGCGGGGATTCAACTGCGGTGTCGAGGATTGCAATGAACCTCGCGTCTACGATCCCGCCGGTATGCGCAGATGTCCATTCATGCACGCCGTAATACAGCGCAAGGTTGGGCAGGGCGAGGACCCCCGACGCGATGGTCAGAATGATAACGACCTGCGCAATCGAGCGGTTGGCCATAAACGGTCTCAGAACGATGAGCCCGACCAGTGCAAGCAGGGACGTCAGAAGCGCCAGGATTGCCAGGAACTGCTCGTCAAACCCCAACTCGTCGATTTCGAACCAGGTCAGCCCCGGCCCGGGCAAAGGAACCGCACGAAACACGAAAATGATTATCGCCGTACCAATCAGAGCCTTTGCCTGATTTGGGTTCAGTTCCTTCACCAAGCGCGACATCAGGTACAAGATCACACTCAGTGAGACTACAAAAATAGTTTCCTGGGCGAGTTGGAAATTCGATGTTCCCAACACGATACTCAGTACAACAAAGGCGAGACCGCCCAGCAGGATTGGCCATTTGACCTCGGTGGTTTCGTCAGGAGTATGCGGGGGATGACCTAGGCGAAGATGTTGACGCTGTATCAAACCGTGCAAAACCACACCGCTGACGGACAACAGGGGAATGACAAGCGCGATCAGATAGACGTTGCCATACAATGCAAGACGGTCTGATTTCTGCATGCCCTCGGTTCCCGAGAACACCCAGATATTGACCGCGGCTACGGCTGCGAATCCCGAGAAAATGGCGATCCTGCCCAGTGTTTGCATTGTTGTATGCTGCGCACGGGTTTCCTCGGGCGAAAACGGCTGCCCGTGGGGATTGATCTTTGGAACGGCCTCGACCGTCATCGCGTCGGCGACGACATCCTGAATGGCATAGCCGGAAGGCGCCAAGAGCAGGGCAATGATATACCAGTGTTCCAGCGGTATGACATCAACCATATGTCCGGGAAAGGCCACAAGCCCGTACATGGTGAGCAGGGACAAGGTGATCAGGGTTGCCCCCAATAGGATCAGCAATGACTTCCACCGCCAAAACAGATCAACGATATGACCCAGTGGCATTTTCAAGATCCAGGGAAGCCCGGCCCAAAACGCCAACCCGGCTACAAAGGAAGCGGATAGGTTAAGATAGTCCTTAAGAAAAAAAGCGCCGACGACCGATGTCAGGCCAGAAACCCCGGCGGCAAAGTAGACCATGAGCGGTGGCAGGTAGGACCATCGCATCTGTCGCGCCAGATCAACAAAGGTTCTTTGCCACCATGCAGAAAGCGGCGCTCCTGTAGAAGGCTGGTCAGTGGTCATGTTCACGTAAATCGCATCGCAGGATTTCCTTGACCCAATGATACAGGCTTACAGAAACGCGGACGCAAAAAGCAACAAACTGGTCACCACCCCAAAGAGGGGAACAACAAGTGGCACGCGGAACTGCGGTTCATCGGTTTCAGCCCGGGTCTTCAAAAGGATCAGTGAAAGATTGACCAGCACAAAGACCCCCAGAACAATTTGCGACGTGCGCTCGGCCAGAATGGCGATTGGAAGCGTTTGGGTCAGCAACAGGATTATCGCCGTGACCATGATTGTCGCTACCGTTGGCGTCTGAGTGACCTGAGATACCGTAGCCAGAAACTTAGGCAAATGATCCCGATCCGCGAGCCCGTAAATCACGCGGGATGCCATGATCATCTGGATCAGAACACCATTGATCGTGGCTACGATGGCAATGGTCGAAAACCCCTGCTGGATAACCTCGGGCGCGTCCGTAAAAATCAGGGCCAGCGGTGCGGCGGACGTCGAAAGGACATCGATCGGCACCACATACAGAACAGTCATGGACGTACCAAGATACAAGACCGTGGCCAGAACAAGCGTCAACAGGATCGCTTTCGGGATTGTTCCGGCGGGGTCTTTAACTTCTTCAGCGACATTTGCCATGTCCTCGAAACCCACGAAGGCGAAAAACGCCAGAAGCGAAGCGGCCAAAATCCCTCTCCAGGCGTTTGGGTCCAGCCCGGGAACCATCTGGGTGAGCGCATAGCCCTGAGGCTCAGGAAGGGACAGGCCCCAACCAATAACGACAAGTAGCCCGCTGATCTCTATGATGGTAATGACTGCCGCCACCATTACCGACTGCGTGATCCCCCATAGGGCGATCAGCCCCATGATCAGAACTACACCGATTGTCTGACTTGAAATGCCTAAACCTGTAAGCGTTTGAAGGTACGACGCGGCCCCGATAGCCACGGCCGAGGCCGAGATGATGCCCGAGGCGGCCACCGCGAGACCAACCAGAACGGCCATCCAGCTTTTCTGAAACCCTGCTTCGACATAAGCGGCTTCACCTGCACTCACTGGATATCGGGTTGCCAATTCTGCGTAAGACAGGGCAGTCAGCGCAACAACAAGTGCAGCAATCAGGAACGAAACAGCGGCATACGGGCCCGCAATCCCGGCCGTCGCACCAACAAGCACGTAAATTCCGGCTCCAACAGTAACTCCAAGCCCATAGAGCGTGAGCAGCGGGGTCGTCAGCGCCCGCCGCAGCTTTGGTGTCTTTTGTTCAACGATGGACATCATCTATCCGCCAATTGGATTACATCGCGTGTCTTAAGTTGGCATCGACGTTTCCGTGCTTGGTCCCGTCGCCTTGATCATTTGCATTTACTGGCATGCGGTAAGTGCCGAGTAGCCAGAGGGTAGTCGGCAGGAGAGCGCGCCGCACGTTCGCCGCGCCCACGGAGCGAACTTTCACACCACTGAATCACTGATCACCGGAAAATTTGCTTGGGGTCAGGCAAGTGAGCGTCGGGCCCGATGATATATTCGTACTTCACTATGTGGTCGCATTGCGTGCTTTGATTCAGGTCAATGAAAGCGGAACGTCACACTGAATCGTAGACCGGTGCGCCTTTTACATGCAATGAATCGCCGAACTTTCTGAGCCTTAAGGAATGCGGTCAAGCAAGGAGTCTCGGGTGACCAAATGGGTCGAAAGCTCCAAAGACTGGCCCGCAGAGTTCGTTTCGATCATTCGTATCAACTCCTGCGCAGCCTTTTGACCCATTTCACGGTGGGGCACGTGAACCGTTGTCAGGGCAGGGCTGACAATGCGCGCGATTTCGATGTCGTCAAAGCCTGTAATCGACACGTCTTCGGGCACTCGGAGCCCCATTTTCTGCGCCTGCCTCAATGCGCCGACTGCCAGAACATCGTTTCCGCACAAAACTGCGGTCGGCGGCATGTCAGTCGCCATGAGATCCCTGAATGCCGTCGCGCCATTCTCGAACTCATATGTGGTTTCGATCACCATTAGGTCATCCGGCTGCAGGCCGTGTTCAGCCATGGCGCTTTTTATCCCAGCGATCCTGAGCCGCGCCCGGTCATTACCCGAACTGATACCCGATATCGTCGCAAGACGCGTATGTCCCTGTCTGATGATCTGGTCTGCCAGCGCTTTCATGGCCTTGCGGTTGTCGAACCCAACTGACGGCACAGGTTTATCCGGCAGAAAGGACCAGGCAACCAGCGCGGGCACTTTCCGTCTGTCCAGATAATCGTAAATATCTGCGTCCCTGTCATGACCGATCAATAACAGCCCATCCGCACCCCGTGCGACCAGGGTTCGGATCTGATCCTTTTCCGCTTCGGGCTCATAGGCTGAACTGGAGACCAGCAGCGTGTAACCACGCTGATGTATCTCTTCCTGAAACGCCTGCAACCCCCTTGCGAATATCGCGTTTTCCATGGTGGGGATGATGGCGCCAATGGTAAATGACCGCTTGGCCGCCATCACGCGGGCCGCGAAATTTGGCGTGTACCCCAATTCCTCGACCGTCGACAGGACACGCTTGCGCGTTGCTTCAACAACTTGTTGCGGGTTGTTCAGACACCGGGACACTGTCGCGGTCGAAACACCCGCGGCCTTGGCAACGTCATCCAGTGTCGGAGCAGACCGATGTTTTGACATTCTCGAACTCTCAATTCCAGTTGGCTTAAGTTAATCGCATTTTTCAAATGATGAAAGCACCAATGTAAGCGCTTGCAATATTGATGTAAGCGCTTACAAAGGTGTTGAGCCGATTCTGAACGGGAGTCCCGGAAATGGTCCTTGCTGCATCTGTCGTCGTTTTCGCGATCTATTTCGCCAACGTTGCTTTGGGTGCTTTCGCAGGCCGCGCGTTTCTTGGTGACGTAGGAGAGATGTTGGTTCTGTTCGCGGCGTCGATTTTGTTCGTTGTCGCGATTCTGAAAAAGGAAGCTGACCGAAACGCAACAGACGGCAGCTGAACTTTTGCTTGGGAGGGCAATTCATGAACAACGACGAGATTGAACTGACGTCAACAGAACGTCGCAACTTTCTGAAGCTGAGCGCAAGTGGCGCGTTCACGGCCGCATTGGTTGCCGGGGCAGGGGGTGTTTTGTGGTCTTCCGAGGCTGCCGCGCAAACCGCAAAAGAAGAAAGTGAGCGCGAAAAGGCCGCAGACCACGTTATGACGGTGGCCACAGCCTATGTGCTGGGTGCGTCGCGCAGCTATCCGATCATGCAGCTGGATCTGAAGGAAAACATCCAGAATGCTACCAACGGCAAGGTCTATGTCAAATTGGCCCCCGGTGGTCAGCTTGGCGCGGGCGGTGCGCTGGTGCAGAAAGTACAGGGTGGAACCATTCAGGCCGCGCAGCACTCGCTGTCGAATTTTGCGCCTTTTGCGTCCACGGTCGACCTGATCAACATGCCGTATCTGTGCGGGTCGAACCAGCGCTTCACCAACCTTGTCCATTCGGACACGTGGAAAAGCGAAGTCCACCCCAAGGTCGAGGCGGCAGGCTTCAAGGCCCTGTTCTACGTGAACATCGATCCGCGTGTTGTCGCAGTCAGGCAGGGTGGCAATGCGGTCATAACACCGGGGGACATGGGCGGGATCAAGTTCCGCGTTCCCGGTTCGAAGATGCTGCAACAATACTATCGCATGGTTGGTGCCAACCCGACGCCTGTGGCATGGGGTGAAACACCTTCGGCGATCAAGCAGGGTGTTGCCGACGCGCTCGACCCGTCAGTTGGCGCACTGTATGTCTTTGGTTTCAAGGACATCCTCAGCCATGTGACCTTCACGCAGGCCGTTCCGGACAGTCAGGTTTATTCCTGTAATCTGGAGTGGTTCAACTCGATGCCTGCTGACGTGCAGGAAGGCATTATGTGGGGTGCCGAGATGACTGGCCATCAGAACTTGTCCAAGGTTCCATCGGCGCGTGCTTACGCCATGTCCGAGCTGAACAAGGCAGGTGTTGAATTCCATTCACTCAGCGATGATCAGTTGGCGGAATGGCAGGATGCCGGTGGGTATCAGCGTTCGGAATGGGATCCTTTCAAGACGGAACTGGCCGGTTCGATGGACAACTTTGAGAAGCTGGTCGAAGCGGCCGGTACGCAGGGCAAATACTACGTCCACGACGCCTAAGGTGAAACCCGTGGGCGCCTGTCGGCGTCCACGATTCTTGTACCGCGCGGCCGACAGTGGCCCGTCAAGGCAGGTACGGACTGGGCTGTCCCATCGCCGGAGGATCAGATGACCGTTCTTCAGAACATTGACCGAAACGCAGAACGCTGGTTGCTGCTGGTGTTCTACGTGATGCTGGTGATCACCATGGCCATCGAGGTGCTGCGGCGCGAGATATTCGCCTATTCCTCGATCTGGGGCGAGGAAATCGTGCGGTATTCCTTTATCTATCTGGCTTGGATCGGTGCTGCTGCCGCGGTGAAAGAGCGCGCTCATATCCGGATCGATGTGATCATGCACTATGTCGGGCCGCGCCCCAAGGCACTGCTTTATATCTTCGGCGATCTGGTGATGTTCCTGGTGGCGATCATCGCACTCTACTGGTCGTATGAAGCCGTGCACGTTTCGGCCAAGTTTGGTTCCGTTACGGACGGATTGCGGATTTCCAAGGTTTGGTTCCTGATGGCCGTGCCGACCGGGTTTGCCCTGATGATCTGGCGGCTGATCCAATCCCTGTTGCGCGATCTGAAATGCCTTCGCGACGGCACGCCCGTCTTCGAAGGCGACAAACTGTTTGACTGAGGAGAGACCGGATGCTTTGGAACTCCCTCAATCAAACTGTTGAACTGGGCTGGGATTTTTATCTGCCGGTGATCCTGTTTGTTGCCCTGATCGCTTTGGCCGTACCGGTTTGGGCGGCCATTGGAACGGCTGCGATCGTAATGCTGATCATGTCCGGTGACCTTCCTCTCAGCCTTGTCGGAGAGAGCCTGTTTACCGGCATCGATGCTTTTGCCCTGACTGCCGTGCCCCTGTTTATCCTGACCGGGGATGTTCTGGTTCGGACGGGGTTGTCACGCAAGTTTCTGGATGTTGCCGAGGCTTTGACATGCTTCGCCAAGGGCGGCTTCGGATCGGCCACGGTGCTGGTCTGCGGAATGTTTGCCGCGATTTCGGGATCAGACGCCGCCGGGGCTGCTGCGGTTGGCAGGATGACCATCAACCGGTTGGTGGAAAGCGGGTATCCGCGCCCCTACGCCTGTGCTCTGGTCGCGGCCGGTGCCTGCACCGGCATTCTGATACCGCCCTCGATCGCCTATATCATCATCGGCCTTGTGCTGGGTATTTCCGCATCGACGCTTTTTCTGGCCGCCCTGATCCCGGGTCTGGCTATCCTGGTGTCGATCCTGATCACCAACATCATCATGAACCGCCTTTATGCATACGAAGGCGGCGGCATGATGACCATGGGGGAGTGGTTGGCCAATCTGGGCAAGGCGCTCAGGTCTGGCTGGTATGCCTTTATCGTGCCGGGGATTATCTTTTATGGCATCTTTTCGGGCCGACTTACGCCGACTGAGGCTGGTGCCACGGCTGTTGTCGTCACCATCATCATGGGCTTCATCCTGCGTACGCTGACATTGGCGGATTTTCCGTCGATGCTGGTCAGCTCTGCAAAGGTGAACGGGGTGATCCTGCCGATCATCGCCTTTTCGGCTCCGCTGGCCGAGGCGCTGGCGATCATGGGTGTTCCTCAGGGGTTTGTCACTTCGGTGACCTCGCTGACAGACGACCCATCTCTGCTGATCCTGTTGATGATCGGCATCCTGATCGCAGCGGGCTGCGTCATGGAGACGACGCCGAATATCGTCATCCTGGCACCTATCCTGAAACCACTGGCGGACAATATCGGCATGAATGAGATCCAGTTCTGCATCATGATGATCACCGCGCTGGGAGTGGGTTTTATCACCCCGCCGCTGGGGCTGAACCTGTTTGTCGTATCTGGCATTACCGGTGAATCCATTCTGAAGATTGCCGCCCGAGCCGTGCCTTTCGTATTGACCATGCTGATCGTAGTGATCCTGATCGCCTACGTGCCAGCCGTGTCGACAACATTGCTACCTGAAATCTACCAATAGGACCTGCTGAACATGCCTCGTGAATATCTGAAAAAGGCAACTTTAACGGCTCAATCACACGCCTCAGAGGTGCATGATACGGTGAAGACAATTCTGACCGATATCGAGGCGGGCGGTGATGCAAAGGCAAGAGAATACGCCGCCAAGTTCGACAAGTACGAAGGGAATGTCTTGCTGACCCCGGCTGAGATTGAGGCCGCCTGTGCAAAAGTGTCCGAAAAGCTGAAGGCCGACATCCGTTTCGCCCATGACAATGTGCGGCGCTTTGCCGAAACGCAGAAAGCGACCGTATCTGACGTTCAGACCGAGATCGTTCCGGGTTTCGTCGCCGGGCAGAAGGCAATTCCAGTGGATGCTGCAGGGTGTTACGTGCCAGGGGGGCGATACAGCCACATCGCCAGTGCGATTATGACAGTGACCACCGCGAAAGTTGCGGGATGTCGCCACATCACAGCGTGCTCGCCTCCGCGCCCTGGCGAAGGGGTTGCGCCTGCCATCGTTTATGCGGCGCATATCTGCGGGTCCGACAGCATTCTGGCCATGGGGGGCGTGCAGGGTGTTGCCGCCATGACTTACGGTCTGTTCGGTTTGCCGCGCGCCAACATCCTTGTGGGCCCCGGCAATCAGTTCGTGGCCGAAGCCAAGCGCATCCTGTACGGCAAGGTTGGTATCGACATGATCGCAGGTCCGACCGACAGTTTGATCCTTGCCGATCAGTCTGCCGATGCGCATGTCGTCGCCACCGATTTGGTCAGTCAGGCCGAGCACGGATACAACTCGCCGGTCTGGCTGGTCACCGATGATCGCGACCTTGCGCAAAAGGTGATGGAACTGGTACCTGCGCTCATCGCCGATCTGCCGGAACTGAACCGCGAGAACGCCTCGGCCGCATGGCGCGATTATGCTGAGGTTATCGTCTGTTCCAACCGCGAAGAGATGGCCGCCTGTTCCGACGAATATGCACCTGAGCATCTGACGGTTCAGGCTGAGGATCTAGATTGGTGGCTGGAACGACTGACCTGTTATGGATCGCTGTTTCTGGGCGAGGAAACAACCGTGTCATACGGAGATAAGGCGACCGGTACGAACCATGTTCTGCCAACCTCGGGCGCGGCCAGCTATACTGGCGGGCTGAGTGTCCACAAATACATGAAGATAGTGACGTGGCAGCGGGCTACGCGCGAAGGGTCGAAGCCCATTGCCGAAGCGACCGCGCGGATATCGCGGTTAGAAGGAATGGAGGGTCACGCCCGTGCAGCAGATGTGCGTCTTGCGAAGTACTTCCCGGACGAGCAGTTCGACTTGACTGCCGATGGATGACCCGCGCTCATTGTTTGACCTGACTGGCCGGGTGGCGTGTATCACCGGTGCCAGCTCGGGACTTGGGCGGCAAGTGGCACGGACTCTTGCCGCAGCAGGTGCCCGTGTTATCGGCGTTGCCCGGCGCAGTGATGCGTTGGCGGAGATGCGGGCCGAGATTGGCACGCGCGCTGCAGCGGTTGTTGCAGACGTTGCAGATCGCGCTGGGGTAGATGCGTTGACACAGGCCGTCACTTCCAAGTTTGGCCCCCCCGACATTCTGGTCCATGCGGCTGGGGTGAATACGCGTGAGGCTGCTGCTGATGTTACTCCTGAGGGGTGGGATGCCACGCTTGCCCTGAACCTGAGCGCGCCGTTCTTCCTCAGCCAGGCGATGGTTCCGGCGATGAAGGAAAAGGGGTGGGGGCGTATTGTCAATTTCGCCTCGCTACAAACAACGCGCGCTTTTCCAGGTGGTATCGCCTATGGCGCGTCCAAGGCGGGGATCGGGCAGTTGACACGCGCCATGGCCGAGGCGTGGTCGCCCTTTGGCATAAACGCCAACGCCATCGGCCCGGGGTTCTTTCCCACCGAACTGACTCAGGCCGTGTTCGAGGACCCCAAGCGCGCAGAACGGAACGCCGCGCAAACCTGTATCGGACGCAATGGGCGGATGCAGGATATCGACGGGCCGATCCTGTTCTTATGCTCTCGGGCGTCTGACTATGTCACGGGACAGGTTCTGATGGTTGACGGAGGGTTTACTGCCAAATGAAGGCTCTGGTTTACAAAGGTGTTGAACACATGGTGTTTGACGATGTGCCGAATGCCGAACCGGGCGCATCGGAACACCTGATCCGGGTCGAGGCGGTTGGCATCTGCGGATCGGACATGCACGCCTATCTGGGCCATGATGCACGTCGCCCAGCGCCCCTGATCCTCGGGCACGAGGCAGCCGGTGTCATAGCTGATGGTATCCGCGCCGGTGACCGGGTGACGATCAACCCGCTGGTAACCTGTGGCCAATGCGCGGCATGTCGGACGGGTCGCGAGAATCTGTGCCCGGATCGTCAGATCATCTCGATGCCACCGCGCGAAGGCGCTTTCGCGCAATACGTCTCGATGCCCGGCAGCAATCTTGTCGACGTGCCCGAGGATGTCTCTTTCGCCAAGGCTGCGCTGGCTGAACCTCTGGCGGTAAGCTGGCACGCAGTCAGATTGGGAATCGAGGCTCTGCATTCTGCGATGGACCGCCGCGCCTTGGTGATCGGCGGGGGGGCCATTGGCCTTGCGGCAGCCTTGGCCCTGCGGGCACAGGGCATTGAAGACGTTACAATCGCGGAACCAAACGCGTTGCGCCGGGCTTATCTGGCGGAAATCGAAAGTTTTGCGCTCGTGGATGCGCCCAATGGGTCTTTCCCGTTGGTCATTGATGCTGTTGGATATGCCGCGACACGGTCGGTCGCTTCGACCCTGGCCGCGCCGGGTGGCGTGATCGCGCATGTCGGATTGGGTGAAGATGCCGGAGGTCTGGACGTGCGTCGCATGACCTTGCAGGAGATCACCTTTATCGGAACCTACACCTACACCGCGCAGGATTTCCGCGACACGGCCCAGGCGATCTTTGACGGCCGTCTTGGCGCACTGAATTGGGTTGATGAGCGAGCACTGGCTGATGGCGCGCAGGCGTTTCGCGATATCCGCTCTGGCTCTGTAGCCGCACCAAAGATTATCCTGAGACCCTGGGGATAAACCTGACAGAACTGGAGGCCACCATGTACAAGAAAATTCTGGTCCCGATGGCTTTGGATCACGGCATTTCACAGCATACGCTGGAGATTGCGCGTGCCTTGTCCGAAAACGGGGCCGAGGTCATCGGCTTGCATGTCTACGAAATGCCACAGGGATCGGTCAGCGCCTATCTGGACAAATCCGCAGTAGCCGAAGGGTTCGAGCGCGCGAGGCAGGCCTTGTTGCAAAAAGTTGACGGGCTGGATGGTGTGAAAGCCGAAATCATCAAAGGGCACACCGCCCGCACCATCATTGACTACGCGACCAGCAACAATGTGGACTGCATTGTCATAGGTTCGCATAAACCGGATCTAAGCGACTACTTTCTGGGATCGACAGCGTCACGCGTTGTTCGTCATGCCCCCTGCGCTGTACATGTGCATCGCAGAACCTGATTTCCTTAATCGCGCCAAGCGCCCCAACAGGACCAACAGCCCGACCATGAACATAGACAAGAAGATAACCGACGATCTGGTGGCCAACGATATCTCGTTCGTCACCACCGTCCCCTGCAAGCAACTGGCAGGCGTCATCGCTGAAATCGACCAGCGAGAGGACATCTATCACATCCCGTCCAACAAGGAAGACGAGGGGATGGGCCTGTGCGCCGGGGCATGGATGGGCGGCAAGCGTTCCGCGATCATCATGCAAAACACCGCAATCGGTGTGACGATCAACACGCTGGCGACACTGATCCAGTTTTACCGAATGCCTTTGCCCATGCTGATTTCCTATCGCGGAGAGCTGCGCGAACCGGTTGCCTGCCAGGTTGAAATGGCCGTGCATACCAAAGCGCTGCTGGCTCAGCTGAATATCCCGACTTATCATTTCCACCATCAGTCAGATGTTGAGGAGCTCGACACGATCCTCAAATACACCTTTATGTGCAATAAACCGGTCGCCATTCTGACCGATGCCAGTTTCTGGGGAGGCTATGGCGACCAATGATCCGTTCTGAGATTCTGAAAGAAATCGCTCCGATCCTGCGCGATCAGCTTGTTGTTTGTAACATCGGCATTCCAAGTCAGGAACTGCATGCCATCGACGACCAGCCTACCAATTTCTATATGCTGGGCACGATGGGGCTGGCCTCATCCATCGGTCTGGGTCTGGCCTTGTCGCAGCCCAAGCCGGTTATCGTGATCGATGGGGACGGGTCGGTTCTGACCAATCTGGGTACCTTGCCGACCATCGCCAACAACGTGGCGGACAACTATATCCTGTTGATCGTCGATAATGGGTCGTACGGGTCCACTGGGGATCAGCCGACGTATGCCGGGCAGAAGACCTCTCTGGCGAAAATGGCGGAAGCCGCAGGATGCGAGCGCGTAATCGAATGTCAGGCCGAAGACACCGGCCGCGTGCTGCAAGAAGCGCTGGATTCGAAACAGATGACCATCATCGTGGCTAAGTGCGAAAGCGGAAATGCCAAGATGCCTGTTATCACAATGGATCCGGTGGTGATCCGCGACCGGTTCATGAAGGCCGTACAGGCCTGATGTTATCCAGCGCTATCCACAGTTCCGAAGACGCCCGCCGCCTGGCGCGGCGGCGTCTGCCGTGGATGGTGTTTGACTATATCGATGGGTCTGCCGGGGCCGAGGTTGGCGCAGCCCGAAACAGGGCTGCACTGGATGCGCTGATCCTTCGCCCTCGGATTCTGAAAGATGTCAGTGAAAGGTCGCTGGCTTGTTCCGTCTTTGGCGGGTCGACCCAACGCCCGTTTGGCATCGCACCGATGGGTATGTGCAATCTGTCGGCCCCCGGTGCAGATCTGATGCTGGCACGTCTTGCGGCGCGGTACGAGGTGCCGCTTGGGGTCTCAACCGTCGCATCGACCCCGTTGGAAGACCTGATTGTCGAAGCAGAAGGACATGCCTGGTTTCAGCTGTATTTCAGCGGCGATGGCAGTGGCACGTTCAAGCTGGTCGAGCGCGCAAAGGCTGCGGGGTACGAAACGCTGGTACTGACGGTTGACGTGCCCGAAGTGGGACGTCGCCCGCGCGAATTGCGCCATGGGTTCAGGATGCCGTTCAAAATGGGTCCGAAACAGGTGCTTGATTTTGCGCTTCATCCGCGGTGGTCGCTGTCGACGCTGCTGCGGGGCAAGCCCGAAATGGCGAATTTCCTGATGGACGGATATGATTTTGATCGCCGGGAAAGCCGGGCCAGGGCGACCTGGGAGACTTTGGCCCGTCTGCGCGACCAGTGGGCCGGGAAACTGGTGGTCAAGGGCGTTCTGGATGCAGAGGACGCGCTGAGCCTCAGGTCGGCAGGTGTCGATGCCATTCAGGTCTCAAGCCACGGTGGGCGCCAGTTGGACAGTGCGCCAGCGCCGATTGCCGTATTGCCAGAAATTCGGAACGCCGTCGGCCTGGATTACCCGCTGTTTTACGACAGCGGTTTGCGCTCGGGCGAGGATGTTTTGAAAGCGTTGGCAAACGGGGCAGATTTTGCCTTCTTCGGCCGCATCCTGCAATTTGCAATCGCGGCAGAAGGGGAAGAAGGGCTTGAGCAGCTGTGGTCTGTGCTGAGTGATGAAATGAGTATTGCCATGGCGCAGATGGGCGTTTCGTCGCTGGACGAGGTGCGTCTCGAAACCTGAAACCAGTTTGGGGAACGACCCGAGGCGTACCTGCGAGTCGTTCCTATGCTGGTTTAACCGCGGCGTCTGCGACGGCGCCCACCGCCTGTTTCGCTCTCTCCACCTGTGTTGAAGCTTGGATTGGGCAGCGTGACAACCTGCGCCAGTTCCGGAAACGGATCGGTTTTGTGCGGGATCGCGTTGGCGGCCACGAAATGATCCTGGAACTTCGGCTCAATTGCGGTTTCGATCTTGGTGATCTCGCGCACGACGCGTTCGATTTCAGCGCGTGATCCGATATTGCACAGCGCAATCCGCGCACCTGTACCAGCGGCGTTACCCGCGCTGGTGACCTTGTCCAGCGGTGCATCAGGGATCATGCCCAGAACCATGGCGTGCTTGGTCGAGATATGAGCGCCAAAGGCACCGGCCAGAACCACACGATCCACCTTGTCGACTTCCATCTCGTCCATCAGCAGACGCGCACCGGCATATAGCGCGGATTTTGCCAGCTGGATGGCGCGGATGTCGCCCTGCGTGACGGTGATGCGGGGGCCGCCTTCGGCGCTGGCGTCGTGAATCAGGTAAGCGTGTGTGCGGCCTTCAGGAATGCAGCGGGCCGTTCCAGTCTGTTCGGCCGATCCGATTAGGCCGCTTTCATCCAGAAGGCCAGCCATACGCATCTCGGCCACAGCTTCGATAATGCCCGAGCCGCAGATGCCGGTGATACCAGTGGTGGCGACATCAAGGTCAAAGCCGTCTTCGTCCGACCATTTCTCGGACCCGATGATGCGAAAGCGGGGTTCCTTGGTAAGGGGATCGATTTCGATCCGCTCGATCGCGCCGGGTGCTGCGCGCTGGCCAGAACTGATCTGAGCGCCTTCAAACGCAGGCCCGGTAGGTGAGGAACAGGCCAGAACGCGGCTGGTGTTGCCCAGCAGGATTTCGGCATTGGTGCCCACATCGACGATCAGAACCAAATCCTCGGATTTGCCGGGTTCTTCGGACAGGGCAACCGCCGCACAATCCGCGCCTACATGGCCCGCGATGCAAGGCAGGATATAGACCTGCGCGCGGGGGTTCATGGTGGTCAGTTCCATCTCACGTGCGGGCAGGGACATCGACTCGGACGTGGCCAAGGCAAAGGGCGCCTGACCCAGTTCGCCCGGGTCCAGACCCAGTAGCAGATGGTGCATGACCGGGTTGCAGACAAACACCGTTTCAACGATCAGCGTGGTGTCAATGCCGGCTTCTTCGGCGATTGAGGTGGTCAGATCATTGATCGCCTCGCGCACGGCTTTTGTCATTTCCCGATCCCCGCCGGGGTTCATCATGGAATATGAAACACGGCTCATCAGGTCTTCGCCAAAGCGGATTTGCGGGTTCATCAGACCTGATGACGCTTTAACTTCGCCGGTTTCCAAGTCGGTCAGATGAGCCGCAATCGTAGTTGAGCCGAGGTCGATGGCCAGCCCATACAGCCCGCCTTCGTGCAGGCCGGGCCAGATTTCGACAATGCGTGCGACGCTGTCCTTGTGGCTTTTGTGAACTGCCACAGTGACTTCCCATTTGCCTTTGCGCAGAACCGGTTGCAGCTTGGACAGAAGCGATAGGTCCGCTGTGACCGCGTCAATTTTCCATTGCTCGCGCAGCGCGCGTTCAAGGCGCTCCAGATCGCCGGTTGGCGAATGCATGTCGGGCTCTTCCACCACCACGAAATACAGACGCGTTGCCGGATCCATGATGATGGCGCGTGCCGTGGCGGCCTTGCGAACGACCTGACGATGCACCTGGCTTTCCGGCGGCACGTCGATCACGACATCGCCCTGAACCGAGGCCTGACAGCCCAGACGACGACCGGGTTTCAGGCCGCGCTTGTCGTCATAACGTTGCTCGACCGCGTTCCATTCGCTCAGCGCATCCTGGGCCACCGTGACGCCGTGCTTGGGAAATTCGCCATAGCTTGGGGTGATCTGACACTTTGAACAGATACCACGGCCCCCGCAGACCGAATCCAGATCCACTCCCAATTGGCGGGCTGCGGTCAGAATGGGCGTGCCGACAGGAAAATGCCCGCGTTTGCCGGACGGGGTAAAGACGACAAGTGGGTCGTTGGTCATGAGTGACATGCCTTTTTGTGTTCGCGCGTTTTCCCGGCAAGATATGGGTTTGAGCGCAAAGGGAAAGGGCTATCAGCGGCACGATTTGCACGGCATGCGTCGTTTTCATCGGCTGTATAGTCAACTAGAGCCACAGAGTTGCCCTCAAGGGCTTTTCCTTTGGTTCAATCCATGCAATAGGGTCACCGCCAAACGGGCTTTTGCATGGGGTATTCAGATGCAGATTCGTGAGGCACTCACCTTTGACGACGTTCTTCTGGTTCCGGCCGCATCTTCAGTGCTGCCGGCAACAGCGGACACCACCACGCGTGTCACGCGTGAGATTACCATGAACATCCCGCTGCTGAGCTCGGCCATGGACACGGTGACCGAGGCGCGCATGGCCATTGCCATGGCACAGGCAGGCGGTATCGGGGTCATCCACAAGAACCTTTCCGTAGAAGAGCAGTCTCGCGAAGTTCGCCGCGTCAAACGGTTCGAGTCGGGTATCGTCTACAACCCTGTTACCTTGCGCGCGGATCAAACCCTGGCCGATGCGAAGGCTCTGGTCGAGCGCTATAATTTTACCGGTTTCCCGGTAGTTGACGCGGATGGCCGCGTTGTTGGTATCGTGACCAACAGGGATATGCGCTTTGCCAATTCCGACAACACACCGATCAAGGCGATGATGACCTCGGAAAACCTGGCAATGCTGAAAGAACCCGCCGATCTGGAAGAGGCTAAAAGCCTGATGCGGGCCCGTCGTATCGAAAAATTGCTTGTGGTTGATGGCACGGGTAAACTTACAGGTCTGCTAACGTTGAAAGACACCGAACAGGCGGTTCTGAACCCAACAGCGTGCAAAGACCGGCTTGGCCGCCTGCGAGTGGCTGCCGCGACTTCGGTTGGAGACGCGGGTTTTGAGCGGTCCGAGCAGCTGGTAGCTTCGGGCGTTGATATCATTGTGGTCGATACGGCGCATGGTCACTCTCAGGGCGTGCTGGATGCGGTGAGACGGGTCAAAACCCTGTCGAACGAGGTTCAGATCATTGCCGGAAACGTTGCTACAGGCGAGGCGACCAAGGCGCTGATCGACGCAGGTGCTGACGCCATCAAGGTGGGTATTGGCCCCGGCTCGATCTGTACAACACGCATGGTGGCGGGCGTTGGTGTCCCTCAGTTGACCGCGATCAGTGATTGTGCCGCCGCGGCGGGGGATGTTCCGGTCATTGCGGATGGTGGCATCAAGTTTTCGGGCGATTTTGCCAAGGCAATTGCCGCCGGTGCGTCGTGCGCCATGGTGGGTTCGATGATCGCGGGCACAGACGAAAGCCCGGGTGAGGTCATTCTGTATCAGGGCCGGTCGTTCAAATCCTATCGCGGTATGGGCAGTCTTGGCGCGATGGCGCGCGGATCGGCGGATCGGTATTTCCAGAAGGACGCGGCAAATGACAAGCTGGTACCCGAAGGGATCGAAGGGCAGGTTCCTTACAAAGGATCAGCCAGTGCAGTGATCCACCAGCTTGTTGGTGGTTTGCGCGCTGCGATGGGATACACCGGCTGCGCGACTGTCGAAGAGATGCGCAGAAACTGCCAATTCGTGAAGATCACGGGCGCAGGTCTGAAAGAGAGCCACGTACACGATGTTCAGATCACACGTGAAAGCCCGAACTACCGGGTGATGTAAGCCGTTGCGCATGACATACGGCACCCTAGCACGGGGTGCCGTAGTGATTTTGGATTGGCCTGTCACGGCCTTTTTCAGCCAAGGTAATCCGTGATGACACCTGCTGCCCGCGTTCAGGCCTCGATTGAAATTCTGGATGAAATTCTCGCCGGGGCCCCGGTTGAAAAGGCGCTGACCGGCTGGGCGCGGCGCAGCAGGTTTGCGGGCTCCAAGGATCGGGCAGCTATTCGCGATCATGTGTTTGACGCTTTGCGGTGCAAACGCTCGTTTGCTGCGTTGGGTGGTTCCGGAGCTGGTCGCGGCCTGATGATCGGCGCCATTCGCGCATCGGGTGAAGATCCGGTTGAGTTGTTTACCGGCGACCGCCACGCGCCCGAAGCCCTTCAAAATGACGAAGTATCAAGGGATTTTGCATCCGAAGCCGAGAGATATGATTTTCCCGAATGGCTGTGGCCAAAGCTCGTCTCATCCTTGAATGATGCCGCCGTTCCTTGCGCACTGGCATTGCAGGAACGCGCTCCGGTTTTTCTGCGGGTCAACTTGTTGAAAACGGATGCAACCCGGGCGATTGATGCTTTGGCGACCGACGGTATTTCAGCCCGTCCAACGCCGATATGTGAAACCGCTCTGGAGGTGACAGAGGGCGCGCGTCGGATTGCGCAAAGCCAGGCATACGCTCAGGGTTTGGTCGAGCTTCAGGATGCGGCAAGTCAGGCGGTTGTTGCTTCCTTGGATCTGCGCCCTGGAATGCGCGTTTTGGACTATTGCGCTGGGGGCGGTGGCAAGTCGCTTGCGATTGCTTCGAACAAGGGTGTCGAGGTTTACGCTCATGATGTGAACGCCCGCCGAATGAAGGATATTCCAGCGCGGGCAGAACGGGCCGGGGCCAGAATAACCATCCTGAACAGCGCAGATCTTGCCAATCACGGGCCTTTTGACGTCATTTTGGCCGACGCCCCGTGTTCCGGCAGCGGTTCGTGGCGGCGCGCACCGGCAGGTAAATGGGCATTGACTGAAGACCGTTTGCAAGATCTCACGGTCATCCAAGCTGACATTCTTGCACAAATCACGCCGTTGGTCCAAGCAGGTGGAGTGCTGGCATATGCAACATGTTCGGTTCTTGCCGACGAGAACGATGCGGTTGTCGACAGGTTTCTGGCGCAACATGCGGGCTGGCGTGAAACCTTCCGGCAGGCATGGCAGGTAACTCGCGGGTCCGACGGGTTCTTTACGTCACACTTGACGCGCTGATCTTTCGGTAAATACAACCTTGGGTAGCTAACTTGTTTTTTAACGCCGTTAGGCGAGTGTTAACCAATTCTACCTGTTATTACCGCAAAACCTGTGCCCGAGCCGTTTATGCCTGACATCACTGAATTTGTTCCAGCCCCTTCAGCCGCTAATACTCCATCGGTGTTTCGGATCGGGTCGTTAGTGTTTGTGGCGCTGTTGATCAGCCTGGCACCTGCGGTTGGGTTTCTGCCGTCGGATTGGACAAAAGGTTTGCTGGCAACAGGCATTTCCCTTTTGGTTGTGGCGCTCTTGTTTGGGATCAAGGGGGCGATTACGAACAGGCATTTGCAACAGATATCAGCCCTTTTGGCCGCTTTCGCAGAGCGCGAGGATGCTCCGGTCGTGATCTCAAACGGGTATGGTGACATATTGGCCGCGAACGTCCTGGCGGACAAAAAGCTGGGGGCCATACGAGGCGAAAACCTAGCCCGCTGTTTGCGCTCCAGGTTTGCTAACCCTTCGGCGATCTTGTTGAGCCTACAATCGCGGGCGCAATCCACAGGAAGCGCCCAGAGCGAGTTTCCCGGTGGCGATCGGACTATTTCGGTTTCCGTGCACCGATTGCGGCCGGGACTGTTCTACTGGAACTTTAGCTGTGTTCAACAGGATAGCTGGCAAACCCTTGGCTTGCCGGTCGTAACCCTTGGACGCGCAGGTGACGTATTGCGCGTCAATGCCACGGCCGAGCGTTTGTTTGGTGCGCACCCTGCCAGGGCGCAGGATATTTTCAGCGAAGCCGAACCGCGGACCGGGGCTGTCAACGCAGTCAGGACCCGCGATGGTCATATTCTGGCAGCCGTGTCCGAATTTTCTCAATCCGTGTCGGAACGAAGCCTTTGTTTGTTACCGATTACGCAGGTGCCCGCACAGGATGCGGTCATGTCCTTCTCTGACCTTCCGGTTCCAATCCTCAGACTTTCCGAGGACGGCATCATTCTGGACAGTAATCGGCTGGCGGCGAAACTGTTGGGAAAGAAGCAGCTTGAAGGCGGTAACATCAGCGACATCATGCGGGGCGTGGGGGGGCCTGTGCTGGATTGGTTGAAACGAACCGAGGCGCATGAAGAAACGCAGCGATCAGAGTTTTTGCAGTTCATTAGGGACGACAAGGAAATCTTTGTTCAAGTCACCCTGAGCCGTGTGTTTGTCGATGGAAAGATATGCCTGATCGCGGTTCTGAACGATGCGACTGAACTGAAGACGCTCGAAGCTCAATTCGTTCAGGGCCAGAAGATGCAGGCCGTGGGGCAATTGGCCGGAGGTGTTGCACATGATTTCAACAACCTGCTGACGGCCATTTCCGGTCACTGCGATCTGCTGCTGTTGCGCCATGACCAGAATGACCCGGACTACGGGGATTTGGTGCAGATCAATCAGAATGCCAACCGGGCCGCCGCGCTGGTCAGTCAGCTTTTGGCGTTTTCGCGAAAACAGACCCTCAGGCCCGAAGTGTTGGATCTGCGTGACACGATATCGGATCTTATTCACTTGCTGAACCGTTTGGTTGGCGAGAAGGTGCAATTGACGCTGAGCCACGATCCGGTGCTCAAACCCGTGCGGGCGGACAAGCGTCAACTTGAGCAGGTGCTGATGAACCTTGTCGTTAACGCACGAGATGCCATGCCGGACGGTGGTGAAATTCGCATTGAAACCAGTGTGTTGACCCTTTTGCAGCCTCTCATGCGGGACAGGGCAACCGTACAACCGGGCGACTATGTGACAGTCAAGGTTGTGGATGGCGGTGTTGGTATCCCAGCAGATAAGCTGCAGAAGATTTTCGAACCCTTCTACACCACGAAACGAACTGGTGAGGGCACCGGGTTGGGGTTGTCAACGGCCTACGGGATCGTAAAGCAAACCGGTGGGTTTATCTTTGTCGACAGCGCAATTGGACGGGGCACCGAGTTCACTGTCTTTCTTCCGGTTTGCGCGACGACGTCCGAGGTCGAAACTGAATCGCCAGTCCAGCCCGAAGCCCAGAGCGCCAGGCAGGGCGAAGGCGTGGTGCTGCTGGTCGAGGATGAGGCGCCTGTTCGCGCCTTTGCGACCCGCGCCCTGCGGCTGAAAGGTTACACCGTGCTCGAGGCGGACTCGGCGGAAGAGGCGCTTCGACTGCTTGAAGATTCCGCGTTAAGTGTTGATGTATTCGTCACAGATGTTGTCATGCCAAGAATGGACGGGCCCACTTGGGTGCGCAAGGCCATGGAGACGCGCCCGGATGCGCGTGTGATTTTCGTGTCCGGGTATACCGAAGGCGTTTTCGGCGATACCGGTCCGGATATTGCCAACTCAACCTTTCTGCCCAAACCGTTTTCCCTCACCCAACTGACAGAGGCCGTGTTTCAACAACTCAACTGATGGATCACAATGCGGCTTTGTGCAGCGCAAATTCTTCCGGGCAGGCATTTCGAAACTTCTGTTCGGTAGCAGGTGACAGATGCAAATCTCCCGGAGGCGATACGTTTTCGCGCTTCAGGTCGATCTGCATGTCCAGACGTGTTTGCAGAAAGTCCAACACCTTGTCCTGATGTTCGTATTTGAAGATATGACGAGCGCCAGCACTGTCGTTGCGGGTACGGAAGAATTGCGCCTGGCTGCCGACATTTGCGAACTCGGGACGTGTGTCCAGCAAATAGGCTTGAACGAATGCGTCAAAACTCATGTCACGTGTCGAGCGCGGTTGACCTATCAAGTCTTCACGACTGCGAAACCGGTACCAGCTGCCCAGCCAATCCAACGGCTCGCGCACAACGGCCATAATTTCCATCTCGGTATCAAACAGTTTTCGAAACATGGTCTGGAAAAACCGGTCATACCGACGCACCGGGGCGTGTTTCAGCTCAGGTGGATGTGTCACGATGAGATCGGCCCGGTCACGCAACGCCGTGTGATAAGCCGTGCTTCCGGTCTTGGGGACTGAAAGAAAAGCAAGTCGTTCTTTATAAAAAACAAGCATTTATCGGTTCCCAAGGTTGCCATGCTTCTTATGCAGATTGTCGTAAACGACTCTTTAACACAATTGCAGAAGACTGATTTCTGTAAGTTTTAGTTGAAATGTTCTCCTTTTGATCTCATAAGGAACAAGAGGCGAACAAAGCAGCGATTGCCGCCCGATTAAGGGTGTGACAAAAGGGAAGGCGACAGGACAATGGCGGATCTTCTGACAATGAGCGACAAGAAAAACGCAGACAAGCAAAAGGCGCTCGACAGTGCGCTGGCCCAGATCGAACGGCAGTTCGGCAAGGGGTCGATCATGAAGCTGGGAGAAGATGCCCGGCAGGATATCGAGGCGAGCTCGACCGGGTCGCTGGGTCTGGATATCGCGCTGGGTATCGGCGGGCTGCCGATGGGGCGTATCGTTGAGATTTACGGGCCTGAGAGCTCGGGTAAAACCACTTTGACCCTTCATTGCATTGCTGAGCAGCAAAAGCGCGGCGGAGTTTGCGCGTTCGTAGATGCGGAACACGCTCTGGACCCGCAATATGCCCGCAAGCTGGGCGTTGATCTGGATGAGCTTTTGATCTCCCAGCCTGACACCGGTGAGCAGGCGCTTGAAATCACAGATACTCTGGTACGCTCGGGCGCAGTCAATATGGTTGTTGTCGACTCGGTCGCTGCCCTGACGCCGAAATCGGAACTCGAAGGGGACATGGGAGACAGCAGCGTGGGTGTTCAGGCCCGGCTGATGAGCCAGGCAATGCGCAAACTGACAGGCTCGATCAGCCGTTCGAACTGCATGGTCATCTTCATCAACCAGATCCGGATGAAGATCGGCGTGATGTTCGGCAGCCCGGAAACCACAACCGGTGGCAATGCGCTGAAATTCTACAGCTCGGTTCGGCTGGATATCCGCCGGATTGGCGCGATCAAGGACCGGGATGAAGTGGTCGGGAACCAGACCCGCGTCAAAGTTGTGAAGAACAAGGTCGCACCGCCGTTCAAGCAGGTCGAGTTCGATATCATGTATGGCGAAGGCATCTCGAAGATGGGCGAATTGCTGGATTTGGGTGTTAAAGCTGGTGTTGTCGAAAAGTCCGGGTCCTGGTTCAGCTATGGTGATGAGCGGATCGGGCAGGGGCGTGAGAACGCCAAACAATACCTGCGGGAAAACAGCCGGGTGGCGCTGGACATCGAAGACAAGATCCGCGCGGCGCATGGGCTGGAATTCGATATGTCGCCAGGCGTTGCCGAGGATGACGATATTCTGGAGGCCTGATGTCCTGAGGTGGGTAACCCCTGACATCTGCGCAAAGACTGTAACACTTGAAACAAGGCGGCTTGATCGGGTCGCCTTGTTTCGTTCCTGTGTGCCTCTGCTGTGGACACTCACCTGACACGGGGCTAAACCAACGGAGACCAAGATATATGTGCGCCGAGAGAGCCCTATGCCAACCCTGAACGACATCCGATCGACTTTTCTGAACTACTTTGAAAAACAAGGGCATGAGATCGTCGCGTCCAGCCCGCTGGTGCCGCGCAATGACCCGACACTGATGTTCGTGAACTCAGGCATGGTGCAGTTCAAGAACCTGTTTACCGGTCTGGAAACCCGCGATTACAAACGCGCCACCACGGCGCAGAAATGTGTGCGTGCGGGTGGCAAGCACAACGATCTTGACAATGTTGGCTATACGGCGCGTCACCATACGTTTTTTGAGATGCTGGGAAACTTTTCATTCGGGGATTACTTCAAACATGAAGCGATCCCTTTTGCCTGGGAACTGATCACCAGAGAATTCGGTATCGACAAAACCCGCCTGTTGACCACTGTCTATCATACCGATGATGAAGCCTTTGAAATCTGGAAAAAGGTCGGTGTGCCCGAGGACCGGATCATTCGCATCGCCACCAATGACAATTTCTGGCAGATGGGTCCGACCGGACCTTGCGGCCCGTGTACCGAGATCTTCTATGATCACGGCGATCACATCTGGGGCGGCCCTCCGGGATCACCCGAGGAAGATGGCGACCGGTTCATCGAAATCTGGAACGTCGTTTTCATGCAAAACGAGCAGTTCGAAGATGGCTCGATGGTCGAGCTTGACATGCAGTCCATCGACACAGGTATGGGGCTTGAACGGATTGGGGCGCTGTTGCAGGGCAGCCATGACAATTACGACACCGACTTGTTCAAAACCTTGATCGAGGCTTCGGCAGATGCGACCGGTGTCGACCCGTATGGCGACCAGAACGTGCATCACAGGGTGATCGCGGATCACCTGCGGTCGACCTCGTTCCTGATTGCAGACGGTGTGATGCCCAGCAATGACGGCCGGGGATATGTTCTGCGCCGGATCATGCGCCGCGCCATGCGCCATGCGCACCTGCTGGGCGCCAAGAATCCTGTCATGCATCGCCTGGTACCTACGCTGGTGCAGCAGATGGGCGGGCATTATTCTGAACTGAAACAGGCGCAACCGCTTATCGAAGAGACGCTGCTGCTGGAAGAAACCCGGTTCAAGCAGACACTGGACCGTGGTCTGAAGTTGCTGGATGATGAGGTTTCAGGGCTTTCTGAGGGGGCACCCCTGTCAGGTGAAGCGGCCTTTAAGCTTTACGACACGTATGGCTTCCCACTGGATCTTACGCAGGATGCGCTGCGTGAAAAGGGCCTGAGCGTCGACACGGACGGTTTTGACACCGCGATGGCTGAACAGAAGGCCAAGGCACGTGCTGCATGGGCCGGGTCAGGTGAAGCAGCGGATCAGGTTGTATGGTTTGATGTGCTGGATACCGCCGGTGCGACGGATTTTCTGGGCTACGATACCGAGAAAGCCGAAGCGCAGGTTGCCGCTTTGGTTGTTGATGGCGCAATGGTCGACAAGATCGACGCGGGCAGCAGCGGTTGGGTCGTCGTGAACCAGACCCCGTTCTACGGGGAGGCCGGCGGTCAGGTCGGCGATACTGGCGCGTTGCGTAGGCTGGAGGATCGCGATCACCTGAGCCGCGTGGAGGACACGAGGAAGTTTGCCGACGGCAAGGTCTATGCTCATAAGGTGGCGGTTCAAAGCGGCGTTGTTTGCAAGGGCGACGCGGTAGAGCTTGAGGTTGATCACGCCCGCCGTTCCGCCATTCGCGCCAATCACTCGGCCACGCACCTGCTGCATGAAGCCCTGCGCGAAACGCTAGGTGACCACGTAGCACAACGCGGTTCGCTGAACGCAGCGGATCGTCTGCGGTTCGACTTCAGTCATTCCAAAGCGCTGAGCCTGGAGGAAATCCAGAAAGTCGAACGTGAGGTGAACGATTTCATCCGCCAGAATTCGACTGTTGAAACCCGGGTCATGACACCCGACGACGCGCGCGCATTGGGCGCGCAGGCCCTGTTCGGCGAGAAATATGGTGACGAGGTTCGTGTCGTCTTCATGGGCAAGGCACCAACAGGCAAAGGCCATGACGGCGATACGTGGTCGATAGAACTCTGTGGCGGTACACATGTGCGCCAGACAGGTGATATCGGCACCTTTGTTGTGTTGGGTGACAGCGCCAGCAGTGCAGGTGTGCGCCGGATCGAAGCGCTGACCGGGGATGAAGCCTTCCGCTATCTTTCGGCACAGGATCAACGTCTGGCTCAGGTCGCATCAGAACTGAAGGCGCAACCGGACGACGTTGTGGCGCGCGTGAAAAGCCTTCTGGACGAACGCAAGGCTTTGCAGAACGAAGTGGCTCAGTTGCGCCGGGATCTGGCTATGGCTGGTGGGGCCGGTCACGGCGGTGGTGCCGAGGCGCGGGATGTAAATGGTGTGAAATTCCTGGCGCAAGCCCTTAGCGGTGTTTCAGGTAAGGACCTCCCTGCGTTGATCGACGAACACAAAAGCCGCCTTGGATCGGGTGCGGTGCTGCTGATTGCGGATACGGGCGGCAAGGCGGCCGTTGCCGCTGGTGTGACGGAAGATCTGACCGGGCGAATTTCGGCGGTGGATCTTGTAAAAGCGGCCGTGATCGAGTTGGGCGGAAAAGGAGGCGGCGGCCGCCCTGACATGGCCCAGGGCGGCGGCAAGGATGCGTCAAATGCAGAGGCGGCAATCAAGGCCGCACAACAGGTTTTGGGAGGATAATATGGCTGCTCTTTGGATTGCGCATGTCACGGTGACGGACACCGAGGCGTACGGCAAATACGCTGAACTGGCCGGACCGGCCATCGCCAAGCACGGGGGCGAGTTTATCGCCCGTGCTGCGCGGTACGTTCAACTGGAAGGCAAGGAACGTCCACGAAACGTGGTGGCCCGCTTCCCGACGCTGGAGGCAGCGGTTGATTGCTATAACTCGGATGACTACCAGCAGGCCCTGAATCACGCGCGCGGCGCAAGCGAGCGTGAACTGGTAGTGGTCGAAATCACGGAGTGAACTTCGGGTTTAGTATCCAAGATACTGATAATTCCGAGAAAACTGACGTGAATAAGCAAGATTCGGCTTATGTCATGTTTGGTTGATACTGATTAGCCCGCGACAGCGGGCTTTTTTTGTTTAATAGTTTTATTTCAATCGCTTACCCTTCAACGCTCCCGCTCTGCCGAATGGTTCTTGGCTGAATTGTGGCCGCGCCAACAAAATTCTTACGTGAAATTGTCAGATTCTCGGACGAATTTTCGCCCCGTTTCCTTTGCAGGGTCTCAAAAGATTGCGCGAAACGCCTGATCACAGATAGTTTCAAGAAACAGAATGTGGTGCAGTTGGACATGCAATCGTTCGAAGAACATCGGATCGGGGAACTCGCATGATTTCATTCGCGAATTTAGCCAAGAGGTGTGTTGCCGCTCTTGCATCGGCTGCGGCGCGCGCATTGGGTATCTGCACCGTGTGTATCGGCGTAATCGCCTCCGCACCTGTCGCGCAGGCATCCGACGGCGTCTTTATCCCAATCGTTGCGTCTTCACCTCCGCCCTCAGGCGCAATCAACCTATGCAACCAATATAACTGGGCTTGCACTGCAAAACGCTCGGTCACGTTGTCCAGCCACCAAGAGCTGACGGTGGTAAATCAAGTGAATCGCCGCGTAAACGCGTCGACCCGGGAAGTTACGGATCAGTCCCAGTACAAAACGCGCGAGCGATGGGCCTTGCCAACACCCAGAGGCGGTGATTGTGAAGACTTTGCATTGTTGAAGAAAAGGGATCTGATCCATGCCGGGGTTGATCCAAGTAAGCTTTTGATTGCGACCGTTCTGGACACACGCCGGACGCCTCATGCGGTTCTGGTCTACCGCTCGGCGCAGGGCGACCTGATCTTGGACAATCTCACAAACCGGATCAAACCCTGGACAGCTACGCGCTATTTGTTCCTGCGCATGCAAGATCCGAAGCGGCCCAGTCAATGGGTCGGCGTTTACGGGCGCAGCTGACCTCAGCGGTATATTTACCTACCCAAAATCTTACCCTTGGACGCAGATTTGGTCTGCGCCCAAGAGTGTAGTCTTTGACCTTACGCTTGGACGGATTAATCCGAACGTTTTGCGTATCGACGTATTCCAGCCCCGAAGCCTCGACCAGCAGAGTTTTTTCTATCGAATATGCTCCGCGTTCCTAGGGCCGGTTCGCTGGTATTCGGTTTCGTCTTTATCAGTCTTCTTCGTGCTCTTCACCACCGGGCTCTTCACCACCGGGTTCTTCCCCACCGGGTTCTTCTCCACCGGGTTCTTCGCCACCGGGTTCTTCGCCACCGGGTTCTTCGCCACCGGGTTCTTCGCCACCGGGTTCTTCGCCACCGGGTTCTTCACCACCGGGTTCTTCACCACCGGGCTCTTCGCCACCGGGTTCTTCTCCACCGGGCTCTTCGCCACCGGGTTCTTCACCACCGGGCTCTTCACCACCGGGTTCTTCACCACCAGGTTCTTCGCCACCGGTTGGGTTACCGCCGCCACCATTGGGGGGCGTGCCATTTTCCTGGGAAGGTCCGTCGCCGGATCTCTGGTCTGAGACACCGATCGATGCGGTCGGGAAGTCACTTAGCAGACCTGCCAGCGGGGCGCATTCTGCACCGACGCGCGCCAGAATCTGATCGAAGTCATGACGGCGTTGAATGTAGCGGATCATGCCGGATGTCACAGCATCGCATTCGCACAAAACCTGCGCGGACGCAGCGGATTGCCGTGCTGTTGCAACCGTACATGTCCCAGCGGCAAAGGTTTCACCGGCAGGTGAAAGCAGAAAAGTTGTCGCAATAAAAAACAGTGGAAACTTGCGAGCTCTATTACCCATTTTGAACTCCTTGGAACTCGATAACTAAACTACGTCCTTCATGCACCATTCCCATATCGGTGTTTGTGAAGGACGTCACACTTCTGACGTGTTTTGACCATAATTCGAGGGCGCCTACAATATCTTGTTGGTGAGGCCCGGGGCGGAAATTTTCAACCATGCGGAGAAAGGTGTTAGTTTTCAAATAAAAACCGGGCAGTGAGCCCGGTTTTTCTGATTTCGTCTTTTGTCGTATTGGAAGCAAATATGCCACACTATTGCCATTGTTTCCGTTTGGTCAGTTTGCAACCTGAGGGTGTTCTAGGCAGATTTGGCCATCCGCTTACGCTCGTGCGGGTCAAGAAAACGCTTCCGCAGGCGCACCGCGTTTGGTGTAACTTCCACCAGTTCATCATCGTCGATATAGGCAATTGCCTCTTCCAGTGAGAACTGAATATGCGGCGTCAGGCGGACCGCGTCGTCGGATCCACTGGCGCGCACGTTTGTCAACTTCTTGCCTTTGAGCGGGTTCACTTCCAGATCGTTGTCTCGCGAGTGTTCGCCGATCACCATACCCTGATATACGTCTGTTTGCGGACCAACAAACATACGGCCACGTTCTTCCAGGTTCCACAGCGCATAAGCCACAGCCTGACCTTTCTCCATCGAGATCAGAACGCCTGCGCGACGGCCCGGAATTTGCCCCTTATGTGGCGCCCAATCGTGGAACACACGGTTCAGTACACCGGTACCGCGCGTGTCGGTCAGAAATTCGCCGTGGTAACCAATCAGACCACGGGACGGGACATGGGCGATGATCCGCGTCTTGCCGGTACCAGCCGGGCGCATCTCGACCAGTTCACCTTTGCGGGCGCCGGTGATCTTTTCGATAACGGAACCAGAATATTCGTCATCCACGTCGATAGTGACTTCTTCGATGGGCTCAAGCCGCTGCCCACCTTCCTCACGGAACAGAACCTGCGGGCGCGAGATGCTAAGCTCAAAGCCTTCTCGGCGCATGTTCTCGATCAGAACGCCCATTTGCAGCTCTCCGCGGCCCGCAACTTCGAACGCCTCGCCGCCGGGGGTGTCGGTGACACGGATGGCGACGTTCGACTCGGCTTCCTTCATCAGGCGGTCTCGAATGACGCGTGATTGAACTTTTTTGCCGTCACGGCCTGCTAGCGGAGAATCATTGATACCGAAGGTCACGGTAATGGTCGGTGGATCGATGGGCTGCGCGGGCAGGGCCTCAGTGACCTGAGGGGCAACCAGTGAATCCGCTACGGTGGCTTTGCTCATGCCAGCGATGGTCACGATGTCGCCTGCTTCGGCCACATCAATGGGCTGCTGGGCCAGTCCCCGAAACGCCAGGATTTTCGTGGCGCGGAAGTTTTCGATGACCGAACCATCGCGGCTGAGCGCCTTGAGGCTGTCGCCAGCCTTCAGCGTACCGCTTTCCACACGGCCGGTCAGGATACGGCCGATGAAGGGATCGCTGCCCAGTGTCGTAGCCAGCATCCGGAAGGGTTCATTTTTGTGATCGACCTGCTTCGGAGCAGGAACATGATCGACGATCAGGTCGAAAAGCGCGCTCAAGTCCTTGCGGGGGCCGTCCAGCTCCATATCCGCCCAGCCCGAACGGCCCGAGGCGTACATTGAAGGGAAATCCAACTGGTCGTCATCCGCGCCGAGGTTGGCGAACAGGTCAAAGCATTCGTCCAGCGCGCGATCCGGTTCGGCATCCGGCTTGTCGACCTTGTTCAGAACCACGATCGGGCGTAGGCCCAGCGCCAGTGCCTTGGACGTTACAAACTTGGTCTGGGGCATCGGGCCTTCTGCGGCGTCCACCAAAAGAACAACACCGTCGACCATGCTGAGGATGCGCTCGACCTCGCCGCCGAAATCGGCGTGGCCAGGGGTGTCGACAATATTGATGCGCGTGTCTTTCCACTCAACCGAGGTGGCCTTGGCAAGGATGGTGATGCCGCGTTCACGCTCCAGGTCGTTACTGTCCATGGCGCGTTCCGCGACGGCCTGATTTTCCCGGAATGCACCGGATTGTTTGAGCAGCTCGTCCACCAGGGTCGTTTTGCCGTGGTCCACGTGAGCGATGATTGCGATGTTGCGCAGGTCCATGAGAGGTCAGCCTTTGAACGGGAAGTTGCCGCGCGCATAACGCGGCGCGGCAAAATATACCAGCCCTAACCGGCCTTCAGTGCCCGGCAGTCTTTGAAAAGAGGTGAATGATCAGGATTCCGGACAATATCAACGTCAACCCCAGGATCGCAGGCCAGTCCAGCCTTTGGCCGAACACGATGAATCCGATCACGGCGATCAGGAATATACCGAGACCGGACCAGATTGCATAAACAATACCGACAGGCATGAATTTCAGCGTTAGCGCCATGAGGTAAAACGCAAACGCGTACCCAACGACAACGATCACGGATGGCCAGAACCGCGAAAACTGCTGGCTGGCTTGCAAGGCCGTCGTGCCAATGGTTTCCGCCAGCACTGCCAGTAACAGATACAGATAGGCTTGGGGCATTTGAGTACCTCGAAAAGGGTGGGTCGGGCGGCTTGGTGGCGATTTTCGTGAGTGAAATACGTCGACCGCCATGCAGTCTACAAGATTACCTTGGGTCAGGTATACCTGACTGTTTTTTCAATCGAATGAATGTAATATTCGCCCTATATTTTTTATTTTTGTTAATGAGTTTTGAGCGATGACGTTATTTGCGAAATCAATCATATTTGCTTCGGGTCTGATAGTGGCGATTGGGTGGCTTGCTGACGGGGGGTCCGTCGAAGTGAATGCAGCCAACGTGGTTCAACAGTTTGATGGTAGTAGTGTTTTTTGAACGCCGCTAGAAACCAAGCAAGAAAAAAGGAGCCTTCAGGCTCCTTTTTTTATGCTTGAGGATCGGCTGTTTTACCATCTTCGAAATGCGCAACCAGTTGCGGTTGCAGCCAGTCCCATAGCTGAGGCGCTCCCGCTGCAATAGCTGGTCGGACACGCGTTACAATCTGGTCGAATTTCACTTTGTATTCGACCCATGACCCGCCACCTGTTTCCAGATTTGCTATGGGTGTCTGAAAGCGGTCAACAGCCTTTGCAAACCTGGCTTCTGCGGTCTCAGCCGCCTCAAACTCGTGCCAAAGTTCAGTAAATGGCCTGTGTTGACAGTCAGGCAAAAGGCCAAACAATCGCTTGGCGGCGGCCTGTTCCTTGGCTTCCTGTTCCGCGTGGTCGACATGTCCGTGGATCGGGTGGTCGCCCGCGTCGATTTCGACAACATCGTGCAAAAGCAACATCTGGAGGGTTCGGTCCACTTGAACGTCCGAATGCGCGTATTCTGACAATACCCATGCGTAGAGCATGACATGCCACGAATGTTCCGCCGAATTCTCGAACCTGTCACTGGCCATCAGGCGTGACGCGCGCAGAACGGATTTCAACTGGTCCGCTTCTGTAAGAAACGCCAATCTTTTCGTGAAGGCGTCATCCTGAGGGTCCGAGTTGGTCAAGAGGTTTGTGGCATGCTGGTGGGCCAATGGAAACGCATGGGCCAGATACGCTGCGCGACCGTCTGCCAGATTCGACCGCGCAATCTCCACATGATCCTCTCGTGGGTCGGCGGCGCACAGAACCTGAAACAGCGGCTGGCAGCGATCCAAAATTTTGGCGAACCGGGCATCCGGGGTTTGGTCCGCCTCGAATTCGTGCCAGAGCGAAAGAAATTCCTGCGCCTGTTCGTCGGGCAACAGGCCAAACAATTCCTGTGCGGCGGCCTGTTCAGCCTCGGCCACGGTGTCCCAATCCGTGTTGAGGTGAATCGGATGATCACCTGTCACGATCTCAACCAGATCATGCAGCAGCAACATGCGGATGACCCGGTCGACCGAGATGTCCGGCCCGGCCAGTGGTGCCATGACCATTGCCCACAAAGCCAAGTGCCAGCTGTGTTCGGCGGAGTTTTCGGGCCTTGACTGGTCAAGCAGGACATTTGCCCGCTCGACCAATTTCAGATTGTCGGCTCGCTTCAGAAATGCGACCTGCGCAACCAGGCGATCGGTCATTGCTTTTCAATCGCCTTGAGTTTCGCGCGATGCGTGGCGAGGCGCTTGATCACGAATTGTCTGGCCTTGCGTTCAGCCAGACGCACGCGGATTTCTGTCAGGAAAGCCTCTTCCAGAGATTGAGACGCCGCACCAAGCACTTCACCTACCTCCACGAAGAACCGGTCTTCGCCAGTTTCGTCCATGACCTTCATCGTATCTTCGGCCAGTTTGGCCGCGAGCGATGTGATGGTGTCGGACATTAGCGGGTGTTCTCGGTCAGCCGACGTTTCACATAGTCGCTGACATCTGTGATCAGCGTGTCCATGTGGCGTTCCTGGAAGAAATGATCCGCGCCCTCAACCTCGTTATGGGTGATCGTGATCCCTTTTTGCTCGTGCAGCTTGTTGACCAGCGCGGTGGTATCCGCTGGTGGTGCCACACGGTCAGCCGATCCGTTGATGATCAGGCCCGAAGACGGGCAGGGCGCAAGGAAGGAAAAGTCATACATGTTTGCAGGCGGCGACACGCTGATGAAACCCGTGATTTCGGGGCGGCGCATCAGCAACTGCATTCCAATCCACGCCCCAAACGAAAAGCCCGCAACCCAACAGTGTTTCGAGTTGTTGTTCATGGATTGAAGGTAATCCAGCGCAGATGCCGCATCGCTCAGCTCGCCAACACCTTGATCATATTCACCCTGGCTGCGACCGACGCCGCGGAAGTTAAAGCGCAGCACTGTGAAGCCCATGTTGTAAAAGGCATAGTGCAGGTTATAGACCACCTTGTTGTTCATGGTCCCGCCGAACTGAGGATGCGGGTGAAGCACGATAGCGATCGGTGCGTCTTTTTCCTTTTGCGGGTGGTAACGGCCTTCCAGGCGGCCTTCGGGTCCGGGAAAAATCACCTCGGGCATGTGTGCTTTGGTCCTGTCATTTTCGTGCGGGTATCCGGATATACTTGACTATAATCGTCGGACACCTTAGAACGGTTCTAATTACATTGCTTGGCGCAATCGCGCTGTCAGTCGGAGATACGCACTGGCAGCGTCGGCGTCAATGATTTCGCGCAGATCCGGCTAAAAGGGGGCAGGGCATGAAGCTTTCGACCAAAGGGCGTTACGCGATGGTCGCTTTGGCGGATATTGCGCTTCAGCCAACAGACCGGCTGGTAACCCTGGGCGAAATCTCGGAACGGCAGGACATTTCTCTGCCGTATCTTGAGCAGCTTTTCGTCAAGCTGCGTCGCGCGGAACTGGTTGCTTCTGTCCGTGGGCCCGGAGGGGGGTATCGTCTTGCACGCCCCGCGTCCGAGATTCGCGTGGTCGAGGTTCTGGCCGCTGTGGATGAGACAGTTGATGCGCTGCAAAAAGGGGCCGGAGCATCCGGTGCGTCATCGGGTAGCAGGGCGCAATCCCTGACGAACCGCTTGTGGGAAAGCCTGAGCGCGCATGTTTATGTCTTCCTGCACCAGACGCGCCTGTCGGATGTGATCAGAAACGACCTTGCGCCTTGCCCGGCAGTTCCAAGCCTGTTTTCCGTCGTCGATGAATGAGCTGGGTAAGTCGAACATGCATATGAGTTCTGTGCAGGAAAAGATGTATCCATGAAACGTGTTTATCTGGATCATAACGCGACTACGCCGCTGCGACGCGAAGCGCGCGAGGCAATGATCGCGGCGATGGATGTGGTCGGGAACCCGTCATCTGTTCATGCGGAAGGACGTGCCGCAAAAGCGCTGGTCGAACGCGCGCGGGCGCAGGTCGCCGAGGCCGTCGGTTGCCGTCCGCAAGAGGTCATATTTACCTCTGGCGCGACTGAAGCGGCGCGGGTTCTGCAAAATCGCCCCGAAGGCTGCGACGTCTTTGTCGACAGCACTGCCCACGATGCGCTGTGGTCGCATTTCGATCTGACCCATTGTAGCGAGCATCCCTTTGGCCCTGGGCACATATTGGCGATGGGGCTTGCGAACTCCGAAACCGGAGTCATCACGCAGCCGCCACAGAAAGTTGAGAACCAGTGGCCCTATGGCGCGCGGCGCGCGGACTGGCTGTTGCTGGATATTACGCAGGTTGTCGGACGCATTCCATTTTCCTTCGCCTGGAGCGGCGCTGATATGGCGATCCTGTCGGCGCATAAGATTGGCGGGCCAAAAGGTGTTGGCGCTTTGATCCTGCGGCAAGGTATCGATATCGAACCTTTGGCCAGCGGTGGCGGACAGGAAATGGGCCGAAGATCTGGTACTGAAAATGTGGTGGGCATTGCCGGATTTGGCGCGGCTGCCGAGGCTGCTCAGCGCGATCTGGCGGATGGAGTATGGGAAAAAGTCAGAGAACTTAGAAATATTCTAGAAAACGCCCTTGAGGCTGGTGCAATATCTACTATTTTTGTCGGGAAAGATCAGGAGCGACTCCCGAATACCCTGTGTTTCGCGACGCCCGGCTGGAAAGGCGAAACGCAGGTGATGCAGATGGATTTGTCTGGCTTTGCCATCAGTGCGGGATCCGCCTGTTCCAGCGGCAAGGTCAAAACCAGTCGGGTTCTGACGGCAATGGGATTTGATGAGACGGTGGCGTCATGCGCAATCCGCGTATCGCTGGGGCCAGAGACGACTGAAGAAGATGTGCTGCGTTTCGCCGAAACGTGGCTTGAAAAAGAGAAAAAGCATCGCGCGCGGGCTGCGTGATCTGACGGAGGGTAAGTCATGGCCGCTTTGGACCAGACCCAGGTAAAAGAAGGTGTCGATCAGGAAACCGTGGACGCGGTTCGCGAGGTCGGCACATACAAATATGGCTGGGATACCGATATCGAGATGGAATACGCGCCCAAAGGCGTGAACCCGGATATCGTCCGTCTGATCTCGGGGAAAAACGATGAGCCCGAGTGGATGACCGAATGGCGTCTGGCCGCGTTCGAGCGTTGGACCAAAATGGAAGAACCCAAATGGGCGATGGTTCACTATCCGCCAATCGATTTTCAAAACCAGTATTACTATGCCCGCCCCAAATCGATGGAAGAGAAACCCAAATCTTTGGATGAGGTTGATCCAAAGCTGCTCGCCACTTACGAGAAGCTTGGTATCCCTCTGAAAGAACAGATGATTCTGGCTGGTGTTGAAGGGGCTGAGGATGCACCTGCCGAAGGCCGCAAGGTGGCAGTCGATGCAGTGTTTGACTCGGTTTCCGTGGGCACGACTTTTCAGGCCGAACTGAAAAAGGCAGGCGTGATCTTCTGCTCGATCTCTGAGGCGATCAAAGAGCATCCTGAGCTGGTCAAGAAGTACCTGGGAACCGTGGTTCCCGTATCGGACAATTTCTATGCAACATTGAATTCAGCTGTATTCTCGGATGGCTCATTCGTCTACATCCCGCCGGGCGTTCGCTGCCCGATGGAACTAAGCACGTATTTCCGCATCAACGCCGAGAACACGGGCCAGTTCGAACGCACCCTGATCATTGCTGACAAGGGCTCGTACGTCTCATATCTGGAAGGCTGCACTGCACCCCAGCGTGACACGGCACAACTGCATGCTGCCGTGGTCGAGATCATCGTCGAAGAAGATGCCGAGGTGAAATACTCGACCGTTCAGAACTGGTTTCCGGGGGACGAAAACGGCAAGGGCGGTATCTATAACTTCGTGACCAAACGCGCCGACTGCCGGGGTGACCGGTCCAAGGTGATGTGGACGCAGGTGGAAACCGGATCGGCCGTGACATGGAAATACCCGTCCTGCATCCTGCGCGGCAATGAAAGCCAGGGTGAATTCTATTCGATCGCGATTGCCAACAATTATCAACAGGCCGACACCGGCACCAAGATGATTCATCTGGGCAGGAACACCAAGTCGCGCATCGTGTCCAAGGGCATCAGCGCGGGCAAGGCCCAGAACACCTATCGTGGGCTAGTGTCGATGCACCCGAAAGCCAGGGACAGCCGGAACTACACGCAGTGTGACAGTCTGCTGATCGGCGACAAATGCGGCGCACATACGGTTCCCTATATCGAGGTCAAGAACAACTCGAGCCGCGTTGAGCACGAGGCGACGACGTCAAAAGTGGATGACGATCAGCTGTTCTACTGCCGTCAGCGCGGCATGGACGAGGAAGAAGCCGTGGCTCTGGTGGTCAACGGGTTCTGCAAAGACGTGCTTCAGGCGCTTCCGATGGAGTTTGCGATGGAAGCACAGCAGTTGGTGGCCATCTCACTTGAAGGTTCGGTTGGGTGATGACGCGGTCACCCGGAACCCGCATCCGTAAGGATAATGTGCTGACCTGGCTTGGGTACGCATTGCCGGTTCTGGGCGGTCTGCTTGGCGTGGCCTACGTCAACACCCATTACATGGAATTCATCAACCCGGTTTGGGCGGTAGGTGGCGGGGCAATCCTGGGTTGGATTCTCGCCAGACTGATCCGCAGATTGCTGGGCTAGAACAATGCGGGGTCACAGTGCCCCTTGCGATACGCAAAAGGACAAAAAATGCTGGAAATCAAGAATCTGCACGTGAAACTTGAAGAAGAAGACAAGCAGATCCTAAAGGGTGTGGACCTGACGGTTGAAGCCGGCAAGGTACACGCGATCATGGGGCCGAACGGGTCAGGCAAGTCAACACTCAGCTACGTGCTGTCGGGCCGCGACGGGTACGAAGTAACCGAAGGTTCGGCCACTCTGGACGGTCAGGACCTGCTGGAGATGGAACCGGAGGAACGCGCAGCAGCAGGTGTTTTCCTTGCCTTCCAATACCCGGTTGAAATCCCCGGAGTTGGCAACATGACCTTCCTGCGCACCGCAGTAAACGCGCAGCGCAAGGCCCGTGGAGAAGAGGAACTGTCTGCCGCAGACTTCCTGAAAGAAGTGCGTGCCAAGGCCAAGACGCTAAAGATCGACGCGGATATGCTTAAGCGCCCGGTCAATGTTGGTTTTTCGGGCGGTGAGAAAAAGCGTAACGAAATCCTGCAGATGGCTATGCTTGAACCGAAGATGTGCATCATGGACGAAACCGACTCGGGCCTTGATGTGGATGCGATGAAGCTGGTCGCCGAAGGTGTGAATGCCCTGCGGGACGAAGGCCGTGGGTTCCTGGTCATCACCCATTACCAGCGCCTGCTGGATCACATCAAACCTGACGTCGTGCACATCATGGCCGATGGCCGCATTGTCAAAACCGGAGGCCCGGATCTGGCGCTTGAGGTTGAAAACAACGGTTATGCCGACATTCTGGCCGAGGTGAACTGATGGCTTTGCCGCAAGCGAAACAAACCGCAACCGAGGCGCGTCTGGCTGCGCTGACCATGCCTGACGCGGGCTGCACCCGTGGTGCACGCGAAGACGCTTTGGCGCGTGTTCTGGAATCCGGGTTGCCGGGGCGCCGGGATGAGTATTGGAAATACACCCAGCCCGACAGTCTGATTTCTGCCGAGGCTTTGCCTGCGGCGGTGTTTGTCAATGATGAACCGGTACTTTTCAACGACCTCGACCGTTTGAAAATAGTCTTTGTCGACGGGGTGTTCAGCGCCGAGGAATCCGATGAGCTGTCGCTGGACGGTGTCAAGATCGACCGGATTGAAGACATCTGCTGCAAAGACATTCATTGGGCAAAAGACCTGTATGGCGTTCTGGAAGCGCGTGGCCAGTCCCCGGTTCAACGTCCGTTGGCTGCATTGAACACGGCCTTTGCGTCGGACGGTGTCGCCATTCACGTTACGGGCAAACCCTCTAAACCGATCAACCTGATCTATCGTCATGCCTCACCGACATCCGACGCGATCCTGCATCACGTTATTCGTGTGGAAAGCGGGGCCGAGGTGACAATTCTTGAATCCGGTCCGGCGGCGTCGCGTTTCAACAAATGCATGGAGATTGAAATCGCCGACAAGGGGACGCTGCATCATGTGCGGGCACAAGGCAGGGACCATGAACGTCGCGCCGCGACCCATATGTTCACGCGTTTGGGGGCAGAGTCGGTCTACAAGTCCTTCACCTTGACAGCGAATGGGGTGCTGACCCGTAACGAACAGGTTGTTGAACTGACCGGCGACAATGCTGTGGCGCATGTGGCCGGGGCCTGTGTTGGGGATGGTGATTTCCACCATGATGACACGGTGTTCATCACCCATGACGCGGTGAATTGCGAAAGCCGTCAGGTCTTTAAGAAAGTGCTGCGCAACGGTGCGACCGGAGTGTTTCAGGGCAAGATCCTTGTAAAGGAAGGGGCCCAGAAAACCGATGGGTACCAAATCAGCCAATCTCTGCTTTTGGATGATGACAGCCAGTTCCTCGCCAAACCCGAACTTGAGATCTACGCCGATGATGTGGCGTGTTCCCACGGCTCAACCTCGGGCGCGATTGACGAAACGGCGCTGTTCTATCTTCGGTCACGGGGTGTTCCGGTCAAGGACGCGACCAACATGTTGACGCTGGCATTCCTGGCAGAAGCAGTGGACGAGATCGAAGACAACGCTTTGGCAGATGAAATCGTAAGCCGTCTGGAAGGGTGGCTGGCGCGCCGAAGCTGATGGCCCTTTCGTCGGATATCCTGGCAACATACCGGGGGCCGGGGCGCGTGGTGCGCAGGCTTCTGGATATGGGGCAACGAGAAGACCGGGCGCTGATCTTTGTCATGGCGTTTTGTGTGGTGGCATTCATCGCCCAGATGCCTGGCCTTGCGCGCAAAGCGCATCTGGAAGGCGTTGAACTGAACATGCTATTGGGTGGTGCTCTGCTTGGATCAGTGTTCATTCTGCCCTTGGTCTTTTACACGCTGGCACTGGTGTCTCATTGGGCGGCGCGCCTGTTTGGCGGGCAGGGAAGCGCTTATGGTGCGCGTCTGGCGCTGTTCTGGGCGCTGTTGTCCTCTGCACCGCTGGTTCTGCTGAACGGCCTTGTCGCCGGATTCATCGGGCCAGGGCCTACCTTGACGTTTGTGGGTTTCGTCTGGGTTGCTGTTTTTGTTTGGTTCTGGGTATCCGGTCTCAGACAAGTGCAAAGGTCCGTCGCATGAATTCGAGTTTCCTGGGAAATCTGGCGGTCTTGACGATCAAGAACCCGGCCGAAGCGGCGCGACGGCTGATGGCGCTCAAACTGGGGCGAGAAGTGCTTTGGCTGGCATTTGCGCTGGCGGTCGTTTTGAACTGCGCTGTCCAATTGGGAATAGATTTGTCGATAACAATGGCGGCGGGTCAACCCTCTCCTGCGCTCGAGAGTTTTCCCATCGTTTTGGTGCGCTCGGCCGGGGCCATGATGCTGAGCATCGTCGCATTCCTGCTGGTCGGGCGAATGCTGGGAGGTCTGGCGAGGTTCGATGATCTGATGGTTTTGACGATCTGGCTGCAGTTCCTGCAAATTGCCGCCTTGGTGGTGACGCTGATCTTGAGCCTGACCTTACCGTTTCTGATGATGATGACATTGTTGGCGACAGCAATCCTGAGCCTTTACGTCACGCTTCATTTTCTGAATGAAGCGCATCAGTTCGGGTCTCTCTGGAAATCCTTTGCGGTAATTGTGTTGTCAGCTTTTGTCGCCATCCCTTTCGTTCTGTTTCTAAGCCCAACCGGGCCCGTCTAGGAATACCTCTCTTATGTATGATGTGCAGAAAATCCGCTCTGACTTTCCGATCCTGTCGCGTCAGGTGAATGGCAAGCCTTTGACGTATCTCGACAATGGTGCTTCGGCTCAGAAACCTCAGGTGGTCATTGACGCGGTGACGCGGGCCTATGCCGAGGAGTATTCGAACGTCCATCGTGGCCTGCATTTTCTGTCCAATCTTGCGACAGAGAAATACGAGGCCGTTCGTGGCACGACCGCGCGGTTTCTGGGGGCATCGAACGAGAATGAGATCGTCCTGAACTCTGGTACCACCGAAGGGATCAACCTGATCGCCTATGGCTGGGCTATGCCGCGACTTAAAGCGGGGGATGAGATCGTTCTGAGTGTGATGGAGCATCATGCAAACATCGTACCCTGGCATTTCCTACGCGAACGACAGGGCATCGTGCTGAAATGGGTCGATGTCGACGCAGAGGGCGGGCTTGACCCTCAGGCGGTAATCGATGCAATCGGGCCGAAAACCAAGCTGGTTGCTGTGACACACTGCTCGAACGTGCTGGGTACGGTCGTGGATGTGAAAGCCATAACTGACGGTGCCCACGCCAAGGGCGTCCCGGTTCTGGTTGATGGCAGTCAGGGTGCCGTTCACATGCCGGTAAATGTCGAAGAGATCGGGTGCGATTTCTACGCGATCACTGGCCACAAGCTTTATGGTCCGTCAGGGTCGGGTGCGATTTTCATCAAATCCGACCGCATGGCCGAAATGCGCCCCTTTATCGGTGGCGGCGACATGATCAAAGAGGTCAGTAAGGATCAAGTCATCTATAATGACCCGCCTATGAAGTTCGAGGCCGGCACGCCGGGGATCGTTCAGACCATCGGTCTTGGCGTAGCGCTGGAGTATATGATGGACTTGGGGATGGAAAACATCGCTGCCCATGAATCCAGCTTGCGCGATTACGCGATGCAACGTCTGACAGGGCTGAACTGGTTGCAGGTTCAGGGCACTCGCCCGGACAAGGCCGCGATTTTCAGCTTTACGCTGGACGGTGCTGGCCATGCACACGACGTCTCAACCATTCTCGACAAGAAGGGTGTTGCGGTTCGTGCCGGTCACCACTGTGCCGGGCCACTGATGGACCACCTGGGGGTGACGGCAACGTGCCGCGCCAGCTTTGGTCTCTATAACACTACCGATGAAGTTGACACGCTGATCGAAGCGCTTGAATTGGCGCATGATCTGTTTGCCTGATTTTGGTCTTGATTGGGGTGCGGCAATCGCGATTTGCAGTTGCACCCGGATTGGAACAAGGTTAGCTAACGGCCAAGGCACCTGTAGCTCAGCTGGATAGAGCGCTGCCCTCCGAAGGCAGAGGCCAGAGGTTCGAATCCTCTCAGGTGCGCCACCCAATATTCAAAATTGGATCGAAGTCGGGAGCCCAGAACTGTAGGCTTGTGAATTAGCTCGCTTTGCGCGTTGATCGTGCAGTCATCACAACGGCCCGCAAGCTAATAACCATAGCCGAGTTGTAGTGCTTGAGAGAGGGATACCCTGCCAGGTACCGAGAAATTCAAATTAGCAGACTTGGCGGCTCTGCCGCCAATCGCCACGAAAACTATAAAACCGACCGGAATAAACAGTCAGCTAAAGTTCTGAACAAACCGGGAGGAGCGTCAAGGTGTTACCCGCGCCAGGTGCGAACTACGCCGCAATCCATGTGTACGAAGTTCGATCCATAATACTGACCAACACCGCCTGCGCGGCACGACATCGCCGCCTTGGCCATCTGCGATACCGAGCGGGAGGCAAGGCGCAAATCAGCTGCTTGCCCTTCCATGTGAAGCGAGTTGCGCGCCACACGGCGGGACCGGGAACGCAGCATTGCGTTGGTCTGAGGAGAGCGGTAGCCGGACAACAGCATATAGGGTTCGTTGACATCCAGCAGGCTGTGTGATGCCGCCATGATATCAATCGTGCGTAAATCGATGGATTTTACCTGATCTGTGCGCCAATCACGCATGAAGTTGTTCACTTCTTTGACAGCGTCCTTGATATACTTACCATCGACCCAATAGATCATATCCAACCGTTCGCCAGTGCGACCGGAATACATACGAATGCGACGAATATCGCCGCCACCGCGTAAAAAGCCTGCTGCGTTGGAGTAGGTGGGTGCTGCTACGACTGCCGTTGCTGCAAACGCTCCCAATAGGGCACGCCGGGTCAAGCCCGAGGAACTGCTCTCTGTCATTTTGGTTTCGTCCCGTACTGTTCCTGCCTGCACACGATGTTACGTGCACTGTCTTAATTATTCCCATCCCAGATGCGGAATTTATGGCACAATCGGAATCGAGGGCCAAGAAGTGTTTCATTTTCACCTTTTCAAGGGGGAATTTTCGGCAGTTTTTTGCGCATTTGTCACAGAGCATTACAAATATTTCGCAGTTGTGGGCTTTGGGCCGCGTAGCCGATGCAAACGCGCATCAGGCCGACGAAGATGCGATTTGGTAAGGATATCGTGAGTGGACAAGCGTTCTGGCAAGACTGCATAGTTATTCGGCGTATAAATCACCAGTTCAAACTATTGAATTCCAAGGCTATCCTATGCTTTCTGTTCTCCGAACCAGTACCAGTATCCTGTTTGCCGCGTATTTCGTGGCCACCGCGTCTGTCGCCAATACGACGTCCGAAGCAGCGCCAGGAACTGCGTTTCAGATGGCCATCGCTGAACATACTCTGCAGGCACCGCAACTGGTTGAGTTCTACCGGGCAAACGGGTTCTCACCGCTTTGGGTCGGCGATACGCCTGAACACGCTCAACGCCGGGCGACGTTGATCAAGGCGCTTAAGGATGGGCATCTGCACGGCCTGCCACAGGCGGAGCCGATTGTCGCCGCCGTGATGGAGAAGATGGAAAAGGCCCGTTCGGTGCGTGATCTCGGAACAGTTGAAGCCGAACTGAGCCGTATCTTTGTCGAATATGCCGACGCGCTTTATGCGGGCGCAATCCGGCCCGGCAGTGTGGATGATGGGCTGGTTCGGTCCGTAGAACGACGCAGCACTGTTGAGCATTTGCAGGGAATAAGCACTCAAGGCGCGGCCTACTTTACAGTCTTGGCGCCGCAATCACATCAATACCGCGCATTGATGAAGCAGAAGTTGTCCTTGGAAAAGCTGGTGTTTCAAGGGGGATGGGGGCCAACAGTTCCCGAAAGCAAACTGGAATACGGCGACACGGGACCGAATGTTGTCAAGCTGCGCGACCGTCTGGTGGTGATGGGTTACATGAAACCGTCCGCCAGCCCGTCTTTCGACAGCGCGTTGCTTGAAGGCGTTCGTGCCTTTCAATCCGCGCATGGGCTTGAAACCGATGGTGTGGCGGGCAAGGGGACGATTGCTGAAATTAACCGTCCAGCCACAGACCGGTTGAAAGCCGTTTACGTTGCGTTGGAACGCGAACGCTGGCTGCCTCGGGAACGCGGCACGCGTCATATCCTTGTGAACCAAGCCGACTTCACGGCCAAGATCGTGGACGAAGGGCAAGTCACTTTTGAAACCCGCGCAGTCATCGGTAAAAATGTGCATGATCGAAGAAGTCCGGAATTTTCGGATGAGATGGAGCATATGGTGATCAACCCAAGCTGGCATGTTCCCCGCTCGATCGTGACCAAGGAATACCTTCCGAAACTGCAATCAAACCCGAATTCCGTGGGCCATATTCTGATAACTGACAGAAGCGGCAGGCAGGTCGATCGGGGTGCGGTGGACTTTACCCAGTTCACGACCAGCAATTTTCCCTTCGCAATGCGTCAACCGCCCAGCCAAAGCAATGCGCTGGGTCTGGTGAAGTTCATGTTCCCCAATAAGCACAACATCTATCTGCATGATACTCCACAGAAAAACCTGTTCTCGCGCGAAGTTCGGGCCTTTTCACATGGGTGTATCCGCTTGGCCCAGCCCTTTGAATTTGCATACGCCCTGCTGGCCAAACAAGAGGAAGATCCAAAGGCATTCTTCCATCGCGTTCTGAACACCGGAAAAGAGACCAAAGTTAATTTGGAACAGAAAGTTCCGGTGCATCTGATTTACCGCACGGCCTATATCGGGCCCAAAGGCGAAGTGCAGTATCGTCGCGATGTCTATGGGCGGGACGGCAAGATTTGGGATGCCCTGCAAAAGGCAGGGGTGGCCCTGCCGGACGTTCAGGGGTAAGCACAGGGCAAATCCTGCCAAAAGGAAGCCCGCCATGCAGTTTACCGTACAACAGATCGCCGAGTCTCTGGGTGCCGAATGTCAGGGCGATGGCGGCCTGACGATTGTGCGCGCCGCCGAACCAGGCGATGCAGGCCCGACAGATCTGGCGATGGCTATGTCTCCGAAATACGCCGAGGCGCTTACCAACGGAGCCGCTCGTGCGGCCGTCCTTTGGGAAGGGGCCGATTGGCAGGCGATGGGATTGCGTGCTGCGATCTTTGTCAAACGTCCACGTATGGCGATGGCTGGCATTACTTCCATGCTGGACCGGGGGCAGGGGGTCGAGCCGGGGATACACCCTTCGGCCGTGATCGATCCAACAGCTGAAATCAGTCCTGACGTCGCGATTGGACCGTTGGTTGTTGTAGGCGCGCGCGCCCGGATCGGCGCAGGCTCTGTCATAGGGGCACATTGCGCGGTGGGAATGGATGCCATATTGGGCGACCAGGCAGTGTTGCGCGAAATGGTCAGCATTGGCGCACGGGCGCAGATCGGAGATCGTTTTATTGCGCAACCTGGTGCCCGGATCGGCGGGGACGGGTTCAGTTTTGTTACCCCCGAAGTCTCGGGCGTCGAAAATGTACGCAAGACAATGGGCGATCAGGGTGAGGCCAAAGCTCAGAGCTGGCTGCGCATTCATTCGCTGGGCGCTGTGGAAATCGGTGATGACGTTGAAATTGGTGCGAATTGCACAATCGACAATGGCACGATCCGAAATACGTATATTGGCCACGGTTCCAAGTTGGATAACCTGGTCCATGTCGGGCACAACACCCGAGTCGGTCAGGACTGCCTGTTGTGCGGTCAGACTGGTGTGTCGGGTTCGGTTGAGATCGGAAACAACGTGGTTCTGGGCGGTCAGACCGGCGTTGTCGACAACATATTCATCGGGGATGGGGTTATTGCCGGTGGCGGCACCAAGATACTTTCCAACGTGCCTGCTGGTCGCGTGATCATGGGGTATCCCGGCGTCAAAATGGAAACGCATACGGACATCTACAAGGCACAACGGCGTTTGCCCCGTATGGCACGCGACGTCGAGGCATTGAAAAAGGCTGTTTTCAAACAGACCCCGAGCGATTAAATCAACCTCAAACTGATAATCAGGGGATCGACATGAGCATCAGCGACCGCGTCATCGCGATCATTGCAGAGCAGGCCGTTCTGGAGCCATCGGATGTAACACCCGAAAGCACGCTGGAAGATCTGGGTATCGACAGCCTAGGGCTGGTCGAAAGCATATTTGCCATCGAGGAAGAGTTCGACATTTCGATTCCTTTCAATGCCAACGAGCCCGAGGCCAACGATTTTGATATCTCCAATGTGGCTGCGATCATCTCTGGGATCGAAAAGCTTGTGTCGGAAAAGGTCTGACACACGCTCATGAAACGCGTTGTCATTACCGGAGCAGGTACGATCAACTCGCTGGGCCATTCGGTCCCTGACACGCTGGAAGCAATGCGCGAAGGTCGTTGTGGTATTTCGGAACTTGAATTCCGGGATGTTGATCGGTTGGCCATCAAGATCGGCGGACAGGTTCGGGGGTTCGAGGCGGAAGGGCGGTTCAACCGACAGCAGATGTCGCTGTACGACCGCTTCACCCAATTCACCCTGACGGCAGCCAAAGAGGCGATTGAACAGTCGGGTATCGAATTTCACGGCGAACTGGCGGCCAGATCAGGCGTCGTTCTGGGGACCGCAGGCGGTGGTGTTTCAACCTGGGATGACAATTACCGTTCCGTTTATGAGGACGGGAAGAACAGGGTACACCCCTTTGTCGTTCCAAAGCTCATGAACAATGCCGCCGCCAGTCATGTTTCAATGGAACATAACCTAAAAGGCCCCAGTTTCACCGTGTCGACGGCATGTGCGTCATCAAACCATGCGATGGCTCAGGCCTTTCAGATGGTGCGTAGTGGCGCGGCTCCGGTCATGGTTACGGGCGGGTCCGAATCGATGTTGTGTTTCGGCGGTGTAAAAGCCTGGGAAGGTCTGCGCGTGATGTCGAAAGACGCGTGCCGCCCGTTCAGTGCCAACCGCAACGGAATGGTGCAGGGTGAAGGGGCTGGCGTCTTTGTCTTTGAGGAATACGAACACGCCCGCGCCCGAGGGGCCGAAATACTGTGCGAAGTTGTCGGCTTTGCCATGTCATCGGATGCCTCTGACATTGTGATGCCCAGCAAACAAGGGGCCGCGCGTGCCATGGCCGGTGCCTTGGCCGATGCGAAGCTGAACGCAAAAGATGTAGGTTATATCAACGCGCATGGCACCGGAACAGCTGCAAATGACAAGACCGAATGCGCAGCCGTGGCCGACGTATTTGGCCCACACGCCGACGATCTGATGATCTCGTCCACGAAATCCATGCACGGCCACTTGATTGGAGGGACCGGCGCGGTGGAATTGCTGGCCTGCATCATGGCACTGCGGGACGGTGTCATTGCACCGACGATTGGATATGAGGAACCGGACCCGGAATGCGCGTTGGACGTGGTACCGAACGAAGCACGCGAAGCAAAGGTCGACGTCGCGCTTAGCAACGCATTCGCCTTTGGTGGGTTGAATGCCGTACTGGCCCTGAAGCGGGTTTAGTGAAAAAGCCGCCGTTAATAATACGGCGGCTTCCACGGATGTTTTTTCTTAGTTTGTGTTGACGTTCAGAGCGTCAAAGCCCGATGTGAAGCCGGAGAGCGACATGTCCATTTCAAGAACCTGATCCGGGAAACGGGCGGGAACCAGTGAAAACGTCGCTTTGGTTCCAGCTTTCATCGCATCGATATCCCCTTGGCTAAGACCCAGTTGCGCGATGCAGCCCACGGGAACGCATTGGTGATAGTTGTACAATTTACGCGGCGCGCCATCGATTGACAGGGCCAGCTGAGCTTGCAGCAGAGTTTCGAGGGGTACGATCACATTTGCCCAAGCAACGGCTGCCCCACCTTCCGGCAGTTTCCCGATGGATACTTCTGCGATCGGATCCCCATTTTTACCCTCCAGAACCTGAACGATGGCGCAAGGATCCTCGCCTTCCGGTGCCTTGATACAGGATACGTCCCAATCGCCGAATTCTTCCTTTACGAACTGTTCTCCGACCCGGGGGCCTTCCTGACCAAGGTCCAGACCGGCGTCTGGCGCGGTTGTGGTTGTGTCTTGTGCATACGCTGCGCCGGATAGCAGAACAGCGGCGATAGTGTTGAACGAGAGGATTTTCTTGAACATGAATGCCTCGGGTTGATGATTGATCTTTTTGCTTCGTTTAACACTCTTCTGAACCAGTGTCAGGCACTAACAGAACGGCCTTTGCGAACGTGAACGGATTCTTGCCTGAGGCCTGGAACCGCACCTTCGGAGATTAGAAAAAGGGAGCTGTTCGACCAGCTCCCTTCCCCATAAGTTTCTCCCCGTCGGACTGGCCGACTTATTTATGCGCAAACCCTACGGAAGGGGCGCACACGGGTCAACAGCTATCCTCATTTTTTAATCTATGCGCCAGAATAATAATCCGATGGCCAAACCAAAAAGGCCGTGCCAGCAGGCACGGCCAGTCGACAGGGAGGAAGTCTGCCCCGCAATGCAAGGCAAATTGACTATCGCAGTCAAAGGTTAACTTTGTATGCTGGCGGCAGATCGGTGAACAATAAGGCAATGTTAATGGGCACGAATATCTTTTTGGGCGGTGGCGGTGAAAACTATGGCCAGCCGCAGGAACTGGCGTTGAAATATGCCAACCGCCACGGGTTGATTGCCGGGGCAACCGGTACCGGCAAAACCGTGACGTTGCAGATTCTTGCAGAAGGTTTTTCTCAGGCGGGTGTCCCGGTATTCCTCACGGATGTGAAAGGGGATCTGTCTGGTCTGGCCCTTCCCGGAAGCGAGGCCCACAAACTGCATCAGGCCTTTCAGGACCGGGCCAGTCGGATCGGGTTCGAGGAATTTGCCTATTCTGCCTGCCCGGTGACATTCTGGGATTTATTCGGTGAACAGGGCCATCCAGTGCGCACGACGGTGACGGAAATGGGTCCGCTGTTGCTGTCGCGGTTACTGGAGTTGAGCGAGGCGCAGGAAGGTATCCTGAATATCGCATTCCGCGTGGCCGACGAAGAAGGGATGCCGTTGCTGGACCTTAAGGACCTACAGGCGCTGCTGGTCTGGATCGGAGAGAATCGGGCGCAACTGTCATTGCGATACGGCAATGTATCCACGTCATCAATCGGGGCGATTCAGCGACGTCTGCTGGTTCTCGAGAATCAGGGCGGAACAAAACTGTTTGGCGAACCGGCGCTGGATTTGGCCGATTTGATGCGAACTGACGAAAACGGGCACGGAATAGTGAACATTCTGGCATCAGACCAGCTGATGGCAGCCCCACGGCTATATGCAACGTTCCTGTTGTGGCTGTTGAGTGAACTGTTCGAAGAGCTGCCAGAGGTCGGAGACCCCGAAAAACCAAAGCTGGTGTTCTTTTTTGACGAAGCCCATCTGTTGTTCGACGATGCGCCAAAGGTTCTGGTGGACAAGGTCGAACAGGTCGCCCGCCTGATCCGTTCAAAGGGTGTGGGTGTATACTTCATTACTCAGAGCCCCGCCGATATCCCGGAAGATATTCTTGGACAGCTGGGCAACCGTATTCAGCACGCATTAAGGGCATTCACGGCGCGGGACCGAAAGAACCTGCGGCTGGCCGCTGAAACCTATCGCGAGAACCCGACTTTTGACACGGAAACGGCAATTCGCGAAGTCGGCGTTGGCGAAGCTGTCACCTCAATGCTGCAAAAGAAAGGTGTTCCGGGCGTGGTCGAGCGTACGCTTATTCGTCCGCCGGGATCTCAGCTGGGGCCAATTTCAGATGCCGAACGTCGGGATATCCTTGCCGCCTCGGCGATGGCAGGAAAATACGACAAGAGCGTAGATCGAAAATCTGCCTTCGAGATTCTTCAGGCTCGGGCCCAAGCTGCGGCCAATGCCGCAGAACTGGCCGAATCCGACGAAGTTCTTGAAGCGCAATCGCCGATCGAACGCGAATATTCTTCGGCCCGCAGATATTCGGGCAGCCGGGTCGGCCGGTCCTCCTCCCGTGTTGAGCGCAAGCAGGACACGTTTGCCACGGCAATGACCGAAGCGGTGATCAAAGAGCTTAAGGGCACAACCGGGCGCCGGATCGTGCGCGGTATCCTCGGCGGATTGTTTCGCAACAGGTAAAAACGTAGCGTCCTTGGTGGGCGCTACAGCGTTTACTTCAGTCGGCGTTGGCCTTCCTGGCGACAATAGGCGTCAGCCTCGGGAACAGACATCTTCGTGGCTGGGAAGTCGATTGCACGGTCCCAGGTCACACGATCCTGACGATAGAGCTGACAGGTCACGACACCTTTAGGTGTCTGAACCTTGATGGGCGTCGTCTCAAGATCTTCGGGGCTGGGGACACAAGCGGATACCGCGACCGCAATAGCCGTAAACAGAATGAGTGATTTCAGATGTGGTGCTTTCATTTTCTACTCTTATCTACTCGTCTTGTTGATCGATTGAAACGGCATTGGCGAGGGTGAGTGCCAGCAACCTGCCGCAAATCGAAAACACTGTGGTGGGTTCGTTTATTCAGAAAAACCTTAAGAATCAAGAAACCGCGCCAGATAAGTGGCGCGGTTTTGCACATTGGAACGTGGCGCGGACCTATTTCTCGGGGATCAGACCCCTTGGGCTGAATCTGAGAACAATCAAAAGGATCAGGCCCATCGTGAAAAGGCGCATATGTGCGGCACTATCAATAAGATGTGCCTTCAGCGCGCTGCCATCCGGCAAGCCTGCAGTGATAACACTCATCAACCACAAGCCAATCGGTTCGACCTGAACCCACAAGAACCATATCAGGAACGCACCCAAAACGGCTCCGAAGTTGTTGCCCGAACCGCCAACGATCACCATGACCCAAACCAAGAAGGTAAAGCGCAGCGGATTGTAGGTGCCCGGCGTCAGCTGTCCGTCCAGAGTGGTCATCATCGCGCCTGCGATGCCGCAAATGGCCGACCCTAATACGAAAATCTGCAAGTGGCGACGGGTGACGTCCTTGCCCATCGCTTCGGCTGCAACTTCATTGTCGCGGATTGCGCGCATCATACGGCCCCACGGGCTTTTCAGCGCCATTTGCGCCATCCAGAGCAGCACCAGAAGAACCAGCATGAACAGCAGAGAATACCCAAGCTTCACCGAGAGGGTGGATGCAGTGACCGGATCCAGCCCCAGCCATTCGGCGCGGGCAAGAAAAGCCGGATCTTGCTGCAAGTCAACTTCATACCCGACAACCGGGGAGGGACGCGGGATGCCATAGACGTTCTTCACGCCGCGGGCCAGCCAGTCCTCGTTCTTCATGACGGCGATGATAATCTCGGCGATACCCAGCGTGGCAATCGCCAAATAATCTGACCGAAGCCCTAGCGCGGTTTTGCCAATCAGCCACGCCGCCCCGGCAGCCAGCAGACCTCCGGCAGGCCAGGCCAGCAGAACGGGCAGGTTCAGTCCACCGATGTTTCCGGCAATCGCCGGGTCAATGGCCTCGACCGCGGCAACATTGGGGTCGAACACGGCCCGGTAGAGGAAGAAGCCGACGATAAGGACAGTGATTATTGTGAGCGTCTGCACCCGGCCTTTGGGCAGTCTTGTTGCCACCAGTACGGCTGCAACAACGGTGGCAGCCCCCAGTAGCAAGGACAGAACGATACCAAAACCGCCGGCGCCCCAAGCACCCGGAGTAGGCTCTGTCGAAACCAGAACCACGGCCAGACCGCCCAGCGCGACGAAGCCCATGACCCCTACGTTAAACAGGCCCGCAAAGCCCCATTGCAGGTTCACACCGATCGCCATGATGGCAGAGATCAGCCCCATGTTCAGGATCAGAACGGCAGTGTTCCAGCTTTGCGTGAAACCGGTCAGCAAAATGAGACTGCCAACAGCAATGAAAAGCAGAGTGTTTTTGACAGATTCGGTCATACTGCTTTTCCCTTGAACAGGCCCGTGGGCTTAAACAGAAGCACGATCAGCAGGATGACAAAGCTGACAGCGAATTTGTAATCGGTGGACAGGAGCTGGACCAATCCGGACGGCTCCAGGTTTTCGGGGGCCACATAGGTCAGAACTTTTTTCCAGGCATAGGTGATCGTCACCTCGGAAAACGCGATGATGAACCCGCCTGCAATTGCGCCCAGTGGGTTACCAAGGCCACCCACGATGGCCGAAGCGAAAATCGGCAGCAGAAGCTGGAAATAGACGAAGGGTTTAAAGCTTTTGTCCAACCCGTATAGAACACCCGCTGTGGTCGCCAAGGCGGCTACGATGATCCAGGTGATCATCACAACACGTTCAGGGTTGATGCCGGACAAAAGCGCCAGATCCTCGTTGTCGGAATAGGCGCGCATCGATTTCCCGGTTCGTGTTTTATTGAGGAACCAGAACAACAAGGCCACGGCAATAACGGCCACTATCAGTGTAATCCCTTGCGAGGTCTTGATAGCCAGCCCCTCCTGAAGGCCCGTCATGGATTTGAAATCCCGCGCGGATATCAGGAATCTTGCACCGTCCGAAAACTTTTGGTCATCCGGCCCGATGATAAAGCGCACCAAACCGTTCATGATGAACATTACACCCATTGATACGATCACAAGGATAACCGGCTTGGCCTTTTGTTCGCGGTAAAAGCGGTAGACCAGCCTGTCCGTGACCAACACCAGCAGGATGCAGCCAAGGATGGCAAAGGGCAGGGCGAGCAGGGCAGTCGGCAACGGCCCAAAGCTGACACCAGCGGCCTGTAAGCCCCAAGTGACAAGCACAGCGATCATCGCCCCAAATGCCATGGTGTCACCATGGGCAAAGTTCGAAAACCGCAGGATGCCGTAGATCAGGGTCACGCCTAGCGCTCCCAATGCCAGCTGGCTGCCATAGGCAATCGCAGGCACGATGACAAAGTTGGCCAGTGTGACCAACGCGTTCAGTAAATCCATGAATTCTTCTCACTGTCCGGGTGCGGCTTTATGGCATGTGTACCATTGGTAATTCAACACACGGCTATGGTTTTCAACGAATTGGACGAACGTTTTTTGCCTGGATAACGCGGAACCAGAAAGGCTTGTGAGATTCCGAGAACCAAACCCGCAGGTGAAGCCGCGCGACTTTTGAGGTCAGCGTGGCCACCCGGCAGTATTGCTTGGATGCAAAGTCACGCCTGAACGTCTTGGCATTTGCCGAAATCCTCGTCGGCATGGGGACCTTTGACAGACAGATCATAGGACATGTCGTCAAGTTGAACCACCAGCGTCATCACGTTCTGACCTTCGATATACATGAACGTCATGCTGCCCACGCCTTTGAGGATCACAGCATCGCCTGCGGCTATTGGGGTTTCAATGCTACCTTTGTCACCGTCCGCGGCACGGCTAAGGCGGATTTCGCTGCCGTCGCGGTCGGAGGTGCACAATAGGTGGCGTTCTTCGGCTACTGCCTGAGTGGCCGAAAATAGGGCAAGCGGCAAAGCGATCCAGAGTTTCATAGTCTGCGGGTCCTTGTCTTCGATTTTGCATTCGCCTTCGAACTGTCGAGCCATTGGTTCAGTAATATGGCCCGACCGGCGTGGATGGCCCGCCTAAAGCTCCATTATGTCACAAATTGAACTTAAGCGTGTTTTTTGCCCTTTGAGTAACGCGTGAAAATAACCGATTTGGTCTCGTGAAAGAGCCATTAAAACAAGTAAATAACAGTCATGTTTAACGTCCTCAAATTCAACGCACCATTATCCTGACATATTGAAAACACAATCAGGCATGGGGTGAGCGATTCAGGTTCAAAGTGACCCGCGCCGGGCCGTTTTGTCTGCCAATCTAGGGCCCCAGATTGTTTTTGTCTCAAGCTGAGCGCACACCACCTCACCTGGCCTCAAGTTCCGGTGAAATAGCTGGTTCAGGTCTATGATACGAAAGGGTTTTTCCTAAGTTCACTTCGTTGAGCTGCGGAAGATGTGATTGTCGAGCGCAGCCAGTACCGAAATATAAGGCTGATCTCGCGAGCGTAATAGCGCGCGAGGGCAGGCATAAGTAACCGAAGGAAGAAACTCATGAGATTTACCGCGCTGATCACGGCTGGCCTGTTGATGCCCACATTCGTACAAGCTGCAATCGACGACCCGCTGAATGGCGCGGATTTTGTCGTCAATTGCCTCTCCGACAAAAACGGGGGATCGGTGACTCTGGCGCGGTCGGGTGAGACGGACAAGGGGTTCATCGTGGCCGAAAACATCAAGGGCGAGGCGCAGATTATTCCCGGTCTGAACTCGCTCACCTTCCTGCATATCATGGATCAGGACGTGGTGACCTTTGTGGTGGATTTCGATAACCTGCACTATGACATGTCGGTCAAAGGTCCACATGCCGCGAATGACTCCGGATATTGTAGCAATCCGGCGGGGTGAGAATTAGGAAGGCGGTTGCACTTAGTTATGCAGTGATTTTCTACACTGTTTTCCTTGAAGCAACGTGTTTCTGCGAACCCACTGCTAGAATGAGGAGGACGGTGCGCACCAAATGGGAGTTTGTGCGCCGTCTCATCCTCAACCGCCCAAGAAACTCTTTCTCACTTCCGGATCAGCCAGCAATTCCTTGCCCGTACCGGTATAGGCGTTTCGCCCCTGAACCAGCACATATCCCTTATCGGCAATCTCCAGTGCCTGGCGGGCGTTTTGTTCAACCATCAGGATCGGCAGGCCGGTGCGTGCGACCTCGATGATGCGGTCAAAAAGCTCATCCATCACGATGGGTGAGACACCTGCGGTGGGCTCGTCCAGCATCAGGACCTTGGGTTGCGTCATCAGCGCGCGACCCACGGCAACCTGTTGGCGCTGACCGCCAGACAGTTCGCCGGCAGGTTGGTTGCGTTTGTCACGCAGAATTGGGAACAGATCATAGACCTGCTCCATCGTGTCCGAGAAATCGTCGTGACGGATAAAGGCACCCATTTCCAGATTTTCCTCGACAGTCATCGAGGTGAAAATGTTCGATGTCTGAGGAACAAAGCCCATACCGCGGATCACGCGATCTTGTGGGGTGAGGCTGGTGATATCCTCGCCGTCTAGACGTACAGAGCCGGCGCGCACATCCAGCATCCCAAACACGGCCTTCATCGCCGTTGACTTGCCCGCACCGTTGGGGCCGACGATAACGGCGATCTCACCCTTGTCCACGGCAATGGTGCAGTCATGCAGGATATCCGGGCCTTTGCCATAACCGCCGGTCATGGTGTCGCCGATCAGAAACGGGCCGCCTTCAACGCGATGAGTCGTCCCGCTTTTACGATGGGCAGGCGTCATTGTTCCGATACCTTGCGTGTTGGTAATCGATGCGTCCTTGTTGCCCTTGTCGTCCTGATAGGGGTTGTCGCTCATGCCAGCGGTCATGTCTGGGCCTCCAGCTTGTCTTTGTTTTTGAGGCCGGTGCCAAGATAGGCTTCGATCACGTGCTCGTTTGCCTTGATCTCATCCAGAGTACCCTCGGCCAAAACCTTACCCTCGGCCATGCAGATGACCGGGTCGCAGATCTTGCCGATGAAATCCATGTCGTGCTCGATGACAACAAACGTATAACCACGCTCTTTGTTCAGGCGCAGGATCGTATCAGCGATGGTCATCAGCAGGGTGCGGTTCACGCCTGCTCCGACCTCGTCCAGAAATACGATCTTGGCGTCCACCATCATGGTACGACCAAGTTCCAGCAGTTTCTTTTGACCGCCCGAAACCTGACCGGCCTTGTGATCGGCCAGATGTTCGATGGTCAAAAACTCCAGCACCTCGTCTGCCTTGGCTTTCAACGCGCGCTCTTCATCAGCGATGCGCTTGCGTCCGAACCAGGTATTCCACAGCGCCTCACCCGATTGCGCACCGGGCACCATCATCAGGTTTTCGCGGCAGGTCATCGACGAGAATTCATGCGCGATCTGGAACGTGCGCAGCAAACCTTTGTGAAACAGCTCATGCGGAGGCAGGCCAGTGATATCTTCACCATCCATAACCACCTTTCCGCTGGTCGGAGGCAAAACACCGGCGATCACGTTGAACAGAGTGGTTTTTCCGGCCCCGTTGGGCCCGATCAGGCCGGTGATCGACCCTTTTTGGATTTCCAGCGACGCCCCGTCCACCGCGTGAAACCCGCCGAAATGCTTATGCACGTCCTCGACGACGATCATGGTATCCCCTTGCCTTGTCCCCGTGAAACGAGGTGCAGCCTTTTGTCATTGAAACAGCCCGGACACAAGGCCCGGGCTGTCTGATTTTATAGCTTGATATGCGGGATCAACGGAAGTTGACGGTCTTGTTTTCGCCGTCGGTCACTTCGATCTCGCGGTACGACCCTGCGCTTTCGCCGGGGCCGATCAACTCGACACCGGACGCGCCGACATAGTCGATGTCCTGACCGGCGGCCAGCAGTTCCAGACCTTTGGCCAGTTCACCCGGATAGATCTTTTCACCCGGTGCATTAGCGACGTCCATAACTTTGCCCGCGTAATCTGCCGGGTTGGTCGAACCGGCGGCTTGCATGGCGAACATGAACAGCGCTGCCGCGTCATAGGATTCGGGCGAATAGGGCGACGAACCGTCAAATCCGGCTGCTTCGGCCAGTGCAAAGTACTTTTCTGCACCTTCACCACCCGACCCGGCAATCTGACCGAACGAGCCGTTCAGGTCGGGGCCGACATTTGCGGGCAGCGAGTCACCGATCATGCCACCGGGCAGACCAAAGGTGTCAAACGCACCGCTGTCCAGCGACGACTGGATGATGCCCAGACCACCCTGGTCCAGATAACCCGCGACAACCAGAATGTCTCCACCGGCCGAAGCCAGCGCGCCAACTTCAGCCGAATAGTCGGCCTTGCCATCTTCATGCGCCGTAACGATGGTCACTTCTCCGCCAACCGCTTCGAAGGACGTCTGGATCGCATCGGCCAGACCTTTGCCATAGTCATTGTTGGTATAGGTCAGCGCGATCGAGTTGATGCCGCGATCCTTGAGGATATCAGCCATAACCTGACCTTCGCGCGCATCCGACGGCGCGGTGCGGAAGAACAGGCCGTTGTCCTCCATGGTCGACAGGCCGGGCGAGGTCGCCGAAGGCGAGATCATGACCATGCCGTTTGGAATGGCAACGTTCTGCAGGATCGCGCCGGTTACACCCGAACAGTCGCCGCCAATGATGCCTGCAACGCCGTCGGCGATCATACGCTCGCCGTTCGAGGTGGACAGACCATTGTCGATACAGCCGGTATCGGCACGTACACCAGCCACGCTGGCACCGTTCATGAACTTGCCGGATTCGTTGACTTCGGCGATTGCCAGCTCAGCACCCGACCCCATGGCAGGGGCCAGCGATTCAATGGGGCCGGTAAAGCCGATCAAAATCCCCAGTTTGACATCTTCGGCCATGGCTGCGCCGGCCAGCAATGCAGTTGCTGCAGTTGCAGTAAGCAGCTTTTTCATATGGTTACTCCCAGTTGTGAACGTATTCGTTCTGGCGACGACCCTAGGCAAGCTGTTCGGAAAAGAAAAGTCCTAACGCAAACGTGTCTTTTTCGGTTGAAAATCTATCTGTTTTGTTGGGACTCACCCCTGATTGTCACCGAAAGGGACCAGAATGCTCAGAACGGCGATGATTCTGTCTTTCTCACTCTGCGCCTTGAATGCCGCAGCCCAGACGTTGTCGGTTTCCACCGGGATGATCGAACTGGAAGAAATGATCGGCGGGCTAGAGACCCCATGGGCGGTTGGCATTTTGCCCGATGAAAGCTTCCTCGTCACGGAACGGGATGGAAGGTTGCTGTATGTGCGAAATGGACAAGTTGGGGATGTTTCAGGCGTTCCAAAGGTTGCCGCTCTGGGGCAGGGCGGATTGCTGGACGTCACGATTTCGCGCAATTTCAATCAAAGCCGAGAGATCTTTCTGACCTTCGCAAAACCTCAGGGCGACGGTGCAGGGACTGCGGTTGCGGTTGCGCACCTATCCGAGACTGGCAAAAACCTTCAGAACTTCCGAGTAATTTTCGAGGCATCGCCCGGTGGTACGGGTGGTCGGCATTTTGGCAGTCGTGTGGTCGAAGCGCTGGACGGGACATTGTTCGTGACCCTCGGTGACCGTGGGCAGGCGGAGAATGCACAGGATCGGTCCAATCCCATGGGCTCGGTCATCCGTATCAACCGCGATGGGACGGTTCCGGCAGATAACCCCTTTGTCGGGCAATCGAATATCGAACCCGAAATATGGTCATACGGTCATCGAAATCCACAGGGCGCGGATTTGGACGCGCGTGGCCGACTTTGGACCTCGGAACACGGGGCGCGGGGTGGAGATGAAATCAACCAACCCCGCGCAGGCCGGAATTATGGTTGGCCTCTCATCTCCTATGGTACGCATTATTCGGGTGAAAAAATCGGAGAAGGTACAGCCAAAGAGGGGCTGGAACAGCCAGCTCACTACTGGGATCCTTCCATCGCGCCGTCTGGCCTGCTGGTTTATTCCGGCAAGCTCTGGCCGCAATGGGCAGGTGATGTTTTCGTAGGATCTTTGAAATTTGACTATATCGCCCGACTTCAGGGCCATCCAATGCATGAAGCCGAACAGATCAGAAGCCCTGAAACCGAGCGCGTCCGCGATATCGTCGAAGCGCCAGACGGGTCGATCTGGTTTATTTCGGTTGGGAAGGGGGCAATTTACAGAATATCTCCGGCGGAGTGACCTTAAACCGATAGCCGCCCGCTTTGCGCTCCGCGTTCGCGATAAGGTGTTGTGTTGTAATGCGCGCGGTAGCATTTTGAGAAATGGCTGGGCGAAGCGAATCCACAGGCCAGCGCTACGTTGATGACGCTCATATCCGTTTGCATCAGCAGGTTCCGCGCCTTGTGCAAGCGAAGTTCCATATAGTACCGCTTGGGCGAGCGGCTGAGATAGCGCCTGAACAGACGCTCAAGCTGTCGGGTCGACATGCCGACTTCCTTGGCCAGAATCGAAGGTGAGATCGGCTCTTCTATGTTCTTTTCCATCATCAGGATGACCTGACTCAACTTGGGGTGACGTACGCCAATCCGTGTCGGTGTAGATAGGCGCTGCGTGTCCTGATCTGTCCGGATAGACGAATAGATCATCTGATCCGCCACCGCATTTGCCAGGTCTTCGCCGAAATCGTCTGCAATCAACTTGAGCATCAGATCGATAGACGAGGTCCCTCCAGCCGTCGTCATACGACCGCCGTCAATCTGAAAGACAGCTTTCGTCAACTCGACCTCATCGAATTCTTCGATGAAACTGTCTGAGTTTTCCCAATGTATCGTGGCGCGTTTGTTATCTAGCAGACCCGCCTTGGCCAAGGTATAAGCAGCCGTGCACAGACCGCCGATCCGCAATCCGCGCCGTGCCTCGCGCCGCAACCAGTTCAGAATGCGTTTGGTGGTCGCGGCTTGTACGTCAACGCCCCCGCAAATCAGAACGACATCGTCGCGTTGCAGTTCGTCCAGGTCACGATCCAGTTTGAATTCGGTTCCGGCTGAACATGAAATCGAATCTCCGCCTTCACCTGAAAGCGTCCATGTATAAAGTTGTTTGTCGGCCATGCGGTTTGCGATGCGCAGGCTGTCGAGCGCCGACGCAAAAGACAGCAGCGAAAACTTGTCCAGCAGGACAAAAACGAAATGGCGGGGTGTGGCCCCAGCATTTTCCACCGTGACTGCTTGGCGTTGCACTTGCATGACAAAATGTCCTTAATTCTGCGCGGGAAAACCTGGTATCCGGCGACGTATTTGGCAGTCACCATGATCAAAGCTTGTTTGCGGCGTCAAGAGGCGCAAATGGGATATGGTCACTCTTCATTGCTTTTTGTATAGAGGCGACCTGAACACTTCAGCGGAGATCAAAGCTATGACCGAATGGCAAAAGTCGAACTGGCGCAACAAGCCCCGGGTTCAGATGCCAGACTATACCGATGCGGCCGCATTGGCCAAGGTCGAGGCCCAGCTTTCGCAGTATCCCCCGCTGGTCTTTGCCGGTGAAGCGCGGCGCCTCAAGCAACATCTTGGTGCCGCCGGTCGCGGCGAGGCCTTCCTGCTTCAGGGCGGGGATTGTGCTGAAAGCTTTGAACAATTCAGCGCCGATGCGATCCGTGACACCTTCAAGGTGATGCTGCAAATGGCGATGGTTCTGACCTACGGTGCCAAGGTGCCCGTGGTAAAGGTCGGTCGCATGGCCGGTCAATTTGCAAAGCCGCGCAGCGCCCCGACCGAGGTTGTGGATGGTGTAGAACTGCCCAGCTACCGGGGTGACATCATCAACGAACTGGCGTTCACGCCCGAAGCGCGGATTCCGAATCCCGGAAAGATGTTGCAGGCCTACACGCAGGCGGCGGCCACGTTGAACCTGCTGCGTGCCTTCTCAACCGGTGGCTTCGCCGACATGAGCCGTGTTCATTCGTGGACGCTGGGCTTTACCGACGAACAGGACGTTCAGAAGTATTCCGAAGTTGCGGACCGCATTCAGGACACCATCGACTTCATGGAAGCGGCTGGTATCACGGCAGACACGACGCACGAATTCTCGACCGTTGAATTCTACACCAGTCACGAAGGTCTGTTACTGGAATATGAAGAGGCGCTGACCCGTCTGGATTCGACCTCGGGCAACTGGCTGGCCGGGTCTGGCCACATGATCTGGATCGGCGACCGTACACGCCAACCTGACGGCGCACATGTCGAGTTCTGTCGTGGCGTTCTGAACCCGATCGGATTGAAATGTGGTCCGACGACGACGGCAGAAGATCTCAAGGTTCTCATGTCGAAGCTGAACCCTGAAAATGAAGAGGGCCGTCTGACCCTGATCGCGCGCTTTGGTGCAGGCAAGGCGGGTGAACACCTTCCGCGTCTGGTCAAGGCCGTGAAGGAAGAAGGCGCCAAGGTTACTTGGGTGTGCGACCCGATGCACGGCAATACGATCAAATCGGCCACGGGCTACAAAACCCGCCCGTTCGATTCTGTCCTGCGTGAGGTGCGCGATTTCTTTGGTGTGCATCAATCCGAGGGCACGATCCCTGGCGGTGTCCATTTCGAGATGACCGGTCTCGACGTTACCGAATGCACCGGTGGTGTGCGGGCCGTGACCGAAGAGGATCTGTCGGATCGTTACCACACCGCCTGCGACCCACGCCTGAACGCGTCTCAGTCACTGGAACTGGCGTTCCTTGTGGCGGAAGAACTGACCAACCTGCGCCGTAACGGATCAAAACGCGCCGCAAGTTAAGCGTGCGAAAAGAGGGAAAAACAGCGGGCCAACGGTCCGCTGTTTTTTAGTTCCGGGTGTTCAAACTGGTTCAGTCATCGCGCGACACGACCAGACGAAGGTGTTTGGCCGCGCGTTTGAAATCCGTTTGGTCTTCGGCAAAACCGTCAACGGTTTGAGGCACAGCAGGAACTGGTGCCTGAACTTCCGAAAACGATTTGATCCGCGTATCAGTAATCGAAAATCTGCGTGGGGTTTTACCAATCGCACCATCCGCAACCATGACGCCCAGAACCCGGCTGACGTCGCCCAGATCGCTTTTGAGCGGCAAAAGGATCATGCAGGCCTGCATCCGGGTACGTCCCAGTATCCCGCTCGAATCCAACCCCAGTTCGGCAACGGCGGGTGCTGCGAAAACCTGCTCCAGAACGTCCTTAAGACTGGCGCGGTCATCAGGTTGAAAAAAGGCCGTCACAGGCATGCCGCGAACCTCCATCCCCGCAAGCGCGTTCAAGTGGCTTCCGGCAAGGCGAAACCGGGCCAGGCCGGGCGCGATCCGTTCAAGAATGAAAGTATATTCAAGTATGTTTTCCAGTCCACGCGGGTCGACCTGAGACCGCATCGGAACACCGTCACCGCTCAGCAATGCAGTCCAATACGCCTCGGCCTGGCGGATCGGCGTAAGGCTGCGCCCACTGTCAAAGCGATCCATTGCGACGATCTTTCCAAATTCTGACCCGGAACCAGTCCCGAAAAAGGTTTTCATTTTCTTCACCCTTACGTCAATTGGCCGCCATTTTCATAAAATGCAACACAACCGGAGCATTTGTGGCCTGCAAGCCATTACCAGGGGTAGTTTGACTCGGGTTTATTCAATTTTGGAGCAATTCTTTAACGAATGGTTAACTTACGCCAAACAAATGCGGCCTCAGCAAACTCTTGCTCTGCACCGGCCAATCGCATTAGGTGCAGCACACATCCAAATGGGTAAGGTCACAGGAAAGGACAGTCATGATCAGATCCATGACCGGGTTTGCCTCGGGGAAGGGGGAATACGGACCGCACAGCTGGACGTGGGAGTTGCGCAGTGTTAACGGCAAAGGCCTTGATATGCGCCTGCGCGTCCCTGATTGGCTGACCGGGCTTGAGGTGGCCCTTCGGGCCGCGCTGTCAAAATCCCTGAGCCGTGGGAATGTGACCCTGTCAATGCGTCTGACCCGCGAGGACTCTGCCTCGGAACTGGCATTGAACGAGGTCGCTATGGCCGCTGCCCTGAGCGCTTTGGAACAAACACACAAGATGGCAGCTGCGCGCGGTATTGCTCTGGAACCGGCGCGCGCCTCGGACCTTTTGGCACTCAAAGGCATGTTGGATGCAACCGCAGATGCGGATGATCCCGCGCCGCTGGTTGCGCGCCTGACCGAAGATTTCAACGTCCTGTTGGCCGCTTTTGTCGATATGCGCCGGGCCGAGGGCGAGGCGTTGGCTACTGTGCTGAACACACAGCTGGACCAAGTTGCGGCGCTGACAGCTCGGGCAGCTGATCTGGCCGTGCATCGTAAGGACAAGATGGCCGCGACATTGCGGGACAATCTGGCGCACGTACTGGACAACGCGCAGGGCGCGGACCCGGATCGCGTCGCGCAGGAACTGGCATTGATCGCGGTTAAAGCCGACATTACCGAAGAGATTGACCGCCTGTCTGCACATGTCGTCGCAGCAAGAGAGCTGCTTGGGCAGGAAGGGGCTGTCGGACGCAAACTTGATTTCCTGATGCAGGAATTCAACCGCGAAACCAACACGCTGTGTTCCAAGGCTCAGAGTACGGAACTGACGGCTGTCGGACTGGAACTGAAGGCGGTGATCGATCAGATGCGCGAACAAGTGCAAAACGTAGAATAATGATGGGAACGACTGATATGGCGGATCGCCGAGGCCTTTTAATCATCCTGTCTTCCCCGTCCGGGGCAGGCAAATCCACCCTGGCAAAGCGGCTGATGGACTGGGACAAGGACCTTGAGTTTTCGGTCTCGGCCACAACCCGCGCCCCGCGTCCGGGAGAAGAACATGGGCGGGATTACTATTTTCTTTCAGAGGACGAGTTCAAGCAGAAGGTCTCCAATGGCCAGATGCTGGAACATGCGCATGTTTTCGGCAATTTCTACGGCTCACCCGCTGATCCGGTGCGTAGCTCGATTCACGCGGGCAAGGACGTTCTGTTCGACGTGGACTGGCAAGGTGAGGTTCAGATCCGCAATTCGGACTTGGGTAAACACGCGCTGTCGATCTTCATCCTGCCGCCGTCGATCCCTGAACTGCGCCGCCGTCTGGAATCGCGTGGACAGGATAGCGATGAAGTTATCGCAAGGCGGATGCTCAAAAGCTGGGACGAGATCAGCCACTGGGGCTATTACGATTATGTCCTGATCAATGACGATCTTGAGGCGACCGAAAAGAAGCTGAAGACCATCGTCAGCGCCGAACGGATGCGCCGTATTCAACAGCCAAATCTGCAACAGCACGTGCGCAAACTTCAAAACGAATTCGAGGGGCTGTCATGACGATCTACGCTTTAGGTGAGCACATGCCGGATTTTCACGAGGACACGTGGGTTGCGCCCGATGCCAACCTAATCGGCAAGGTCGTGCTGGAACAGGGCGCCTCGGTTTGGTTCGGCTGCACGATACGCGCAGATCACGAGGAAATCCGCGTTGGTGCAGGCAGCAACGTTCAGGAAAACTGCGTCATGCATATCGATGCCGGGTATCCTTTGTCGATTGGTCCGAATTGCACCATCGGACACAAAGTGATGCTGCACGGGTGTACGATCGGAGAAAATACTCTGATCGGAATGGGCGCGATTGTTCTGAATGGTGCCCGGATCGGCCGGAATTGCCTGATCGGGGCAGGGGCCCTGATCACGGAAGGCAAGGAGATTCCGGATAATTCCCTTGTGATGGGGGCTCCGGGCAAAGTGGTGCGCCAGCTGGACGAGGTCGCAGCAAAACGGATTACCCTAAGCGCGCTGCACTATCAGGAAAACATGCGCAGGTTTCGTGACACCCTGAGAGCTGCTCAATAAGGCGCGTGGATTGATCGGGGTTTGAAGCATGTCAGATGACCTTCTTGATGGATTTGTCCAGGCCATCCCTATGCCCGCGCTGATGGTGGATCAGACCGAACGGATCGTTGCCGCCAATACGGATGCGAAAACCCTTTTGGGGCAGAATATCGTGGGGCGGCATTTTGCGACCATCCTGCGGCAGCCACAGGTTCTTGAAGCAATTGAACAAAGCCTTCAATCGAAGGGAACCAAGACGGCACGTCATCTTTCCAATGATGGTGCACAGGACACGACATTTGATGTGCAATGCCGGTATATGAACGGGGTCGGAGCCGTGTCGGGCGGGGCCGTTCTGGCCACTTTTCAAGATGTCACGCATCTGGAACAGGCAAGTCAGATGCGCCGCGACTTTGTTGCCAATGTCAGTCACGAATTGCGGACGCCTTTGACGGCACTGATGGGCTTCATTGAAACCTTGCGTGGCCCTGCGCGCAACGATCCGGCTGCACGTGACCGGTTCTTGCAAATCATGGCCGATGAAGCCAACAGGATGAACCGGCTGGTTGGCGATCTTTTGTCCCTGAACCGCGTGGAAAGCGAAGAAAGAGTTCGACCAAATCAACAGCTGGAGCTGACAGGGCTGCTGCAATCCACCCTGAACTCGTTGCGCCCCCTGGCGGAAGAGGCGGGCGTGACGCTGACGCTTGACGCACAGGACGGCCCGCTTTCCGTGACCGGAGACAGCGATCAGTTACGGCAGGTATTCACCAACCTGATCGAAAACGGAATAAAATACGGTGCCAGCGGTGGTAGCGTCACAGTCAGCGTTCTGTCATCAGAGCGTGACTCGGCCATGCGTGGGCCTGGGGTGCGGGTGAAGGTCATCGACAAGGGGCCAGGAATTGATTCCGTGCATCTGCCACGTCTGACCGAGCGATTCTATCGCGCCGACAATCACAGATCCCGGCAGTTGGGTGGAACGGGGCTGGGGCTGGCTATCGTCAAGCACATCGTCAATCGCCACCGTGGACGGTTGCGCGTGGAAAGTGAGTTGGGAAAAGGGTCCGTCTTTACGGTCATCTTACCACGGTAGCCCTTCCCGCATTGCCGCCCTTCAAAATCTGCCTCGTTACAATTTTTGACCCGAAATCTCCGGATAATCGAAGGTTGTCATAAAAGCGTTACACACTTGTCACAAAAGGCTTACGCACGGCCCCTAGGGGTGCACGCAGGATCATCATGGGGGTGATCAATCATACCTTTTCAAGGAGACTGAAATGTCCTTTGTAAAACTGTCGGCTTCTGCGCTGGCAATCGCCACCGTCTCGGCAACCACCGCTGCTGCCCGTGACAACGTTCAGGTTGCCGGTTCGTCGACCGTTCTTCCATATGCCTCGATCGTTGCGGAACTGTTTGGTGAGAACACCGACTTCCCGACCCCGGTTGTTGAATCGGGCGGTTCGTCAGCCGGTTTAAAGCGTTTCTGTGAGGGTGTTGGTGAAAACACCATCGACATTGCAAACGCATCACGCGCGATCCGTGAAAAAGAAATCAAAGCCTGCGCCGAAAACGGTGTGACTGACATCATGGAAGTCCGCATCGGTTATGATGGCATCGTTTTTGCAAGCCAGCAGACCGGTCCTGCCTTCACCGCTTTTGAACCTGCTGACATCTTTAACGCTTTGGGCGCAAAAGTTTTGAAAGACGGCGAAGTGGTTGATAACCCTTACACCACCTGGGCTGAATTCAACCCCGAACTGCCTGATGTAGAAATCGCGGGCTTTATTCCGGGTACAAAGCACGGCACCCGTGAAGTGTTCGAAGAAAAAGTTCTGCTGATCGGGTGTGAAGCAACCGGCGCGATGGAAGCCATGATTGCTGGCGGTATGAGCGAAGACGACGCAGAAGATGCATGTCTGGCTGTACGTACCGACGGCAAGGCGGTCGACATCGATGGTGACTACACCGAAACGCTGGCGCGTATCGACACCAACCCCAATGGCATCGGCATCTTCGGCCTGGCGTTCTACGAGAACAACACCGACAAGCTGAAAGTGGCCACCATGTCGGGTATCGCTCCTTCGACCGAAACCATCTCGACCGGTGAATATCCGGTTTCGCGCCCGCTGTTCTTCTACGTGAAGAAAGCCCATATCGGCGTGATCCCCGGCCTGAAAGAATATGCCCAGTTCTTTACCCACGACGAAATCGCAGGCGCTTCGGGTCCTCTGGCAAACTATGGTCTGGTTGCGGACCCTGAGCTGGCAAAAACTCAGGATGCAATCGCCAACGAAGTCACCATGGGTTCGGGCAGCTAATCCCGCCTTTGGTTCGAAATACCGGGGGCGGCATTTCTGTCGCCCCCACATTTTTCAGCTTTCCCGGCCAAGACCAAATGGGGGTTTCATGCCGATAGTATGGCTCGTTCTGATCGTGCTAGCGATTGCTTCAGTCGGTTACGTGTTGGGGCGCTCACGCGCCCTGCAAAGCGCCACAGGAGATATCCGGGCTTTGCACTCGCTGCCGTCGTATTATGGCGCAAATGTCGCTCTCAAGACGATCGTACCCGCATTCGGCCTTATGATCCTCTGGTTGCTGGTACAACCGCTTTACGTGAACTCTCAGGTTTCTGAAACGATCTCGGGTTCTGCCATCCAAGACGGCTCGTCCCTAAATCTGGTCATGGCCGAGGTCCGTCGCACCGCGTACGGTCTGGACAACGCGGTTGCCGCCGGGCAGATACCCGAGGAACTGGCGCGCAACGCGCGCGCGGATGTAATCGACATGACCCAGCGTCTGAAGGATGCCGGGCAGGTGGTGACGTCGGATATCACGCAACCTGTGCTGCGCGCGGCGCAAACCTATCGGATCATGAATGCGACCGGCTATTCGATCATGGCAGTCGCCGTCATACTGACCGCACTCGCCGGTGCTGCGGTCAGCTGGTTTCAAACTCGCGCGGAATACCGCGCGCGTAATGTGGTCGAGCAGGGGGTGCGTATCCTGTTGCTGGTGGCCGCATCCATCGCAATTCTGACCACTGTCGGGATTGTCCTGTCCCTGGTTTTCAACACTTGGGAATTCTTCAAGCTCTACCCTGCTACCGATTTCTTTTTCGGCACGACATGGGCCCCCAGCTTTTCGGGGCGCGGCGGGTCGTCTGAGCTTGGTATTATTCCCTTGTTGTGGGGGACATTCTATATCTCGCTCGTTGCCCTGCTGGTGGCCGTCCCGATCGGGTTGTTCGCCGCGATTTACCTCAGCGAATACGCCTCCCCCCGTGTCCGCGCCGTCGCAAAACCGCTGCTCGAGATTCTGGCCGGTATCCCGACCATCGTTTACGGCCTTTTTGCGCTGCTGACCGTTGGTCCGCTTTTGCTTGGCCTGTTCGGGGATGAGGGGCTTGGCTGGATGAAAGCTGGCACGGCAGTCATGACCGCTGGGTTGGTCATGGGCATCATGCTGATCCCGTTTGTGTCCTCTTTGTCCGATGACATCATCAATGCGGTGCCGCAGGCCATGCGTGACGGTTCTTACGGATTGGGCGCAACGCAATCGGAAACCATCCGTCAGGTCGTTCTGCCAGCTGCGCTTCCGGGTATCGTGGGGGCGATCCTGCTGGCCGCATCGCGCGCCATCGGTGAGACTATGATCGTGGTCCTTGGGGCAGGGGCGGCAGCACGGCTGAGCCTGAACCCGTTTGAAGCCATGACGACGGTAACCGCAAAAATCGTGAGCCAGCTAACCGGAGACGCGGATTTCGCATCGCCCGAGGCGCTTGTGGCCTTTGCACTGGGCATGACCCTTTTCACCCTCACGCTTGGGCTGAACATCTTTGCCCTCTACATCGTGCGTAAGTATCGGGAGCAATACGAATGACCGACGCCAGTATGCAAAGTCCTGAAACAGGTCATCGCTCTGTCTCGCTGACTGTAGCGGATGCACATACCAAAAAACGCGCAAATGCAGAGAAACGATTTCGGGCCTACGGGATTGTCGCGATTGCAACGGGCCTGTTCTTCCTGATCGTTCTGTTCGCCTCGATCCTGTCGCAGGGTATTCCGGCCTTTCAGCGCACTGTTGTCAGCGTGGATTTCACCTTGTCCGCTGCGCAGCGAGACGAGGCGGAAAGTACGTTGTTCAAGACTAAGGCCTATTCCAACCTGTTCATCGCTCAGTTGAGCAAGGAACTGGAAGACCAAGGGATCAGCGTTGATTTCGACGAAGCGGCGATCGAACGTCTTCTTGGTAAAATCGGCGGTACAATCCGAACTTACTATGCCGATAACCCCGGCAAGCTGGGTGATCCGGTCAAGTTTGATCTGGCCGCCTCCAGCCGGGTCGACGGGTATTTCAAAGGCCGCGTGTCCCGTGACACCTTGCAGGACAGCCGGTTTCTGCAGCTTAGCGATCTGGATCTGGTTGATGCGCTGGAACAGGCGGGCATCATCAAGCAGGCTTTCAACTGGCCGTTCATCACCGGTGCGGATTCTGGCGTTGACAACCCGGGCGGTGCCGGCATCGGCGCCTCGGTCATTGGGTCGTTTTTCATGATGCTGGTGGTTTTGGGCCTGTCACTGCCTATTGGTGTGGCAGCGTCGATTTATCTTGAAGAGTTCGCTCCACAGAACAGGTTCACCGACCTGATTGAAGTGAACATCTCGAACCTTGCAGCCGTGCCGTCGATTGTGTTCGGTATTCTGGGTCTGGCCGTGTTCATCCAGTTCATGCACCTGCCACAATCGGCGCCGCTGGTTGGTGGTCTGGTTCTGACCCTCATGACATTGCCGACGATCATCATCTCGACCCGCGCCTCGCTGAAAGCGGTTCCGCCGTCGATCCGTGATGCAGCGTTGGGGGTAGGGGCCTCGAAAATGCAGGCTGTGTTCCACCACGTGCTGCCTTTGGCCGCGCCGGGCATTCTGACCGGCACCATCATCGGTCTGGCACAAGCCTTGGGTGAAACCGCGCCGTTGTTGCTGATCGGCATGGTAGGCTTTGTGGCGCGGGGATATCCCGACGGGTTCCTTGCCGGCTTTACCGAGCCGAACTCGGCAATGCCCGCCCAGATTTACACTTGGGCCGCACGCGCTGATGTCGGGTTCTACGAAAAGGCCTGGGGCGGAATCATCATCCTTTTGATGTTCCTGCTGACCATGAATATCATCGCTATCATCCTGCGCCGCCGCTTTGAACGCCGCTGGTAATTGGGGGCAATAATGAACGACATGACACGAGTGGAGAGAACCGTGGACTCCAAAGACATCAAGATCAACGCGAAGAAGGTTCAGGTATACTACGGTGATACCCACGCCATCAAGGACGTGAGTGTTGAGATCGAAGACAAGACCGTCACGGCCTTTATCGGTCCTTCGGGTTGTGGAAAATCGACCTTCCTGCGGTGTCTGAACCGGATGAACGACACCATCGATATCTGCCGTGTCGAAGGTGATATCCTGTTGGACGGCGAAGACATTTATGACAAGCGGGTCGACCCCGTTCAGTTGCGCGCCAAAGTCGGCATGGTGTTCCAAAAACCGAACCCGTTCCCCAAGTCGATCTACGACAACGTGGCCTATGGTCCGCGTATCCACGGCTTGGCCAAGAATAAGGCGGAACTGGATGAGATCGTTGAGAAATCACTGCGTCGAGGCGCAATCTGGGATGAGGTCAAGGACCGTCTGGATTCGCCTGGCACGGGTTTGTCAGGGGGGCAACAGCAACGTTTGTGTATCGCGCGCGCCGTGGCAACTGAACCGGAAGTCCTGTTGATGGACGAGCCGTGCTCGGCGCTGGACCCGATTGCAACCGCACAGGTCGAAGAGTTGATCGACGAATTGCGTTCCCGATATTCGGTTGTGATCGTCACCCACTCGATGCAGCAGGCCGCGCGCGTCAGTCAGAAAACGGCCTTTTTCCACCTGGGTAATCTGGTGGAATTCGGTGAAACCGGTCAGATTTTTACCAATCCGGTCGATCCGCGCACGGAAAGCTACATTACAGGCCGTATCGGCTAAGCACAGGTATCAAACAATGAGCGAACAACATATTGCATCTGCTTTTGACCGCGACCTCGAAACAATCCAGGCGCATATCATGAAGATGGGCGGTCTGGTTGAGGCCGCTATCATGGGCGCGGCGCGCTCGCTTGAAAGCCGTGACGTTGAGCTGGCCCAGGAAGTACGACAAGGTGACAAGGCCATCGACGCGTTGGAAGACCTGATCGACGAGGAAACCGCGCGTCTGATTGCGTTGCGCGCGCCCACGGCCAGTGACCTGCGACTGGTTCTTTCGGTCCTGAAAGTATCCGGCAATCTTGAGCGGATTGGCGATTACGCGAAGAACATCGCCAAGCGTACGACCGTTCTGGCCAATGCGGGCGAGATCAGCGGCAGCGCAGCTGCCTTACGCCGCATGGCGCGCGAAGTTGAACGTATGCTGCGCGACGCGTTGGACGCCTATATTCAGCGCGACGCGGAACTGGCCACCGACGTCATCAACCGCGATGAAGAGGTCGACCAGATGTATAACGGCCTGTTCCGCGAATTCCTGACCTTTATGGCCGAGGATCCGCGCAATATTTCGGCCTGTATGCACCTGCATTTCATCGCCAAGAACATCGAGCGTATGGGCGACCATGTAACCTCGATTGCCGAGCAGGTGGTGTATCTGGTTACAGGCGACCGCCCGACCGAGGCTCGGCCCAAGGCCGATATAACGTCGCAAACAGCGTAGGAGAGGCTTGAGATGTCCGCAGATCAACCGACGGTTCTGGTGGTCGAGGATGAGTTGGCCCAACGCGAGGTGCTGGCCTACAACCTTGAAGCCGAAGGTTTTCGCGTCTCAAAGGCGGCCAACGGTGACGAAGCTATGCTGCTGGTCGACGAAGACTGCCCGGATATCATTGTTCTGGACTGGATGATGCCCAACCTAAGCGGGATTGAGGTTTGCCGCCGGCTCAAAAGCCGTCCGGACACACGTTCGATCCCGATAATAATGCTGTCGGCCAGATCAGAAGAGGTAGACAAGGTTCGCGGGCTGGAAACTGGTGCCGACGATTATGTGGTCAAACCATATTCGATCGTCGAACTGATGGCGCGTGTCCGAACACAACTGCGCCGCGTCCGACCTGCAACTGTTGGCTTGCGACTGGAGTACGATGACATCATTCTGGATTCGGAAACCCACAAGGTCAGCCGTGACAGCAAGCCCTTGAAACTTGGTCCAACCGAATTCCGGCTTCTTAGCACGTTCATGGAAAAGCCGGGCAGGGTCTGGAGCCGTGAACAATTGCTGGATCGGGTCTGGGGACGCGACATCTATGTCGATACGCGTACCGTTGATGTTCACATTGGACGACTGCGCAAAGCCTTAACGCAACACGGCGGGGATGATCCGGTTCGAACAGTCCGCGGTGCAGGTTACGCGTTGGGATAAATCGCATCAGACCTGTGTTGATCGCATTGGTCTGATGACTGATTGCAGTGGAATCTGAGTATATCTCCGCTACTTTCAATTAGCGTGTAATCGGTATTATGGTAAAAACGTAATACTTGTAATACGGAAGGCAAGCCAACACATTGAAAACACTGTAACGAACCTGTCCGGAATACGCATGGAGCTTAAGAACAAAACTGTCGTTGTCACCGGCGCTGCCCAAGGTATTGGTCGTGGTCTTGCAGAACGGTTTTCCCAAGAAGGTGCACGTGTAATCTGCTCGGATGTCGACATCGCTGGCGCAAATTTGGTCGCAGAGCAAATTGGTGGTCAGGCGTATCCCTGCGACGTTTCCAGCGAAGCGCAGATCAAGGCTCTGATTGATTTTGTTGAAGAAACTGTCGGTCCAATTGACCTGTTTTGCGCAAATGCCGGAATTCTGACGCTTGGCGGTCTCGATGTTGCGGACGAAGATTGGGATCGGATCTGGAAGATCAATGTCATGTCCCATGTCTGGACTGCTCGCCATCTGGTTCCACGCATGGTTCGTCGCGGCGGCGGATATATAATGATAACTGCGTCTGCGGCAGGTTTGCTGAACCAACCTGGTGCAGCCCCATATGGGGTCACCAAACACGCGGCTGTAGGATTTGCCGAATGGCTTTCGCTGACATATGGCGCTGAAGGATTGAAAGTCTCGGTCCTGTGTCCGCAGGCGGTACGTTCGAAAATGACCGAAGGCCATGAAATCTCAGTAGCTTCGATTGATGGGATGCTTGAGCCCAGAGATGTGGCTGAATCCTGTGTGCAAGCTATTCGAAATGAACGGTTTTTGATTCTGCCTCATCCACAAGTCGCTGATTATTTGCAATTCAAAGCGGCTGATTACGATCGGTGGCTTAGCGGAATGCAGAAGTTAAATCAAAGGTTTATTGGCAATACTTAAGGTCGTACGCGAATTCTGCGCATCAATCCTTCCTGTGCGACAGATGCAACAAGGGTACCGTCCTCGGAATAGATCGATCCACGGTTAAAACTGCGTCCCTGCCCCGTCCACGGCGAGTCCATTACGTACAGATGCCAGTTCTGAAAATTTACCGGTGCGTGAAACCATAGCGCGTGGTCCAGACTTGCGCCGTTGAACTCTCCGCTAAACCAGCTCAGACCGTGTGGCCGCAATCCAGAGGACATCAGGTTCATGTCAGACGCATAAGCCAGCAGTAAGTGCTGCGTTCTGGCGTCAACGGAAGCGGCTGCAGGCATACGGAACCAAGTCTGGTTTCGATCGTCAGAGACTTTCGGTGTGAATGGATCCAGGTGATCGACTTCCCGAACCTCTATCGGGCGCTCGCGCAGCAATTCGCCCCTCAACCTTTCGGGAACACGTTCAACGTATGTTTTACGCAATTCAGATCGGGACGGGTACGCTTCCGGTGCGTTCACGACGGGCATCGGATGCTGATGGTCCCAACCTTCGTCCCGGACATGAAAGGATGCAGACATGTTCAGGATTTGCTTTCCGTGCTGAATCGCAACCACGCGGCGGGTTGTGAAAGAACCTCCGTCTCGGGCTCGATCAACTTGATAAATAACGGGTTTCTCCGGATCGCCCGGGCGAATGAAATAGGCGTGTAGCGAATGGCATAACCGTTCTTCAACAGTCCGATACGCCGCAGCCAGCGCCTGCGCGATGACCTGTCCGCCAAAGATGCGTGTGGGCGTTTCACCGCCCGACCCTGTCCCGCGAAACAGATCGACCTCAAGACGTTCAATATCCAGAAGATCCAGTAAGATACGTTCCGCTTCGGTCATCGTCTGCTCGCAAGTTGTGTCGTCCGGCACCGGGTATCAGTACAGGGGAAATCATTCAATCATGGCCGCATGGACCAGCGCCTTGAGTTCGGCACGGGATGGGTACGAACTTGACGGGGACAATTGGGTAAAGAAAATCGCCGTCAGGTCATTCTGCCAGTCAATCCAGAAATAAGTCGAGGCCATGCCACCCCAGCTGAAATCTCCGATTGAGCCGGGAACTTTTACCAGACCGGGGTTCAGGACGACGGCTCCGGCCAGCCCAAAGCCCATTCCGTCCATCGGTTGTTCTGCGAAACTCTGCGGACCCATTGACGCAATGTCGCCGGGAAGGTGATTGCGCATCATGAAATCGACTGTTTTCGGACCAAGTATTCGGCACCCGTTCCCGGCCCCCCGATTTCGAAGCATGTCCGCGAATTTGGCATAATCATCGATTGTCGAGATCAGACCGCCACCGCCGGAAAAGGTCGTCGTGTTTTCGAACGGGGATTCTATGTGGGAATCGAACAGTCTCAGGCTTTCGCTACCGTGATCCGCGGAATTCAGGGCCATCGCGTCGCCAGCCAATGGGGTGTAGAGCGATGCGAAACGATCCCCTGCCCCAGCGGGTACGGAAAAACCTGTTTCGCGCATGTCCAGCGGCTCAAGGATCTCGCTTCGAAAGAACTGCTCCAATGACTGGCCCGAGACCACCTCGATCACTCGACCCAGCACGTCAATCCCGACCGAGTATTCCCAGCGTGCACCGGGTTGGAACGCCAGTGGCAGCCCAGCCAGATCGCGCACAAGATGTTCCAGAGGCCCCTGATTGGGTTTGAAAATAAGGTCCCGTTCATCCATCGCTTGGGGCAAAAGCCCCGGGTTGAACGGGTAGCTTAGCCCACTGGTATGCGTCAGTAACTGATGTAGCGTTGGAGGCGGTGCAGCCTCGGTCTGATCCAGTTTCTCCGCCCCCGGGACCAGCGCCTGCATATCTTTGAATTCAGGTAGAAACTCAGACACAGGCGCGTTCAGGTGAACAAGCCCGCGTTCGACCAATGTCATCAACGCGACCGATGTGATCGGTTTGGTCATGGAATAAATGCGCACCAGCGTGTCGCGTTGGAATTGCCGGCCAGTCTCGAGGCTGCTGACACCACAGGCATGAAAAAAGGCCTCACTCCCTTTGTGGCGCAGCAAAAAGGATGATCCGGCATATTTGCGCTGCTCAACATAGTTTTCCATCCAATGGCTAAGCCGATCCAGCCGGGTTTGATCAAACATGGATTGCCTGTGGGACATTTGGGAACTTCCGTGAGGTACTAAACTGCGACTGTTTGAGCTTGTGACCTGAAATAGCAGCAAAAAGTTGCGTGTTGCAGAGAAATTCGTGAACGGGCTTCATCAGCGTGCCTCACAATGGAATGTTAGACTGATTTCGACGCAGATTCGCCTGAAGTTCAATGAACAAGATTTCAAGGAACCGAAAGGGAGGAACCCCATGACGCAGACCATAGACTTCATTTACGATTTTTGCAGCCCGAACGCGTTTCTCGCCCATAAGATGCTCCCCGATCTTGCCGAGCGCTATGACGCAAGCATTACTTATGTTCCTGTCCTGCTGCCTGCGGTGTTCAAGGCGACGCATAACCAAAGCCCGTTTCAGGCGTATTCCGAAAACCGCCAGAAGACAGCCTATTTGACGCATGATCTGCACCGGTTTGCCCGCCGTCGTGGGTTGAGCTTTCATATGAGCCCGCATTTTCCGATCAACACAAAACTTGCCATGCGCGGCGCGTGTTTTGCCAATGGAAAACCTTGGGAAGTCAGATATATAAACGCGGTTTTTGATGCAATATGGGTACATGGTCAGAAGGCGGACGAGATCGGTGTCCTAACGGATATCCTGCATGAAAACGACTTGCCCGTTCGCAAAATTCGCGAAGCCATGGCGAGCCCCGACGTTAAACTGAAACTGAAAGAGATAACCAAGTCGTCGGTTCGGCGTGGTGTGTTTGGGGTTCCCAGCATGTTCACCGGGGCTGAGCTGTTTTTTGGAAAGAACAGTCTGCCAAATCTTGAGGTTGAACTTTCAAGGCAAGATAGTGACATAAAAACAGCTTGATAGGTCGTCACTCTAATGTGGACTCAAGTGCTTTCAGGCCGTGCTGGGCGAATATAGGAACATATGCGCCAAAAGCCTTTGCGCGGTCGGGGTCTGACGCGTTGCCATCCAGCGCGCGTTTGTAGACACCCTGTAGGATGCCTGCCATGCGAAAGAAATTGAAGCCGAGATAAAAGCCGAAATTGTCTATGCCATCCAGGCCTCGACGTTTGCAGTATTGGGCAATGAATGCCTCATCGCTGGGCAGGCCCAGGCTGTATCGATCCACACCCGCCAGCCCCCGGCCCTGTTTTCCCGGCGGCAACTGCCATTGCATGATTACTGCGGCCAGATCCGCATAAGGGTGACCGATCGTCGACAGTTCCCAATCCAGCACCCCGATACATTCCGCCCGGTTCGGCGCAAACATCAGGTTATCGATGCGGTAATCCCCATGCACCAGCGTGCGCTGCCCGTCATCGGCCGGTACCGAGGTCTCTAGCGCTGAAGCCAGCGCATCCATATCCGCAATGGCCGAGGTCTCGGACGCGCGGTATTGCTTGGTCCAGCGCGCGATCTGACGCTCGTAATAGTTGCCAACCGGCCCATAGTCAGACAGGCCAACGGCATCGATATCCACCATGTGCAATTGGGCAAGAACCCTGTTCATTTCGTCAATGATGGCGGCGCGGGTTTCGTTGCTTTCTTTGGGCAGGGTTGGGTCCGGAAACACCCTGCCCTGCAAGCGTTCCATCACATAGAAGGCCGAGCCGATGACGCTGTCGTCTTCACACAACAGATACATCTTGGGCACCGGAACCTCGCTCTCGGCAAGGGCGCTTTGAACCCGAAATTCGCGATCAACGGCATGTGCCGATTTCAACAGTACGCCGGCGGGTTTTCGGCGCAGCACATAGGCTTTCTCTGGTGTGCGTAACTCAAACGTCGGGTTGGATTGCCCGACATCAAATTTCCTCGCCTCCAATGGCCCGTTGTAGCCGGAAAGATGCGCGCTCAGATACGCATCTACCGCCGCCAGATCCAGATTGATTTCGGTTTTCATTGGCTGTCTTCCCGTCACAGGGCCTCGGCAAAGATGTTTCCGGCGGTCACCACGTTGATCCCACCCGAAACCGGGATCACTGCGCCTGTCACATAGCTGCCGCCGCGACCGCACAGGAACAACATACAGCCTGCAATATCCTCGTCCCGTCCGACGCGACCCAGAGGTACAGACTTGCCAACCCGTTCTCTGGTATCCTCATCGGCTGTCGCAAAGGCAGTCATGCGCGACACAAACGGCCCCGGAGCGAGCGCGTTAACCGTGATGTGGTGCGGTGAAAGTTCCTTGGCCAAGACCCTGGTCAGATGCAGAACTGCAGCCTTTGAGGCCGAATAGCTGTAGGCCCCATCGCCCATTGGGACTTCACCCATGACTGACCCCACATTGACAATGCGCGCCGGGTCTTCGGCGCTGCCTGATTTCATTAGCATTGGCAAAAGCCGCTGGGTCAGTTCGAATATCCCTGTCACGTTGACAGACATGACCTTTTCCCATGCATCGTAGGGAAACTGCCCCATCGGTGCACCCCAGGACACCCCCGAGTTGTTCATCAGGATGTCCAGTTTGTCAGTACGCGCCTGAATGTCAGAGACCAGCTTGCCTATACCGACTGCGCTGCCAATGTCACCGGCAAAGCCTTCGGCGCTGCCCGGCGCGTCCAGCGCGTTCAGTTCTGCAGCGACCGTGGCACAGGCGTCTCCTTTTCTTGAGGCAATGAGCACGCGCGCGCCTGCCTGAACCAGCGCCTCGGCTGCCATGCGGCCAATACCTGTCGCCCCACCTGTTACCAAAGCGGTTTTGCCGTGAAGCGAAAAGAGGGTGTCGGGGGTCATTTTGTGCTCCTCAGTTTCTTTGTCGCCAGTTCATCCTGATACAAATTGCGTTCCTCTTGCCGTCGCGGCAGGCGTTGGACCGTAGCGTTGACAAAAAACCATGCTGCACCAAAACTTCCTCGACACAAAGTACAGGCAGATCAGAGGCGGTATGCAAGCATTACTCAGCGTCGCACCGGGCGGTCCCGAAACCCTGGAGCTTACGACCCTACCAGATCCGCAGCCGGGCAAAGGTCAGCTTTTGATCAGTGTGAAAGCAGCGGGCGTGAATTTTCCGGACACGTTGATTATCCGCGATCTGTACCAGATGAAGCCGCCACGGCCCTTTGCTCCGGGCGGTGAAATTGCGGGTGAAGTTCTGGCTGTGGGCGAAGGCGTCAATGGATTGAAGCCAGGCGACCGTGTTTTGGCCCTAACCGGGCATGGTGGGTTTTCGACCCATGTCACGCTCATGGCGGACACTGCAATCCGAATTCCTGATGCGATGCCCTATGAAGATGCCGCCTGTTTCATTTTCACCTACGGCACGTCCTACCACGCGTTGAAGGATCGGGCGGAGATTCAACCCGGTGAAACCCTGTTGGTACTGGGTGCCGCCGGAGGTGTGGGGTCAGCCGCCATTGAACTGGGCAAAGCCATGGGTGCCAGGGTGATCGCAGCCGTTTCATCACCTGAAAAGGCCGAATTCTGTAGCCAGATTGGTGCCGATGACGTGGTGATTTACCCGCGCGACATGGACAAGGATGCGCAAAAAGCCTTCTCAGCCGAAGTTAAGAAACTTGCCGGTCTTGACGGCGTAGACATCGTCTACGACGCTGTTGGCGGTACGCTGGCCGAACCGTCCCTGCGCAGCATGGCCTGGAAAGGTCGTTACCTTGTCGTCGGTTTTCCAGCGGGCATTCCGCGGATTCCCTTGAATTTGGCCCTTTTGAAAGGATGTCAGATCGTTGGTGTGTTTTGGGGCGCGTCAGTTTTCCGCGACCCAATCGGCCATGCTGACAACGTCAAGAACCTGTTCGATCTTTACACAGCCGGCAAAATCAAACCGCGAATTAGCGCGCGGTTCCCGCTTGCCCGCGCGCACGAGGCGCTTGAACAATTGTCACAACGTTCCGTTCTGGGAAAAATCGTTGTCACCATGGCGGAAAGTTGAAGCCCTGAACAAAATAGCGACCCGCTTCGCACACCGGTTTTTCGACTGTACTCGATCCGGCAAAGGCAGGTAGACAACCCAACCTTTAGGCGTCTATGTACCATTAATGGGGATCGTGAAGACATGCACAACGTTTTGGTATTGAATGGCCCAAACCTCAACCTGCTTGGCACACGGCAGCCCGAGGTTTACGGCAGCACCACTCTGAAGATGATCGAGGAGGAGTGCCAGCGCCATGGCGCGTCCATTGGCCTTGAAGTCTCGCATCTGCAATCCAACCATGAGGGTGTGTTAATTGATGCGATCCACGGCGCACGCGGTGTGCAGGATGGCCTTGTGATCAATGCGGGGGCGTTCACACACACGTCGGTTGCGTTGATGGATGCCATCGCGTCAGTTGAACTGCCGGTTGTCGAAGTTCACCTGTCAAACATCCATGCAAGGGAAGCATTCCGTCACAAGTCCTATATCGCGCCTGTTGCTCTGGGTCAGATCTGTGGCTTTGGTGCCCAAAGCTATGTTCTTGCTCTGGACGCGCTGGCCGCGCATTTGAAAGCAGGTGGCACGGCATGACCCTCAGGGATTATCTGCGGTTTGTCAGCTATGCCAAGACCCTGGAAGACCTGTGGGATGCGCATTGCCGACAGATGGCGGAATTCGGGTTCGATCGCCTTATCTACGGCCACACGCAATACAGGACGGCAACCTCATTGGGTGATCCAGAGGACTTTGTCATTCTGACTAACCATAACCGTGCCTATGTGGATGGCTTCATCAAGGACGGTTTGTATTTTCACGCCCCCATGTTGAAATGGGCGCTGGACAATGAAGGTGCCGCCAGCTGGAAAATGTTGCTGGACATGCATTCTCGCGGGTCGATGACCGATAAAGAGCGTGAGGTTTTCGAGTTCAACAAGTCCATGGGCGTCGTTTCTGGTTACACCATCAGTTTCAACTCGGTCTCTGTGCGCTCGAAAGGGGCGATTTCCCTATCCGCCAAGGAAGGGATGAGCCAGGAAGACATTGACGCGATCTGGCAAGAGCATGGTGAAGACATTCTTTTGATGAACAACGTTGCGCATCTGAAGATCCTGACATTGCCTTTCAACCCACCGAACCGGGCCCTGACAAAGCGTCAGCGCGAGGCGTTGCAATGGGTTGGTGACGGAAAAACCACGCAGGACATAGCCTTGCTGATGGGCCTGACAGCGGCAACTGTCGAAAAGCATCTTCGACTCGCCCGTGAGGCGTTGTCGGTTGAAACGACGGCTCAGGCTGTTTTGAAGGCATCTTTGCATAATCAGATGTTCATTATGGAAGTTTAGGAGTGTTTTTATGACGCCATCCCGCGTCAGTTTACCCTAGGTAAGGAAATCACTACTTTTCAAATCTAACCTAAAAGTTGCAAAGTGAGAGTGTTCCGTGAGTGGTGGCTTTAGCCAGGGAACATTCGGTTGGATCTTTGCGATTTCAAAGCTCTCCAATCACTCTGACAAGGGGGCGCCTATTCGTCCGCGTACCTGTGTCGGAATTTTGGGGGGCCTCGACCATCCCCATCATGCGGGGCCCTCCAATCCTTCACTTCTTTGCCAATTCTCTGATGTGCCACCAACAAAAAAGGGCTACGCGACGCGTAACCCTTTCACTTTGTTCAGCAAGGCCCCTGTCGGAGCCTTTCTTTAGCCCTGAGCGGCTTTTGCGACTTCGGCAGCGAAGTCTTCTTTTTCCACAACGATGCCTTCGCCGACTTCCAGGCGAACAAAGCCGGTGATGGTTGCGCCGGCTTCTTTTGCAGCGGCTTCAACGGTCAGATCAGGGTTCACAACGAATTGCTGGCTCAGCAATGTCGATTCGGCGACGAATTTCTTCATGCGACCTTCGATCATCTTTTCGATCACCTGCTCCGGCTTGCCGGATTCGCGGGCGATGTCCATCTGAACCTGCTTTTCTTTCTCGACAATTGCCGGGTCCATGTCGGCCTCAGACAGGGCGGCCGGGTTCACAGCGGCGATGTGCATCGCAACCTGCTTGCCGATAGCTTCATCACCACCCGACAGTGCAACCAGCACACCGATTTTGCCCATGCCGTTGGTCGCAGCGTTGTGCACATAAGACACAACAGTGTCGCCCGACAGTTTGGCCATGCGGCGCACTGACATATTTTCGCCAATAGTGGCGATCTTGTCGGTCAGGGTGTCGGCAACGCTTTTGCCGCCCAGATCAGCGGTCAGTAGCGCTTCGATGTTGTCCACACCTTCAGCCGCGTTTGCAATTTTGCTGACCATTTCCTGGAATTCAGCGTTTTTCGCAACGAAATCGGTTTCCGAGTTCACTTCGACAGCAACACCGTTGCCACCGTTGACGTGAACAGCAACCAGACCTTCTGCTGCGGTACGGCCTGATTTCTTGGCCGCTTTGGCTAGGCCTTTGGTACGCAGCCAGTCAACGGCGTCGTCCATGTTGCCGCCGGTTTCGGTCAGCGCTTTTTTTGCGTCCATCATGCCTGCGCCGGTCGAGTCGCGCAGTTCTTTAACCATTGCTGCTGTGATTGCCATCTTTTGGCTCTCCTCAATTCAAACGGAATTGGGGCAGGTCATACCCTGCCCCATATGTCATTTACGTGACGGGCAGCTTACGCTTCGGCAGGGGCTTCTGCGGCTTCTTCCGCAAGAGCTTCTTCAACCGGAGCTTCTTCGAATGCGCCCAGATCTACGCCTGCTGCGCCCATCTGCGCGGTCATACCGTCCAGAGCGGCGCGTGCGGCCAGATCGCAGTACAGAGCGATTGCGCGAGCTGCGTCGTCGTTGCCGGGGATGATGTAGTCAACGCCATCGGGCGAGCAGTTGGTGTCAACAACAGCCACAACCGGGATACCCAGTTTGTTGGCTTCTGCGATGGCCAATGCTTCTTTTTTGACGTCGATGACGAACAGCAGGTCCGGAACGCCGCCCATTTCGCGGATACCACCCAGCGATGCCTGAAGTTTGCCCTGGTCACGTTCCATGCCCAGACGCTCTTTCTTGGTCAGGCCTTCTGCACCCGATTCCATGGCTTCGTCGATCTGGTTCAGACGGTTGATCGACTGGGAAACGGTTTTCCAGTTGGTCAGGGTGCCGCCCAGCCAGCGGTGGTTCATGTAGTACTGAGCCGACTTTTCAGCCGCTTCAGCGATCGGGCCAGCGGCCTGGCGCTTGGTACCAACGAACAGAATGCGGCCACCTTTTGCGACGGTGTCACGAACAGCCTGCAGAGCCTGATCCAGCATTGGAACGGTCTGGGTCAGGTCCATGATGTGGATACCATTGCGCGAGCCGTAGATGAACGGGCCCATGCGGGGGTTCCAACGCTGTGTCTGGTGACCAAAGTGAACGCCAGCTTCCAGCAGCTGACGCATGGTGAACTCGGGAAGAGCCATGCTATTTTCCTTTTCCGGTTTACGCCTGGGCGGGGGTGAAAGAAGCGGACGCTCCAACCGGCGGTCTTGATGAGGATGTCTCCCTCAAAAAGGCCAAACCCCGCCTGCGGGTTTGAATGGCGCGCGTATAAGGCAGGTTTTCGCGCTACGCAAGGGCCAATCGCCCCTATTTTTCAAGCTGCGCCAATGCGTGCGCATGCCTGACGGCGTCTTCACAATGGGCGGCCAGAGCCTTGCGGTTTTCAAAGTCGCTGACCCGCGCTGGCGCATGATATATTAGTTCAACAGTTCCTTGCCGACGTGCGCCAAGGGTCTTCAGCAAATGCGGCCCGAACTCCATATCCCCCCACCAGCCATAAAAGCGTTTTGGCTGGCCTTTGGGCGCGTGAAACACCACAGAAACGGGTTGGATATACATGAAATCACGCAACTCATCTGCAAAGAACGCGGCGAAAAGCGTTGTTTTGAAAGGTAAAATGCGAAGCCCGTCGGTTGAGGTGCCTTCGGGGAAAAACAACAGTTTGTGACCCACTTTCAGGCGGGTTTCAAACAGCTTGGTTTGTTCCTTGGCTTTCTTGCGATCCCGTTCGATGAACAGCGTCCCGGTCGCACGGGCCAGCCAGCCGATACCGGGCCATTTGGCAACTTCTGCCTTGGAGACAAAATAGACCCGCTTGCGCGCGTTCAGAGCAAAGATATCCAGCCAGGACGTGTGGTTTGCCACCACCGCCCCCCTCTCTTTCATCAGCGCGCCTGATGTGCGGAACCCGATGCCAAGAATTCGAAACGCGTTGCGGCAGACAAACTGTGTGATGAACGGCGTCACAGGTCGCCGGACGCCGAAAATCGGATACTCGATCAGGCGAACGGCCAGAAGGATGATCAGGCCACCAAAGACAAGGGCCGCCAGCGGGACTCCGCGCAGAATGACCAGAACCCATCCGGTAACGCCCAGCTCGATCGGATCGGGCGCGTCTTCACTATTCCAGAGCGGGTCGTTCACAGCGTCACGCCCCGCCATAAATTCGACGCTGTCGTTCATTCATGCGCGTCGTGTCGAGGATCAGGCACACATCCGTTGTGTTGAAGGTGTGGTCGATAAAGGCGCCCTCGCCCACGAAACCACCCAAGCGAAGGTAGGCTTTGATCAATGCTGGCACCTGAACCATGGCGGCGCGGCGGTCCAAAGCCTCTGGTTTCACAAGGTCCATCGACTGAAAAACATCGGGCTGCGCCCGTACGCGCAACTCTGGCGGAGCCAGATGGTTGTGGTGAAGCATCGACAAGGGCTGCGCCAATGTGGCCACGTCTGTTCCGTGAAAACTCGCAACGCCGAACAGCACCTCAATGTCACGTTCCGCTACATAAGCGGCCAAACCGTTCCACAGGTGGTACATTGCCGTACCCCCACGGTAGTCGGGGTGTAGGCACGACCGTCCCAACTCCAGCAGTTTGCGCCCACTGTTCTTGAGAACGGTCAGGTCATATTCATCTTCGGAATAGAATTGTCCCAGTTCCGCAGCACGTTCGCCCGGTAACATCCTGTAGACGCCAATAATTTCGCCGGTGTGATCATCATAGGCCAACATATGATCGAAATACGGGTCGAAACGGTCTTTCTCGAGGCCAGCATCGTGATCAACCATCTCTCCGCCGCCCCCCAACTCACGCACGAAGACGTCATAGCGCAGGCGTTGAGCTGCTTGCAGGTCGGCTTCGGTCTCGGCCAGTTTTACGGTGAAAGAAGGGCCAGTATCCGGCATATGGGGTGATCCGTGTTCTTTTGGCTGCTGATACCGCAGTTTTTCAGCCAAAGGCAACAAGCCCCGCTTCGGTCAGCGTTGTTAACCTTTCCTAAACCACTTTCACAGATCAAAGACCGGCATCAGGGCGATGCGCGTTCCGTCGATCACCACTTTTCCCTGCTCGCGAAAGTTCACGGTGATCTTGCCTGCAATGTTGGACTGAACCTGTCCGACGCCCCATTCGGGAAAATCCGGGTGGCGGACAAACATGCCCGGTGCAAGTATAGCATTCATGTCTGTCATAGGGGCCTCCGGGACGTGCGGCAGATACAGTCGGAGGTACGCATGGGCGAGAGCAACGTCAACCTGGCCGAATTGATCGGTTCGCGGATTTGCCATGATCTGATCAGCCCGATCGGCGCGATCACCAACGGGCTTGAGCTGTTGGATATGGTGGGCGCCGTACAGGGCCCCGAGATGGAACTGATCTCGGGCAGTGTCGGAAGTGCCGGGGCACGTATACGCTTTTTCCGCGTTGCCTTTGGCTCGGCCAGTGATCAGCCGCTTGGTCGGACCGAAGTAACCGAACTGCTGAAAGATATCGAGCGTGCCGGGCGGATACGGGTCAACTGGAACCTGACCGGGCCTGTGCCGCGTAATCAGGTCAAACTGGCCTTTCTGGCGCTTATGTGCTGCGAAAGTGCCATGCCGCTGGGCGGCGCAGTCGAGATCGTCAATCAGGGCAACAATTGGATAGTGACCGGGGTTGCAGACCGGTTGAATGTCGATAGTGATCTTTGGAAGAACGTCGTGACAGGTCGGTTTCCCACCAAGATCACGCCCGCGCACGTTCAGTTCGCGTTGTTGCCTGAAACGGCAGCTGCGATGGGCCGGCGGATTGCCGTTGAAACCTCGGCAACCCGCGTGTCACTTCGGTTTTAAGCCCGGATCGTTCCGTTCCCGCGCACGAGATATTTGAAACTGGTCAATTGCGCCGCCCCAACCGGTCCGCGCGCGTGCATCTTGCCCGTCGCGATTCCGATTTCTGCCCCCATGCCAAACTCGCCACCATCCGCAAACTGAGTCGAGGCATTGTGCATCAGGATTGCGCTGTCCAGACGCTCAAAGAAACGGGCCGCAGCCGTGTCATTCTCGGTCATGATGCAATCGGTGTGGTTCGAGCCGTATTGCTGAATATGAGCAATCGCGGCATCAATATCGGCAACGGGCTTCGCCGCGATCACGCTGTCGAGGAACTCTTTTCCCCAGTCTTCCGCCGTAGCAGCAACTGTACCCTCCCCAGCGAGGACACCGTCGGCGTGAACCTCGACGCCTGACTGGACCAGTGCCGCAACCACGTCACGCCCCAGTGTGTCGGCGATATCCTGATGAACCAGCAAGCATTCAGCGGCTCCGCAAATACCAGTGCGGCGGGTCTTGGCATTCAGCACAACTTCCAGCGTTTTCTGCGGATCAGCAGCCTTATCGATGTAAATGTGCACGATGCCTTCGAGATGGGCAAAGACCGGCACACGGGCCTCTCGTTGTACAAGGCCTACCAGTCCCTTGCCTCCGCGTGGAACGATGACGTCGACATAGTCGGTCAGCGTCAGCAGCTCCTGCACCGCGGCGCGGTCGCGTGTGGGCACAAGTTGAATGGCGTCTTCGGGCAGGTTCGCGGCCTTCAGCCCTTCGACCAGACAGGCATGGATCGCGGTTGAGGAATGAAAGCTTTCGGATCCGCCACGCAGGATTACCGCATTGCCCGATTTCAGGCACAGCGCCCCGGCATCCGCAGTCACGTTGGGTCGGCTTTCGTAGATCACGCCAATAACCCCCAACGGTGTCCGGACGCGCTGGATGTTAAGGCCCGTGGGCATATTCCATTCAGACAGAACCTCACCTACCGGGTCGGCCTGCTCCGCGACGGTTCTCAGCCCGTCCACCATGTCCTGAACACGCGCCTCATCCAGCATCAGGCGATCCATCATTGCGGGGCTCAGTCCCTTGTCGCGGCCGAATTCCAGATCTTTTTGATTGGCTTCGATGATCCGTGCCCGATTGGCCCAAACCGCATCTGCGGCTGCAATCAGCGCTGCGTGCTTTCGTTCAGCTGTTGCGAAAGCCAGTTCACGCGAAGCGGCTTTGGCACGTTTCCCAAGATCTTCCATCAGAGCAGGAATGCTGTCGAAGTCTTTCATATCGCGTGCCTTTCAGATCATCTTATTGAAAGTTAAAGGGCCAGGTCGTCCCGGTGGATGAGGGCTGCGCGGCCTGGATAGCCCAGCGTCGATTCAATCTCAGAAGACTTACGCCCCTTGATCGCATCGGCTTCCTGCGCCGTATACCGGCTGATCCCCTGAGCCAGACGACGGGACTCCAGATCAAGGATGGCGACAGGATCGCCACGACCGAAATCTCCGGTCACTTCCACAATCCCGGCAGGTAGCAGGCTTTTGCCATTGGCCAGTGCCTTGGCCGCCCCCTCGTCCACTGTGATCTCACCCCGAGGTTTCATTGCCGAAATCCAGCGTTTGCGGGCTGCATGTGGATCCAATGTCGCAGTAAACCATGTGGAATTGGCACCGTTTTCGAGCGTTTTCAGAGGGTTCAGAACCGACCCTTCAGTAATTGCCATGGCGCAACCACCAGCGGTTGCCATCTTGGCCGCCAACAGCTTTGTCTTCATCCCGCCTTTGGACAGGCCCGATCCCGCATCACCAGCCATAGCTTCAATCTCAGGTGTGATCCTGTCGATTGTCTCGAAGCGCGTCGCCGAGGAATCTTCTTTTGGATTACCGGAATAGAAACCATCCACATCCGACAGCAGAATCAGTTGGTCGGCCCCTACTGTCACGGCGATTTGCGCGGCCAGACGGTCATTGTCGCCATACCGGATTTCATCCGTTGCAACCGTGTCGTTTTCATTGACGATCGGAACGACGCCCAACCCAAGCAGAGTTTCCAAGGTTGCGCGTGAGTTCAGATACCTGCGGCGATCTTCGCTGTCTTCAAGCGTTACCAGAACCTGCGCCGTGGTGATCCCATGGGGTGCCAACGCTTCTTCATAAGCGCGTGCAAGCCGGATTTGCCCAACCGCAGCAGCAGCCTGTGACTGTTCCAAGGGCAGTGCCGCCATCGGCAGTCCCAGAACGCCGCGGCCCAGTGCAATCGAACCGGACGAAACAAGGATTACATCTTTCCCTTGCCCCTTGAGCCAGGAAACATCCTGCGCCAACGACAGCAGCCAGTCAGACCGCAGCAGGCCAGTGTCGCGATCAACCAGCAAAGCCGACCCGATTTTTACCACCAGACGGCGTGCCGAGGTCAGGGTTGCCAAGGCTGTGCCTCCTCAGCGGGTTTCTGACGCACACGGTTGTCGTCAATCTGGCTGCGCAGCGCCCGCAGAACTTCGGTTACACCCAGATGTGCCACACCGGACATGGTCATGACGGGGCCGCCCACGGCCTCCTCAAGCTCAGCGACGGCAAGGGCACGTTCTTCGTCATCCAGCGCGTCGATCTTGTTCAGAACAGTGATCCGGGGCTTCTCAGCCAGTTCACCGCCATAGGCTTCCAGCTCGTGAATGATCGTGCGGTAATCATCGGCGACCGTCGCAGAGGTGCCGTCGACCAGATGCAACAACACGGCACAGCGTTCCACGTGACCCAGAAAACGGTCACCAATGCCACGGCCTTCATGAGCGCCTTCGATCAGGCCCGGGATATCGGCCACAACAAATTCGACGTTGTCCACGCCGACAACGCCAAGATTGGGGTGCAGCGTGGTAAACGGATAGTCGGCAATCTTGGGCCGCGCATTCGACGTGGCCGCCAGAAAGGTCGACTTGCCTGCATTCGGCATACCCAAAAGACCCACATCGGCGATCAGCTTGAGCCGCAGCCAGATTGTGCGGTCAATCCCCGCCTGCCCCGAATTGGCGCGGCGCGGGGCCTGATTGGTGGCGGACTTGAAATGCAGGTTGCCAAAGCCGCCATTGCCGCCCTTGGCCAGCAGAACGCGTTGCCCGACTTCGGTCAGGTCGCAGATGACGGTTTCTTCGTCTTCGTCCAGGATTTCAGTGCCAACCGGAACACGCAGAACGATATCGTCCCCATCCTTGCCGGTGCGTTGCTGCCCCCGGCCCGGTTGCCCGTTTTTGGCGAAGAAGTGTTGCTGATAGCGGAAGTCGATCAGGGTGTTCAGCCCATCCACAACTTCGGCCCAGACAGACCCGCCTTTGCCGCCGTCCCCGCCATCGGGGCCGCCGTATTCGATAAACTTTTCGCGTCTGAAGCTGACGCAGCCGCTACCGCCGGCCCCGGACCGGATGTAGACCTTTGCGAGATCGAGAAATTTCATGTGTGTCCCCTACTGCAAAGGCCCCATCGGCCACAAGTCAGAGTTTTTTACTGTATGTCCAGGTGGGCACATTCGCATCGCGCGCCACCGAATAGCTTTCCGCATCGCCCAGATACTGGAACCCGCAATGGGTCAGGACCCGGGCCGAGGCCGGATTATCCTGAAACACACTGGCAAACATCGTCGCGTTTTCCAGCGGGTTGGCGTTAACAAGCGCTTCCACAGCCATCGAGGCAATGCCCGTGTTCCAATAGATCGGCGCGACCCAATAGCCGACTTCAGACTGATTCCGATCAAGCCGTTTCAGCGAAATCACACCGATCAGTTCCGGGCCACCGTCCTTGGTGGCATCCATGACCCAGACGTCCTCGTCCCGGTTGTCAGCCATCGAACGGGTTACAAAGGCTTCGATCGAACCGGGGGCCAGTGGATGTGCAATACTGGTGGTCATCCGCGCCACGCGCTCATCACCTGCGTAATGCTCGATAAGGCCCATATCCGACCGGCGCAGGGGGCGCAGGTCGAACCGCTCGGTTTCAATGACCGGCTGATTTATTATTGTCTCAAGCTTCATTGGTGTGTTCCTCCTCCGAACAACACGAATAGTACGGACGCGACCGTAAGACCCGCCAACGTCCACATCAGATATTTTTCCGCCGGGCGACCTTCAACCGCATGCGCGATTCTATCCCCCGCAAAAGTCCAGATCGGGTGCAAAAAAATCTGGCAGATCAACAAACTAAGAGCGATCGTGAGCGTTGCGTCAAAGCTGGACGTCCCCGCCGCGACAAAGCCCGTAAAACCTGCAACAATCATGGCCCAGGCTTTTGGATTCAGCGGATGCACGATCAACCCCGCCCAGAATCCCGGAACATCACCAACCGCAGTTTCGCGCGACAGTCGCAAATTCGCGATCTTCCACGCCAGCCAGCAAATATATGCAGCCGAAGCATATTTCAGCGCCGCAAAGGCCGTCGGAACCTGTTCCGCCAGTTGCAGCAAACCAAAGCCCACGGGCCAGATAATCAGCTGCTTACCAAGCACGACACCGGCCACAAAAGGTAATGCGGCACGAAACCCATAGCGCGCACCCGTTCCCAGCAGGACCATGTTGGCCGGCCCCGGCGTACCGACCTGAGAGGCGGCAAAGATCAGGAAACTGGTGGTTGCGACTGTCATCGGTTCTTTCGGTCACGACTGCGTTAAAACGAGAAAGGGGACCGGCACTTTGTGCCGGTCCCCCATGAATTTTTCTTAAACCTTCTGGGTCTCGGCTTACTCTGCGGCCTCCGCCACTGGCAGGACCGAAATAAAGGTGCGGTTTTTAAGTCCCTTGTGGAACTTCACGGCGCCATCGACAGTTGCAAAGATGGTGTGATCTTTGCCAATGCCTACGCCTTCACCCGGCCAGAACTTGGTGCCGCGCTGACGCACGATGATGTTGCCTGCGATAGCGGCCTGGCCACCATACAGTTTTACGCCAAGGCGACGACCAGCTGAGTCGCGACCGTTACGGGAGGAACCGCCAGCTTTTTTATGTGCCATTCTCTCTCTCCTTAGCCTTTAGCCAATTCTTTGGCTTGCTCAACCCATTCGGGTTTCACTTTGACCGTTTCGATAGCAGCAATCTGCTCATCCGACAAGGCGGCCAGAGCGGCAAAGCTCTCGATACCGGCCTCAACCAGCTTCTTGGCGGCGGCAGGGCCGACACCGTTCAGTTGGGTCAGATCGTCAGCAGCGGCAGCAGCGGGTGCTTCAGCCTTGGCTTCGGCTTTCTTGGCAGGCTTTGCAGCGGGTGCCGCTTCGCCAGCCGGAGCGGAACCGGTTGCAGCTTTGATGCCCGATTTGTCGGCGCCCGACGCCAGAATGTCGGTGATTTTGACCAGTGTCAGTTTCTGACGGTGGCCAACGGTACGCTTCGAGCTGTGCTTACGACGGCGTTTGACGAACTTGATGACCTTGTCACCTTTGATCTGTTCGATCACTTCGGCCTGAACGCCTGCGCCTGCAACGAAAGGTGCGCCAACAACCGGAGCGTCACCGCCCAGCATCAGAACATCGTTGAATTGAACTTTTTCACCTGCGTCGGCAGCCAGTTTTTCAACGCGGAGGATATCGCCCGCCTGAACCTTGTACTGCTTGCCGCCAGTCTTGAGGACCGCAAACATGCGTCTTTCCTTTTCTAACCCGCGTTCTGTGGTCCCCGGTTGGGTGTTTTGGCCCCAATAAACTTGAAAGCCACCTCGAACAGCGCGCCCTTTTCGGGCTGTGTGAATGGCCCCTGACAACGTCATGAGGGCCAAATAATAACGATACCCGGCGCGGAAAACCGGCCGGGATGCGCGCTTATCCATAGATTACAGGTAAAAGTCAACACCAAAGCGGCGTCAAAGATCGGACGCCCTCAGCGCCTGTGCAACCGCCTGCCCCAGGCGATAGGAAATATCATTGAACATGCGATCAAAGCCGTCAAACACGGCGTCATTCAGGGCCTGTCCCGTCTCGGTTCTGGAAAACGCGATATTTTCGCGCATCTGCGCCTCGTCCAACGGGCGGTAGGCCATAAGAAGAAACGAGAAAAGCCACTCCTCAGTGTCCTCGGCCCGGCTATCTTTCTGCAACAAAAGCTCGGCCAGAAGTTCCTGATCATCGGTCCGGGCATCAACATCAAGTCCCTGAAAGAAGCTGTAGTCAGACGTCAATGCCCCCTGAACATTCTTTTCGATCAGGTCATTTGCCTCGATATATTCCTTGACCAAAGCAAACTGAGCGGTGCTGCGTTCTGCGGATTTGTAGGCTTCTCGGGCCATGTCTTCGATTGCCTGTTCTGAAATGGCGCGCCGGGCCGAGTTTTCCAGTGTTACTATGGTCTGGCCAAGATCGCTTTCAAAAAACAAGATGGCCTGATCAAGCTGAACATCGGACATACCTTCTTTGAAGGCGTCCGTCAGATTTTCCCGCATCCAAAGGGGATCGTAGATACGATTGACCTGTGACTCGAAAAAAGCGCCACCCTTGTTATCCAAAAAAGTATCGTCAAGAGTCTCGCGATGGCCCTGCCCCTCGTGAACAAGGATTTCCATCACCTGTGTCAGACGCATGGCTTGTGCCAGTCGATCGACTTTTCCATCAGCATACAGCGGCAGTGCCCAACTCACGGTGACAACAAATGCCAGAATAGCGCGCTGCATCAAATGTCCTGTGCCGGGTGCAATTCGGCCATCCGCGCGGCCAGAACCTCGAACCTCATGGCCATGATCTCATATTGGATGGCGTTCAATAGCTCGTAGACTTCCTGCATCAGCGGCTGTTCCAGCGCGTCAACATACGTATCCACATCGGCGTCGGAAAAATCCTGATAGGTGTAAGCAGCGCCCGCCAGATTGGACAGTTGCAGTGACTGACGCATTGCCGGTTCATTTTGCTTCATCAATTCACGCAGTTCATCCCCGTCCAGCTGTAACTCGATGACTCCCGATGCGCTGGCCGCCAGCAGGAAGCGCACCTGAATTTCCTGCAAGGCACGCAACGCCGTACCTGTGGAATCGATCGCCGTGTTCATGCGTTTAAAACTTTCGACCCGTTTCGACCCGTTCTTGATCAGATCAGAAATGATCCTTTGGCCTGCCAATTGCTTGACGTCATCGTCTTCTTGCATGTGTGAGGCATTTTCGGCCACGACCAGACGTTGACCAAGGTCAGACGCGTAAAACTCGACAGCGTGTGCCAGGGCCTCGTCACTTAGGGTCTGTTCCAGAATGGAAACTGCGGTGTCGTGCATTGCACCGACTTCAAAAACCTCGTCCGTCAAACGGGTCCAGTCCGAGCCGAAACCCTCTGGGTCAACACCCAACATCTGCGGCGCGGACCGTGAGCTCAGGGCGATGCTTTCAAGAGCTACGTCAAAACCGGTCGTCGTCAAAAAAGCCTCAATCCGATCCCGGTTCGCCGCAGAAAGCTCCAGAGGAACCAGAACAAGCGCCAGAAACGGGGCGAGAAACCAAAAGGCGATGCGGTGTGCAAACTGTGTCATACCTTTCAGAGTAGGTGTTTTGCGCCGGCAGGCAACGGAAAATCCCGGCAATCACGATTTCCGGAATTTTCTGCTTGCGCCCCCGTTCGTTCCTGACTAAATCCCCCCCTCACAGACCCCCGCGGAGAGGTGCCGGAGTGGTCGAACGGGGCGGTCTCGAAAACCGTTGTGGGTGCAAGCCCACCCAGGGTTCGAATCCCTGTCTCTCCGCCACATTCCCAATATCGAAGGCTGTCAGAAAACGTCTTCCGGTCTGATTTGGGTTCTCGACAAAATTGCAAGTGGTCCGCTGTCAGAAACTATAGTGGCCTGGGTCACCCGGCGTGTTCTTGCCGTGAAATCTGGTGCAATCAGCGTAGCACGGCCCAAACCTGTATTCTGCTGAGAATTCACAGGAATTCCCCTTTGTATCTCCGCTACATTTAACGCATCCCGGCGACACATTTTCCAAAGGAGACACACATGTCGCGTATTCTTATCCTGATCATCATCGCCGCTGTCGGTGTTGGTGGTTACTACTATCTCAACCAGTCCGAACAAACTCCGGCTGAACAAGTGCAATCCGCAGCGCAGGAGGCGGGCGATGCAGTGGCTGATGCCGCGTCAACCGCTCAGGAAGCTGCGTCTGATGCGCTGGAAGGTGCAACAGAACAGGCCAGCGAGGCAGCTTCATCCTTGACCGAACAGGCGCAGGAAGCCGCATCGTCGGTTGCCGACCAAGCCAGTGAGGCAGCTTCGTCTGTTGCGGAACAAGCATCCGAGGCAGCACAGCAAGCCGGTGATCAGGTGGCGGCGCTGGCGGGTCAGGGACAGGAATTGCTGAGCTCCTGGATTCAGGAAGGCAAGCTGGACCCCACCAATTTCGACTATGAAGGTATCATGAGCTCGATTCAGGACAGCACATTGGCCACGGATCTGAAAGAACAGGCGATCAAGATTGTAAATGACATTAAAGAGTCGCCTGAAACCATCGCCTTGAAGATTCAGGAACTGACCGCGCTGTTGACGCAGCAGTAACAAAGAAGGGGCCGGTTGCCAGTTTCCGGCCCCTACCCCGCACGCCAATTTTCCAGTCGTGCCCTTACGTTATCGTTTCTCTGAATTGACCCAGTGTTCGGCTTTTGATTGGCTGCCCCGACAACACATCCTCACCCCGAGGTCGCCCGTTGGCAATCTCCTGTTTAAGGGGGTGTGCACATTGAACAAGCCATCTTGAGGACGATCCCATGACTGACCTGCCCCAAACAATGAAAGCTGCCATCCTGAAACACGGCGGGTACTCGGCCACTTCGACCGGACCAGTCATCGAGAATGCGGCTGATTGGCTTGAACCCGCGGAACTGCCCGTTCCCAATCCCGGCCCCGGTCAGGTTTTGATCCGCCTGCGCGCGTCGTCGGTCAATCCGTCCGACCTCCACTTCATTAAGGGTGAATACGGCCAGCCGCGCGTCAAAGGTGCCGCGGCCGGCTTCGAAGGCTGTGGCGACGTCGTTGCAACCGGAAAAGGTGCCGAGGCGCTGAAGGGACAGCGCGTCGCTTTCGTGGCCGCAGGTTCCGGCGCCTGGGCGGAATACATCGTGACGCAGATGCAAATGTGTATTCCCTTGCGTCCGGATATTTCAGATGATGACGGCGCCGCGCAAATCGTCAACCCTCTCACCGCGATGGCGATGGTGGACATGGCAAGGGAAGACGGCGATGCATTTGTGATATCCGCTGCGTCCAGCCAATTGGGAAAACTGATGTGCAGCCTCGGGCGTGATCTGGGGTTGAAACCCATCGCGCTGGTGCGCCGGGCCGAGACAGTCGATACGCTGAAAAGTCTTGGAGCAGCCGAAGTGCTTGTGACGTCCGATCCTGAAATCGTCGAGAAGTTTGCCGCGATAAGCGCCACGCTGAAGCCTCGGGTCTTCCTTGATGCGGTGACGGATCAACTGTCCGAGAAACTGTTCTGCGCCATGCCCAACCGGGCGCGCTGGGTCAGCTACGGCAAACTTTCGACCGAAGCGCCAACGCTTTCCCAGACCGGCCAGCTGATTTTCATGGGCAAACGGATCGAAGGTTTCTGGCTGACGCAATGGATGATGTCGACACCGCCCGCTGACCAGATGCGGGTTGTGGCCGAAGTTCAGGCCCGCTTTGCCGATGGTCGCTGGAAAACGGATGTTTCCGAACATCTTACACTCGAAAATCTTGTGTCGAATCTTGCCGATGCGCTGAAAAAGAGTGACGGAAAGGTGATTATCACCCCATAGTAGAACTCACCTGCGTTACCGGAGGATACACGCGGGCGGACGAAGACGCTGGAAAACCGGTGGAGGGAGGACAGTGTGGATAACGCGCAGCTGCTGATTAGCGGGCTGGCGAACGGGTGTGTCTACGGCCTGATCGCGCTTGGCTTTGTACTGATCTACAAGGCTACCGAAGCGGTGAACTTTGCGCAGGGCGATATCATGATGCTGGGCGCATTTGTGACCATCGGCCTGACAAATACCGAACACATGGGGTTGCCGTTCTGGCTCGCTCTGCCGGTATCATTGGGAATCATGGGCGCGCTTGGTTTTCTTCTGGATCGCCTGATCATTCGCCGCTTGTTCGGTGAAAGCCAGACCGCCGTTGTCATACTGACCATTGCTTTGGGCTTTGTGATCCGTTTCATTGCCGGTCTGATCTGGGGGCACGAGCCGCAAACGCTGCAAAACCCGCTTGCGGGCAAAGAAGTGCGCATGGGCGGTCTTGTACTGGGGATGGAGGATGTCGCGATAATCGTTGTTACGGTGCTGCTGACATGGGCACTCTATGTTTTCTTCAGCCGCACCAAGCTGGGTCTGGCGATGCAGGGCGCCTCGCAAAACCAGCTGGCAGCTTATTACATGGGCATTCCCGTCAGGCGTGTTCAGGGATGGGTCTGGGCTTTGGCCGGAGGCGTTGCAGGAATTGCCGGAATTCTCTTTGCTGCAAAAGGCGCTGTGGATCCGACAACCGGACTGCTGGGCATCAAGGCGTTTGCCGCCGCCGTTATCGGCGGATTCGGCAGTTTGCCGGGTGCATTGGCCGGAGGGCTGATTGTCGGCATTATCGAACCCTTCGCCAGCCGGTACATTGCGGCAGGTTACAGCCAGGTCGCGCCATACGCTTTGCTGCTTGCCGTCCTGATCTTCCGACCAAACGGGCTGTTCAGTCAGGTCCGGGTCAAGAAGGTCTGAGCCATGCGGATCGTTTTCAAAACCGACTACATGCAGGATATCCGCCCCTGGAAAGACGGGTTCCAGCTGCGCCTTTATCTGCTTCTACTGTTTGTCGTCGCGGCCGCGCCTTTCGCACTGGACGATTTCTATCTGGGTGAACTGACAAACGTTCTGATCTGGGCCATCGCCGGTCTGGGTCTGATGATCCTGACCGGACATACAGGGCAAGTCAGCCTGGGCCATGCGGCCTTTCTGGCCTTTGGCTGTTACGCCAACGTGGCCCTGATTGAGGCAGGCGTTCCTTTTCTAGTCGCGTTTCCGCTGGCCGGAATTCTGACCGGGATCGCGGGTGTGACCGTCGCAGTCCCTGCGCTGCGGCTTCACGGTATCTACCTGGCGATCTTTACCATGGCGCTTTCCATCCTGATGGATGACATCATCGTATTGTCCGAGCCGATCACTGGTGGTGTCGCGGGTAAATATATCGGCGGGGTCGAGATCTTTGGCCTTACGGTTGACCGCTGGGGGACGCCTGATCTTTTTTACTGGCTGGTTCTGTTCGTCACCGTTCTGGTCACGTTGGGATATATAAACCTGCTGCGGGCCCCATTGGGTCGCAGCTTCATCGCCGTGCGCGACTCCGAGGTTTCGGCGCAGGCGATGGGTATAGATATCGCGCGAACAAAGATGATTTCATTCGCCCTGTCCTGTGCGGTTACAGGTTGGGCCGGCGCGTTGATGGGTCTGTTTGCTGGTGCGTTTAACAATGAAACCTTCAGCGTCCTGATCTCGATCCAATTGCTGATGATGATTGTTATTGGCGGGCTGGGCTCGATCCATGGCGCGTTTCTGGGTGCAATCGTCATCGGGTTCTTACCGCAGTTTCTATCGATTTCAAAGGAATATGTCGGCGCGATTATCGGTGGAAACACCGTTGCCATTCCAGGGCTGGAGTTCGGCATCTTTGGCATGATCCTGATCGGCTTCATCCTTTTCGAACCCATGGGCATCTATGGCCGCTGGCTGAAAATCCGCACCTGGTTCGAACTGTTTCCCTTCTATCGCAAGGACATGTTCAAACGGCAGAAATCCTATCTCAAGACGGAGCGTCTGAGATGAGCTTGCTTGAATTTGAAAACGTTACCCTGAAATTTGGTGGCCTGACGGCCGTGGACAATTTGTCCTTCGAAGTTCAGCAGGGCGAAGTCTTTGCCATAGTCGGGCCGAATGGCGCGGGCAAATCGACGGTCTTCAATCTGATCTCGCGCTTTTACGAACCGTTTTCAGGGTCGATCCGGTTTGATGGTCACGATCTGCTTCGGGTCAAACCGTCAGGCGTGGCGGCCTTTGGTGTGGCGCGGACCTTCCAGAACATTGAGCTCTTCGAACACGCAACTGTCCTGCAAAACCTTTTGGTTGGACGGCATCGGCACCGCAAGACGAACCTGATTTCGGAACTTTTGTTCACCCCTTCAGTCCGACGGCAAGAGCTGGAGAACCGGGAAAAAGTTGAACAGATCATCGATTTCCTCGACCTGCAGGCCTATCGCGACAAGTTGATTTCCGGGCTGCCTTACGGCGTGCGCAAAGTGGTCGAAGTTGCACGTGCCCTGGCGACCGATCCCAAGTTGCTGCTGCTGGATGAACCGGCCTCGGGACTGTCAGTGGAAGAGACGACCGATATGCGTTGGTGGATCGACGATATCCGGCGGCAAATGGGCATTACCGTGCTGATGGTCGAACACGACATGGGATTGGTATCGGGCGTGTCCGACCGGGTCCTGGCCATGGCAGATGGGGCAAAGCTGGCCCTCGGGCCACCGGCAGACGTGCAATCGCACCCGGCCGTGATCGAGGCCTATCTGGGGAAAGCCTCATGAACGCTCCGATCTTGCAAGTCCGCAATATCGAAAGTTTCTATGGCCCAATCATGGCCATTCGGGGCGTTTCGCTGGATGTTCACGAAGGAAAAATCGTGTCGATCCTTGGCGCAAACGGCGCGGGCAAGACCACCTTGATGAAAACCATCTCTGGCGTGATGGACCCGGAAAAGGGAACGATCACCTTTGACGGCGGTGACATTCAGGGCTGGGAACCGCACAAGGTTGTCCAGCGCGGGGTGGTTCACATCCCGGAAGGGCGCGAAGTTTTTCCACTTCTGACGGTTGATGATAACCTGAGCCTCGGCGCCTACACCCGCAAAGACAAAGACCAGATCGAACAGGATCGTGAGCTGGTCTTTCGTTATTTTCCGGTTCTGAAAAGCCGTCGGTCGCAAGAGGCCGGAACCCTTTCGGGTGGGCAGCAACAGATGCTGGCCATAGGGCGCGGATTGATGGCCAGACCTCGTATCATGTTGCTGGATGAGCCGTCATTGGGCCTGTCCCCTCTGCTGGTGCAAGAGATCTTTGGCATTCTCAAACGTCTGAACGAAGAACAGAATATGACGATGTTGCTGGTTGAACAGAATGCCAATGCGGCGCTGGAACTGGCGCATCACGGCTATGTCATGGAGGTGGGTCGCATCGTCATGGACGGGGCCGCGGATGCGCTTTTGCGATCCGAGGATATTCAAAGCTTCTATCTTGGAAAACAAGAAGAAGGCGCGCGCGAAAGCCGCCGCTGGAAGCGGAAAAAGACGTGGAGGTAAAACGGATGGACGCCACGCCCCTCCCCCCTCAGGTCGTGATAAACGGCGTTCAGTTCAACGCAACAGCAGGACAGCGCCCGGTACGAGTTGATGGCTGCATCACCATTGCCGAGTTGTTCCAAAGCCGATGTGCCGAACTGGGCAGCCGAACGGCGCATCGCGAAAAGGACCTGGGTATCTGGAAATCCTATTCCTGGGCCGATTACTGGCAGCATGCCAAATGGATCGGGCTGGCCTTGCGCAAGCTGGGACTGGAACGCGGCGATGTGGTTTCAATCCTGTCCGAAGATCGCAAGGAATGGGCCTGGCTCGACATGGGTATTCAGGGCGTTGGCGGTATCGCTTCCGGCGTCTACACCACGGATTCCGCCAGTCAGTTGCAGTATCTGATCAACGACAGCGGCAGCCGGTTTCTGATTGTCGAGGATGAAGAACATCTGGACAAGTTTCTGGGAATTGAGACCGAGGTTCCCGATCTGATCAAGGTAATCATCCTTGAGGACGAAGGATTGCATGACCTGAACCATCCGCGCTGCATGATGATCGACGAGCTGTTCGCCTTGGGCCACAAGGCCGAGTTGGCCGAGCCCGGGCGCTTCGAAGCGGAAATTGCATTGGCCAAACCGCAGGACACTGCCTTGCTGGTCTATACGTCGGGAACAACGGGTCAGCCGAAAGGCGCAATGCTTAGCCATGAAAATATTCTGGCGGCCATCGAATCCGCGGCACGGGCGCTGCCAGCGCTGCCCAGCGATGAACAGCTGTGTTTCCTGCCTCTGTGTCACATTCTGGAACGTAATGTCTCGGTCTATTTTCCATTGGCGGCCCGCTGCACTGTCAATTTTGCCGAAAGCCCTGAAACTGTTTTTGCAAACCTTCAGGAGGTTTCGCCGACAACCTTCACAGCGGTGCCAAGGGTTTGGGAAAAGATCTACTCACATGTCCAGATCCTAACACAGGAAGCCACGCCTTTGGGGCGGCTGGCATTCGGTTTGGCATTGAAAGCTGGTGCGCGCCGTGCCGGATATCTGAGCGCAGGCCAACCAGTTCCATCCGGCGTCGCCACCAGATTCTGGTTCTGGGATCAGCTGGTTTTGAAAAACCTGCGCCGGATGCTGGGTCTGGACAAACTGCGACGAGGCGGAACAGGTGCCGCCCCAATCTCGACTGATCTGCTGAAATGGTACTGGTCCATCGGCGTGCCGTTGGTGGAAGGGTTCGGGATGACCGAAACTTCGGGCCTTGCCACACTCAACACCACAGACAGTAATAAGATCGGAACCATAGGCAAAGCCGTCGAAGGGTGCGACATCCGTATCTCGGGCGATGGCGAAATCCAACTGAAGGGCCTGAACATTTTTCAGGGATACTGGCGCAACAACGCGAAAACGGCAGAAACCTTTACCGCCGACGGCTGGCTGCGTACCGGAGATATGGGGACATTAGATAAGGATGGCTATGTCACCATCACGGGCCGCCTGAAGGACATTATCATCACCGCAGGTGGTAAGAACATCACCCCAGCCGAGATCGAAAGCCGCCTTAAGTTCAGTCATTATGTCGCGGACGCAATCATCATCGGGGACAGGCGTAAATTTCTGACGGCACTGATCATGATTGATCAGGAAAATGTCGAAAAATACGCGCAGGGCCATAAAATCCCCTTCTCGAATTTTGCCTCGCTATGCGCAGCACCGGAAATCAGGCAGTTGATCAGTTCGGAAATTGCCGCTGTTAATGCAGAATTTGCGCGGGTCGAGCAGATCAAGGATTTCCGTCTGATTGACGTCCTGCTGACCGCTGAAGACGACGAGCTTACAGCCACGATGAAGCTGAAACGCGGATTGGTTGAAAAGAAACACGGGCATCTGATCGAAGATATGTACACTTGACCAAAAGATTAACGGGAGGAAAGAGATGAAGAAATTACTCAACAGGCTGGCGGCTGCATCACTGCTGACAGCATCGGCAACACTTGGTTGGGCGCAAACACAGGGCGTGACCGATGATGAGATTGTCATTGGTTCGGTTAACGACCTGAGCGGGATTTTCGCCGCAGTGGGTGTTCCGGCAACCAAAGGTGCAAATGTTGTCTTTGATCGGGTGAATGCGGCTGGCGGCGTGCACGGGCGCAAAATTCGTTACGTGGTCGAAGACAACGGCTATCAGATGCCGCGAGCCATGCAGGGCTATAACAAACTGCTGAATCGCGACAAAGTATTCGCCATGCTGCAATCGCTTGGCACGCCGATGAACATGGCAGGGTTCAAGCTGTTGGATCCCAAAGGCATTCCCAACGTAGCGCCTCTTACAGCTGCGCGTCAGATGTTGCAGGAACCCATGCGGAACAAGTTCACCTCCTTCTCGACCTATTTCGATCAGGCGCGCGTTGGCGTGAACTATCTGGCAGGCGAGTTTGGCTCAAAGACGGTCTGCACCATGTACCTGCCGACAGATTTTGGTGAGGAAATTCTAGAAGGCAGCAAGGCCGGAGCCGAAGAGGCCGGGATCACTTTTGGATCAGAAACCACCCATAAACCGGATGAGACGGACTTTGTCGGATCGCTGAGCAAGCTCAAGGAAGAGGGTTGCGATATCGTCACCATGGCGCTTGGGGTGCGGCAGGCAATCACCGTCGTGGGCACCGCAAAGAAAATGGGCCTGACTGATATGAAATTTCTCGGCACCTCGGCCAGTTTCCTAACGGTCGTGGCGCAGGTGCCCGGTGGCGTGACTGATGGATTCTACGCGGCAGCTTCGTGGAAGGATCTTTGGGCGCGTGCGGATCAACCTGCCCCGGCCGCATTTATCGAGGAATACAAGGCAGCCACAGGCGAAGATCCGGTCGGATTTGCCATGCTGGGTTATTCGGCGGCTGAAATGATGGTTAAGGCGTTGGAGGCCGCAGGCCCTGATCTGACGCAGGACAGTTTCATCGCAGCGATGGAAACTCTGGATTATCAGGACGATCTGGTCGGCAACCACATCACCTATGGTCCTGAAGACCATCAGGGCGCGGATACTGTGTTCGTCAACGTTGTTGAAAACGGTGCGTGGAAACTCGTTTACGAAGAATGAATCCCTGACCCGCGCAAAGCAAAAGGGCTCGCAAGTGCGAGCCCTTTCTTTTGGGTATTCCCGGCGAATTAACGCTTCGAGAACTGGAACGAACGGCGGGCTTTGCGCTTACCGAATTTCTTACGTTCCACAACGCGGCTGTCGCGGGTCAGGAAGCCAGCGGCTTTCAGGGCACCACGCAGGTTCGGATCATAGAGTTGCAGCGCTTTCGAGATGCCGTGCTTGACCGCACCGGCCTGACCGGTCAGGCCACCGCCTTTGACGGTTGCAACAACGTCGAATTCACCTTCTACGCCGGCAACCTGGAACGGCTGGCGCAGAATCAGCTGCAGAACGGGGCGTGCAAAATAGACGTCCTGATCTTTGCCGTTCACGGTGACCTTGCCGGAACCCGGCTTGATCCAAACGCGGGCAACAGCGTCTTTACGCTTGCCAGTGGCATAGGAGCGGCCCAGCTCGTCACGTACGGGTTCACGCACGATGACTTCTTCGGCCACGGTTTCAACGCCTGCGACGGCGCTCAGCTCTTCGAGAGTATTGATCTGATCAACCATCGGTCATTAGCTCCGGGTGTTTTTCTTGTTCATGGACTTGACGTCCAGAACTTCGGGGGCCTGGGCCTCGTGCGGGTGCTCGGCACCGGCATAGATACGCAGGTTGGTCATCTGCTGGCGCGACAGGCGGTTGCCTGGCAGCATGCGCTTGACGGCCTGGAAGACCACGCGCTCGGGGTGCGCACCTTCCAAAATCTGCTGTTTGGTGCGCGACTTGATGCCGCCCGGGTGGCCAGTGTGCCAGTAGAAGTTTTCTTCGCGCTTCTTGCCGGTCATCTGGATTTTGTCAGCGTTGATCACGATGACGTTGTCGCCCATGTCCATGTTCGGGGTGAACGACGCTTTGTGCTTGCCACGCAGGCGCATGGCGACGATCGAAGCAAGACGGCCCAGAACAACGCCTTCGGCGTCGATCAGGATCCACTTCTTGTCGATGTCTGCAGGTGTTGCAGAAAAGGTTTTCATGGCAGGATAGTCCTGTTTGATGTGAAAGACCGCCCCAGCGGAGCGGCCCGAATTCGATGGACGGGTTTTATGAGGTGCCTGCACGCAGGTCAAGCAACACTTGTCTTATTTATGTATGTAAAAACAAGAACTTAAAAAATAGGTATTATTTTACCCCATCTTCAAACGCTGATTTGTTCAGGCGGATTGTCCAATAGAACCCGCAGGCGCTGCATCGCGTCCTCGAACCGTTCCAGCGACACATGGCCATTCATGGCAATACGTACCGCGTTCGGCGCGCGCCCATCGCGCAGCGCGAATTCGTCGGCGGATCGGAGCTGTATCCCTTCCCTCTCGGCTGCGCGACTGAATGCAGCCGACCGCCAGCCAGACGGAAGGCTCAGCCAGACAAAGGGAACGTCCGGGCCCCAGTTCAAATCAAACCCACCCAGGGTATTGACGGCGACGCGTAGATAATCCCCCATCCGTGTGCGCACATCCTTGGCGATCTGGCGCGTGCGCGGATCGGACAACAAATGACGGGTTAATTCCGCCAAGGGTTGGGCCAATCCGAAATATCCGTATTCAGCGGACCGGCGCAAATCGACACTTCTTTCTCTGGGGGCGATAGCAAAACCCACACGCAATGCCGGTGTCAGAATCTTCGAGATTGATGACACGTGCCATCCCCGTTCAGGCGCCAGCGCCCGAAAGCTGGGCTCTCGGGCATCGCCCATGCGATAGCAGTCATCTTCAATGATCTGCAAATCAAAGCGACGGGCAATCTCAACGATCTCTTTCCTCCGCTCCAACGGTGTGTGCGCGCCCGTTGGGTTCTGAACTTCTGGCGACACACAGACGGCCTGCGCTGTGGTCTGGCGCAGAACATGCTCCAACGCTGCGGGATCGACACCCCATTTGTCCATCTTCACACCGACCACTTCCGCGCGCATCAGTTCGCCTGCGCGACGGAACCCGGCATAAGACAGGTCCTCGACCAGTACGACAGGTTTGGGCCCACGCAGGATCGTCTGAAACACAACGCAAAGCCCGTTCTGGCCACCATGTGTCAACACAATATCATCATGGGTCAGTGCACCCAGCGGAAGATCTGACAACCAGTCCACAACCGCCTGTCGCACGGGCTGGTACGCATCGCGCGTCGGGTAATTCAGAAACAAACCCGGATCGGCTTGCGACACTTTTTTCAGACATTCACGGATCAGGGACACCTGCCCCATATCCGCCAACCTTGGGCTGAACAGGCTTACATTGGCATTGTACTTGTCGTCGCGAAGATGCAGTTGCCGCGCCCAAACGTCGTCAAGAATGGGCGATTTCGGCGGCGCAACAAATGTACCACGTCCGACTTCGGCTTGTAACAACCCCTCATCTGTCAGGATTGTATAGGCGCGCGCGACTGTACCAGGTGTTATTTGCAGACGATACGCCAGTTCGCGCACCGGAGGGAGTTTGACACCGACTTCCAAAGATTTGTTATCTATGGCTTTTCGAATTGTGTCAGCAACCAGAGTGTATTTCGGTCCTTTAGATTTTGACAGCGCCTCTGGCCAAATTGTATCCATTACAATTCTTCCTTTGCTTTTGACACAATTTCGAATGTATCAGTCATGTGTACCAAGTACAGCTAATTTGTGTCAATACAATTTGAAAGGAATTCCGAGATGACACGCACAATGCACACCCCCGCCCTTCTGCTGCTGACCGACAGCCCCCGGCTGCCTCTGGCCGCTGCACTGGCCGTGCGGTTTGCGGCAGCGGTCACTCAATGGGAGCGTCGTCGCCGCAGCCGCGTCAATCTTAGTTATCTGGATGACCGCTTGCTGAAAGACGTCGGTCTGACCCGTCATGATGCGCGCCGCGAAGTAAAGCGCCATTTTTGGCAGATTTAACTGATCCCCAGTCCCATTATTGGGACCTCTTCCTGGGCCGGGGCTTGTCCCCGGTCTTTTTTTATCCGAATTTCGCGGCTGCAGACCCTGCTGGTGGCAGGGAATAGGTCATCGTCGCTCTGGCAACTGGGTCTTCTGCGCCATCGGAATACATAAGCACGTCACCGACGGCCAAAGTCCGGCCCAGTTTCAGCAGGCGACATTTGGCGATCATGTCCGTGTTGCCTTCTGGTTTGCGCAAAAAATCCAGGGAACTGTTCGTTGTGACCGCCAGGGATTGACGCCCTTTTCGCGCCAGAACCATTGCGTATACACAAACATCGGCCAACCCAAACATGGATGGCCCCGAAACCGTGCCCCCCGGCCGCAAATGCTGATCCTGCACAACAAGGCGCATAGTGATTGTATCTTCGGTCAGGTCCTCGACGACAAAGTCTTTGTGCACCTGCGGGAAAACCTGCTTAAGGTATTGTGACAGTTCGTCCCGGTTCATTGCCAACGCCATGCTTTCCCTCCTGCTCATACCGACCTAGAGTTGGCCCAACATGGGATCGGAGGGCAAGATGGCAATTCTGGAACGTAACGACACCGGCGCTGTTGCGCGGCTTACAATGAACGCCCCAGAGCGGCTGAACGCGCTGAGTGACGAGATGCTGTCGGCGCTTCAGGCTGAACTGGACACGTTGCGTAAAGACACGTCGATCCGGGCAGTGATCCTGGCGGGTCAGGGCAAGGCATTTTGCGCTGGCCACGATCTGAAACAGATGACGGCCGGACGCCAGTCCGAAGATGGCGGCAAAGCTTATTTCAATGACCTGTTTTCTCGCTGCGCGAAGGTGATGATGTCAATCCAGTCCCTGCCCCAGCCCGTCATCGCACAGGTCCACGGCATTGCAACCGCCGCCGGGTGTCAGTTGGTGGCCACCTGTGACATGGCCGTCGCCGCCGAAGACACGCGGTTTGGAGTGAACGGCGTTAATATCGGCTTATTCTGCTCCACCCCAATGGTGGCCCTCAGCCGCAATATCCCCAAAAAGCAGGCATTTGAAATGCTGACAACAGGAGAGTTCATATCAGCTGAACGTGCTGCCGATTTGGGTTTGGTCAACCGCGTTGTCCCCATGACGCATCTTAAACACGAAGCCAATGCGCTTGCAGAACAGGTTGCCTCCAAGCTAGGAGCCGCTGTCAAAATCGGTAAAGAGGCGTTTTATCAACAGCTTCTGATGCCGCTGGATCAGGCCTATGCCTATACCGGCGACGTAATGGCGCAAAACATGCTGTACCGGGATACAGAAGAAGGCATTTCAGCCTTTATCGAAAAACGCCCCCCAAATTGGTCCCAATAATGCAATTGTTTTGCACATTTTTCGCCACTGTTTTGAATTTTGCACTTTTCAAAAGGGCGACACTGTGGCAAAGCTGGGTCGAGGCCAAGGCCTCAGGACACTTTTGGGTCGCCGTGGGCGGAAGGTCCCTCCAGCTGGTCTCTCTCACCAGCGCTGACAATCCCGCAGCGGCGACCCCAAGACCCCTTTCATAAAATTCGCCAAACTGCTTTGCCTCAGTTGCGCCCGATTGTGGTCTGCCCTATGTGGCATCGCATGACACAAGCTTTGCATATTGTAGGCGGCGGCATGGCCGGGTCAGAAGCGGCCTGGCAATCTGCTGAAATGGGCGTGGATGTTGTGATTCACGAAATGCGTCCGACCATCGGCACCTTTGCACACCAGACCGGCAACCTGGCGGAAATGGTGTGCTCGAACTCGTTCCGTTCGGATGATGATGAGCAGAATGCCGTGGGCCTGCTGCATTGGGAAATGCGTGCTGCCAATGGGTTGATCATGACTACAGCCGATGAACACCGCTTGCCAGCCGGTGGCGCTCTGGCTGTGGATCGTGACCCGTTTGCAGAAAGTGTGACTGCAAAACTTCGCGCCCATCCACGCGTGACGGTAACCGACGAAGAAGTGACGACCCTGCCCGACGAAGGTCAGTGGATCTTTGCGACCGGTCCCCTGACGTCGCCCGCGCTGGGTCAGGCCATCCAGGCCGAGACAGGGTCTGACGCACTTGCCTTTTTCGACGCCATCGCACCGATCGTCTATGCCGAGAGCATCGACATGAGCAAAGCGTGGATGCAATCACGCTACGACAAGGGCGAGACTGAAGAAGAGCGGACAGCCTATCTGAACTGTCCGATGGACCGGGATCAGTACGAAGCCTTCATAGATGCGCTTCTGGCAGCAGATAAAACCGAATTTCACGAAGGAGAGACAGCAGGTTACTTTGACGGCTGTCTACCCATCGAGGTTATGGCCGAACGCGGTCGCGAAACGCTGCGCCATGGTCCGATGAAACCGGTCGGGCTGACCAACCCGCATGAGCCCGATGTGAAACCGCATGCAGTGGTGCAGCTGCGCCGTGATAATGCACTGGGCACCTTGTTCAACATCGTGGGTTTCCAGACCAAGATGAAGTATGGCGCCCAGACCGACGTGTTCCGTATGATCCCGGGTTTGGAAAATGCCAGCTTCGCCCGGTTGGGCGGCATCCACCGAAACACATTCATCAACTCTCCCACGCTTTTGGATTCGCAAATGCGGTTGAAATCCAAACCCAACATCCGGTTTGCCGGACAGATCACCGGCGTCGAAGGCTATGTAGAAAGCGCCGCGATGGGGTTGCTGGCTGGTCGGCTTGCCGCCGCTCAGATTTTGGGGCGTGACCTGCCAACCGTTCCGCAAGACAGCGCAATGGGTGCTTTGATCCATCACATTACGGGCGGTGCCGAGGCCAAGACCTTTCAGCCGATGAACGTGAATTTCGGTCTGTTTCGCCCCGTGGATGGCCTGAAAGGCGGGCGTCGGGGTCGTAAAGACCGGTACAAGGCCTATACCGATCGGGCCAAAGCTGAATGGAGTAACTGGTTGGAACATTGCTGACTAGACGCTTAATGCGGTCTCGGCCTAGCATGCTGGAATGAACGACACGTTTTTGAACAGCACATACAATCTCGGCACGCCTGAAGCGACTGAAGCGCACTATCAGAACTGGGCTGCGACCTATGAAAAGGAAGTTGGTGAACACGGTTACGCCACGCCGGGCCGTGTAGCAGCGGCTTTGTGGTCTTTCGCACCGAAGCCCCAGACACCTATTCTGGACTACGGCTGCGGCACCGGGTTGTCAGGGCTTGCCCTGCGCGCTGTTGGCTTTGAGGTCATCGATGGGATGGACCCAACAGAGAACATGCTTCAGGAAGCCGCCAGCAAAGGCGTTTACCGAACATTGACCGGATTCGATATCGCCAAGCCCGCGCCGTTGAAACGTGGGGAATACACGATGATCACAGCCATAGGAGTGATCGGAAAAGGTGCTGCCCCGCCCGAGACACTGGATTTGTTGATGCACGCACTGCCCAAGGGTGGTTTGCTTGGCTTTTCGCTGAACGATCATGCGTTGGCGGACCATAAATTCACCTGCCGTCTGACGGATTGGGTCGACATGGGGGCAGCACGTTTGTTATTTCGTGAACACGGTCCCCACCTGCCTGGGATCAACCTTAACTCTGACGTGTATGTATTAGAAAAAGCGTGACTCTTGTAACGCGCTTTGCGCCATCCCCAACAGGCCCCCTTCATCTCGGGCACGCGTATTCTGCGTTGGTTGCCAGCGATAGGGCCACATCTGAAAGCGGCCGGTTCTTGCTGCGAATTGAGGATATCGATCGATCCCGCTCACGACAGCTATGGGAGGATCAGATATACAGCGACCTCAGATGGCTGGGGCTGACATGGCCAGAACCCGTAATGCGCCAATCGGATCGTATGGACGTTTACCATAAGGCGCTGGACCAGCTATGGGCGCAGGGGCTTTTGTATCCGTGCACGTGTAATCGCAAAGATATAGCAGCAGCAGCCAGTGCGCCGCAGGAAGGCGCGCCGATGCTTGGACCCGACGGGCTTGTTTATCCCGGGACCTGTCGAAAAAGGTTTGTTGGCAAAGATTTATCGATCCTTCCTCGTCCAACTCAGGACCCCTTGCGATTGGACGTGGTCAAGGCGTGTCAGGCGGTCCGCAACCCGGACAGGTACCAATTTCTTGAGCTGGGATCGCGTCCGGGCGGCGAAACCGGCATTATCACTTTCACGCCTGATGAGTTGGTTGCCACCATAGGTGATGTAGTTCTGTCCCGCCGCGACATGGGGACGTCGTATCACTTGTCCGTTGTGCTTGACGATGCCGCTCAGGGTGTAACACAGGTGGTTCGAGGGCGGGACTTGTTCGAAGCGACCCGCATCCACGTTCTGTTGCAGGCTTTACTGAACCTACCGACACCCGAGTATCTCCACCATGATCTGATCCGCGATGATGCAGGCAAACGGCTGGCCAAACGCGACGATGCCCGCGCGATTTCAAAATACCGGGCCGAAGGAGCCAGGCCAGACGACATTCGCCGAATGGTTGGGCTTTGACCCCTATTCCATTGGCGCCATCAGTTCAGTTTCGATCCCATCCCGAACGGCGGTAAAAAAACAGGTTCGTCGGTTGGTATGGCAGGCTGCACCGGTTTGACGGACCAGAACCAATAGGCAGTCCCTGTCACAATCGATCCGGAAATCCACCAGTTCCTGTACATGGCCCGAGGTTTCGCCCTTGATCCAGAAGGCCTGCCGCGAGCGCGACCAATATGTTACCCGCCCGGTTTCAAGGGTCTTTTCAACCGCCTGCACATTCATCCAGGCCATCATCAGAACCTCGCCTGATGTTTCATCCTGCGCAATCGCCGGGATCAGACCCGCCTCATTAAATCTCAAAGTAGAGGGATCAAACACGACTGGGTCAGACATCTCAAAAACCTTTTGCATCCGGTGGGCTCGCCACTATGTATGGGTAACACACGACGAGGGAAAGCCATGAGCGGCGAGAACGACCTGATTAAGCTGTACTCCGGGCGCATTCTGGCGCTGGCTGCGGATATTCCGCATCTTGAGCGACTGGAAGATCCCGATGCAACCGTCAAGAAACGCTCACCTTTATGCGGATCGACAGTAACTGTGGACATCAAGGTTCGCGATGGTCAGATCAGTGCCTTTGGTCAGGACGTCAAGGCCTGTGCTTTGGGGCAAGCGTCCGCCTCGGTCGTCGGAGATGCAATAATTGGCGCGTCGCGGGCGCAGGTCGAAGCTGCGCGCGATCAGTTGGCGGCCATGCTCAAGACTGGTGGCCCTGCACCCGATGCGCCGTTTGACGGCCTTGAGGTGCTTATGCCCGCACGGGATTATAAAAACCGCCACGCGTCGATCCTGCTGGTTCTGGATGCCACGGCTGAGGCCATGGCGCAGGCTGAACGGGCAAACTGCGCCTGATTATAGCTATTTGGTGTAAACCCGTTTACCCTCTGCCCAGATTTCAGGAGGGATGGGTTTGAATAATTTGCTCGAGCATTTCGTTACGCTTTGGGTCGTTATCGACCCGATTGGAACAATTCCCGTTTTCATCGCCGTTACGGCCGGATTGGACGCGGCAGGCCGGCGGCGGACAGCGCTGTTAGCAGCCGTGATAAGTGCTGCCGTATTGCTGTTCTTCCTTGTATTTGGTCAGGTGCTGATCGAAGCGCTGGATATCGGGTTGAATTCTTTTCAGGTCGCTGGCGGCATTATCCTGTTTCTGTTTGCCCTGACGATGATCTTTGGTGAAAGCAAACAAGAGGTCGAACAACGGCAAGCCGAAGAAGATCGTGAAGACGCGTACCACCAGCAGAACCCGGCGATTTTCCCGCTTGCCGTGCCTTCACTGGCATCCCCCGGCGCAATGCTGGCAATTGTTATCCTAACTGACAACCACCGTTACAGCATCGCGGATCAGGGTATCACAGCGCTTGTCATGCTTTCCGTATTGCTGGTTGCGTTTGTACTGATGCTTTTGGCCGAGCCCATCATTCGGCTGATCGGTCATTCAGGCGCGGCAATCATCAGCCGTGTCATGGGGATGATCTTGGCCTCGGTTGCTGCCAACTCAGTCCTGTCCGCGCTGTTGGAGATCTTCAAAACCGGCCAATTGTAAAAAAAGCCGCCGCGCTTTCCGGGCGAAAGGGCGGCGGCAGGTATTGCGTGTCTCGTGTGGGGTCCGGTGTACCGCGCGGGGCCGAGGCATGGCCCCTCAAGGGGTTTGGGACAGGCAGGTCACCCTTGACTGAAATGGGGATGACAGCGCGGATTTTTCGGCACGAGATCGCAGGCAGAAAGGCTTAGAAACCAACCGGCAGGTGAAGGGCCACCATCAGCATCACGACCAAAGACAACACGCCAACGGCATCCTGCAGGATAGTCGATTGCGCGCGGCTGAAAGCGGTCTTGATCTGGGTCAGCATAGGGTCACCTCCGGTCAGAGTTTTAATCCTTTGTTGACCTTTTGTTCTCATATTTCCAAGCGCAGGTAAAGAACTTTTTGAGAACATTTGTGAACTTTAGGGGACGTTAAAGCTAACCCACTGAAATCAAACGGATCGCCTGATCCTGTTTCATCAGCCAAAGCAGAACACGCGCGGCCTGTCCCCTGTCCGAGGTCAGCTTGGGATCGGTCGTCAGCAACGCCCGCGCATCGGATTGGGCGACTGCCATCAATCCTGCCTGACGTTCCAGGTCCGCGATATGGAATTTTGGCAACCCGGATTGCGCAGTACCAATCAGATCGCCCGCGCCTCGCATCTTAAGGTCAGTTTCCGAGATTCGGAAGCCATCCTCTGTCTCGCGCAGAACCTCCAGCCGCTTGCGCCCTCCGTCGCTGAGCGGTGGTTGATACATCAGCAAACAGGTGGATTCCGCATCCCCGCGCCCAACGCGCCCCCGCAACTGGTGCAATTGCGCGAGCCCAAAGATCTCGGCCCGTTCAATGACCATGATCGTTGCGTTGGGTACGTTCACGCCAACCTCGATCACCGTCGTGGCAACAAGGACCTTTGTTTTCCCGTTCTGAAATGCGCTCATCGCGGCGTCTTTGTCGGCAGGTGGCATCTGACCATGAACCAGCCCCACAACGCCCTCACCCAAAATGGCCCGCAGGCGTTTGAAGCGTTCCTCGGCCGCTGTTAGGTCTGAAACTTCGGATTCGTCGACCAGAGGGCACACCCAGTAACACTGTCGCCCCTCATCAATCGCACGCCGCAGGTGGGCTATGACTTCGTCCATGCGCTGTGTGTTGACAATCGCCGTTTTGATCGGTTTTCGCCCCGGAGGCTTTTCATCCAGCACCGAAACATCCATGTCGCCGTATTGCGCCAGCGCCAGACTGCGCGGGATGGGGGTGGCGGTCATTACCAGAACATCTGCCCCATTTCCTTTTTCCGACAACTCCATCCTCTGCCGCACGCCAAACCGGTGCTGTTCGTCGACGATGGCCAATCTCAGCGCCTTGAATTCAACATCGCTTTGAAACACTGCATGTGTGCCAACCAGTATGTGAATATCGCCTTGCTTAAGCGCCTCAAGCTTGGCACGCCGCTCCGCGCCCTTATCACGCCCGGTGAGCAGTTCCAGAACCACTCCGGCCTGCTCGGCCAGGGGGCGTAATCCTTCCAGATGCTGGCGCGCCAGAATTTCGGTCGGGGCCATCATCACGCCCTGCCCGCCCGCCTCAACCGCGATCAGAAGGGCCATGAAGGCCACCAGTGTCTTACCGGCGCCGACGTCGCCCTGTAACAGCCGGTTCATTCGGGCGTCAGACGCCATATCAGCCGAAATCTCATCAATGGCGCGCGTTTGTGCGCCAGTCGGGCGATATGGAAGGCTTGCCAGCACTTTCGATTGCAGTACCCCGGTTCCCACGCTGACGATTCCCCGCGACTTGCGCTCTCGCTGCCGGGCCAGAGCGAGCGTCAGCTGATGCGCAAACAACTCGTCATACGCCAACCTCTGACGCGCAGGGGCAAACGGCGCTACATCATCCGCGCCGCGTGGATTGTGACCGGCGTGAATGGCCGCGGACCAGTTCGGCCAGTTTTGCTGTGACACCTGCGCCGGATCGATCCATTCCTCTAGCTTGGGAGCGCGTGCCAATGCACTGCGACTGGCCTTGAATGCTGTTTTCTGGGTCAGCCCTTGCGTCAGGTGGTAAACCGGTTCGAATTCCGGGATATCTCCGGCTTGTTCAACGGGCAGCATGTGGTCCGGATGCACCATCTGTGCCATGCCGTCGAACAGTTCCAACTTGCCGGAAACCACGCGGCGTGATCCTTGTGGCAACGCTTTCTTCAGATACTCACCACGTGCGTGGAAAAAGACCAGCTGGAAATCGGCCTGACTGTCTTCGACATGAACGCGGTAGGCCCCCCCCTTGTTGCGGGGCGGCCTGTGCGGGCCAACTGTCACTTCGACAGTCAGAGTGGCCGGCAGGTCCACCCCTTGAATTGTATCCCGCCTGCGCCGATCCACCACGGCATAAGGCAGGCTGAACAGAACATCGCGCGGGGATTCCACCCCGGTCTGCGCCATTGCCTGTGCGGTCTTGGGGCCGACACCATCCAACGTTTCCAGCCCCGCAAATAGCGGGAAAAGCTGTTCGGGCCGTCCGCTCATGCGCCTTCTATCAGCTGAAGCCAGCCATCCTCGTCCAAAGTTTCGATCCCAAGTTCCGCTGCCTTTTTCGCCTTTGACCCGGCCCCGGGACCTGCGACCAGAATATCGGTTTTCTTGCTGACAGAGCCGGAAACCTTAGCGCCCAACGCCTCGGCCCGCGCTTTGGCTTCGGCGCGGGTCATCTTTTCCAGCGTTCCGGTGAACACTACGGTTTTACCCGCGACCGGACTGTCCGAGGCTGGCGCGTCGGGGGCGATAACCGTCAATTCGCTGCGCAGCGTGTCGAAAGCCCGTCGTTCCTCTTCATTGGCAAATGCGTCCGACAGCGAAAGTCCAAGCGTTGCGCCAATACCGTCGATGCCGATCAGCTCTGTCCAGGCGGCATTGGCATCGGCACCGACATTGGCATCCGCGATGGCTGCGTCCCGCACTTCTTTCACGCGCGCGCGACGCCCTTCAAGCTGGGCCGCCGCACGCTCGGCATCTTCCGCCTCATCCGCCCGCCTTTGGGCCAGCGCAGCCGGGCGTGCAGTGTCCAACGCCAGCGCCATTGCATCCCAGTCGCGGTAAAAAAGTGCCAGATCACGCGCGCCCACTTCACCAACATGTCGAATGCCCAGTGCGAACAACAAGCGCGCAAAGGGAATCTTCCGTTTTTCATCAATGGCTTCGAACAGGTTCCTGGCGGATGTTTCGCCCCACCCGTCCCGGTTTTTCAACCGCGTCAGACTAGCTGAGTCCCGCTGTTCCAGCGTGAAGATATCAGCTGGCGCATTGATCGGAAGGGTTGGATCACCATAGAACATTTCAATCTGTTTTGCACCCAGCCCTTCTATATCAAAGGCTTTGCGCGACACGAAATGTTTCAGCTTTTCAACGGCCTGCGCAGGACAGATCAGGCCGCCGGTGCACCGTCGAACCGCGTCGCCTTCTTCGCGGATCGCATCGCTCTCGCATTCGGGGCAATGTGTCGGAAAGGCAAAGGGGCGTGCATCGGCGGGGCGTTTGGACAAGTCGACATCCGACAGTTTGGGGATCACGTCGCCCGCGCGATAGACCTGAACCCAATCGCCCACTCGGATATCTTTTCCATCACGGATCGTGCCGCCTTTGGCGTCGCGCCCGGCGATGTAATCCTCGTTGTGCAAAGTGGCATTGGAGACGACCACCCCGCCAACCGTTACAGGATGCAACCGTGCCACGGGGCTGAGCGCCCCTGTACGACCAACCTGAATGTCGATCGCCTCCAATCTGGTCCAGGCCAGTTCGGCTGGGAACTTATGCGCAATTGCCCATCTTGGCGTCGTTGAGCGGAAACCCAGACGTGCCTGCAAAGACAGATCGTTTACCTTGTAGACGACCCCATCGATGTCATACCCCAAAGTCCCACGCTGCGCTTCGATATCCCGGTAATGAGCGATCATGTCCTCAGTCGTGGCACATAGGCGCGTCAAGGAATTCGTGGGAAAGCCAAGGGTCGCAAGACGCTCAATTGCTCCAATCTGAGTATCTGCCAAAGGTTCTGACAGTTCACCCCATGCATAGGCGAAGAAGCGCAATGGGCGGGAACGGGTAATTTCCGAATCCAGCTGGCGCAGTGACCCTGCCGCTGCATTGCGCGGGTTGGCAAAGGGTTTGCCCCCCCGTTCAGCCTGCCGCTCATTCAACGCTTCAAAATCGGAATGAGACATGTAAATCTCGCCCCGGACCTCAAGAATTTGGGGCGCGTTCTCGATCAGCTGTGGAATATCAGAGACTGTGCAGGCGTTGGCCGTCACGTTCTCGCCAGCTTCACCGTCGCCCCGCGTTGCGGCCTGAACCAGCTGTCCGCTCTCATATCGCAAGGACAAAGACAGGCCGTCAATCTTGGGTTCAGCTGTGAAAGCCAATGGCGCGCCTGCATCAAGGCCCAGATATTTGCGAATCGAGGTGTCGAAATCGGCAATGTCCCCTTCGTCGAACGCATTTCCCAGTGACATCATTCGGACGGCATGAGTAACTTTTGAAAACCCGTCCGCCGGTTTGGCCCCGACTTGCTCTGTTGGGCTGTCAGCACGTTTCAGGTGGGGGAAACGCGCCTCGATCTCGGCGTTTCTGCGTTTGAGGGCATCATAATCCGCATCCGACAACTCGGGCGCATCTTCTGCGTGATACAGAGTGTTGGCTCGCGACAGGATGTCCGCCAACCGCGCCAGTTCGGCACGCGCCTCATCATCCGTCAGGTCTGATATGGGAATGGAATTGCTCATGGCCTCGCCCTGTCACGCGTTCTTGGACCTCAGTGATAGGGCGAGGCCATGGCCAGGTCCAGATGTGCTGAGCCGTGAGTGCAATGTGCCGCCCTGGACTACCAGCGACACAAACGGTTCAAATCAGAGGCCGACCGCCATTCGCGTCTCGTCCAGAGTGTTGCTTTGCGGGTCGCGCAACACGTAGCCCCGCCCCCAAACGGTTTCGATATAATTCTCACCACCAGTTGCGTTGCTGAGCTTTTTGCGCAGTTTGCAGATGAAGACGTCGATGATCTTCAGCTCGGGTTCGTCCATGCCGCCATATAGGTGGTTCAGAAACATTTCCTTGGTCAGAGTCGTACCCTTGCGCAAGCTGAGCAATTCCAGCATCTGGTACTCTTTTCCTGTCAGGTGCACGGTTTTTCCGTCCACCTCGACGGTTTTGGCGTCCAGGTTAACGGCCACGCGACCTGTGTGGATGATGGACTGCGAATGCCCTTTCGACCGGCGGATGATGGCATGGATACGAGCCACCAGTTCTTCACGGTGGAAGGGCTTGGTCAGGTAGTCATCCGCGCCAAACCCGAAGCCTTTGATCTTGCTGTCCGTATCATCTGCACCCGATAGGATCAGGATCGGTGTTTCCACCCTGGCAATCCGCAACTGGCGCAACACTTCATGCCCGTTCATGTCTGGCAGGTTCAGGTCCAGCAAGATCAGGTCGTAATCGTAGAGCTTTGCCAGATCGATACCTTCTTCGCCAAGATCCGTTGCATAGACGTTAAGGTTCGCATGCGTCAGCATCAGTTCGATGCTTTTGGACGTGGTCGGATCATCCTCGACAAGAAGTATACGCATTTTCACTGCTCCAATTCGGGTCAATAATTCCAATTAAAATTAAACCTGACCAAGAATGGTTAATCTGACGTTACCGTTGAATCATTTATTCCCGCTCACCTATAGGTTGTCGATACTTTTTTAAGGCCGTGGCTTTTAAAGCCTCGACACCGTGTTCCGCGACCAGAGAAACCCAGCCGTTGAATTCTTCGTCGCTGATGCCGTATTTCTGTTTTGCCTCAGACAGGCTGATCAGCCCGTAAAGTACCCCACGCACGACCAGAATCTTGCGGGAGGCTACCCACCGCCTTGTGCTTGTCGGCGGCAGATCGGCGCGCGTCAGTATGGATCCATCCGGCAGAGAAACAGACCTTGGCCCTTCCACTTTGTGCAAATACATCGCTTTACCCTTTTTGCTGCATCAAAGCTGGCACCAGCCTACTTAAGGTCGTATGAAACCGCCCCTTGAGAGTGTGTAGAATTTTCCTATATTCTGCCGGTCTTTCTTAACCCGGACAGGAACCGCCAATGGCCCTCGACACCGAGACCCCGCTGAACTCGCTTGGCTTTGCCAAACCGCCCTCGGAAACGCGGGTGGTTGTTGCCATGTCAGGGGGCGTCGATAGCTCCGTCGTCGCGGCTTACTTGGCTGATCAGGGCTATGATGTGGTGGGGGTGACACTGCAACTCTATGACCATGGCGCGGCTTTGGCCAAGAAAGGGGCGTGCTGTGCCGGGATCGATATCCACGATGCGCGCCGCGTAGCAGAAGAGCGTGGGTTTCCCCACTATGTTCTGGACTATGAAAACATCTTCAAGGACGCGGTGATCGATGAATTTGCGGAAAGCTATCTGGCAGGCGCAACACCCGTCCCCTGCATTCGCTGCAACGAGCGCGTAAAATTCAAGGACCTTCTGGAAACCGCCAAGGATCTTGAGGCCGACTGTATGGCCACCGGGCACTATATCCAGCGCAAGATGGGGCCAAACGGGCCGGAACTGCACAGCGCCGAAGACGCTAACCGGGATCAATCCTATTTCCTGTTCTCGACAACGCCCGAACAGCTTGATTTCCTGCGCTTCCCGCTTGGTCACCTGCCCTCAAAAGACGCGACCCGCGAAATGGCGGCTCAATATGGGTTGTCTGTGGCGGACAAACCCGACAGTCAGGACATCTGCTTTGTGCCCGACGGCAATTATGCCAGCGTCATTGAAAAGCTGCGCCCCGGTGCTGCGGAACCGGGCGAGATTGTTCATGCCGATGGCCGCGTTCTGGCACAGCATAACGGGGTGATCCATTACACGATCGGCCAAAGGCGCGGCTTGGGCATCGGCGGCCTGAGCGAACCGCTTTATGTGGTCAAGCTGGACGTGGACAAAAAACAGGTCGTTGTCGGCCCCAAAGAGATGCTGGCAACCAGTGTCGTTCCCGTGCGTGAGATCAACTGGCTGGGCGATGAACCCTTCACATCGCGCGAAGAATGGCACCTGTCAGTCAAGGTCCGTTCGACCCGCCCCCCGCGCGAGGCCATTATTCGACCGCTGTCCGACACCGCTGCTGAGGTGGAATTGCTGACACCCGAAGAAGGCATCTCGCCCGGTCAGGCCTGCGTCTTCTATGCCTCGGAAGGCAGCCGCATCTTTGGCGGCGGCTGGATATGGCGCGGGTACTAGGCTGAAACGGGTTCAACCTCGGGTTCGATCTGGATCTGAAGCGCATCGTTGAACCGGTTGAATGCACCGCACAATGCGATGCGCCAGGTTAACTCGACAATCTGGGCATCGCTGAACCAGCCCCGCAGGTCGGAAACCTCGGCGTCGCGCATGCGGCCCGATCGTGTCGTTACCGCCTCGGCGTATCGCACGACAGCCTTGTCGCACGCGTCCAGTTCGGGGTGGTTGTCGACATCTGGCAAACGCGCCGCGCCTTCGGGGCTGAGACCTGCAACCGTCAACAGCGGAGTATGATGCGAGACGCAGTAGTCACAGGCGTTCAATTTGGAAACCGTCACCATGGCCAGTTCCAGCGCACGACGCGGCAAGGTTTGCTGTTCCCGCAACGCCGTCAACATGCCCGCGACATGTTCCAGAACCGGTGGACAATGTGCGGCAACCCGGGCCCAATTGTCGAACGGGCCATAAGCACCCAAAGCCGCATGTGACGCGCGTGTCTCGTCTGCCATCTCAGGGTCTGACAAAGGGGGGATGCGGGTCATGATGAAATCTCCTTTTCAGCGAGGATATCTTAAGTCCGCACCGCTGCAACAGACGGTCTCGGATAACAAACCCGAGACGGAATGCCGAAACAGGCCTGTTACAGGGCATCCGTGGGCGAATTGAAGAGGATGTAAAGCCCGACGCAGACCATGATATATGGGGCGATCCGATCCATACGGGCGACGCGTGGCCCAAGGCTTTTGGCCCGAGGTGCGCCCCAGGCGGCAACTACGACCAGAACTGAAGCGGCCAGTGCTGCGCCGATCAAGGCGGCAACACGGTATGAAGGGGCAGACTCCGCCAATAGCGGTGTCATGACCGCGAAACTGTCAATCGACAGGCTCAGGAACAGGGAAACCACCGATGTTACGGCCCCTTTTACCTCGGTTCCTTCAGAATTGGCCCCGAAAAACTGCCGCCAGATTCCGCGCAAACCAAAGGCCAGTGGTACAAGACCCAGAAACCCGATCCAAAACGGTGCGCCGCTCTGGTCAACACCCAATGCGACGGTCATGGCCAATGTCAGAACAATTGTCTGCGCGACGGCAAAGCCAATGATGGCGCGGCGTTGCTCGATCACCAATATCAAACCCAGTAGGACGGCCAGATTGTCCAGATTGGTGGATATCATGGCAACCCCGGCTGAAGCGGCGAACAGCGTGTGATCAAGCATGCTTAATCTGCATTCTGTCCAGCACAGCTCGTGCCGCCCGCAACCCCGGAGCTTCTCCTCCGCGCCCCAACCGTTCCATTGTCAGGTTCATCGCGAGTTGCTGAGCGTCAGGGGCATTGGTCACATCATGCAGGGCTTTGGCGATCTTGTCTGGCTGGCAATCGTTCAGCAGGCATTCAGGCACGGCGCGTGTTTCAGATACCAGATTGACCAATGTAACAGTGTCCAGCTTGACCATGCGTTCGGCCATTTTCTGGGTCAGCCAATTGAGTTTGTAGGCGATCACCATAGGTGTATTCTGCGCCGCCAGTTCCAAAGAAACCGTACCCGAAGCGGCCAGCGCGATACATGCCGTGCCAAAAGCCGCGCGTTTTTCGACCGTGGCTTGCCCGGCCCCCATTTGTCGCGGGTCGAGCACTATTGGTGCGCCCGGCCAGCTTTGCGTCAGAGCGTTGACCAGGTCAGTTGTCGCACCCACGGTTGGAACCACGACACGATAACTGGGATGGTCCGTCAAAAACAGCCGCAATGCCTCACCGAACGTGTCTGCCAGACGTTCGATCTCACCCCGGCGCGATCCGGGCAGAGCCAGCAGGACAGGTGCATCCCCTAGGTCGTACCTGCTCCGGAAGGCCGCAATCTCGGCCTGTGTTGCCGTCGGTTCGCTGGCAACAGGGTGGCCGACAAAGTCGCACTCCATCCCTGCCCGCTCCATGTATGGCGGCTCAAACGGAAGCAGTGCCAGCACATGGTCGATGACCTTTGCCATTTTGTCCGCTCGCCCCGGACGCCAGGCCCAGACACTGGGCGCGACGTAATGCACGGTGCGGATATCACTGGCGACTTTGACGATTTTGGCGACACGCAGGCTGAAATCGGGGCTGTCGATGGTGATCAGAACGTCCGGCCGCGTGTCCAACACTGCTTGCGCGGTCTCCGAGATTCGACGCTTGAGGTGGAAAAACTTCGGCAGAACCTCGATCAAACCCATCACCGAAAGTTCCGACATCGGAAACCGGCTGGTCAGCCCCTGAGCCGCCATCAATGGTCCGCCCACGCCGTCGAATTCAATATCGGGGATCAGTGTTTTCAGCCCCTCCATCAACGCGCCGCCCAGCCGGTCGCCCGAAGGTTCACCGGCGACCAGAAAGACGCGCATCAGACCGCCCGCTCGCGAATATACAGGAACAGCCCAAGGCGGTTACATTCGGCGATGACCTGTTCTTTGTCCAAAACCAACACACCGCCCTTTTCCAGAACGATGCCAGACAAGCCTGCCGCGACCGCATCCGTGACGGTATCTGGCCCGATGGCCGGCAGATCAGCACGCCGATCTTGATCGGGCTTTGGGCCTTTGAACAGTATGCCGCCCCCCGCGTCCGGGCGTTGCGTCAGGGATTGAAGCATCCAGGCGGTTCCAAAGATGCCTTCGATTGCCAACACCTGCCCTTTTGAGACTGCACAGGCCTGACCAATATCCACAGCCCCCATGGCCCGCAGAATTCCGGCAGCGCGGTCTGCATCTGCCATATCACTCTCGGATGGGTGCACATCAGTCAGACAGCCCAAAGGCGGCAACAGGCCAGGGGCGATTTCATGCGCGGCGCACACCCGCAATCCTGCGCCTTCCAACAGGCCAATGACAGCCCGCAATGCTCCGTCATCACCCGACAGCATGGCCTGCTGGATCACCGGAACCAATGGCATCGTCGCCGCGTCAATACGTTTAGGATCAACCTTCGGGCGCCGAACTGCGCCGGCCATACAAATCTCGGTCACGCCCTTCGCCTGAAGCCCGGCAATAAAACTGCCAAGCTGTTCAAGCGGAAACACGATATCTGCGACCAGATCATCCGGCAGGAACCCTTCCATCGCGCAGATCAGCGGACGTTCCGCCAGTTGGGCAACCAATTCGGTCGGCAGTGCCCCGGTTCCCGCAATCAACGCAAGCATGTTCCTATTTCCTCGGTGTCAGGAACGACCGATCGCTGTGTCCGGTGACAAAATCAACGATCCGCTGCACATAGTCGCTGTCGTTACCCTGACCAAGACGGTAGGCGCGATCCATGAATGTTCCATCGCCTTCAGACAGCTCCTTGAACGCGGCACGCAACGCCGAGATGTCTTCGCGCGAAACACCTTTACGCTTGAGACCCACGAGGTTCAGACCTTCAAGCTCACCCCGGGAGGCTTGTACCAAACCGTAGGGAATGACGTCCTTTGGCACCATGGTGAGCGCACCGATGATCGCCCCGCGACCAACACGCACCCACTGGTGCAGGCCCGAAATGCCACCGACGATCACATCATCCTCGACGATGCAGTGACCAGCTGCCCCTGCGTGGTTCACCATGATAACCCGGTTGCCGATCTGCACGTCATGGGCCACATGAACACCTGCCATCAGCAGGCAATCATCCCCGATCCGGGTTACACCGCCGCCACCTTCGGTCCCGGTATTGATCGTCACGTGCTCGCGAATGCGGTTGCGCTGACCGATTTCAAGGCGCGTGTTTTCACCGCCAAATTTCAGGTCCTGCGGAATCTCACCGATCACCGAAAAATTAAAGATCACGGTGTCTTCGCCAATCGATGTGTCACCGGTCACAACGACATGAGACTTCAGTTCGACCCGATCAGCCAGTTTTACATTGGCGCCCACATAGCTAAAAGGACCGATGACGCAATCCTGCCCGATCTGCGCCCCGTCTTCGATAATCGCGCTGGGGTGGATACGGCTCATGTTGTTTTTTCCATATCCCAATCGACATAGGCCGAGAATTCTGCCTCGGCGGCCACTTCACCATCAACAGTTGCGCGGCCGTTGAATTTGAAAAGCTTGCCACCTTTCTTGCCGCGAACCGTTTCGACATGCATTTCCAGGACGTCGCCAGGAACAACTTTCCTGCGGAATTTGCATTTGTCGATGCTCATGAAATAGATCAGCAACTCGGTGTCGATGACATCCATACCCACGCCCAGCATTACGCCTGCTGTCTGCGCCATCGCCTCGACGATGGTAACACCCGGCATGATCGGTGTTCCCGGGAAGTGGCCCTGGAAATGCGGCTCGTTCATGGTGACGTTCTTGATACCTCGGGCTGATTGATAGCCAGAGATGTCCACCACCTTGTCGACCAGCAAAAACGGATAACGATGCGGCAGGATCCTTTGGATCAACTGAATATCGGCGCTTTTGGGTTCCGTTGTCATGATTCAGGTATCCCGTTCTGAATGTTTCTTTTTCAGCGTGGTTAGCAATACAGCCTCGCAAGGGCAAGCGAACCTATTCGCTTGTGTCCTTTTGCAACCCGCTGCCATCGCCAATTGCCGTGTTCACGCGGATTATCGCGGCCTCGGTGATATCTGACGTGCTTACAACGACATTGGAGCGTTCGATGATCACGCTGGCCCCGAATTCGCGTAGCAAATCAACAAGGATCGGGCGAACAATTTCAAAAAACGTTTGCTGCGCTTCCTCGCTACGACGTGCCAGCGCGTCCAGCTTTGCCCTTTGTCCGTCTCGATGGGACTGAACCTTGACATCGAACGCTTCGGCCAGCGGGCGAAACTCCTCCGCTGGCATGGTCGCACGCTTTTCGGTCAGGTCTTTTTCTTCTCGGCTGAGTTCCGCGACAATCCGTTCATTTTCTTCCGCAAGCATTGCGCTTTCTTTTTCGATCTCGCGCAACACACGTTGCCCAAATGCGGAATTCTTGAACAGCTGCTCACCGGACAACGTAACCACGCTGGCTTGCGGAACACCTAGCTGCTGCGCATCAGCCGAAGGGGCCTGAAACAGCATCATAAATGCACACAGGGCCCAAAGCGGGCCCTGTATCAAGGTAAAGAACCTGTTCGTCATCGCAGATCAGAACCGGGCCTGAATGGTCAGGTCAAAGTTCTGTTCCTTGTCGAACGTTTCCTTTTTCAGAGCCTTCGAGAAGTTGAACTGCAAAGGTCCAAACGGCGTTTCCCACAAGACCGAGATACCGATAACGTGACGAATGGACCCGTCTGCGCCAACGATATTTGCCCCTGCGGTGTTCACATCGTTGATGTTGTAAAGGTTTCCAACGTCATAGAACAGACCGCCCCGCAGGCCCAGTTCCTCGGGCAGACCCAAGGGGAAATCGGTTTCAAAACGCGCGACCCAGTAATAGTTGCCGCCGATGGCATCGTCCTGACCATTGGACAAATCACGCGGGCCAAGACCCGCAGGCTCAAAACCGCGGAAAGTACGAGGCCCCAACACAAAACGGTCGACGGTGCGGCTGAAGTCATTTCCACTCCAATTCAACGCACCCAGCTCCAATGTGGCCCGTAGTACCACTTCTTCATTCCAGACCCGCGTTTGGGCGATACCGCGCGCAGTGGTTTTGAAATACTTGTTATCACCACCAAGGCCTGCCGCGTCGACGCCCACCTCGAACAGAACACCAGAATTCGGGTCCAGACCACCAATCCGGCTGTCATAAATGTAGGACAGTCCCAGTGAACTGGACGTCCGTTTGCCTTGCGCGATCTCGGATGCGATCACTGCGCCATTGGTCTGATTGCTTTGTTGCGTCATCTCGCTGCGGTCCCAGCCATAGCGCAGACGAAGAGCGGACAGTTCACCGATTGCATAGGTCAGCTGAGGTGTGAAGAACAACGAGCTCGTGTCGTAGCTGGCAAAGCCGGAATTGGTCGCCGACAGTCCCAGTCCAAGATCGAAACGCAGCTTTCGGCCCAGCAAATAGGGTTCGGTGAAGTTAATCGTGTACTGTTCTGAATCCTGTGCTGTCGAGATCGAAACACCAAGATTCTGACCGCGTCCCAGGAAATTTGCCTCGTTCAGGCCGATTGCAATCCCGAAGCCGTCTGTGACCGAGTAGCTGCCGCCAAGGCTCAGCGAACCTGTAGGCTGTTCCTCGACATCCACATCCAGAATGACCTGGCTTGGTGACGACCCTTCCCGAGGCTCGACCTCCGCAACTGCAAAGAACCCAAGCGCATTGATGCGTTCCGCGGCCTGACGGATTTCACGCGGGTTGAAGGGGTCACCTTCTACAGTGTCAAACTGGCGGCGGATCACACGGTCCAGCGTGGTGGTGTTGCCTTCGATATCGATCCGTTCAACAAAAATCCGCGGACCTTTCGTCAGAACAAATTCAATGTCCAGGGTAAGATCACGGTCATTGCGCGTCACACGCGGTTCAACCCGCAGGAAATCGACACCCTGTTTCAACCCAAGGCGTTCTTGCCGCGCGATCGAGTTTTCCACCAGCGTCGGCGTATACGTCACGCCCGGTTTGATTTTCAGCACATCCTGATAAGGCGCTGCATCAACGCCGGCGATTTCACTAACCGTCGTGATCTTTCCAAACGAGAACTTTTGGCCTTCGGTGACGTTCATCACCAGAAAGAACGCATCCCGTTCGCGGGTGAATTCGACGTTGGCGCTGTTCACACGGAAATCGATATAGCCCCGCGACAGGTAGAAATCGCGAATGACCTGTTTGTCGAATTCAATGCGGTCGCCGATAAATGTGTCGTTGCGGAAGAACGTCCGCAGGAAGGTTGCCTGTTTGGTTTCCAGAACCCGGCGTAGCCTCCGGTCCGAATAGGCGCGGTTGCCGACAAAGCTGACGCGCTCGACCTCAATGGTCGTGCCTTCTGCCACTTCAAAGACCAGATCAACCCGGTTGTCGCTGCGACGGATAATGCGAGGAATAACGGTTGCCGCGACGCGACCCTGGGCCGAATACACTTCGGCAATGGTGTCGGCGTCTGCTTCGGCCGCCTGTGGCGTAAAGACCCGGCGGGGTTGCGACGAGATCACGTCCAGAAGAACGTCGTCTTTGACGCGAGCGTTCCCTTCGATGCTAATCTGGTTGATCGTTGGATATTCCTGGACCTGAATGACCAGAGTCGTGCCGCGCGGCGTCAGTTCAACTGTCTCAAATACACCACTGTCAAGCAAACGCTGATAGGCATCATTAAGCTGCCCGGCAGTTACAGTCTGGCCCGGTTCGATTCCGGTCCGAGCGATAATTGTTCCGGTTTCGATCCGGCGGTTCCCCTCAACATCGAACGAGTTGATTGTGTAGTTTTGCGCCGATGCCGCATGCGGAAACGCCAGTAAACTTACCGCAACAAAAAGGAAAAAAACCGTTAGCGCCTGCCACAAAATATTGTTTGTCGGCATATGCCCCCCGCAGGATGTGCCTGCGTCTCGCCTGTCAGTCATTTTATGCTCTACCCAGAATTTTGAGACTTTAATGCTGAGTAACGGGATTGAATGAGCTTGTCAAAAGGCGATATCGAAGCAGTTAGGCAGACGGCTTCGCGACAACAGACCTACGATTTTCCCGAGAATCACATTCCCGCCAGATAGGCGGCCCCAGCCATCGCCAACGCTGTAACGGCAAAACTCAACATAACATCCCAATTCAACATGAAGAGGAAGCTAAAGCTTTGATACGATTTTTTCAGCGTTTTGGACATGACTGTTCCCTTTAGACGGGAATATTGTAGCGCTGAAATATGGCGGTAATGCGGCTGGAATCTGCTCCAGCCGCCACATTCAGCAGAACAGGTCGTTGCTGACCGAAAACAGCATCAGGGTCAGAATGATCGAAATTCCAATGCCCATGAGTATGCGCATCGCCCGGTCGCTGGGCGGTTTCCCGGCAATGGCCTCGTAGGCGTAGAAGACGAGATGTCCGCCATCCAGCGCCGGAATGGGAAACAGGTTCAACAACCCGACCGCCGTCGACAGGACAGCAATGAAGAAGATAAAATTCTGTGCCCCCTGGCTGGCCATCGCCCCCGAGGTTTCGGCAATTCCGATTGGCCCCGAGATGTTGCAGGTGCTGATTGCACCCGTCACCATGTGCCACATGCCGGATAAGGACCCTTCGATGATGCGTCCAGTCTGGATGACACCGCCCTTTAGGGAATCGAAAAGACCAGCCGGTACGGTTGCAGGCTCAAGCATCATGCCGCCGACGATTCCGATGCGCCAATGGGTGACAAAACCACCATCAGGCTGCGGTTCATCCGTGCGCCGGGGCGCCAGGGCAAATTCCAACTCGGACCCATCCCGCCAGACTTCAAGCAGCAAGACGCGGCCGTCCGATCCTTCGACATGATCCTTTAGCTGTTCGAAGGCAAAGATCGGTTCACCATTGACCGAGGTGATGACATCCCCTTGCTTCAGTTGGATATCCATAGCCGCGCTACGCGGAGCAACCTGACGGATCAGCGGCGGAAGCATCCAGGGGGCCTGAACCTCAAGGGGTTGGCCATCGCGGATCACGGAATAATCCAGAACCGGTTGAACAGGCAGCTGATCGATGAACTCCTTCCATGCGACTTCTTCGTCATAGTCCGGTGTCGGACGACCGGCGATAGCCGTAATCACATCTCCCTCGCGCAATTCCTGCACGGTGCCTGGCAAAGGCTGCAACGCGCCAACGGTCAGGGGTTCACGCGACACGCCCTGTGACCAGAAGATCAGGCCAAAAACCAGAATGGACATGGCGAAATTAAAGACCGGGCCAGCCGCGACAGTTGCTGCCCGTGCCCATAGCGGGGCGCCGTGCATGGTGCGGCGCAACTCCTCAGGATTTTGGGTCGCGATGTCTTCCATCGCCTCTTCATCCTTGCCCGAGGCCGCATTGGCATCGCCCAGAAATTTCACGTATCCACCAAAAGGCAACGCTGCGATCTGCCACTTGGTTCCGCGCTTATCCTTGCGGCTCCAGAGCACCGGTCCAAACCCGAGCGAAAAGACTTCGGCATGGATACCAGACCACCGGCCCACAATGTAATGGCCATATTCATGCACGGCCACAATGACCGACAGCGCAATAACAAAGGCAACAATCGTCCACAGCAGATTGCCGAATTGCGGGATCAGCGAAAGTACGTCCAAATTTCTATCCTGCTCGTTCCATCACAGTGTTATCGACCCACTGACGTGCCAGATGGTCGGTTTGCTGCACGTTATCAAGTGTCATCGGGGCATCAATAAGGCCACCCGTTGCGTCAAACCTGTCCAATACGGCAGAAACGGTATCCGCCATATCAAGAAAGCCGATCCGGCCCGCAATGAAGTGATCCAGCGCGCGTTCCTTGGCGGCATTGAATACTGCGCCAGCCAGCCCACCACGCTGCATCACGTCCCAGGCGAGTTTCAGGGCTGGATAGCGTGTCAGATCCGGTTCGTTAAAGCGCAGCTGTCCCAGCTTTGCGAGGTCCAGCCGCTGAACCGGCAGCTCCTGCCTGTCGGGCCAGTGCAACGCATACCCAATGGCGTGGCGCATATCGGGGGCGCCCATATGTGCCATCATCGCGCCATCCCGAAACCCGACCATTGCATGGACAATGGATTCGGGATGAACCAAAACTTCGATCTGATCCGGGGAAACTCCGAAATATTCTTTTGTTTCTATGACTTCCAGCGCCTTGTTGAACATCGAGGCACTGTCGATCGTGATCCGCTGGCCCATATCCCAATTCGGATGGCTGGACGCTTGTTCGACGGTGGCGTTTGCCAGATCTTTCAGCGGCCAATCGCGGAACGCTCCGCCACTTGCGGTGATAATCACCCTCTCGACAGCGTCGATATCTTCACCAACCAATGCCTGAAACACCGCCGAATGTTCACTGTCGACAGGAAGCAAACGCGCGTCATGGTTTTTTGCAGTGTCCAGAACCAACGATCCTGCGCAGACCAATGTTTCCTTGTTGGCCAAGGCCAGTGTTGTTCCTTGTTTCAGGGCTTCGATCCCAGGCGCAAGGCCCGCTGCTCCGACGATGGCTGACATGACCCAATCCGCCGGGCGCGCTGCGGCCTCGGCGATCGCACGCGGCCCGGCCGCCGCTTCGACCCCACTTCCGGCCAGTGCGGCGCGCAGGTCCTCCAACCTGTCTTCATGTGCCGTGACAGCCAAATCGGCACGCAACCGACGAGCGTCATCAGCAAGTTGTCGAATATTTGCGCCGCCGGTAAGGGCCACCACATCATAGTCTTCGGGTTTACGCGAAATCAGATCAAGCGTGTTTTGCCCGATCGACCCCGTGGCCCCAAGAACGGAAATCCGTCGCATTACATCTCACCCGGCGTGTACAGAAGCCCTGCGATCAGAACAAACACCGCAGCCCCCATCATGCCGTCGAACCGATCCAGAAAGCCGCCATGGCCGGGGATCAGATTTGAACTGTCCTTGACCCCGAATTTACGTTTGATCGCGCTTTCGATTATGTCACCCGCCTGACTGGCCATTGATGCGAGAACGGAAACAACAACAAAGGCAAAGCCGAAACCCGCGTGGCTTGCAAAGGCGATACCGACACAGGCCGCAGCAGCCCATCCGCCTGCCGTTCCCGACCATGTTTTCTTAGGGCTGACCTTTGGCCAGAACTTGGGTCCACCGACCATTTTACCCACAAAATAGCCCGCCACATCGGTGGCAACCACCACCGCGATCAGCCAGACCATCCAGCCAAAACCCGAGTTTTCGCGAATGGATATGAAACCCAGACCAGCCGCAACAATCCAGACCGCGAACAAGCCGTACAGGGGTTTCGAACGGCTGATCTGTCCCATGCCCACCAAAGCCGGCGCAAGCACGACCGGGAGCGTGTATAGCGCCGGCAGGTGGTAGCTGAGGATAACCGCAATCGCAGTCAGAACGCCCAACTGGACGGCCACACCCTGGCTTTCAGGGTCGATCATCCGAACCAGTTCCCAGGTCATCAGGCCACAAGCAGCCGCAATGAAGACCTCGAACCAGAGACCGCCAAGCCAGACTTCGATGGCCCCTATCGCAACCAGAACGGCGGCAGAAAGGACCCGGCTCGTCAGATCAGACCACCGGCCATCACTCATGCCAGAACCGCCCCGTACCGACGCTCTCTGGCCCCATAGTTGCGACAAAGCCTCTCGAGTTCTGCGGCGGTGAAATCCGGCCACAGCGTATCTATGAATTCGTACTCGGAATAGGCGGACTGCCACAGCAGAAAGTTCGAAATCCGTGCTTCTCCACTGGTGCGAATGACAAGGTCAGGATCCGGAAGAACGCGTGTATCCAGATACTTAGGTAACGTTTCTTCATCCACATCCTCGGGTCTAAGCCGCCCGTCGGCCACATCCCGCGCGAGACGTTTGGTGGCGCGCGCCACCTCGTCCCGACCGCCATAGTTCAGGGCGACCGTCAGATGAACAAGGTCGTTGTCCTTGGTTTCCTCTTCCAGTGAATCCATCAATTCGGTCAGTTTCGAATCCAACCTTACCCGATCACCTATGAACCGAACTCGGATGCCATTGTCCGCCAGGGTCCGTGTCTCCTTGATGATGTAGCGCCGAAACAGGCTCATCAACCCGGCCACCTCAACCTGCGTTCGCTTCCAGTTCTCGGTCGAGAATGCAAACACTGTCAGATACTTGATCCCCAGATGCGGGCAGGCCTCGACAACCTCGCGAACACGCCGCGCACCGGCATGGTGCCCAAACAACCTGGGGCGACCACGCGCCTGCGCCCAACGGCCATTGCCATCCATGATGATAGCGACGTGGCGCGGGCCGCAGACCGGATCGGTTTGGGGATCTTTCGGCATCAGACCAGATCAGACCTGCATGATTTCAGTTTGCTTGGTTTCAAGCGCCGCATCGACCGCCTTGATCATCGCATCCGTGAGATCCTGCACTTCGCTTTCCCAAAGCTTCTGGTCGTCTTCAGACATACCATCCGCTTTTGCCTTCTTGATCTGATCCATGCCATCCCGGCGCACATTGCGGATCGCGATCCGGGCACTTTCCGCATATTGGCCAGCGACCTTGCCCAGTTCACGGCGACGCTCTTCGTTCAACTCAGGAATCGGCAGCATGATGATGGTGCCGTTCAGCTGCGGGTTGATGCCAAGGCCGCTTTCACGAATGGCCTTTTCAACCTTCCCGACCAATGACTTATCCCACACATTTATAGTGACCATGCGGGGCTCAGGCACGTTGACGGTGCCCACCTGGTTGATCGGTGTCATCGAGCCATACGCGTCGACCATGACAGGTTCCAGCATCGAAGCCGAGGCGCGCCCGGTTCTCAGCGAGGCAAATTCGGTTCTCAGATTGGCCATTGCGCCATCCATACGGCGTTTCAGGTCATCGGTGTCCAGTTCGAAGTCGTCAGACATGCTGCTCACTCCCCGTATTCAGGTACTCTTTGGATGGGTCTTACGCCATCACATTTGGGATGTATAGCAATCATGAGGCGGTTTTGTACCAATGGCCAGAGGTGTTGCGATCATTTTGTACCAAACCGCCTGCGCAAAACCCGACACGGCATCGTATCGGGTTTAGGCTGTCAACTGCGCTCAGGCATTCACATCGACAACAACGCGCCCTTTGACCTGCCCTTTCAGGATATCGGCACCCAGTTGCGGAAGGTCGGACAAGGCCGCTGGTTGTACCATCGACTCAAGCTTGTCCATCGGCAGGTCGGTTGCAATCCTTTTCCAGGCACGAACCCGGTTTTCATAGGGCTGCATCACACTGTCGATGCCAAGAAGGTTCACGCCGCGCAGCAGGAAGGGAATCACCGTTGCAGGAAGCGCCGCGCCGCCCGCAAGACCCACGGCCGCAACCGAACAGCCGTATTTCATTTGCCCAAGCACACGCGCCAGCATCGCACCGCCCACGGCATCCACGCAGCCCGCCCAGGTTTCACTTTCCAGCGGGCGCTTGGTTGTCTCATTCAGCTCATCGCGGGGCACTATTGTCGTTGCGCCCAGCGATTCCAGATAATCCCCGGTTTCAGGTCGCCCGGTCACGGCCGCCACTTCATACCCGAGATGGCCCAGAATGGCAGTCGCCACCGACCCAACACCACCGGCCGCCCCGGTTACCAGAACCGGGCCGCGATCGGGGGTCAGCCCGTGATCCTCCAGCGCCATCACGGCCAGCATCGCGGTAAACCCGGCGGTGCCTACGGCCATCGCCTGCCGGGCATCGAGCCCATCCGGCAGAGGCACAAGCCAGTCCGCCTTGGCACTGGCTTTCTGCGAATATCCACCCCAATGCGCCTCGCCTACCCGCCACCCGGTCAGAACAACCTTGTCACCCGGCTTGTAACGCGCATCGGTCGATGCCTCGACGGTACCGGCATAATCAATTCCGGGAACATGCGGATACGCCCGCACCAAACCGCCCCCTTTGGGGGACAGACACAAACCATCCTTGTAGTTCACTGTGGAATATTCAACCGCGACCGTGACGTCGCCATGCGGCAAATCATCCAGCGTAAGCTGCCTGACCGACGCGCTCGCCAAACCGCTTTCTTCGTCCTTGTCCATCACAAGTGCATTGAACATCTCTCAATTCCTTTCGTGTTTCTGTAACCGGCCCGCTGCTTCACCTGGCCCCAAATATCCCGGGGGAGTCGCGCAGCGACGGGGGCAGCGCCCCCAAAACCCCCCTTTAAATCCAGAAATGCGACTGCACGGTCGCGCGGCGCATCCCATCTGGCGTTTCCACGTCCAGCTCCGTTCCCGAATCCCAATGGCTCAGGCGTACCATGCCAATGGCGACGTTGGTGTTGAAATCGGGTGACCACGCGGCCGAGGTCACCTGCCCCACACGCTTGCCGTCCGCGTAAAGGCCCCAAGGTCGGTCACAGCCCGGCACCGGATCGCCCCCAATGGCGACGGGGCGGATTTGCTGAACAGGCCCCTCCTTGGCCACACGCAGCAACGCGTCCCTGCCGATACAGCCAATCGCGGTATGTGTATTGCAGAACTTGCCCAAACCGCACTCATGCGGGGTGTTGTCGTCGGTCATGTCATTGCCATAAGACAGCAGACCACCTTCAATCCGTTCGATCAGGTTCGGGCATCCGGCGCGCACCTGCAAATCTTCCCCTGCTGCAAACAGGGCGTTCCACAGGGGCATGCCGATATCGCTGCCTTCCACATAAATCTCGAACCCGCCTTGTTTGGAATAGCCCGATCGCGCCACAGCCAGATCGCGACCTTCAAACTGGAACATATCGAATTTGAAGAACCGGATGTCGCGCACCCGGTCGCCAAAGACACGCGCCATCAGAGCGTCGGCTTTGGGACCCTGAACAGCAAGAGGTGACACATCCGGTTCGTCTACCAGCACATCCAGACGATATCCAACGGCGATTCCCTTGACCCACAACAACAGATCGCTGTCAGCGATTGAAATCCACCAGCGGTCTTCGGACAGTTTTACCGCAACCGGGTCATTCAGCATACCGCCGGTTTCATCGACGATGGGGACATAGAAACATTGCCCCGGCAACATCCCCCGCAAATCGCGCGGGGTCAGCATCTGCATCAGGCGCGCGGCGTCCGGTCCGCGTAGCTCGATCTGCCGCTCGCATGCGACATCCCAGACCTGCACGTGGGATTTCAGGTGCCGGTAATCGGCTTGGACGCTTTCGAAGACCGTGGGCAACAGCATACGGTTATAAACCGTGTATCCTTTGACCCCTGCGGCCTCGACCCCTTCTGAAAACGGTGTGCGCCGCAAGCGGCGAGAGGCGGAAATCTGCGGCATTCAAACCTCCTTGGGCATAAAGACGATACCGCTGACGGGCGCTTGCGACCCAACTTCGATCAGAATCTTGCGCATTTGACCCCGGTGGTGGGTCTGATGGTTGAAGAAATGGATCACATAGTTTTTGTAAGGCATTGTGACATCGACCTCTTTTACGACTAAGCAACAGGAGAGTGGTCCGATAAACAGGTCAGTTCCTGATGCGACAGCTAATGCAGAAACTCGGCCAACTGCGAGTTTTGCCAGTGTTTTTGGCGCGCCACATCTTGCGCAAACGCGCCTGTGATCATCATTTGGGCCCGTGCCAATCAATCGGGCAAATCTCAGCGGACTTGCCGCCAAAATCCCAAACGCGACCGTAGTCGCGCACTTTCGATTTGGTGCCGCGCGCCACGATGATGTCCGGTCCCATCCAGTATTTTGAGTTTGAAACCATCACGGGATGCTCGGGGTCTTTGCCCGCCAACATCTCGATCTCACCCTGAATCTTGCGACCGATCATGATGCGGCGTTTGGTGCCGTCGCGCTCGATCTGAACCGGCGCCCGTTCGGCCCCGATGATTTCGCTGACGAGCATGGTGAACAGACCGGTGGTACCGCCCGCCTGCCCGCTGAAGATTTGCAGCAGCCCGTTATAGGCTTTGCCGCTGGCGCGATCATCGACGTAAGCCGCCACTTTCCACTGGCCTTCACCCATCCGGCCGGGAATATCTACAAGCAGGCCGACATTCAGACCTGACAGGTCCTCGCCCTCATAATGGCCCTCATCAACGATAATACCCATCCAGGCATGGCAATGCCCTTCGGTCGGAGGGTGCGCGCCCAGTGAAACGACGCAGGGACAGAACACATCACACGAGCAGTTCAGGATCAACTCACCCTTGATGGCCCAGTCCGTCGGACTCATCTCGCGCCGTTTGGGATTGGGCATCCGGCTGTCGATGCGTTGGCTGACGGGCAACCGGTCGGCGTCTGGTTTTCTGTTCTTAGCCATTGGCTTATCCTCCGTAGCTAATTGGATAAACGAGCAGAACAAGACCGCCCGCAATCAGCGCAAACCCCATTGGCCGGGTCACAGCATGCCCGATCTGGGGAAGTTTCTCCAATACCATGAACAGGGTCGCAAGACCCATCCACAACAGGCTCATGACGCCGCCCACAAATCCCAGCGCCATGAAACCCCAGCAGCAGCCGACGCAGAAAGCACCAAGGCCCAGCCCCATGCGCACACCGCCCGCAAATCCGGTTTTCCAATGGCCCAGGAAATAGGTCATCGGGGCGTGGCACACGCCATGGCAGACCTCTTTGACGCGCGAGAACTGAAACGCGCCAACCGCTATCATCAACCCGCCCGCAACCCAGCCGGATCTGGCAATGCCCAGCATGTCGATCACGCCACCAAACAGCAAAGCCAGTTGCGTTCCCGCGATCACAGCCGCAAACCCGACCCAAACCAAGGAATACCCTGCAAGCACACCCAGCCACCCGGCACGGGTGCCATTGGCGCTGCGGATCAGGTCGTCATAACTGCGCAGGGTTGGCACAAGCGTCGGCAGCATCATGGCGGCCATCATGATCGCCCACATCCAGAACAGCGTGCCAAACTCGGCCATGGGCATGTACATGTCCATGCGCGGGTCCATCGCGGCCATCGCCTGCCCCATGGGCCCCGGACGACCGATCAGGTCAAGATCCATGTCGCGGCCCATCGCGAACATGACCCACCATGCCCACAGGATCAGGACATAAAAGCCCAGCCACATTCCGCTGCGCAGCCAAGTACGACTCACTTCGGCCTCCCGACTCAACTCTCTTGCTTTTCAAATGTCAGACTTTTAAATGTCAGACAAATAAAAATTTGCTCAGGGTCTTCTGAACATGAAAACCGCGCCTCGGAAAACCGCCGACCTGTCTGCCCAGATTGCACATGCCATCCGGGACGCGATTGTCTCAGGCGAGTTGATCGTGGATGCACGCCTGCCCTCGGAAGCGGAACTTTCCGAGCAATTTCAAGTTTCGCGCCCAACGGTGCGTGAGGCTTTGAAACGACTGGCGGCGCAATCCCTGATCCGCACACAGCGTGGCGCAACCGGAGGTGCGTTCGTAAACCGTCTGAGTTTCGAAGATGCCTATTCGCAGCAGATCACGACCTCGACCCTGCTGCTGTCGATGAACGCTGTCAGCTTTGATACGGCCTGCGAGGCCCGCTATGCGCTGGAGCGGGCCTGTGCCCCCCTGTCTGCCCAGAGACGAACAGCGGATCAGCTTGCCACGATGCGGGCGGAAATCTTTCGCCAGTCCCAGCCCGGTCTGACGGATGAGGCGTTTTGTGCATCAGACGTCACCTTCCACAGGGCCTTGGTGGACGGGGCCGACAACCCGGTCCTGTCCTATCAACTGGCTGGCGCGGTCGAGGCGATGCAGCCTTTGATGAACATGATTACCTTCACGGCACGTTCGCGCGAAGAAATCATCGCATTGCACACCAGAATTGCAGACGCGCTTGAGGCCAGAGACGCAGATACCGTCGACGCCACGCTGGTCGATCTGGAACATTACACACAGCAGCTGGCCCACGATGTGGCTGAACGCAAACGTAAACCGGCCTGAAGGCTTAAACGGAAACATACTTTAAAGGCAGAGGTCGAGCAGGCAGAATGTCATCCGGCATCAAGACCGGAACTCTCAATAAGAATTGAATGACAATGATTTACGGGAGGACGTTATGAACAAAAGACCGGACCCAACCTTTTATCCTTCGGCCAAGCTGGCGATGGAGGGCCCCGCAGAAACGCTTGCTTTTACGCTGATGCTCAGCCCCGATTTTTCGCAACCCGACGGGCTGGCAGTAGTGAATGTCGATCCAACCTCGGCCGATTTCGGGAAAATCGTGCATCAGGTGATCATGCCCGAAAAAGGCGACGAGTTTCACCATTTTGGTTGGAATGCCTGTTCGTCGTCACTGTCACCGCTCAGCGGTCATGCGTTTCTGGAACGTCGCTATCTGATCATCCCCGGTATCCGTTCCAGCCGGATATACATCATCGATGTAAAGAACCCGCTTGAGGCGAAGATTCACAAGATCATCGAACCCGAGGAAGTCTTTGACAAAACAGGGTATTCACGACCACACACGATCCATTGCGGGCCGGAAGGCATCTATGTGAGCACGCTGGGCGGCGGCGGTGAGGACGGCACGGATGGCCCTCCGGGTATTTTCATCATGGATTGTGAAACCTTCGAGATCATCGGGCGCTATGAGATCGAGCGCGGCGTGCAGGACAAGCACTATGATTTCTGGTGGAATCTGCCGCGCGATTACATGGTCAGTTCCGAATGGGGCCTTCCCCCGCAATTTGAAAACGGGCTGGTGGCCGAGGATCTGCTTTCGAACAAATACGGTCACCGCATCCATTTCTGGAACCTGCGCAACCGGACCAATATCCAAACCATCGATCTGGGCGAAAACCACCAGATGGCGCTGGAAATCCGGCCCGCGCATGACCCGGTCAAACAATACGGGTTCTGTGGTGTTGTCGTCGATACCACCAACCTGCAAGGCGCAATCTTTACGTGGTGGCGCAATGAAGATGGCACGTTCGAAGCCAAGAAAACGATCACCATCGACCCACAACCCGCTGATCCAGATGATCTTCCTGAACTTCTGAAGGGGTTTGCCGCTGTACCGCCACTGGTCACCGATATCGACCTGAGCCTGGATGACAAATACCTTTATGTCGCTTGCTGGGGCACCGGCGACATGCATCAATATGATGTATCCGATCCGATGAACCCGACCCTTGCCGGGAAAGTTGAAATCGGAGGTATTGTCAAAAAGACCAAACATCCGAACGGACAGACCTTTGGCTATGGGCCACAAATGGTCGAGATCAGCCGCGATGGTAAACGCGTTTATTGGACCAATTCACTTTATTCCACGTGGGACGATCAGTTCTATCCCGAAGAAGGCGGCGCGGCCATGGTCAAGGCGGATGTCGGTGAGAATGGCGGGCTGGTTTTGGACCCGAAATTCTGGGTTGATTTCCCCAAAGGATATCGCAGCCACCAAATCCGGCTGGAGGGTGGAGATTGTTCAACCGACAGTTTCTGTTACCCCTCGGTCTGAATTGGAGATTCTGATGACATCAACGGCTGGCCTTTGGCTGGCCGTTGTTCTGAGCGGCGCGTATCACGGGCTGAACCCCGGGATGGGATGGCCGCTGGCGGTTTCCTCGGCCCTGATGGAGCAGCGCCAATCCGCCCTCTGGCGCGCGCTGGCAGCTTTGGCAGGTGGACATTTCATTGCCATGCTGGGTGTCCTTCTGCCTTTTGCGTTGATGGCCGTTCTGGTCGACTATCAACGGGAAATCCGCATCGGGGCTGCGTTGATTGTCATCGCGATGGGGCTATACATTGCGATCACCCGCCGTCATCCCCGTTTTCTGTCGCGCATACCGCCCAGCAAACTGGCGCTGTGGTCGTTTCTCGTGGCGCTTGCCCACGGGGCCGCCCTTATGCTGGTTCCGATCTATCTTGGTCTGTGCCAGCTGGATGAACTGGATGCCGGTCATCAGGCGATCTCCAAAATCATGACAACAAACGGTCTGCTGGTTCTGGGGGTCGCGGCCTTGCATACCGCCGCCATGGTTCTGGGCGGAGGGTTTCTGGCCTTCGCTGTTTATCGTTGGCTGGGGCTGCGTTTCCTGTCCCGCAGCTGGTTCAACCTTGAACTCATCTGGGCGCTCAGCCTTGTTTTAGTTGGTCTTTTGGGGCTGTGGTCGGCGGTTTAATCGCTTTCCTTTGGGCCGCAACACACTATCCTCAGGTGCTGATATTACAATTCAATGAGGCCCGGATGATCACGACCCTGAATGTCATTGCCGCGTTGCTGACAATCGGTTTTGGCCTGTTCGGCTTTCTGGCGCCAGTTCATACCGCCAACGCGCTGGATCTTGCACCTACCAACAGCACCATGGGTCTGAGCGAGCTGCGCGCTTCGGTCGGAGGGCTGTTTGTGGTCTCGGGCATTGCTGTCATCTGGCTGAATGCTCCGATGGCCTACACAATGCTGGGCATAGTCTATGCGGGTGCCGCATTGGGCCGCTTCCTGTCACTGGCGCTGGATAACCCGCCTTTTGTGAAGGCAGCAACCTTTGGTGGAATCGAACTGGTGCTGGCGATATGGTTGATCGCCGCCAACTTCAATAGATCCGCATAACGCTTTGTAATTAAAGCTAACAAAGATGTGCATTCCGGGTTTGCATCCGCAGCTCTCCTCACCTATATATGAGGTGTCCTTCGGGACTATGGACATAAACGCGCTCGTAATAAGCGGATCGGACCCGGGGGCGGTACCCGGCGGCTCCACCAAAATCCTTCGTTTGAGGATCACGGGGCCGAAACAGGATCGACGAACGTCTAAAGGGGTAAGCTTTGTCTCGGCTGTCTGCCACCGTTACCGGCGAAAACAGTACAATTGCAAACGACAATCGTGCTCCGGTTGCAGTTGCTGCGTAAGCAGTAACAAGACCGAAACTTAAGTCCTTGCGCCTAGCCGCGTAAGGCGGGGTTCGCAGGTACCTGGCAACAGAAACCTGCACTTCCCCCCCAATATGTCTGATATTTATGCCGCCTTTGCGCAGATTCAGAGTTTGTTCATTCCTTTTTGCCATCGTGTTCGCAGTTGGACAGGAGCGTTGAGATGACGAATTCAGAGATACTCAGATCCTGGTATTCTGAGGTTTGGGAAAACGGAAACACCGAGGCAATCGATCAGTTCTTTGCGCCCGAAACCATGGCCGAGGGGCTGATCCCCGAAATGCAGGTGGGTGCAGACGATTTTCGGGATCTCGTCACGGCATTTCGCCATGTCCTGGGGGATATCAAGGTGGATTTGCCCAAGATCATCGAGAATGGCGATTGGGTATCCGCCATCCTGCATGTGCAGACGTGCCGGGCCGATAATGGTGCCCCTTTGGAGGTCACCGGTCAGGTCATGGCCCGGTTCAAAAACAATAAGATGGTCGAAGCGTATAATCATTTCGATTTCATCTCGTTTTTTGAAGAGATGGGTCAGTTTCCTGCCGACACCCTTCCGGTGTGCATGACCGGTCAGAGGCTCGACTGGGCCTGACGGTTCAAACCGCAAACTTGACCCCCTACGTTCTTGCGCGGTAGCACTGATGCAGGGGGTCAGCTTGCGAACACCCCGTGAGGCGTCAGCCCAAGCTTCGCATGGATCCGAATGACTAAAGGAGACATGCTATGGCTGCTCTTAACGCCATCACACCAACCCAATTGAGCCGGTTAATCGGAACGCCTCGGGCGCCGGTTCTGATCGATATACGCACCGATGCGGATTTCAGCGACGATCCGCGGTTGATTCCGGGGTCAATTCGCTGCCCGCACACGGAAATCGACGCGATGAGTCGTCTGATTGGCGACGACCCTTGCGTAGTAATCTGCCACAAGGGCAAAAAGCTCAGCCAAGGGGTGGCGTCCTGGCTGCGCGGGATGGGCAAAAACGCCGAACATCTGGAAGGCGGGTTTGAAGGGTGGCGCGAACAGCGCGAGGCGCCGTTGATCCCCTTGTCGATTCTGCCGGCGCGCATTGACGGCAGCACATTGTGGGTTACGCGTCAAAGGCCCAAAATTGACCGTATCGCCTGCCCCTGGCTGATCCGCCGGTTTGTTGATCGCAATGCACGGTTCCTTTTCGTCGCGTCGGAAGAAGTTCAGGGAGTCGTTGATCACTTTGGTGCCACCCCCTTTGACGTTCCGAATACATTTTGGACGCATCGGGACAGCGGCTGCACATTTGACACGATGATCCGGGCATTTCACCTGCGAACCGAGGCGCTTGAGCGTATGGCCCGGATCATTCGCGCTGCGGATACCGACCAGAATGATCTGGCCCCGGAAGCCGCTGGGTTGCTGGCGTTCTCGGTCGGTTTGTCCCGCCAGTATCGCGATGATCATGCTCAGCTTGAAGCCGGGTTGCACCTTTATGATGCCCTGTTCCGCTGGGCACGCGACGGGTTTGATGAAAAGCATGACTGGCCATCGGGTCATGGCGCATGAGACCTACGGCACTGGACCTTTTCAAGGTATTCGGACGGATCGGCCTGTTGTCATTTGGGGGCCCGGCTGCCCAGATCTCGTTGATGCATCAGGAGCTGGTCGAGCGCAGGCCCTGGCTGGATGAACAGACCTATCTGCGCGCGCTTTCCTTGTGCATGTTGCTGCCCGGTCCCGAGGCAATGCAATTGGCTACCTACGCAGGCTGGCGCTTGCGCGGTGTCGCGGGCGGGTTGATTGCGGGCAGCCTGTTCGTTTTGCCAGGGGCGTTTGTCATTACTGTTCTGGTCGCGCTTTATTCAGCATACGGCGACATTCCACTGGTGCAATCCGCATTTACCGGCATCAAGGCGACCGTCATCGTGATCGTCCTGCAAGCCCTGCGCAAGCTGTCAGGTAAGGCGCTGACGGATATGGAACATCGTGTCATCGCAGGCCTGTCGTTTCTGTCAATCTTTCTGTTCAACCTGCCCTTCCCGCTGATCATTCTGATCGCGGCCCTGTGGGGGTATTTGCGTTATAATGGACCCATCGGGAAAACCTCGGCTCAGGACACGCCGCACCTTGCCCGCTCGGCCCGGACGATAGCGATCTGGTTGCCGCTTTGGCTGGGGCCGCTTGTCGCGTTAACACTCAGCGGCCACCAATTGCTCAGCGATCTGGGATGGTTCTTTGCCCGGCTGGCTGTTGTGACCTTTGGCGGCGCCTATGCCGTTCTGGCCTATATGTCGCAAACGGTTGTGGATCAGTACCACTGGATCAGTGCAGACCAGATGATCGACGGATTGGGGCTGGCAGAAACCACCCCTGGGCCATTGATACTGGTTACACAGTTTGTCGCCATGCTGGCGGGACAGATCAACGGTGGATTCTCACTGGCGCTTGCTGCGGGCGCTGTTGCGCTATGGGCAACGTTTGTGCCCTGCTTTCTGTGGATTTTCCTGACGGCCCCTTACCTTGACCGTCTGGCCACACGCCCCCGCCTGTCTGCCGCCCTTCACGGCATTACCGCCGCTGTTGTCGGAGTGATTCTCAACCTTTCCGTGTGGTTTGCCCTGAACGTTCTTTTCGAATCGGTGCCAGACATGAATTTGGGTCCGGCGGCAATACCCGTGCCCCAAGTGTCTTCGCTCAACATCCCGGCGCTTGTGTTAACCTTTATTGCTGGAATATTGATATCTCGACTAAAATTGGGGATCGGAACAGTGTTGGTTCTGATGTCACTGGCAGGGCTGGTTGCGCATAATATCTGATCAATCCGATCATACCTGCCCTTTCGTTTCCGAACAAAACCCCTATGCTGAGCTTAACCACTTTTGAGGATGACACATGTCGCAAGGCATCGACTATGGCAACCTGATGCACACCGCCATGCGCGGGCTTATCAAGACTGTGCTGACGGATGTATCGAAATCCGGTCTGCCCGGAGCGCATCACTTTTTCATTACCTTCGACACACGCGAAGATGGCGTGGATATCGCCGATTGGCTGCGCGACCGGTATCCGGAAGAAATGACAATCGTCATGCAACACTGGTTTGAAAACCTCGAGGTCGGAGAGAACGGATTCGCCATTACCCTTAATTTCGGAGACGCGCCGGAACCGCTTTACATCCCCTATGGCGCGATCAAGACCTTTGTCGATCCATCGGTGGAATTTGGACTGCGGTTCGAAAGCCCGGACGACGAAGATGAGGACGATTATGTTGCAGAGGACTTGATCGAAGTCGAAGAGGAAGAACAGGCGCATCACGACGCCGATGTCGTGTCGCTGGACAGCTTCCGCAAATAAGCCTTTGAGCCCCGCCCTGCGCGGGGTTCAGCGTTTCATCAGAAATGTTTCGACAGATCGGGATTTCTGACCGTCTATGAAGCGCGAGAATGACAGGTTCAGCCCGTCTTCGGCCAGGGTTCGGTCGAACTGCTGCAATTCATATCCGCCGTCAACGTCAATGAACAACGAAAACACCGTCAGCGTTTCGCCTTCGATACGCCCCCAGACGAAGGGTTCACCTTTCATCGGATCCAGCGGAACCTCATGACCGAACACGTTGCGTTTCATTGCGGCCGAAAACACATCCGGGCGGTCCGAGGGCACGAAGTCGATGGAAAACTGCTGTTCTTTTACCCGCCCGTCCAGCTTGTAGGTCGTGGTTTGCCAGCTGACGTTGAACCCGTTCTTGGTCTCGAAAATGGAAACGCTCATATCCCGCGGGGTTGAGGTTCCGTCCGCATCCACGACATTTGCCGAGCCCACATAATCCCCCAGGAACGGGGTAATGTCCGCGGCGCGCGCAGATGCGCCAAGAACAGACAGCCACAAAGCACAGACAGCAAATAACACGATCGCTTTTTCAAGCGTAATGCGATGGAAATTTGACATCTTGTCCTCCAAGGCGGCTACAAACCTATTGTAGCTGAGAGGGGGCCGCGCACAATGGCACATTCCCCGACGATAACAATAAAAGTGACGAACCCCGCGCCTATACCTTTGACGCCCTTGGGTTTAAGGTGCGCGCAACTGGCCGATTGCGTCACAGCTTGGCTGCGGCTAAACGGCATACAACAGCATACCAGACGGAGTGACAGATGTCTCAGACCCGCACCGAATCCGACAGCTTTGGCCCGCTCGAGGTTCCTGCCGACAAGTATTGGGGCGCGCAAACGCAGCGTTCGATCATGAACTTCCCGATCGGTTGGGAGAAACAACCCATCGCCATTGTGCGTGCGCTGGGCGTGATCAAGCAAGCCTGCGCAATGGAGAACAAGGCGACCGGAAAACTGGATGCCAGGATTGCCGATGCCATCATTCAGGCCGCGGGTGAGGTGATCGAAGGCAAGTTTGACGACAACTTTCCGCTGGTTGTTTGGCAGACGGGTTCCGGCACCCAGTCGAACATGAACTCGAACGAGGTCATCGCGAACCGCGCCATCGAAATTCTGGGCGGTGTCATCGGTTCAAAAGACCCCGTGCATCCGAACGATCACTGCAACATGGGTCAGTCGTCGAATGACACCTTTCCCACCGCGATGCACATCGCCACAGCGATGAGTGTTCGTGACGTCCTTCTGCCCGGGCTTGAAAAGCTGGCCTCTGGTCTTGAGCAGAAAGCTGATGAGTTCAAGGACATCATCAAGATCGGCCGGACTCATACGCAGGATGCAACGCCTCTGACACTGGGGCAGGAATTCAGCGGTTATGCCCACCAGATCCGTCAGGGGATTGCACGCGTTCACGCAGCGCTGCCCGGCATCTACGAACTGGCGCAGGGCGGCACCGCCGTCGGCACCGGCCTGAACACCCAAAACGGTTGGGGCGAAGCGGTTGCAGGCCATATGGCGCAGATCACCGGCTTGCCCTTCGTGACTGCGCCGAACAAGTTCGAAGCGCTGGCCGCCCATGACGCCATGGTCTTTATGTCCGGGGCTTTGGCGACCATCGCGGGCAGCTGCTATAAAATCGCCAACGACATCCGTTTCCTTGGCTCTGGCCCACGTTCGGGGCTTGGCGAACTGATCCTGCCCGAGAACGAGCCCGGCTCGTCCATCATGCCCGGCAAGGTGAACCCGACCCAGGCCGAGGCGCTGACACAGGTTGCGGCGCATGTGATGGGCAACAACGCCGCGATGAATTTTGCAGGCAGTCAGGGCCATTTCGAGCTGAACGTCTATAATCCGATGATGTCCTACAACCTGTTGCAATCCATCCAGTTGTTGGGCGACGCTGCCGACAGCTTTACCGAGCGGATGTTGCTGGGCATCAAGGCCAATGAGCCGCGCATCGACAAGCTGATGAAGGAATCGCTGATGCTGGTGACGGCGCTGGCCCCGACCATCGGCTATGACAACGCCACCACGGTCGCCAAGACCGCGCATAAGAACGGCACAACCCTCAAGGAAGAAGCCATTGCGCTGGGGTTTGTGGACGAGGCAACCTTTGATGCCGTTGTGCGCCCCGAACAGATGATCGGCCCGAAAGACTGATGGGCAAGCCGGTCAACCTGAACCGGTATCGAAAAGAAAAGGCGCGGGCCGAAAAGAAGGCCCGCGCAGACCAGAATGCCGTCGCCTTTGGGCGCACCAAGTCCGAGAAAACAATCGTCAGGCTTCAGCAGGACAAGCAGAGGCGTGACCTTGACAATCACGAGCTGGATGAATGAGCGGTCGACCGATAAAACGTTCATTGACCCTCAAAGGACACCGGACATCAGTCTCGCTTGAAGATGAGTTCTGGCGGGCATTTCGCGACATTGCGAAAGAAAAAGATCAGCCAATCAATGCACTGGCCGCGCAAATTGATGTTGACCGCGACCCGGAAACCGGATTGGCCTCGGCTATTCGCGTGTTTATTCTGAACTGGTACCGAGACAAGGTTTAACGCTTGTCAGATCTTGGCTGTTGGGTATAACGTCCTCAAGGAACAAAAGGGGTACATTCATGGGTAACACGGTATTGGGACCTGACGGTCAACCTCGGTGTTCCTGGTGCCAGGCAGCGCCGGAATTCTTTGACTATCATGACAACGAATGGGGGTTTCCGGTCTCGGATGATCAGCGATTGTTCGAAAAACTGTGCCTGGAAAGTTTTCAATCGGGTCTTAGCTGGCGCACGATCCTGAACAAGCGCGAGAATTTCCGAGAAGCGTTTTACGGATTTGATTTCAACAAGATGGCTGAGTTCTCTGAAGCCGATGTTGAACGTCTGCTGCAAAATGATGGGATCATTCGCCACCGGGGCAAGATCGAGGCGGTGATCAACAACGCCCGCCGCGCGCAGGAACTGGTGGCGTCAGAAGGATCGCTGGCAGCCTATGTCTGGCGGTATGAGGCGGAAACCCCGCCGCCGCCACAATCGACATCCACATCGCCCGAGTCGGTGGCAATGTCGAAGGACCTCAAGAAACGGGGCTGGAAATTTGTTGGCCCCACGACGGTGTTTGCGTTCATGCAGGCCATGGGGCTGGTCAATGACCATGCCGAAGGCTGTATCAGCAGAAAAAAAGCGGCACAGTTGCGCCGCTCTTTCACGAAACCTGTCTGAGGATCAGACCGAGGCTTTGAAGATCTTGTCGATATTGCCGCCCAAAGCGGTGTTGAATTCGGCATCCGACTGCTGTTTCGAGAGACCTTCGGTCAGTGCGCGCGAGAAAGACGCAATCATTTTGCCGTTCTGTCCCAACAGGTCGCAGGCCTCTTCGGTCGAATACCCACCTGACAGCGCAACAACGCGCAGAACGCGCGGATGGTCGGCCAGTTCGTCATACAGGTTTGCCTGTGTCGGGATCGTCAGCTTCAGCATGACCTCCTGACCCTCGTCCAGCTGGTCGAGGTTCTTTAGGATTTCAGCTTTCAGAATGTCCTCGGCCTCGGCCTTGGTTTCTGAATGAATGTTGACCTCCGGCTCGACGATCGGAACCATTCCGGCGTCAGTCACTTCACGGGCAACGTCGAATTGCTGGGCGACCACGGCCGCGATGCCTTCGGCATTGGCCTCATGGATGACCGAACGTTCTTTGGTCCCGAACACGCCTTCTGCCTTAGCCAGCGTATCGGCCAGACCGGGGATCGGCTTCATCAACTGAACGCCGTCGGCCTGATCCTCGAGGCCCTTGTCGATTTTCAGGAATGGCACGATGCCTTTGACCGACCAGAGGTAATCAGCGACCTTGCGGCCCTCGATCTCTTCACCAAGGGTGCGTTCGAACAGGATCGCACCGATGACTTTGTCTTTGGTGAAGTCATTTGCCAGAATGATCCGCGCGCGCATCTTTTGAATTTCGCCGAACATCTCAGCGTCCGAGCTGTAGGTCGACGCGTCAACGCCGTACAACGCCAGAGCTTTCGGGGTCGAACCGCCGCTTTGATCCAATGCCGCGATAAAGCCTGCGCCGTTGATCATCTGCGCGCGCTGTTCTGCTTTGGCCATAATGTTTTCCCGTTCAATGATGATTCCGATGTCTTCCCCCGCATACATCACAGTCAGGACCGATGGTAGTTTGTTAGCGCTCAACCAGCCGCAACCATATGCCATCCCTGGATCGAACTGTCAGATGGGCCACCGGAACCGGCGTTTTGCCGCTGATTGTTTCGAATCTGAAATTCCGCACCAGCATCGACAGGATCAGCGGCCCTTCGACCATTGCAAACCCGGCCCCGGTACAGACGCGGGGACCTGCGGAAAATGGGATATATGCCTTACGCTGGCATGTTTTGCCGTTTTCACTGTTCCAGCGGGTCGGGTCAAAGCCATCAGGATTGTCCCATAACCGTTCGTGACGGTGCACATGCCAGGGGCTGATGACGATTTGTGACCCGTTGGGAACGTCCCTGTTTCGGAACTGGTGTGGGCACTTGGCCTCTCGCACCATCATGGGAACCGGTGGGTACAGGCGCAGCGCCTCGCGAAACACGTCGCGACTGATCTTGAGTTTGGAAACCGAGGCAAAGGTCGGGTTGTCCAGAGCGGCAGCTTCGTCAGCAATCCTTTCCTGCCATTCGGGATAAAGCGCCAGCAGGTACAATGTCCACGCCAGGGCCGATGCGCTGGTTTCATGGCCTGCCAGAAAGAAGATCGCGACCTGATCGACCATTTCTTTGGGCCCGAAATACTGACCGGTTTCAGGGTCAGCGGTTGTCATGATCTTGGTTGCCAGATCATCGGGGGCGGTTCCGGCCTTGATCGCCTCGGCCCGCTCATGGGTCAGGTCAGTGATCAGGTTACGAATGTCTCCGGCGTTTTTCCGTGTCGTCCGGGAGTGAAACCGAGGCATCCATTTGGGCAGCGGAACGAAAGCTGCAAGGTTCAGCAGAGGTTGTTCGCGCTGGTAGTTGCGGAACTTTTCAAACACCTTGCTGGCTATGGCGTGGTCGATCGGCACCGAAAACAAGGTGCGAAAAATCACATCTGCTGCGGCGTGGCTTGTCTGTTCTTCGACTTCGATCTGTTTGCCGACATGGGGGCGCAACCGCTCAACACAAGCGTCTGCCGCGGCCAGCATGGCGGGAAACGTGTCTTTCAGCCGCCCGCCCTCAAATGCCGGGTCAATGATGCGCCGCTGTCGTTTCCACGTCTCTCCATTGGTTAGGAACACCGAATTTCCAAGCAAGGGGCGCAGGCCTTCGCTGATCCGGCCCGATTTAGGAAAATCTTCGGGGCTTTTCCTGAGGACGATGTCAATCAGGTCCGGTTCATTGACCAGGAAGGACCGGAAGAAGGGTGTCCTGAATTCGGCCATCCACGCGCGATAAAGGCGCGCTGGCTGTGCAGACAGCAGATCCTGACGAAACAGTTTCAGGTAACGCAATAGGGAAACCTTGTCTGCGCGCGGCTGGGGCTTGGGCGGGTTCATGGGCGAACCGACGTGTATTTGGACACAGGCGTCTCAATCCGGCTGCGCGAAGGTGTGCGCCCAAGGAACCGCTGTTTCAGCGTCAAAGGGCCTGCCGTAATTCGGAAATAGTCGTAAACACCCGGCGTATCGAATACGCAAAGGTACTGAAAATGCAGCCGGAAGAACCGCCAGCGCAGGGCTTTCCAACGTTCAGGCGCCAGAGTTTGCGTAAAGGCCGCCGACAGGACAAGGGGCCAGCGTTTGTCCGGCCCGGCCACCCCTGTAACGGCCACCGGATCACACAGCGCAAATGCGCAGCCATCCCCGGGGGCCGAGACATCGACCCATGTGATGGCTGAACTGGAGGAAAGGAATTGAAGGTCGGACCGAAGGCCCTGCGCATTTGGCAGAAAGGACACCATAGGCACCACCTGCCCCAGGCTGAGGAACGACAACTCTGCCCCCTGTTGCGGCACGGCCCTGTCGCGGATCAGGTCGGCCAGTACAGACACCCCCAGATGCGCACCCGAACTGTGGCCCACCACCAGAACCTCATCCACACCGGATATCAGCGCGGCTTCAATCGCTTTGCGGAATGCGGCCAGCCTGTCCTTCAGTTTTAGCGGAGTTTCCCCCTTTAACTGTGCGGAATAGGCGTAATCATGCATCAGGTAGTAGGCAAACAACCGGTTGTCGATCTTGCGGAACCACAGCATCAGCGCAACCCCAACGGCGATACCCGGAAACAGACCCCACCTGCCAGCCATCGCCACACATGCCCACACGACTGCAAACGCAAGCAGCAGCTGAGACACCAACATCGCCACCGGATAGAGCGCCGCAATCACCGGGCCTTTGCGCAACCGCATCAGGCGCCATAAAGCGCCGGTCGAAATGTATATCCACGCCGTGTGGGCCAATTGCGCATAGGTTGCAGGGATCGACGCGGACATGCTGTCGCGCACGATGTCTGACCAGACCAGAACTTCGATCTCCGTCTCGACGGACGCACCGTCCTGAATGGACGTCACGGACCAGCCGAACAGACCCTCCGCGGACTTGGGAGCCATGGCGATCTCATATCCCGAAATCCGGGCCTGCGCTTGCGACTCGGTTCGGTAAAGCTCGCGATATCGTCGCGGCGGCATCGGGTCATAACCGGGGATGTAGAACACCCGGCGTTTGCGCACCTGTGACTGATTTCTCTGACTGCTCATGCCTTTACCTTCTGCCGCGCAGGTTAACGCAGGCTTTAGGTCAAGGTAAGGGGGGCAGACGCTCAGCCGAAATTCGCAAGTGCCGGGAAGGTTTCCAGCAACCACCAGCTGAAGCGGGTGAACAGGCCTGTGACCAGCATGATGCCCACGAACAGAAGCAGCCCCCCCATGACCTTTTCGATCACACCCATATAGGGCTTGATCCGGTTCATCACCGTCATAGAGCGGTTTAGGAACATGGCTGCGAGCAGGAACGGAATACCCAATCCGGCTGCATAGACACCCAGCAACAGCGTGCCCCGCGCCACCGAGGCTTCGGTCGCCGCAAGGGACAGGATCGCGCCCAGTTGGGGCCCGATACAGGGCGTCCAGCCGAATGCGAAGGCCAATCCAAGAATATAAGCACCAAAGACCGAGCCACCGGAATCACCGGTTTCGATCCGCGCTTCGCGGTCCAGAAAGGGGATGCGGAAGACATTCAGGAAATGCAGGCCAAAGACAATGACAACGGCCCCCGACAGCTTGGCAAAAAGTACCTGATTTTGCAGCACGAACACTCCAAAAGCAGATGCGGTAAAGCCCAACAGCAGAAAAACCGTCGACAGGCCCAGCACAAAGAACAGCGCTGACATGGTTGCCTTGCGCCGGGCGCGGGTCTCATCCTGCATTTCGTTGATCGTGACGCCGCTCATATATGCCAGATAGGGCGGCACGATGGGCAGCACACAAGGCGACAGAAAGCTGATCAGGCCACCCAGCAGGGCAACAAACATGGCGGGCAGCAGCCCCGCGTCTATGATTTCTATTCCGAACATGTCTAAGCACATAAGTGATGATTGGCGGTCCGTCACGGGGCCAATGAGTCACATCCTCGTGCTTGGAATCTGGACAATATTACAACTACGCCCTATCCCGAAAATCATGTCAGAGATTACAGATACGCTGGATGCGCTGGGCCTTCTTTGCCCCCTGCCCGTCCTCAAGGCCCGCAAACGGCTGAAATCCATGCCGCAAGGTTCTGTGTTGCGTGTACTGGCTGATGACCCGGCAGCCATCATCGATGTCCCGCATTTTTGCGCCGAAGCTGGCCACACATTGCTGTCTCAGGATTTGGATGGCGAACATCAGGTCTATCTGATCCAAAAATCCGACTGACTTAATGATATAAAAAAGGCGGGCAAATCTGCCCGCCCTTTCATCAGTTGCCCAACGACCACCATCCGCGCCGTTTGGGCCTGTCGGATTCTGGCTCAGGTTCATCTGCCACAGTTTCAAGCACCGGTTCAGGTTCTGCTGCCACGGGTGTTTCTTCCACGGGCGCGTCTTCGACCGGCTCATCGGCAGATTGAACTTCAGGTTCTTCCATCGCAACGATCGCTTCAGCTTGCGCGACTTCCTCAGTCTGCTCGGCCACCTCTGTTGCTTCCGGCTTAGCTTCAGCAGCCTCAGCCGCTTCGCTTTGCTCGGCGACAACCGCCTCGGCAGGTTCGGATTCAGCGTCTGAGGCCGCCTCTTCAACTACCGGTGCATCAGCCGCGGTATCGGCATCAGTTGCTTCTGTCTGTTCCGAAGCCTCTTCTGCCACCGCATCTTTCTTACGACGGCGCGGAGCGCGCTTGCGTTTGGGCTTGGCGGGTTTTTCCTCTTCCGTAGCTTCGGCTTCGGTTGCCTCGACAGCGGTCTCGGTTTCAGCGGATTCGCCTGCGGCATCCTCCTGCTCTGTCCCTTCACCGTCATCCGCGCCCTGTTCCGGCGCGTCACCATTGCCCCCGCCCTTCTTGCGACGACGACGGCGGCGCTTGCGCTTGGGTTTGGTGTCATCTTCGGTCGGCGCGATATCCTCTTCGGTTTCTTCCTCGTCCGAAGAATCGACCAGATCCATCAGCGAGGCATCGACCGACACGACAGGTGCTGTCGCTTCGGGAACAATGCGGCTGGCGGTCTTGAATTTCTCCATCGAGAAATCCGGGCTGACCAGATGCACATCGCCTTCGATCCGTACAGACAGGCCATAGCGCGATTCGATCTGTGCAATATGCTCGCGCTTCTGGTTCATCAGGAAGTTCGCGATACTGACCGGGCAGCGCACCAGAACCTCGCGCGAGCGGCGGCGGGTGCCTTCCTCTTCGATCTGACGCAGGATCGACAGTGCCATGTTGTCGTCCGAACGGATCAGGCCGGTGCCGTGGCATGCCGGGCATGGCTGCGTGGTCGCCTCGATCATACCGGGGCGCAGCCTCTGACGGCTCATCTCGAGCAGGCCAAAACCTGAAATCCGGCCGACCTGAATGCGGGCACGGTCGGTTTTCAGCTTGTCCTTCAGACGCTTTTCAACGGACGCATTGTTCTTGCGCTCGTCCATATCGATGAAATCGATGACAATCAGACCGGCAAGGTCACGCAGACGCAACTGGCGGGCCACTTCTTCCGCAGCCTCAAGGTTGGTTTTCAGCGCCGTTTCCTCGATCGAGCCTTCTTTCGTGGCCCGGCCCGAGTTCACGTCGATTGCCACCAGCGCTTCGGTCACGCCGATCACGATATACCCGCCAGATTTCAGCTGAACAGTCGGGTTGAACATCCCCGCCAGGTAGCTTTCCACCTGATAGCGTGCAAACAGCGGCAGCGCGTCCTCGTACCGTTTCACATTCTTGGCGTGCGACGGCATGATCATCTTCATGAAGTCTTTGGCGATGCGGTATCCGCCCTCGCCCTCGACCAAAACCTCATCGATATCGCGGTTATAAAGGTCCCGGATCGACCGTTTGATCAGATCGCCTTCTTCATAGATCTTCGCAGGTGCGATGGATTCCAGGGTCAGTGCCCGGATCTGCTCCCACAGGCGTTGCAGGTATTCATAGTCGCGCTTGATTTCCGATTTGGTGCGCTTGGCGCCCGCAGTCCGGATAATCAAACCCGCCCCCGTGGGCACATCAATATCCGCGGCGATTTCTTTCAGTTTCTTGCGGTCAACCGCGTTGGTGATCTTGCGGCTGATCCCACCGCCACGCGCGGTGTTTGGCATCAGAACACAATAGCGACCGGCCAGCGACAGATATGTCGTCAGGGCTGCCCCCTTGTTGCCGCGCTCTTCCTTGACGACCTGCACCAGCAACACCTGGCGCACTTTGATCACTTCCTGAATCTTGTACCGGCGCGGGCGTGGCTTGCGCGGAGGGCGGATGTCTTCGCTGTCGTCTTCCTCGGCCACGGATTCAATCGTGTCATCTTTCGCGGCAGCGTCTGCGTGTTCTTCATCCGCGTCGCCATCATCTTCGTCCTGGTCATCTTCAGACAATTCAGACGCTTCATCGCCATCGTCAGCGCTTGAAACATCCGCCGCGTCATCAGAATCCCCTGCTGCGTCGTCTTGTGAAGACTCAACTGTTTCAGCCTCTGCCTCGTCTTCCGAAGCCGTTCCCTCTACAGTTTCATCTGACACAGCTTCCGGCGCTTCGTTGTCCTCAGGCTCCTCAACAGGGGTCTCAGCGACGACTTCCATTGGCGATGTCCCCTCGGGCACCTCCATGTCCGCTTCGTCACTGTCGTCAAAATCGATGGTTTCCATACCGGTCGGCTCGGTCGAAACTTCCATCGTTTCGACCAAATCGTCCGACTTCAGATCCGCGGCCTTTGATCGGGACCGAGAACGCCGCTTTTTCGGCTTGCCCTCGTCGGCCTCATCCCGCGCCTTCATGGCCTCGGCATAAGCGCGCTCTTCCTCCATCAACGCCTCGCGGTCGGCGATGGGGATCTGGTAATAGTCCGGGTGAATTTCCGAAAACGCCAGGAAGCCGTGCCGGTTCCCGCCATAATCCACAAAGGCCGCCTGAAGCGACGGCTCAACCCGTGTTACTTTTGCAAGATAGATGTTGCCAGCAAGCTGGCGCTTGTTTTCGGATTCAAAATCGAACTCCTCGACCTTGTTTCCGTCGACCACCACGACGCGGGTTTCCTCCGCGTGGGTGGCATCGATAAGCATTTTCTTAGCCATGTGTCCTTGGTGCACCGCGCCAAACGCGTTATCCTGACCCGTCCAGGTGGACAGGCACATTTGGGGAGGTGTCTTGTCAGGGCGATATTGGACGGCGCGCGGCAGGGTCTGGCGCTGTGGCCCCCTGCCCGGTCACTCAATCGTTGCGCGCGCGTCATCGCGGTTCTTCTCCGACAGGCGCGTTAGCCGCAGCCTGCCCATTATTCCTTTCGCCCGACATGTCGGACTCAGGTACTACATTGCCCCAAATGAGGCACAATCGGTCTGCTTTGCGGCGAACAATCCGTCATCACCATCAGCAAAGCAGCGAAACTCAATGATTCGGGGCTTATGGACACAAAACTGGCCCGGCCCGTCCGGACACAATAAAAGCAGTCCTGTGGAAAAGACAATGGGCAAACTGCACCGCCCCTGCGACGGCGTGCGGGATCGCCTTCATCTGGCCAAAAATATCCCGGGGGAGTCGCCAAAGGCGACGGGGGCAGAGCCCCCGCCACAAAGTTTACAGATAGTCCGACCGCTGGAGGCCGTATTTGGCCATCTTTTCATTCAGCGTCCGGCGCGGCAGGCACAGCTCATCCATCACAGACGCGATTGAGCCTTTGTGCCGCCGCATAGTGTTATCGATCAGCATCCGTTCAAAGGCTTCGACATATTCCTTCAGCGGCTTGCCTTCAGTGGTCATGACCGGCTGCATTTCCTCGTGATCCGACATCAACAGCGAGGCGATCGTTCCGGACCCACGGCGCGATTGCAGCACCGCGCGTTCGGCAATGTTGATCAACTGGCGCACGTTCCCCGGCCAGGGTGCCTGCAACAGCTGCGCGGCTTCCTGAGCGCTTACCTGAGGCGCATCGCAGCCGTATTCTTCGGCGAACTGCTCGCTCAGACGGGTAAACAGGGTCAGAATATCCTCGCCCCTCTGGCGCAGGGGCGGCATGGTGATGCGCAAGGCGGCCAGTCGGTAGAACAGGTCCGGCCGTAAGACATCTTCGGAGGTTTTTCCCGCCTCTTGCAGGTTCGAGATCGCAACGATGCGTGTCTCGGCCGGCGTGCCCTGCTCGTTCATCACGCTGAGCAGCTTGGCTTGCAGGGAGTCGCTGAGCGCCTCAACATCTTCCAGAACCAGCGTTCCGCCCCGCGCCTCTTCGATGGCGGGCAATTGGGCGTCTTCAGGCATCATCGGCCCAAACAGACGTTTGGCCAACGCGTCTTCCTCGTGCGCCGCGCAGGACACCAGCACGAATTTCTTGCCGGCACGGCTTCCAACCGCATGCAGGGCGTGTGCGACAAGCGTCTTTCCGGTCCCTGTCTCTCCGTCGATCAGCACATGGCCATCCGCCTGACCTAGATCGAGGATATCCTCGCGCAGGCGTTCCATAACCGGGCTGGCACCGATCAGTTTGTTCATGATCTGGGTGCCGCCGGACAATTCCCGGCGCAGCGCGCGGTTGTCCAGCGTCAGACGCCGCGCATTGCTGGCCCGTTTGGCCAGTTCAGACATGCGGTCGGGGTTGAAGGGTTTTTCAAGGAAATCGAATGCACCGACACGCATCGCCTCGACAGCCATCGGAACATCGCCGTGACCGGTGATCATGATCACGGGCAAGGTGCTGTCAGCGCCCATCAGCTTTTTGAGAAGCTGAATGCCGTCCATTCCGGGCATCTTGATGTCCGAAATCACTATCCCCGGATAATCCGGACCCAACACCTTGAGCGCATCTTCCGCGCTGGCGAAGGTTTCCGTGTCATAGCCGGACAAAGCGAGCCACTGGCTGATCGATTGGCGCATGTCCTGTTCATCGTCAACAATGGCAATTTTCATGGCTTGTGCCATAGTCATTCCTCGTTATTCCGCGGCTTCAAGGCCGTCGCTTCCCAGTGCAGGCAACTGCATTTCAAACACCGCACCGCCATATTGGCCGTTGCGTGCAGTCAGCCGTCCCCCATGGTCGTTCACGATCCCTGACGAGATGGCAAGCCCCAGACCAACACCGTCGCCGGGCTGTTTGGTCGTGTAGAACGGCTCGAACAAGTTTTCGATATCCTCGATTCCGTGCCCGTTGTCGCGTACGGTCAGCACGGCCGTGTCACCCGCTGCCAGGATGATTTCTACATCCGGCTCCGCCACTGATTTGGTGGCGTCCAGTGCGTTTCGCAAGAGGTTGACCATGACCTGTTCGATGCGCATTCGGTCCCCCATCACGATCACGGGTTCCTCTGGTACGATCTGTGTGATCTTCACGTGTCGCTGACGCAATTGCGGCTCCATCATCGACAGGGACGAGGCCAGCGCTTCACCAAGATTTACTGGTGAAAACGCATCCGCACCCTTGCGCGCATAAGACTTGAGCTGCCGGGTAATTGCCCCCATCCGTTCGATCAGACCATCGATGCGGCCAAAGCTGGCAAGGGCCTCTTCCGGGCGGTTGCGGCGCAGCAACAGGCGGGCCCCGGCCAGATAGGTTTTCATCGCCGCCAGTGGCTGGTTCAGCTCGTGACTGACCGCCGCCGACATCTCGCCCAGGGCGGCCAGTTTCGAGCTTTGCGCAAGCGTCTGTTCGGCCAAATCCAGCGTCTTTTCAACCCGTTCACGTTCAGCGATTTCCCGCTGTAGCCGTGCATTCAATGCGCGAAGCTCTGCCGACTCGCGCTGGAACAGGGTCATGCGCAACGTGGCACGGCGGCTCAACGCATAGAACGCAAGCGCCAGAAGAATCGCAAACCCCATGATTTCCAGCGCCAGAACACTGTTCACCTTTTCCCGTATCGAGGCATAGGTCGTGAACGAGGTCATCTGCCAGCCGCGGAAAGGAATACGCGTCTCGATCCGCATCACCGCTTCGCCCTGAAGATAGGCATCAGGCGGCAGCGCGGTCCAATCGGTTGTTGCCCGGATGGCGCGCTGGATCGCACCTTGTGGCGGTTGGCGCAGCATCGCCGTGTTCTCATCCAGCCCGCGCCACCGGGGTTCAGTAGACAGAATGATGTTGCCGGTGCTGTCGGTAACCATCACTGCATCCGAGATACCGGCCCAGGCGCGTTCGAACTTCTGCAGGTCAACCTCGACGACGATCACCCCCAGAAACTCCGCCCCGTTCTCCAACCGGCGCGAATACACAAAGCTGTATCCGCCTGCATCCTTGGGAATAACGGAAAATATCGTCGCGTTCGAGCGGATCGCATCCACAAAATAGGGTGTGTTCCGGTGCCCCTCGCCCAACCTGTTCCGGTCGGTCGCGGCAACTGTGCGCCCGTCGCTGTCCAGCAATACCAGTGAGGCCGCGCCGATCTCTTCCACGAATGAAATAAGGCGCTGTGTCGACAGGGTGTAATCGCCTGACTGCAATGCCGAAATCAACGTCGGGTCGCGGGCAAGCAATTGCGGAACAATCGAGTTGCGGCGCAGTTCACTCAGCAAGTTGCCCGAATACAGCGTCAGCCGCAGTTCCGCCCGGTTGCGCGTGGATTCGGTGAACCTGTCGGTCAACAGCCGGTTCGTGACCCACACCGTTGCAATTGTCGCGACCAGCAGAACAAGAACCGCCAGCCGCAACCGCCAGCCCAGCGGTGCACCACGAAACGGTTTCAACATATTTGACCAGCCAGATCGAACTTCGGGGTTCATGGCGAAAGGTTACGCCCCGGCGGGCGAGACCTCAAGTCACGCCGCTTCAAACACACCTGACAATGCGCGGAACAACGCCACCCCATCTGTGCCGCCATGGCCCTGATCTGCTGCGCGTTCGGGGTGCGGCATCATTCCAAGCACGCGGCGGTTTTCCGACAGGATCCCGGCGATATCCCCGACCGAGCCGTTCGGGTTTTCGGCATAGGTGAACGCGATCCGGTCCTGATCTTTCAAAGCGGCCAGTGTCGCGTCATCCGCAAAATAGTTGCCATCGTGGTGCGCAATCGGAATACCGATCACATCGCCTGCGTTGTAACCGCTGGTAAACGCGCTGTCGCTGGTTTCGACCTTCAGGCCGACGGTCTTGCAGATATATTTCAGCCCGGCATTGCGCAGCAACGCGCCCGGCAAAATGCCGGTTTCGGTCAGAACCTGAAAACCGTTGCATATTCCAACGGCATAACCGCCACGTTGCGTGTGTTCGACCACGGCCTTGCAAATCGGCGATTGCGCCGCGATTGCGCCGCAACGCAGGTAATCTCCGTAAGAGAACCCGCCGGGAACACCCACGATATCAATACCTTCAGGCAAAGCCGCGTCTTTGTGCCAGACCATATCGACCTGAAAACCGGCCTGCTCAAAGGCGACGGCAAGATCTCGGTCACAGTTGGATCCGGGGAATACGATTACGGCTGCACGCATGGTGGGCCCTCCTACGAGACAAAATCTGTGACAACCGCAACACCCGGAGGCGTTGGATGGTCAAAAGCGGCAAGCTCGGCGCTTACCTGGTTCAGGGTTATTTTCCGGGTCACCAGCGGGCTCAGGTCGACCCCTTGACCCGCGATCAGCGACAACAGCGACGGATAGCGCCAGCTTGGCATCCCGCGGGTGCCAAATACGGAGAGCTGACCAGAATAGAGCACATCCATCGGCAGCAACATCTGCGCATGGTCCCCTGAGGGCATTCCGATTTGCACCATGCGCCCCATTTTGCGCAGGGATCGCATGGCGGAAACGGTCGTGGCTTCGACGCCAAGCGCCTCGATCGCAACATCGGCGCCGCCACCGGTGATGTCCTTCACCGCCTGAGGGGCATCACATGTCGCAGCGTTGACCACCGCATCGGCGCCCAGAGTTTCGGCATAGGCCAGCTTGTCCTCGGCGATATCGACAACGATTACACGCGCGCCGAGCGCCTTGCCCAGAAGAAGCGTTGATATTCCGACGCCGCCGCCGCCAAAGACAGCGATCCACTCACCACCCTGCACTTGCGCCCGGCTAACAAGCGCCTGCCACGCCGTGGTTACGCGGCACCCCAATGCGGCAGCGATTTCAGGCGCGATGCTGTCGGGCAAGGATGTCAGGTTGGCATCGGCATGAGCCACGGCAATATATTCAGCAAAAGCCCCGTCACAGGTAAAGCCGGGTACGACCTGGTTCGGACAGATTGTCTGATGACCCTGCGCGCAGTCCGGGCAATGCCCACAGGCAAGGATAAAGGGCGCAATCACCCGGTCCCCGACACGCCACCGTGTGACGCGCACACCGACCGAGACCACCTCGCCGCAAAACTCGTGGCCGGGTGTCATGGGCAGGACAACGTCGGGGTCTGAGCCCGACCAGGCGTGCCAGTCGGACCGGCACACGCCGCAAGCCAGCACCCGCACCACAACACCGTCTTCGGTGGGAACCGGGTCGGGGATCGTCGACACCTCAAGCGGTTGACGATAGGTGATCAGACGCGCGGCCCGCATTAATCAGACCAGTTCGATCTCGTAGCGTTCGATGACGGTGTTGGCCAAAAGCTTTTCGCACATCTCGGTCACGTCTGCCTCGGTCGCGCCATCGGCAAGCTCAAGATCGATGACTTTGCCCTGACGTACGCCTTCGACCTGATCAAAGCCCATTGCACCCAATGCGTGCCGTACTGCTTCGCCCTGCGGGTCCAGCACCCCGTTCTTGAGCATCACATGAACCCGTGCTTTCATTTTGGCAACTCCAACTGTGGGCCGCATACAAGGCCCATTTCGTTGCGCGGGGGATAGCGCGCCTGATGGGTTTCGACAACCCTGTTTCAAACGCAGTTTGCCGCAGGCGAGTGACGATCCTGCGCCGTCAGTTGGACCTGAGTAGTTTTGTTGGCGCAGCAGCTGGAAACTTCGGAATAGTCATCTGATCAAACGGCCCGGCCACACTCAAACACCCTGCTCGGCCAACAACTTGGCAAAGGCAAAACGCCGCCCTGAGGGGGCGGCGCTGCTGAGAAGGAGTGTTTAGTTGATCAGCGTCGGCTTGGTGACATTACTGGCAGGCAGCACACCCAGCCTTCGGGCGACCTCGGAATAGGCATCTGTCAGACTGCCCAGATCGCGGCGGAATACATCCTTGTCCAGTTTCTGACCGGTCTTGATATCCCACAGGCGGCAGCTGTCCGGGCTGATTTCGTCCGCAACAACCAGCCGCTGATAGTCGCCTTCAAACACGCGCCCGATTTCGATCTTGAAGTCAACCAGACGGATGCCCACCGCCAGCATCACGCCGCTCAGGAAATCGTTCACGCGCAGCGCAAGGCTGAGGATGTCGTCCATGTCCTGCTGGCTGGCCCAGCCAAACGCGGCGATGTGTTCCTCGGTGACAAGAGGATCGCCCAAGGCGTCATCCTTGAAGCAATATTCAACGATCGGACGTGGCAATTGCGTCCCTTCAGCAATGCCAAGACGTTTCGACATCGAACCCGCCGCGTAATTGCGCACGATCACTTCCAGCGGAATGATCTCGCAATTGCGCACCAGTTGTTCGCGCATATTCAGGCGCCGGATGAAGTGGTTCGGAATGCCAATCTGGGTCAGCCCGGTCATGAAGAACTCGGACAAACGGTTGTTCAGCACGCCTTTGCCATCAATCACGTCCTTCTTCTCGGCGTTGAACGCGGTGGCATCATCCTTGAAATACTGTACGATGGTGCCCGGCTCGGGGCCTTCATACAGAATTTTGGCCTTGCCTTCGTAGATTTTCTTGCGACGCGCCATAAGCGACCTTTCCAGACTGGCGAAAGGGAATGAGTCCCTTCACGTTGGCGTCCTCATAGTGCAAGCCCTGCGTTCCCGCAAGTTCGCTGCCCCGAGGGCCTTTGACGCAGCGCAAATACCTTGCACCCAGAGTGTCCTATTGTCATATCATCAGTGAGAAACGGTAATCCAAGGGGTCCCCAACCAATGACCACATTCGACGAACGTGAAGCCGCGTTTGAAAGCAAATTCGCCCATGACGAAAAGATGCAATTCATCGCACGGATGCGCCGCAACCGCTTTATGGCTGTCTGGGCGTCTGCGCTGAAGGGCGAAACTGTTGAACAGGCACGGAAATACGGACAGGAACTGGTTCATACCGACCTGCAGCATGTCGGCGAGGACGATGTTGTCGAGGCAGTCAAAGCCTACTTGGGTGATCTTGCAGATGAAGCCACGATCCGTTCGAAAATGGCCGAGCTTCTGGTTGAGGCCAAAGAACAGGTGATGGCGGAAGGCGAGCATTGATTGCCTGAAATGCAAAACTCATGATCTTCATGAGTTTTATGAATTTGATTTGACGCCCTGGTCATGAGACATGGGGCGTCTCTGTTTTTTTGCAGCGTTTATACGCTTTTTCTGGAATAACCCTATGACAAACGCGCTGAGCAAACTTCTGGACACTAAAGACGCCATCCTTGCGGACGGTGCAACGGGGACCAACTTATTTAACATGGGTCTGCAATCAGGTGATGCACCTGAGCTGTGGAACGTGGATGCTCCGGACAAGATCAGGGCGCTGTATCAGGGGTCAGTCGATGCGGGCAGCGACCTGTTTCTGACCAATACGTTTGGAGGCACTGCGGCGCGTCTGAAACTGCATGATGCGCAGAACCGCGTGGGCGAGCTGAACCGTATCGGCGCAGAACTTGGACGTGAAGTCGCAGACAAAGCCGGGCGCCCTGTTGTCGTGGCCGGATCGGTTGGACCCACCGGCGAGATTATGGAGCCGGTCGGCAGCCTGTCGCATTCCGAAGCGGTTGAAATGTTTCATGAACAGGCCGAGGCTTTGAAAGCGGGCGGGGTTGACGTTCTTTGGGTAGAAACCATCAGCGCGCCCGAGGAGTTCCGCGCGGCAGCCGAGGCCTTTGCACTGGCCGACATGCCCTGGTGCGGCACGATGAGCTTTGACACGGCCGGGCGCACAATGATGGGTGTCACCTCGGCCGATCTTGCGCTTTTGGTTGAAACCTTGCCAAACCCACCGATCGCTTTTGGGGCCAATTGTGGTACCGGCGCGTCGGATATCCTGCGCACGGTTCTGGGTTTTGCTGCGCAAGGCACCGAGCGCCCGCTGATCTCAAAGGGCAATGCGGGCATTCCGAAATACGTGGATGGCCATATCCACTATGACGGGACACCCGAACTGATGGGTCGGTATGCTGCCATGGCGCGGGATTCGGGCGCCACAATCATTGGCGGGTGCTGCGGCACCATGCCCGATCATCTGCGCAAAATGCGCGAAGCGCTGGATACCACTTCGCGCGGCGAGCGCCCGACACTGGATCAGATCACCGAGGCATTGGGGCCGTTTTCGTCGGCTTCCGACGGAACCGAGGACGACGCGGGCCCCGAACGCCGTACGCGTCGTCGCCGCCGCGCCTGACGCTTATCAACGCCCTTCGAATTTCGGAGGGCGTTTTTCCATGAACGCCACTACACCTTCAGCAAAATCCCGCGACCGGCCACATTCACCTTGAAGATGCGCCTCGGTCGCAAGCTGCTGCTGCAATGTGTTTTCGTACGTCCCGCGAATGGCACGTTTGATCGCGCCATAGGCCGCCGTTGGACCTTTGGCCAGATATTCTGCCCTTTTGTGCCAATGTGCGGCAAACGTATCATCGGGCACAGCTTCCCAGATCATGCCCCATTCTTCGGCCTGCCGGGCGCTGATCTTGTCAGCAAACAAGGCCGCCCCCATCGCTTTGGCCAAGCCCATCTGGCGCGGCATGAACCAGGTGCCCCCGGCATCGGGCAGCAAGCCGATACGTGCAAACGCCTGCAGGAAGTACGCACTCTCCGTTGCAATAACCACATCCGCACACAGCGCAAGGTTGGCCCCTGCCCCCGCAGCAGGTCCGTTTACAGCAGCGATCGTCGGAACCGGACAGCTGTGGATGGTTTCCAGCATCGGCTCGTATTCGTCGCGCAATGATCGTTCCAGATCGATCTTACCGGTCGATGATGCATCGCCCAGATCCTGCCCGGAACAAAACGCCGGACCTGCCCCGGTGATAACGATACAGCGCGCTTTAACCGCGGCGTCTTTCATCGCGTGGGTAATCTCTGCCCGCATCCGAGTGGTCAGCGCGTTCATCTTGTCCGGTCTGTTCAGGGTCAGAACCGCCAGACCGTCCGATATGTCCAATAGAACCGTTTCGTAATTCATGAAGACTTTTTCCCTCGCGCCACGTGTTTCAGCACATTTACTTGTCCGGGCAGGTTGGGAAAAGCAGAACCAAACGTCAGTCTTCAAGAATTTGGCGAAGGCGTTCCTGTTCTTCTGCGCTTAGAGCTTCGGTTTCATCTGAAACCTGCGCCCTAGCGCGTGTGCGAAGAAAGTTCAACCCGACTGCGGCAGCTATCAGCAACATGATTGGCCCGGCAAGCCACAACAGCAGATTCGAACCGCTGGTGGTGGGCTTGAGCAAGACATATTCGCCGTAGCGGTCAACGATAAACGCGACAGCCTCTTCGTCGCTGTCACCCGCAACCAGGCGTTCACGCAAAAGCAAGCGCAGATCGCGTGCCAGTTCAGCGTTGCTTTCGTCAATGCTTTCATTGCGACACACCAGGCATCGCAACCCAACACTCAGGTCGCGCGCGCGCTGCTCCAGAACAGGGTCGTCCAGAACTTCGTCAGGTTGTACCGCAAACACCGGCGCTGCCAGCAGCAGCAGGATCAATACAAGGCGTTTCATTCTGCGGGTACTCCGCCAGCGGGGGATTTGCGCGCACCTGCGGCGACACGGAACCGCCTGTCGCTCAGGCTAAGGACACCGCCGAGCGCCATCAGGATACATCCACCCCAGATCCAGTTCGCCAAAGGCTTGATATAGGTGCGCATGACCCAGCCGCCATCTGCCTGCTGATCCCCGATGACGACGTAAAGATCACCAAGAAAACGATAGTCAATCGCGGCCTCGGTCGTCGGCATGCGTGCAACGGGATAATCCCGTTTCTCGGGATGCAGCGTTCCGATGACGCGACCGCCCTTTTCGACCAGAACATCAGCCGTGGTTGAAAAATAGTTCGGCCCCTGAACCCGTCGCACGTCCTGCAATGTCAGTGTAAACTGACCCACTTCGAACGGCTGGTTCAGTTGCGCCACACGGATATCTTCCGCCTCCCACGCGGTCAGACCGGCAATCGCAAAGATCGTGACCCCAAGACCGGTATGGGCAACTGCCTTACCCCAATCGGCTCCCGGAAGTCGGATCAGACGTTTGAAGCTGCCATTGCGGCCTGTCCGGCTCCACAAATCAATGGCGGCGCCGAATGTAATCCAAGCCCCCAGGAACAAGCCTACGGGTCCTAACGCGCTGCGACCGGTCTGCATCGCCCAAACCAACAGCGCAATCGCCAGCGCCAGACCAAGGGCATAGCGCAGGGACCAGGCCGTTTTGCCCAGCCGACCGCGTTTCCACGGCAGCATCGCCCCGATTGGCAGGATCAGCCCCAGCAAAACCATGAATGGAGAAAACGCCGCGTTGAAAAACGGTGCCCCAACCGAAAGTTTGCGGTCAAACATCATCTCGGCCACCATCGGCCACATCGTCCCAACAAAAACGACGAAGCAACTGACCGCCAGAAGGACATTGTTCACGATCAGCGCGCTTTCGCGGCTGACCATGCCAAAAACGCCCTTGGCCTCCATCGCCTGCGCGCGCGCGGCAAACAAGGTAAGCGCGCCGCCGATGAAGAAGACCAGAATGATCAGGATGAACACACCGCGCTCCGGATCATTGGCAAAGGCGTGAACCGAGGTCAGCAGCCCTGATCGCACGATAAACGTACCGATGAGGGAAAATCCAAACGCGATGATTGCCAGCAGAATGGTCCAGCTTTTCAATGCTTCGCGTTTTTCCACAACAATTGCCGAGTGCAACAGCGCCGCCGCCAGCAGCCAGGGCATGAAGGACGCGTTTTCGACCGGGTCCCAGAACCAGAAGCCGCCCCAGCCCAATTCGTAATAGGCCCACCAGGACCCCAGCGCGATACCGATAGTCAGGAAAACCCAGGCCGCCAGCGTCCAGGGGCGTACCCACCGGCCCCAGGCCGCATCAATACGCCCTTCGATCAGGGCAGCAATCGCAAAGCTGAATGCCATGCTCAAGCCGACATAGCCAAGGTACAGAAACGGTGGGTGGAAGGCCAGCCCGGGATCTTGCAGCAGCGGGTTCAGGTCGCGCCCGTCAAACGGAGCGATGGCAAGTCGGTCAAACGGGTTCGACGTGAACAGGATAAAACCGAAAAACGCCACGGCAATAGCCGATTGAACGGCCAGAACACGGGCTTTGAGTGTCGGTGGCAAGCCGCCACCAAAGAAGGCCGCCATCGCACCAAACAGGGTGACAATCAGCACCCACAGCAGCATAGATCCTTCGTGGTTGCCCCATGTTCCACTGATCTTGTACAGCATCGGCTTTGCCGTGTGGCTATTCTCGACCACAATCCTGAGGGAGAAGTCAGACGTTACAAACGCCCAGATCAATGCACCAAATGCAAACGCCGTCAGCAGGAACTGGACGATCGCGGCGGGCTCTGCAAAGCCCATCCAGCCGGTCCAGCGTTTTGAGGCGCCGATCAGGGGAACAACGCTTTGCACAATTGCGACAAAGAACGCGAGGATCAGGGTGAAGTGGCCAAGCTCTGTAATCATGCCCCGGAATATACGCCGGTGCGGAACCGGGGGCCATGACCTTTAGCTTGTTCTGCACGCACAAAGTGTCGCGGGTCAGATACCGCGTAGCTTTCGCCAATCGTTCAGCGCCTGGTTTTCCTCGGGACTTATGACATCGCTGTTCAGCACAGCATCCGGACCGGGATCAGCAACTCCCGGGCTGTCGCTCTGCATCGTGCGCAAGGCCTCGATATTGCTCATGACCGTTGGCAGTTGCGTCATGGTTGAGCGGATATCCCGCTGAAAATCCTGCATTTTACTTTGGTGACGCGCGCCAAAGTAAAACGATACGATCACGCCCAGCAACCACCACAGCGGCTCTGGGACCAAGGCTATGCCCTGCATCCGTGCGGCAAACCATATTGGGTCGACCATGGCGGCAACAAACAAGCCAAGCGTTCCCAATGCCAGCGCCGGGCGCGGTAACCTGTTCACGCCGTCCATGACACGGTCAAAAAGACCCTTCTGAGGTGCCTGAAATTCGCTACCGAACTGCACCATGGCCTGAGTTTGAATCTCATTGGCGCGTACTGCGCCTGCTTCGGTGTTTTCACGATAGAGTTCTGCGGTTTCCTGTAAGACGTTGCGCCCGTTACCAAACAAAAGCGCCAGCACACCTGAAATCAGCCCCATGCCGCGATCCTTCTGGTAAATTCGCTGTCCGAAAGATGATAACGCGGCGAAAGAAATTCTTCGGCCCGTTTTATCCAGCCACCTTTGCCGCCTGATCGGCTACGCGCGTATTTTCTGGATGCAGGCCGCTGATCAGCAAGGCGAAAATAGTAGTTTCGCCGCGCAATCCCGTAGGCGTCGCGCAGGACATCGGGCTCTGGCTGCGCCGCGCTTTGGCAGGCCGCCACGGTTTGCGGGCCTATCACGCCGTCGGCGGTGACGTTAAACCCCATTTCCTGTAGCAGCCGCTGAAGGATCTTCACCGCCTGCGCACCGGCATTCACATACATGTCGAAAACCGAAGCATGCAGGGTTTCGGGAAGCTCCGCAATGTGCGGCTTGTCGAAATAGTGCTGCACAAAGATGTCGACCGCTTGTCGAGCGGACACTGCGCGCACATCCGCCTCGTCAACCCGACCGTCGCCAGTCAGATCCAAACCCAGCCTGCGCAGGGTGTGAATCGTGACCCCGAACTTGGTTGCCCCGCCCGGATCGTCGGGGTCATCAACAAAGCCCCCTTCACGGGCCACAATCTCTTTGGCAATTTGCCGAACCGTTTGCATACCACCCTCGTAACGTTAGGTGGCCACACCGTTTCCGACAGAAATTAATGATTTAAAACGAAACGGAGCGCTGCATGCACCATGCACGCAACGCTCCGTAACAGAGTCAAACGGCTTCAGCTTTCTTCCGCGCCTTTGTAGACACCTTGCTCTTTCAGAGCGTCCATGACCTCTTTCGGCATGTAGGTTTCATCGTGTTTGGCAAGAATTTCAGTCGCTTCAAAGACTCCGTTCACGTAACTGCCTGTGCCGATCATCCCCTGATTTTCCGAGAAAAGGTCAGGCAGAACACCTGTGAACGAGACCGGAACGCTTTCACCACCATCCGTTACAACAAAACGAATGGTTTCGCCCTGTCCGCGAATGATCGAGCCTTCTTCGACCAAGCCGCCTATCCGGAACACCTCGGTTGGTTTCGGCGGCTCGGCAATCACCTCACTGGGTGAGCGGAAAAAGTTGATCCCGTCCTGCAATGCCCAGCCAATCAACGCTGTTGCCGCCACCAAGGCAACAACTGCCACCAGAATGACTTGTACGCGCCGACGTTTCTTGAGCGTTTTCATACCATCCTCACGGGAAAAGCGGGGCCATCATCAGGCCCAGAGTTTCATCTTCACCTAACATCAGGTTCGCGTTCTGCAAGGCTTGCCCACTGCTACCTTTTGTCAGGTTATCCAGCGCTGCAATTGCAATTGCGCGCCGCTCAATCCGATCCGCCACAACACCGATGTGACAGAAATTCGACCCCCGCACATGGTGGGTCGAAGGGGTCTCACCCATCGGCAGCATCTGGATGAACGGCTCGTCCGCGTAGGCTTTGGCAAGCGTTTCGTAGATGCTGTGCGGGTCACCCTTCACATAGGTTGTGGCCAGAATACCCCTGTTTGCAGGGATAAGGTGGGGCGTGAACTGCACATGCACAGCCCGACCGGCAAGTTTCGAAAACTCCTGATCGAACTCTCCAAGATGCCTGTGTGTCCCGCCGACGGAATAGGCATTGCTGCCTTCGCTCAGTTCAGCGTGCAGCAGGTTTTCCTTCAGTGACCGCCCTGCCCCTGATACGGCGCATTTCAGATCAAGAACGATATCGTCCAGATCAATGACCCCGGCAGATATCAGTGGCCGCAGAACATATTGCCCGGTCGCCGCATTGCACCCGGTACCCGCAACAAGCCGTGCCTCCTTGATGTCTTCGCGGTAGAACTCGGTAAGACCATAAATCGCCTCTTCCTGCTGTCTTAGCGCGATATGCGGATTGCCGTACCATTTTTTGTACTCGTCGGGGTCTGCCAGCCGGAAGTCTGCGGACAGGTCAATGATTTTCAGGTCTTTCGGCAAGTCCCGGATCACTTCCTGACTGGTTTTGTGCGGCAAGGCGCAGAAACACAGGTCGACCTGAGAAAAGTCGATCTCGGAGATTTTGCACAGATCAGGCAAATCCATGTGGCGCAGATGCGGGAAAACCTGCGCCATTGTCATGCCAGCCTTACGTTCGGCGGCCAGCGCGACGATATCCATGTTCGGGTGCTCGGCAATCAGCCGCACCAATTCAGCGCCGGTATAGCCCGAAGCGCCCAAAATTGCGATTTTATGGGTCATGTCAGACCTCTTTCACTTGAGTGTCACATGTTTCGACCGCCGATGCGACGGCCTTGAAATAAGGGAAGCAAAGCGGCTGCGTCCTTGACCTAAGTCAGGCAGCCTGGAAGGTGATTTGTCGTCGGAGGAACTGCGTCGCCCGGTCGCTTACCACATTGGGTTTGCCTGTTGTCAGGAAACCACTCGGGCCCTCACCCAACATGCTGGGGTGACGTTGAAGGTAATCTGCCAGACTGTCAGCAACAAGCGTCCCCTGGCTGTAAACCTGCACATCTTCACCCAACGCCGCCTGAAATGCTTCGGCCATCAACGGATAATGCGTGCAGCCCAGAATAGCGGCCTGAGGTTCCGGCATCTTGCGTTTCAGCGCATCCACATGGCTGCGCACCAGGGCTTCGGCCAGGATCATGTCGCCGTCTTCTATGGCATCCACAACGCCGCCACAGGCCTGTGCCTCGACATCTACACCGATAGCCCGAAACGCCAATTCACGCTGAAAGGCCCGGCTGGACACGGTGGCAGGCGTTGCAAACAACGCCACATGTTTGACGGCCACTTCGCGCGGCGGAGAATTGTCACCCCATTGCCGTTCGGTCAGCGCTTCGATCAACGGGACAAAAACACCAAGAACGCGTTTGCCGCTGGGCACGCCCTCTTCCTGCATGCGCCGCAACGCTGCGGCGCTGGCCGTGTTGCAGGCCAGAATCACCAGGTTGCAGCCACGCGACCACAGATCCTGAACCGCCTTGCGGGTCAGCTGATAGATATCCTCGGCATCACGCACACCGTAAGGCGCGTGTGCACTATCTGCAAAATACAGGAAATCAACGTCCGGCAGACGTTGCTGCGCGGCACTCAGGACGGTCAGACCGCCCAAACCGGAATCGAAGATACCTACTGCCATTAGATCCTTCAGGCGCGATGCCGTTCCTCAAACTCATAGCCGTAATCATAAGACTTCAACGGCGTTGGAGACAGCTCATACGTGGCTTTGCGCAGGAAATCCATCATCTTGCGTGTATCCTTGCTGAGCGGGTCCAGAATGTCACGGCCTATCGGCTCTCCGATCACGACTTTCACCGGTGTATCAACGCGTTTCTTGAATTCTTTGATCAGCAGGCCCATCCGCAAAGTACTGTGCAGATGGCTGGCGATCTGAAACAGACGAGAGGTGTGGCCATCAAAGAAAACCGGAACAACCGTGGCATTCGATTTGGCCACCATCCGCGCGGTAAACCCGCGCCAACCCGGATCCATGGGGTGGGAGAACAGCTTAACCCCGGTGCTGACCGTCCCGCCGGGGAAAATGCCGATCGCCCCGCCTTCGCCCAGATAGTTGAGCGCGGTTTTTCGGGTCTCAAGGTTCAGTTGCATCGCCTCTTTCGTTTCATCAAACGAAATTGGCAAAATGATGCGATTCAGGTCTTCGGCCTTGCGAAACACCCGATGAGCCAGAATGCGGAAATCTCCCCGCGTCTCGGACAGGATATGTCCCATCATCAGGCCATCCAGAATTCCGTAGGGATGATTGGCAATCAGGATCAGAGGACCGTCTTTCGGAATATTCGAAAGCGATCCCCCCGCCACGTCCAGAGTCAGCCCATAGCGTTCGACCATCACGGCCCAAAAGTCGCGCCCATTGGCAACTTCTTTCTCGTACCCGTCCGCGCGTTTGATCAGGCGCATACGGCCCGTCGTGTTCTCCATCAGCTTGATAACCATCCGCCCGCCTTTGGTTTCGGCGGAATGCGCGTAGGAAATGTCGCGAACGGCATGACGACGAGAAGGCATATGGGTCTCCGGCTTGCTGCCTGCAAAATAAGTGCAAGTAACAATTTTGCCTAGCTATCGTGACACGCTTGTGACGTTTTATTCCGCCGCGGCCTGCAACCCTGCCCCTCCGCCGCGAATGACGGCCAGCAATTCCTCGCGCCGCTTGGCTGCTTTGGCCTCGTTCGCGCGCAATACGGGGCCAAACCCACGGATATCCAGCGGCAAACGGGCCAGGGCGGCAATCGCATCGCGTGTGGTCTGCGACACACGCGGCAGAACCTCGCGCATGTCCTTTTCATATTGACGGATCAACGCACGCTCCATCCTGCGTTCCGACGAATAGCCAAAGATGTCCAATGGCGTACCGCGCAGCACCTTCAACCGGGTCAAAAGCTTCAGTGGGCCAAGGATGGCTTCGCCAAACGCACGTTTGCGGGGTCTGTCGTTGCTGCCCGATCCCCCCAAAAAGGGTGGAGCCAGATGGAACGTCATCTTGAAATCGCCATCGAACTCGGCAGCCGCTTTGTCACGGCTTGACAGAAGAAGGCGCGCGACTTCGTATTCATCCTTGTAGGACAACAGCTTGTGATAGCCCTTTGCCACCGCTTCGCGGATATCCGCATCCTCAACACTGTCGACCAGCTTGCGATACCGCTTGGCCAGCCGCGCACTTTGGTAGTCGGTCAGGTGGCTTGCGCGGGATTCGATCTTCTGATCCAGCGATTTGGGCATCTCGGTTACGGTCGGGGACAGAATGGACTGTACCTCTGCCGGATGCAGAACCGCCCAACGCCCGATATCAAACGCACGTTTGTTCCGTTCAATCGTAGTTCCGTTCAATTCGATGGCATCAAAGATCGCCTGATGGCTGACGGGCAACAACCCGCGCTGCCACGCTGCGCCAAAAATCATCATGTTGGAATAGATCGAGTCGCCCATCACGGCGCGTGCCAACTCGGTCGCGTCAAACAGCGAGACATCTTCTTTCAGTCGTGCTTGAAGAGCCAGTTCCAATTGATCGGCGGGAATGCGGAACTCGGTATTGCGCGTAAAGTCGCCTGTAACCGTCTCATGGCTGTTCACAACGGCGCCTGTACGGCCAGTGCGGGTCAGGCCCAATGTTTTGGCTCCGGCGGATACCACCAGATCACCGCCGATCAGCGCATGGGCTTCGCCGGTTGCGACACGGATGGCGCTGATGTCTTCGGGTGCGTTGGCCAGACGGCAATGGATGTGGACCGCGCCGCCCTTCTGCGCCAAGCCCGCCATTTCCATCATGCCCGCGCCTTTGCCGTCAATCTGGGCAGCTTGCGCAAGGATCGCACCCAGCGTGACAACACCGGTTCCCCCGACACCCGTGATCACCACGTTATGCGTACCGCTGATTTTGGGCAGCACCGGCATCGGTAGATCGGGCAAGTCGATTTCGGTTGTTGCCTCTTTGCGGATCTTCGCCCCCTCAAGCGTAACGAAGGACGGGCAAAAGCCGTTCAGGCAGGAATAATCCTTGTTGCAGCTTGACTGATCGATGGCCCGCTTGCGCCCGAGTTCTGTTTCCTTGGGAACGATCGACACGCAGTTCGATTGCACCCCGCAATCGCCGCAGCCCTCGCAAACATCGGTATTGATAAACACACGCTTGTCCGGGTCCGGGAACGTGCCGCGTTTGCGGCGGCGGCGCTTCTCGGCCGCACAGGTCTGAACGTAGACAATGACCGAAACACCCTCGATCTCGCGGAACTTCTCCTGCACCTGCATCAGTTCCGCACGCTCGAATGTCTGAACACTCGACGGCAGAGCCTTGAAGTTCACGTCTTCCTTTTCGTCATAGACCAGAGCAACCTCACGGACACCCATGGCTTTGACTTCGGCAACGATCCGTTCTGCGGTCAGATCGCCTTCATTCTCCTGCCCGCCCGTCATGGCGACGGCATCGTTGAACAGGATCTTAAAGGTGATGTTCGTGCCTGCAGACAACGCCGCGCGGATCGCCTGAACGCCCGAGTGGTTATAGGTGCCATCGCCAAGGTTCTGGAACACGTGTTTGGTGGTCGAAAACGGGGCCTCACCGACCCAGTTCGCGCCTTCACCACCCATCTGGGTAAAGCCCGTGGTGTTCCGGTCCATCCACTGCACCATGTAATGACAACCGATCCCTGCATAGGCACGGCTGCCATCCGGGACTTTGGTCGAACTGTTATGCGGGCAGCCCGAGCAGAAGTACGGAAGCCGCGTTGCAATTTCCTGCGCATTGTCGGCCCGGCGCGCCTCGGACAAAGAGGCCAGCCCGGCCCGAATACCATCGGTTTCACGCCCTTCTTCGATCAGGATCTCACCCAGCTTTTCAGCAATCATGATCGGGTCCAGCGCGCCACGGGTCGGGAACAGTTCATCGCGGTGCAACGTACCGGCGCCGCCCTTGTACCACCCATAAACCCGGCGACCGCGGCGGTCGTCAAAGATAGCTTCTTTGACCTGAACCTCGATCAGCTTGCGCTTTTCCTCGACGATCACGATCAGGTCCAGCCCTTCGGCCCAGTCGTGGAACCCGACCATGTCCAGCGGGAAAGTCTGCCCCACCTTGTAGGTCGTGATCCCCAGCCGTTCGGCTTCGGATTCATCGATGTTCAACAGCGACAGCGCATGGGTCAGGTCCAGCCAGTTCTTGCCCGCGGCAACAAACCCGATCTTTGCACCCGGTTTGCCCCAAATCCGCTTGTCCAGCTTGTTGGCATGCGAAAACGTCTCGGCTGCAAACCTTTTGTAATCGATGACGCGCGTTTCTTGCAGGTGCGGCGTGTCCCCAAGGCGAATATTCAAACCGCCCTCCGGCATATCGAAATCAGGTACGGTAACCTGCATTCGGTCGGGGCGACCATCCACAACCGAAGTAACCTCGATTGTGTCCTTCATGGTTTTTAGCCCAACCCAAACCCCGGCAAAACGGCTAAGCGCAAAGCCGTATATTCCGTAGTCGAGGATTTCCTGCACGCCCGCCGGGCTGACGACCGGCATATACATATCTACCAGTGACCATTCGGACTGATGCAACACGGTCGAGCTTTCGCCGGTATGGTCATCACCCATCGCCATAAGCACACCGCCATGCTTGGCGGTTCCGGCCATATTCGCGTGGCGCATGACGTCACCGGATCGGTCTACACCCGGTCCCTTGCCGTACCAAAGCCCGAAAACCCCATCGAACTTGCCGTCGCCGCGCAAGCCGGCCTGTTGGCTGCCCCACAGCGCCGTTGCCGCCAGATCTTCGTTCAATCCGAACTGAAACGTAACATCGCTTTCGGACAACTGCCTTTGCGCCCGCATCATCTGCTGATCAACAGCGCCAAGTGGCGAGCCACGATATCCAGTCACCAGCCCCGCCGTGTTCAGTCCCGCCTGCCGGTCTCTGGCCTTTTGCATCAGCATCAACCGGACAAGCGCCTGTGTTCCGTTCAGAAGAACGGGGCTTTTCTCAAGATCGAACCGGTCGTTTAACGTAATCTGTGGCTGACTCATCAGACGTCTCCCCTCGCCAGATCAGTGTGCATGTACTCAGCGCATTTTAGGTCATAATTTCTGACCTGTATAGGTTTTATGCACTGAACTGTAACGATTTCGGCCTTTGATTGTAGAACTTGTTACCTGTTTCATATAGGCGTTCGAAAAGATAACGAAAGTTGCGGCGATGGATTGGGACAAGCTTAGAATATTTCACGCGGTGGCCGATGCGGGCAGCCTCACACATGCCGGGGACAAGCTCAATTTGTCTCAATCCGCCGTGAGCAGACAGATCCGTGCGCTGGAAGAGTCGTTGGATGCCACCCTTTTTCACCGTCACGCCCGGGGGCTGATTCTCACCGAACAGGGTGAATTGTTGTTCGACGCCACATCCGCCATGTCAAAACGGCTGGACGCAGCTGCCGCACGCATTCGCGACAGTGAAGAAGAGGTCTTTGGCGTTCTTCGGGTCACGACGACCTTTGGGTTCGGCACACTGTGGCTCGCCCCTCGCCTGCCCAAGCTTTATGAACAATATCCTGATCTGAACATCGACCTGATGCTGGAAGAACGAGTTCTGGACCTTCCCATGCGAGAAGCGGATGTCGCCATTCGCATGAAGGAACCCAGCCAGGCAGATCTTGTGCGAAAACGCCTGATGACGGTTCAGATGGCGCTTTACGCGACGCACAACTACATCGAAGCCCATGGTGGAATGCTGAAATCTCTGGAGGATATCCAAAATCACCGGCTGATCTGTCAAACACCCGCGGCACCCCAGGTGGGCGCCAGCGCGGCCATGGTTCGCCACCTTATGACCTACAATCCCGCATCCCTGTTGACGGTAAACAACTACTTCGGCGTCCTTCAGGGAGTGTTGCACAATCTCGGCATTGGGGTTCTGCCAGATTACGTCACACAGGATTTCCCGCATCTTGTGCCAGTTCTGTCGGATGTCGAAACCGCTGACGTGCCGGTCTATCTGGCTTATCCCGAAGAACTCCGACACTCCAAACGTGTCGGGGCGTTCCGCGACTTTGTGCAGGACGAGATCATCGCACAGCGCAAACAACTGAAAAAGATGGGAAAACTTTAGCTATGCATAAATGGCATAGCGGGCATGAGGACATTTCAGGGTTAAATTCCTTGAACGTTTACAATCTGACCCCTAAATGAGCACTCGAAGGCGGTGATGCTGAAACGCTCATCATCTTCATACCTCCCTGTTGGACTACGGCCGAGCTTATTGCTCGGCCTTTTTTTTGCTCTAGGCGTTGCATCAAGTCAGCGAAAGCTCTGGGAAAAATACACGCATAGGCATATGATCCCAAAAAAACGAGATAATTTCGTGTTCGAGGGAGAATCATGTTCCACCCATTCCGCCTTATGTTGGCGATTGTCTGCACTCTATTTTTGGCGGTTCCGCTTTATGCGCAAGATACCGGCTCAACTTCTTCAGTGACCATTCCGGACGATCTAACACCTGAGCAGGTCGATGGTCTGGTTGCCCGCATGTCAGATGACCAGGTGCGCGCCATTCTGTTAGAGCGCCTTGATGCGGTCGCCGAAAAGCAGGCTGCCGAGAAGGCGAACGTGGAAGACCCGCTGACCGAAATCAGTGAGATATGGGCCGAGATGGTCTCGTCCTGGACACATGTTCTGACCACGCTTCCCAATATTGTCACGGCACAGATAACTGCGTTTGGCAATTTCAGCGACACGTTTGGAACGTCCGGCGTCCTTACCCTGTTTGGGCTTATTCTTTCTGTGTTGATTGCGGGTTTCATAGCCGAGAAACTGTTCATTTTCCTGACCCGTCGCTGGCATGAAGCGACCGAAGTTGGGGATGAGGCCGATCTCAGGGGCGCCATCAGTTACCTGTTCCGAAGGTTCTGCCGCGAAATTGCCGGGCTGATCGTGTTCTATGTTGTCATTCGCGCGATTGGTCGCGGGCTTCTGACACCCGAACAGATCACTTATGCCGCTCCGTTTGTGTTCTATCTGATTTGGATTCCACGCCTGGGGGCTGCGGCCTCACGTTTTGTTCTGGCACCGGAGAAGCCCAAATATCGGTTGGTGAGTATTGACGACCATTGGGCAAAATATCTGCATCGCAATCTGATCGGGCTGTTGATCCTGATTGGGTTCACACTGTTTGTTGTGCGCTTTAATGCTCTTAATGGCGTGACAGGTGACGATACACGCATCGGCTTCTGGCTGAACGCGGCAACCCATGTTTATATCGCTATCATCGCATGGACCGCGCGCGAAGGGTTGTCTCAGATGATGCTGGGAACAGATCCGGATCACACGAAATTCGATGAAGAAGTTGCGCATTATTATCCCTACTTCGCCATTGGCGTTTCGGTGACAATCTGGCTGCTGGTCGAATTCCTGGTCGCGCAACGCGATCCGTCGACGCTCAGATTGCTTGGAGGTGGTGCGCATTTCACAACCATGTTCTGGTTGCTGATTGCCCCTGCCCTCGACACTTTGATCCGCGGGCTGGTGCGCCACTTGCAGCCGCCAATGTCAGGAGAAGGCCCGCTGGCCGAACGCGCTCATCGCGCGGCCAAGCGCAGCTATATCCGGATTGGGCGGGTTATTGCGGGTTTGGTCGTGGTTTTCATGATCGCCCGCACGTGGCATCTTGACCTGCGCAATGTCGCCTCGGCCGGTGTCAGTGCCGAAGTTGGCGGCGCTGTCATTGAATTCCTTCTGATCATTGCGGTCGGCTACATCCTGAACGAGGTTGTTTCACTATGGATCAACCGCAGGCTGGCCAAGGAACAGACCGCAGCTGAAGCAGTCGACGAGGAAGCAAGCGGTGAAGGCGGCGGTGCCGGGGGCTCTCGTCTGGCGACGGTTCTGCCGCTGATGCGGATTACGGCCCAAGTCACAATTTCGGTAATCTTTGGCCTGCTGGCCTTGGGTGCGCTGGGTATCAACATCACACCGCTTCTGGCCGGTGCCGGTGTTCTGGGTCTGGCCATCGGCTTTGGTGCTCAGAAACTGGTGGCGGATATCGTCGGTGGTGTTTTCTTTCTGGTCGATGATGCCTTCCGCGTCGGCGAATATGTTGATGTGGGCGGAACCACCGGGACGGTCGAAAAAATCTCGATCCGCTCGATGCAACTGCGCCATCACAGGGGGCCTGTGCACACAATCCCTTATGGTGAAATCCAGAAGCTGACGAATTACAGCCGTGACTGGGTGATCATGAAGCTGAAATTCACCGTGCCCTTTGATACCGATCCCAACAAGGTCAAGAAAATCTTCAAAAAGATCGGGGCCGAGATGATGGAGGACGAAACCCACAAAGAAGGCTTTCTGCAACCGTTCAAATCGCAGGGCGTGTTCGACTTCGACGATGTGGGCATGATCATTCGCGGTAAATTCATGGCCAAACCGGGCAAGCAGTTCACCTTGCGCAAGGAAATCTTCAACAAGGTCAAGGCCGAGTTCAAGGCCAACGGCATCGACTTTGCCCGCCGCGAGGTGCGCGTTGCAATTCCCGGGCTGGAAGAGGTCGAGCATCTGACGCCCGAACAGAAGACTGCTGTTGGCGCCGCAGCTGCTGCCGAGGTCAACAAAGACCAGGGATCGGCGTAACCTTCGGGGTTTACGTCGGCGATTTGCAGCAGGACTGCTGTACGGTTATTCGGAACCGGCTGTGATGCCGGTTCCGTTTTTCTTTGAAAGACGCGACCTGCGCCGACTTGACCCTTTCCACACGCGCGTGCTTGCCCTACAAGGCGCGCAATCTCGGCCCACTTGGACACAGGACAGAAGATGCAAGAGCCCGCCATCACACCCGATCTGATTGCCGCACATGGGCTCAAGCCCGAGGAATATGACATGATCCTCGAGATCATCGGGCGTGAACCGACCTTTACCGAGCTTGGCATTTTCTCGGCTATGTGGAACGAACATTGTTCTTACAAGTCGTCGAAGAAGTGGTTGCGCACTCTTCCGACCTCAGGGCCTCAGGTCATTTGCGGACCGGGCGAGAATGCCGGTGTTGTGGATATCGGCGACGGTCAGGCCGTTGTTTTCAAGATGGAAAGTCACAATCACCCGTCTTACATCGAGCCCTATCAAGGCGCGGCAACGGGTGTCGGCGGCATCCTTCGGGACGTGTTCACCATGGGTGCCCGCCCGATCGCTTCGATGAACGCGCTGTCCTTCGGTGAACCCGGCCACCACAAAACCCGCCAGCTGGTCAACGGCGTGGTCGAAGGCATTGGCGGCTATGGCAACTGTTTCGGTGTGCCTTGCGTTGGGGGCGAGGTCCGCTTTCACCCGGCTTACAACGGCAACTGCCTTGTGAACGCCTTTGCCGCCGGTTTGGCCGACAGCGACAAGATTTTCTACTCTGCCGCGTCGGGCGTGGGAATGCCTGTGGTTTATCTGGGTGCCAAGACCGGACGCGACGGTGTTGGCGGCGCGACGATGGCCTCGGCCGAGTTTGACGACACCATCGAGGAAAAACGCCCTACTGTTCAGGTGGGTGATCCCTTCACCGAGAAACGCCTGATGGAAGCAACGCTTGAGCTGATGCAGACCGGTGCCGTGATCTCGATTCAAGACATGGGTGCTGCGGGCCTGACCTGTTCCGCGGTTGAGATGGGCGACAAGGGCGGTCTGGGCGTACGTCTGGATCTGGAAAACGTCCCCCAGCGCGAAGAGAACATGACAGCTTATGAAATGATGCTGTCCGAATCTCAGGAACGCATGCTGATGGTTCTCAAACCCGAACTTGAGGCCGAGGCCCGCGCCGTGTTCGAAAAATGGGATCTCGATTTCGCAATCGTTGGCGAAACCATTGCCGAAGACCGCTTCCTGATCATGCACAACGGTGAGGTCAAGGCCGATCTCGTCCTGTCCAAACTGTCTTCGACCGCGCCCGAATATGATCGCCCTTGGGTGCCGACGCCCGAAGCCGAAGAACTGGCTGAAGTGCCTCAGATCGACCCGATTGACGGCCTGCGCGCCCTGCTATCGTCGCCCAACTACGCGGGCAAGCAGTGGGTTTATGAGCAATACGACACGATGGTGATGGCGGATACAAACCGGACACCGGGCCTGGGTGCGGGTATGGTGCGCGTGCACGGCACCGACAAGGTGCTGGCGTTTACCTCTGACGTGACCCCGCGCTACGTCCGCGCCAACCCGGTTGAAGGCGGCAAACAGGCGGTGGCCGAAGCCTACCGTAACCTGACGGCTGTTGGGGCGAAACCGTTGGCTACCACCGACAACCTGAACTTCGGCAACCCGGAAAAGCCCGAAATCATGGGCCAGTTTGTTGGCGCTATTCAGGGCATCGGCGCCGCAGTCGGCGCGCTGGATATGCCGATCGTGTCCGGCAACGTGTCGCTGTATAATGAAACCGACGGTCAGGCGATCCTGCCCACCCCAACAATCGGCGCTGTCGGGCTGCTGAACCACAGCGATGAAATCATCGGCAACGAGGTGCGTGAGGGTCACGTGGCTTTGGTGATCGGTGAAACCAAAGGCCATCTGGGTCAGTCAGCCCTTCTGGCCGAAGTCTTCAACCGAGAAGATGGCGACGCGCCGCATGTGAATCTGGACGCTGAAAAACGCAACGGTGATTTCATTCGCGCCAATCGTGGAATGATCAAGGCCTGCACAGACCTGAGTGATGGCGGCCTTGCGCTGGCGGCCTTCGAACTTTCCGAGGCCGCCGGGGTTGGCGTGTGCCTGGATGATGCACCGACGGAATTTCTGTTCGGGGAAGATCAGGCACGGTATCTGGTCGCGTGCAACTTTGATCAGGCCGAGGCGTTGATGATCGCGGCGGGTCAGGCAGGTGTGCCGCTGGTCTCGGTTGGCCGTTTCACCGGCGAAACGATCAGGATCGGAAGCTCGGAGGCCTCGTTGGAAGACTTGACGGCCATTTTCCGCAACAGTTTTGCCGACGCCGTCGCCTGATCAGGCTGAATAAAACTTGCTCGAAACCTGCGCCCTGAATAAGCGCAGGTTTCGTCGTTTTGGCGCATTCATGTGCCCTTGCGCGCCCGGTTCAGGCGCTCTACATCTTTGGAAAGACCTTCAGGAGTTACCTACATGCCGATGAGCGCCCATCAAATCGAACACCTGCTGCGAGAAGCTTTTCCTGATGCGGATATTCAGGTCGGCGGCAACGACGGTGTTCATATGTCCGCCATGGTGGTGGACGAAAGCTTTCGCGGCAAAAACCGGGTGCAGCAACAACGCGCGGTTTATGCCGCGCTGAAAGGCAAGATGGATGGCCCAGATGGTGAGCTGCACGCGCTGGCGCTGACGACGAAAGTACCTGAGTGAGTGCAACCGTCTGGATATACGGCATTTGTGGACTGATTGCCTTTGCCGGCAGCGCCTTTATTGTCAGATCGGCAATAAAAAATACGCGCTCCGACAAAATTCGGGGCGTGAAACCTGGTCACGGAGACCAATTGATAGACCACGGAACCGTGTTGGGAGGCGGCGGTGGTCATGTAACCGTGTCTCGGGTCACCAGAGACCCACAGGCCTACGCCAAAGCGATGGTTCCCAAAAAATGAGTTCATGGCAGGTTTGGATATCAGCAATCGCAGCTTTGATAGTTGCCGCCGCGCTGATCGAAGCCTATGTGAAGCGGAACAGAAAACGCAACCTCGCCGACATGCGTCCAGATCCGGGTGAACTCAGCAAAGTGGGCGGCCTTGAGAGATACGGGCTTGATCCGGTGAAAATGGCGCAGGCCGAACACCGGCGGCTTGAAACCGAAGGATGGGCACCCAGTTTGCCCAGTGATGGAACAATCCCCGCAGATGCGGATGAAAAGGAAAAACAAGATGACCGACGTTAAGACCCAGATCGACCAAACCGTCAAAGCCAACGATGTGGTGCTGTATATGAAAGGCACCAAGGAAATGCCGCAATGCGGGTTCTCCTCGCGCGTGGCTGGTGTGTTGAACTACATGGGCGTTGAATACACGGATGTGAACGTTCTGACCGATGAAGAGGTGCGTCAGGGGATCAAGGATTATTCCGACTGGCCCACTGTGCCCCAGCTTTACGTCAAAGGTGAGTTTGTTGGCGGCTGCGATATCATCACCGAGATGACTCTGTCGGGTGAACTGGATTCGTTGTTCGATGAAAACAACGTCGGCTACAACAAGGAAGCAGCCGACAAAATTCGCGAAGCAAACGCGTAATCCAGCCTAACGGCTGGAACAACCCCGGTAGATCTCCTGCTCAACGGCGGCGCCTGCCGCCAAATAGCTTACGGACGCGTCCCACCCTTTCGAGCGCAGGATGTAGGTTCCACCATCACCAATGGATTCGTAGCGGATACCAGACCCGCTTTGGACTTGACGCATCACAACCAGAGAATTGTCTACCAAGGTTGCCGCTGCCCCTGTACTATCCGGCGCGTTGAAATAGGTAACAGGCAGCGGTGTTCCGTTTTCACAGGTGAAAGTGACAGACAGAATATCGATTTCGGCCAGTGCCGTTGTCGCGGGCGTAACCAGCGCCGCCGCACAGATGAATTTGCGCAGGAACCTCATCGTGTCTTTTTCTCCTCAACTACTGCGGCCAGCGCTTCGGCCCGTGCGGCCAGTTCGGCCAGCGTATCTGTAACAGATGGTGGAACCACAGCCACTTCAATGCGCTCAGGTTCGGGCGCGGGGGCGCTTCGCAGCGCCTGAAGCTCGGCTTCGGCTTCGGCCAGTTTCCCTTCGAGCGATTTGACCTTGTCCTCTGTCGCCGCAGTCTTGTCGGCCAGCATCAAACCGGCCATCAGCAACATGCGGGATTCCGGCATACGACCGATCTGATCGGACAGCACCTGCGCCTCGTCGTCCAACACTTTGGCGGCAGCGTGCAGAAAGGGCTCTTCCCCGTCCCGGCAGGATACGTCAAAACCGCGCCCGCCGATATGAATGGTCACTTCGGGCATTACTCTACCTCACCTTCAACAAGTTTCGCCTGCGACAGCAGAGGTTCCAACCTTGCAAGAACGGCCTGCGCTTCGGCGGCGTCTGACGCCTGCGCCGCGCGCGTTGCTTCCAGTTCCGCGACGGTGGCCCGGTTCAGCAGCTCGGCATCTGCGACACCTTCGGCAGCGGCGGCGCGCAATTCGTCTATCGCAGTGCGCAACTGCTCGTTTGCCTTGCGCATCCGTTGCAGATCGTCGTCCAGCCGCGACATTGCAGCGCCGTGGCTGGTCCGTTCAGCGCGCAGCATCTCAAGTTCGGCGCTCAGGTCGTCGACGCGGACAGTGTCTGACAGTTCTTCCTTTAGCCGGCTGTTTTCCGCCTTCAGCGCCTCCAGCTCGGTGCTATTGTCCAATGCGGCCTTGGCTTCGGCCAATTCAGCGCGTGCGGCTTCGACCGATGCGATTTTCGCACGGGCTTCTTCCAGCTCGGATCGCAGAGCGTCTGTTTCGGCTGTATCGGCCGGAGCGGTTCGCAACTCCTCAAGATCGGCACGCAACCCGTCCACTTCCTGTTCGTGCTGTTCCTTCAGGGTTCTCAGACGTTCCTGAAGCTGCGCGTTCGCAACTTTTTCATCTTCAAGCGCTGCCTGGAGGCCGTCATCTGGCCGGGCATCTACGGTCGCACCGCCCAATGCGTCGACGCCTGCTCCGATACGGTCCATCGCCGCAATAATGCGGTGCTGTAATTCCTCAAGTTGGCTCATGCCCCTGTCACCTCTTTATCAAGGTTCATTCTGTTGCGAAGCGATCCGAATCAAAATCGAATCCCGCCTGCCGCCAGTCTAACGGAATGCGACAGAAAATACCCACTGTTTGCTTTCAACCACTTGGGCCGCGCACTTCAAGCAATCCAGGCGGATAAACCCCGGTTCTGCTTGCACTTTGAGTGCTGAGTGGTATTGAGCCCGCAATCTGCTTTTTATCCAAAGGAACAACGCCCGTGGACCTGACTGCGCTGCGCAATGCCAACCCCGAACACTGGGACAAAGCTGCGGCCATCCGCACATTGACCCTTGATGCCGTCGCCGCTGCAAACTCCGGACATTCCGGTATGCCCATGGGCATGGCTGATGTCGCCACCGTCCTGTTCGAAAAGCATCTGAAGTTTGACGCCTCGGCCCCGAACTGGCCGGATCGCGACCGCTTCATCCTGTCCGCAGGCCATGGTTCGATGCTGGTCTATTCGTTGCTGTACCTTACGGGATATGCAGATGTGACGCTGGAGGAGATCAAGAATTTCCGCCAGTTGGGCGCAAAAACCGCAGGCCACCCCGAAAACTTTCTGGTCGCTGGTGTTGAGACCACGACCGGCCCGCTGGGTCAGGGTATCTCGAACGCCGTGGGCTTTGCGATGGCCGAAGAAATCCAGCGTGCACATTATAGCAAGAAGGTTGTTGACCACTATACCTATGTCATCGCGGGCGACGGTTGCCTTATGGAAGGCGTAAGCCAGGAGGCAATCACCCTGGCCGGCCGTCACGAGCTGAGCAAGCTGATCGTTTTCTGGGACAACAACAACATCACCATCGACGGCACCGTCGACATCGCGGACCGCACCGATCAGGTTCGTCGCTTTGCGGCGTCGGGCTGGCATGTGATCGAAATCGACGGTCATGACCCCAAGGCCATCGACGCGGCCATCGTTCAGGCAAAGAAGTCGAACAAGCCGACCATGATCGCGTGTAAAACCCACATCGCTTTGGGCCACGCGGCTCAGGACACGTCAAAGGGGCACGGTGCGCTGACCGATCCGGATCAGCTGAAGGCTGCCAAGAAGGCCTATGGCTGGGCGCATGACGCATTTGACGTGCCTGCCAATGTCAAATCCGCATGGGAAGCTATCGGTGCGCGTGGCGCTGCCGAGCGTGCGGAATGGGAAGCGCGTTTCGCACAACTGTCCGAGCGTAAGCAGGCTGAGTTCACCCGCGCCTATGCGTTCGAGACCCCCAAGCGACTGGCTGGCGCCATTCGTGCCTTCAAAAAGCAGATGTCCGAAGACCAGCCAAAACTGGCCACCCGTTCGTCGTCGGAGAAGGTCCTGAACGTTGTGAACCCGATCATGACCGAAACCGTTGGTGGTTCGGCGGACCTGACCGGATCGAACAACACCAAATCGGCCGATATGGGGGTATTCCTACCGGAAAACCGCAAGGGTCGCTACATCCATTACGGTATCCGTGAACACGGCATGGCGGCCGCGATGAACGGTATGGCGCTGCATGGTGGTATCCGTCCCTATGGCGGCACGTTCATGGCCTTCACAGATTATGCCCGCCCGTCCATGCGTCTGGCCGCGCTGATGAAGATCCCCAGCGTCTTTGTGATGACCCATGACTCGATCGGTCTGGGCGAAGATGGCCCGACCCACCAGCCGGTCGAACACCTGGCGATTTCGCGCGCAACACCCAACACTTTTGTGTTCCGCCCCGCTGACACCATTGAAACGGCCGAGGCATGGGAACTCGCGCTGACCTTCAAGGACAGCCCGTCGGTCCTTTCGCTGACCCGTCAGGGTGTTCCAACGGTACGTACCGAGCACAAGACCAAGAACCTGACCGCGCAGGGTGCTTACGTTCTGGCCGAAGCAGAAGGCAAGCGTCAGGCGATCCTGATTGCCACAGGTTCCGAAGTGTCGCTGGCCATGGAAGCCAAAGCGATGCTCGAAGCCGAAGGCATCGGCACCCGCGTCGTCTCGATGCCCTGCATGGAGCTGTTCGCCCAACAGGACGAAGCCTACCGCAAGCGCGTCCTTCCGGCAGGTCCGGTCCGCGTTGGCATCGAGGCTGCGGTTCGTGCTGGTGGTTGGGATCGTTGGTTGCTGGGTGAACGTGGCCGCGAAGCCAAAGCCGGGTTCATCGGCATGTCCAGCTTTGGTGCCTCGGCCCCTGCCGGTGAGCTGTACAAGCATTTCGGCATCACCGTCGAAGCAACCGTGGCCAAGGTCAAGGAATTGTTGGGGCTGTAAATCAGTCCCATCTGATCGAGCAAAGGGCGGCCTTGGCCGCCCTTTTCATTTGGGTTCAGCCTTAACCCGAAGTGCAAGTTCTTCATAGGCTTTCAGAGCGTAATCCAACCGCAACTCATACCGTCCTTGCACCACCACTTTCTCAGGTGCTTGCAGGCCGAGGCAAGACAACGCTTGGCGAAGATGTGTTCCAGACAGCGGGACATAATTAGCCGATTGACCCACTAAAGCGTTGTAAAAGCGTCCCCCGAACCAACGGCTACGCTCCTGCGCCCTGAAAGCGGAATCAACACGAAAATGCAAGAAACTGAGAAGCTCGGATTCATCGAATGGGACTTCGTCGGCCGCAACATTCAAAGCAGAAATAATTGTGGATCTGCCTTTTGATCCGCGCGTGCCCACTTTTCGAATAAGCGGGCCATCGATGGTCGTGCCCAGACGGTAACGGGTCAATTCAGTGTTTCGCATTCTTACTTAACAGTGGTGCTATGATCCGGGTCGCAACAGGGATCAAAACCAATCCCCAAGCCAAACCAAATACGCCATCCATCGTGGCCTTGGATACCCACTCAACCGCACCAACCCATTGATCAGACACAGAATGCCCAATTGCATAGGCCCAATCATGGATATGATGGCCCAACCATCCAAAGCCCAACACCTCCATCCCGTGGATCACAATTGACCCGCCGACCCACAGCATCGCCGCAGTTCCGACAACGGACAATGTTTTCATCACCCCGGGCATTGCCTTGACCAACCCTCGGCCCAGACCGCGACCGATAGGTGTTGGCGCGTTCTGCGCCAGATAAAGCCCAACATCATCCATCTTCACGATCAGAGCCACCGACCCATAGACGGCCACCGTCACGCCGATCCCTACAACGGCCAGCGTCGCGGCCTGCATCCATAGGTTCGGGGCTTCAATCGCCGCCAGTGCAATGGTCATAATCTCGGCAGACAGAATAAAATCGGTCTTGATCGCGCCCTTGACCTTCTGCTCTTCCAGATGGCCAGGGTCCCGGTTTTTCATATCCTCTTCAATGACATGGCTACCATGAGGAAACAGGACGTGAAAAATCTTCTCGGCGCCTTCAAAACACAAATATGATCCACCCAGCATCAACAGGGGGGTAATCAGCCACGGGGCGAAATTGGCCAGCAACAAGGCCACCGGCAACAGGAGTATGATTTTGTTGAAAACCGAACCGCGCGCGATACGCCAGATGATCGGCAATTCGCGCGCCGGGGCAAAGCCCTGAACGTATTTCGGTGTCACTGCGGCGTCGTCGATGATCACTCCCGCAGTCTTGGCCCCAGCCTTGCCCGCCGCAGCCACGACATCATCCACCGATGTCGCCGCAACCTTGGCGATCCCGGCCACATCGTCCAACAAGGCCAAAAGACCACTCATTGCGTTTCCTTTCCCTTTCGCTGCCGCATCTGGACCCTACCTGATCCAACGGCTAGCGCAAGCGTTAGCGCAACCGTCGCAGGTTTGCGCTAACACCTTAAAAATATGCCGTTTTTGCCCTTTTGAGATTCCCATTTCGCCGCTATATGGCCCTCAACGCAAGCGCATCAGGAGACGTCACATGACCATCAAGGTCGGTATCAATGGTTTTGGCCGTATTGGCCGCTGCACCCTGTCGCACATCGCCGCGTCGGGGCGTAACGACATCGAAGTGATCAAAGTCAATGCAACCGGCCCATTGGAAACCTCTGCGCATCTGCTGAAATATGACAGCGTTCACGGGCGTTTCCCGCGCGAAGTTTCGATCGAAGGCAACACAATGGATCTGGGCCGTGGCCCGATGCAGATGTTTTCGACCTACGATATGAATGAACTAGACTGGGAGGGCTGTGACGTCGTTCTGGAGTGCACCGGTAAATTCAATGACGGCAACAAGGCCAAAACACATCTGGATCGTGGTGCAGGTAAGGTGCTGCTGTCCGCCCCCGGTAAGAACGTGAACAAGACCATCGTTTTTGGTGTGAACCACAACACCCTGACCGCGAACGACAACATGGTGTCGAACGGCTCCTGCACCACAAACTGCCTGGCCCCGCTTGCCAAGGTGCTGGACGAAGGTGTCGGCATTGAACACGGTATCATGACCACCATTCACGCCTATACCGGAGACCAGCCCACGCTGGACCGTCGTCACACTGACCTCTATCGCGCCCGCGCTGCCGCGATGTCGATGATCCCGACCTCAACCGGTGCTGCCAAAGCTTTGGGTGAAGTTCTGCCAAACCTGAAAGGCCGTCTGGACGGGTCCGCCATCCGGGTCCCTACCCCGAACGTTTCTGCGGTTGACCTGACCTTCCGCGCGTCGCGTGACACTTCGGTGGCCGAGATCAACGCAATCGTCGAAGAAGCAGCCAAAGGGCCGATGCAGCGTGTTCTGGGATATGAGCCCGCACCGCTGGTATCAACCGATTTCAACCACACCGAAGAAAGCTCGATCTTCGCACCCGATCAGACCCGCGTCGTCGATGATCGCATGGTGCGCGTGCTGGCCTGGTATGACAACGAGTGGGGTTTCTCGGTTCGCATGGCAGACGTAGCCGTCGCCATGGGTCGCCTTAACTGACCTTTCGGACTTCGCTTGTACGTTGGTGCCCGCTCAGGTTATCTGGGCGGGCATTTTCGTTCGGAACCGACATGAACAATCAAATCGCTATCTGGCTTGGCGTCCTGTTGCTTGGGGGCATAATGCTGGACGTAGCCTTGTATGGAACCGAGCACATGTTGTTCCTCGGTAAGAAGCTGTACGACTTTCTGGACTGGCTCGCTTTTTGGCGATGAGAGAGGTTTTTCTTGACATTTCGCTTGATCTGTAATTGTTAGCGCTAACTCATAAAGCTGAGATATTGTACGGAGCGAACCATGACCCTGAAACTAGCGATCAACGGATTTGGACGGATCGGGCGCGGGGTTCTGCGCGCGGTGATGGAAAGCGGGCGTACAGACGTTGAGATCGTTGCGATCAACGACTTGGGCAAGCCCGACATGAACGCGCATCTGTTCGAATTTGACAGCGTTCATGGCCGTTATCCCACCCCTGTCACGCTTACAGACGCCGGTCTGGATGTGGGGCGCGGCCCGATCCGCCTGAGCAGTGAGCGTAATCCCGAAGACCTGCCCTGGTCTGATATCGACGTTGTTCTGGAATGCACCGGGGTTTTCCGCACACGAGAAGCGGCTGAACGTCACTTCAAGAACGGATCACGGAAAGTCCTGATCTCAGCCCCTGCACGGGGTGACGGCGGTGTGAAAACCATCGTCTTTGGTGTCAACGATAGCGAACTAACCGCCGACGATCTGATCGTTTCGAACGCATCCTGCACCACGAATTGCCTTTCTCCGGTTGCCGCAGCGCTGGACGCTGGTCTTGGCATCAAACATGGCAACATGACCACCGTTCACGCCTATACCGCCAGCCAGCCTGTGCATGACACGGTTGGAAAAGACCCCTACCTGTCGCGCGCCGCAGCCCTGTCGATGATCCCTACCACAACCGGTGCAGCCGCCGCTGTGGGGCTGGTACTACCGCAACTCAAGGGCAAATTGACGGGTCAGGCCATCCGGGTACCAACCCCGAATGTTTCAGTCGTTGATCTGGTTGCCGAGGTTTCGCGCCCAACGACCGAAGATGAGGTCAATCAACTGTTCATTGATGCCGCGGCAAAGATCCCCGGTGTTCTGGCCGCGGAAAGCCGTCCTCTGGTCTCGGTCGATTTCAACCACGACTCGCACAGCTCGACGGTGTCACTGGCAGAAACCAAAGTCACCGACGGTACGCTGGTTCGCGTGCTGGCCTGGTATGACAACGAATGGGGCTTTTCAAACCGGATGCTGGATACGGCCGCCGCGATGGGCGCCCTAGCCTAACCGCTCACGCAGTGCGGCATTGACACGGGGCGTGACAAACTTTGACACGTCCCCGTTCAAGCGGGCAATTTCTTTCACCAGTTTTGAAGCAATCGCCTGATGGCGTGCCTCGGCCATCAAAAAGACAGTCTCGATCGAGTCGTCCAGTGCGCGGTTCATACCAACCATCTGGAATTCATACTCGAAATCCGCGACAGCGCGCAAACCGCGCACGATGATCTGTGCACCGACATCCCTTGCGCAATCGATCAGTAGATTTTCGAAGGGATGAGCGATGATTTCTGTGCCGGTTTGTTCGGTCAGTTCGGCGCATTCGGCCTCGATCATCGCGACGCGCTCTTCCAGCGAGAACAACGGGCCTTTGTCCCGGTTGATAGCGACGCCAATGACCAGTTTATCCACCAATGCAGCCGCCCGGCGAATGATATCGATGTGCCCTATGGTGATAGGGTCAAAGGTTCCCGGATACAAACCAACCCGCATCACGCCCTCCTGCGCAATAAAATTTCTGCGCAAGCAAACACAACTTTGCTGCAGGTGCAAGTGGTTGCTTTGGCTCCCCTCGCTGTCAGTGCCCCATTATCATGCCTTCCAGGGCGTCTTTTTCCATCGCCAGTTCGGCCAGTTGGGCCTTTACCACGTCACCAAGAGTGACGATGCCGATCAGTTTACCGTCTTCGACAACAGGCATATGGCGAAAGCGGCCTTCTGTCATGCGGGCCATGATATCCTGAACAGAGGCCTGACGCGTCGTCGTGATCAGGTCCTGCGTCATGTAGGATTTTACAGGCTGGTCGAGACAGCCACTACCGCTGGCGGCAAGCTCGCGGACGATGTCGCGTTCAGACAGAATTCCAATCGCGGTTTCTCCGCCATCGTCGGACACAACAACCGTCCCGATCCGCTTTTCCGCAAGAATCTTCGAGGCTTCTGAAACTGTCGCCATTGGCGCCACCGTTACAACGCCGTCTGTCGCTTTGGACGTCAGGATAGCCTGTACCAACATGAAGAATTCCTCCGGAATAATAACACTTATTCCAAAGCGTTGCGCGATTGTGGCGACCTGTCAAGCACCGGCATCTGCTTCCAATCGAAGCACTTCCTCGCGAATGCCGCGTGTCAGGGCATCGGCAAAGCGGTTCAACCGTTCGTTGCGCTGATCTCCTTCATGCCGAACCAGATAGAAACTGCGCGTCAGACTCACTTGATCCGTCAGGATTTTCCGAAGCCCCGGATGGAACGGCAACGTAAAGTCATGCGCCACGCAAACGCCTGTTCCCAAACTGACCTGCCGCAATTGCACCGAGACCGAGTTCGATGCAAGCGCGACACGGTCAACCCCAATATCGTTCAGGTAATCCAGTTCGCGGTCAAAGATCATGTCGGGAATGTAACCGATCAACCGGTGCCCCTTGAGGTCGGCGACCGAGTGGATTGGATCGTGACGTTTCAGATATTCATCGGTCGCGACCATGTGCAGTTTGTAATCACTGACTTTCTTGACCAAAAGCTGCCCTGCGGTTGGCGCGCTGACGGTCACGGCCATATCGGCCTCGCGCCTTGAAAGGTTGATCACCCTCGGCAGAGCCAGAATCTGAATATCCAGTTCCGGGTTTGAATCGCTGATCCTGGCACAGACTTGGGGCAACAGGTAATTTGCGCTGCCATCTGGCGCGCCGATCCGGATTTGCCCGCTGAGTGATTTCGTGGATCCGGCCACAGCTCCGGCCGCTGCGCGCATCGCCTCTTCCGCATGCAACCCATGTTCCAACAGGCGCTGCCCTGCCGGTGTCAGGACATAGCCCTGCTGCGACTTGGTGAACAACGTGGAATCCAGCGTCGTCTCCAATCGCGCAACACGCCGCCCTACCGTAGCGGGATCGATTTTCAGGATACGACCTGCGGAAGAAAGACTTTCCTCGCGCGCCACGGCCAGAAAGATCCGCATATCATCCCAGTTTGGGGTCACACCGTTAACCTTTGCATTTTTGCAAAACTCTTTTGAGATATTGCCTCTGTTCGCGGGATTTCTGCAAGCCTATTGTGCGCACAAATCTATCGGAGGAGTTATTGATGCAAGATCTGACCCATTTCCTGAACGGCGAAATGGTCGCCGGTACATCCGGTCGTTTCGACAACGTCTACAACCCGGCAACGGGCGAAGTTCAATACAAGTGCCCGATGGCAAGTGCTGCGGAAACCACGGCGGCGATTGAGGCCGCAGCCGCTGCCCAGCCCGAATGGGGCGCAACCAACCCTCAGAAACGTGCACGTGTCATGATGGCGATGGTCGGCCTGATGAACCGCGACATGGACAAGCTGGCCGAAGCACTTAGCCGCGAGCACGGCAAGACCATCCCTGATGCCAAAGGCGACTTGCAGCGAGGTCTGGAGGTGATCGAATACTGCATCGGTGCACCACAGATGCTGAAGGGTGAGTTCACCGACAGCGCAGGCCCCGGCATCGACATGTATTCCATGCGCCAACCGCTGGGTGTCGTGGGTTCGATCATGCCCTTCAACTTCCCTGCGATGATGCCCCTGTGGCATGTCGGTCCTGCACTGGCCTGCGGAAACGCCGTTGTTCTGAAACCGTCCGAGCGTGACCCCTCGGTTCCGCTGATGCTGGCCGAGCTGTTCGTCGAAGCCGGTCTGCCCAAGGGTGTGTTCCAGGTCGTGAACGGCGACAAGGAAGCGGTAGACACCATTCTCGACAGCGAGATCATTCAGGGCGTCAGCTTTGTGGGGTCTACCCCGATCGCTCAGTATATCTACAGCCGTGCCACAGCAAACGGCAAACGCGCCCAGTGTTTTGGTGGTGCCAAGAACCACATGATCGTCATGCCCGACGCCGATCTGGATCAGGCCGCCGACGCGCTGGTTGGTGCCGGATTCGGTGCAGCTGGCGAACGCTGCATGGCAATCTCTGTCGCGGTTCCCGTTGGTGAAGAAACCGCGGACAAGCTGATCGAAAAGCTGATCCCGCGCGTCGAAAAGCTGAAAGTAGGCCCCTACACCGCTGGTGACGATGTCGACATGGGCCCTGTAGTAACCGCCGCCGCAAAAGAGCGTATCCTTGGCCTGATCAATTCGGGTGTCGAGCAAGGCGCTAAGCTGGTCGTCGATAACCGTGATTTCAGCCTGCAAGGTTATGAGGACGGTTTCTTTGTCGGCCCGCATCTGTTTGACCACGTCACTCCGGACATGGACATCTACAAACAGGAGATCTTTGGCCCGGTTCTGTCGACTGTCCGTGCAGGTTCCTACGAAGAGGCGATCGGCCTGGCGATGGACCACGAATACGGAAACGGCACAGCGATCTTTACCCGCGACGGTGACACAGCGCGCGACTTTGCCAGCCGGATCAATATCGGCATGGTGGGCATCAACGTTCCGATCCCCGTTCCGCTGGCTTATCACACCTTCGGAGGCTGGAAAAAATCCATGTTTGGTGATCTGAACCAGCATGGCCCGGACAGCTTCAAGTTCTACACCCGCACCAAAACAGTGACCGCACGCTGGCCGTCGGGCATCAAGGAAGGTGGCGAGTTCAACTTCAAAGCCATGGACTGATTTCAGCCTGCAAGATTATGGAACCCGGCCCCATTCAGGGCCGGGTTTTCGCATCTTTCCGCCGAACAGCATTCAAATTCCCCACGCTCACAAGAAATTCAGGTGCGTCTCTCTGGAAAATTGCGACCAATGGAAATATCTTGCCGCCAAATACACAGCGAGCAGTGAACTTACCGGAGGCAACCTTGGCCCAATCCCGAATAACCCGTCGTTCCGCCCTGCTGGGCGCTGCATCCCTGATGGCAACCCCTGCCCTTGTTCGGGCACAAAGCACGGACGCGTTTCCGGAAACAGAAGACGCGATCAGCACTCAGCTTCCGGTCCGACGCAATGTGTCGTCCTTCTCGCAGCAAAACTGGCAGGACCATTTTGATGAGCTGGGCGTAGGTTGCCTGTTGGCCGACATTACCAGCCGCGCGGTTCACTATTGGGCGCCGGATGGCACTTATAAGCTGTACCCCAGCTCTGTGCCCATGAGCGAAGAGCTTACAAAACGCGGCTACACAAAAGTTGTGCGCAAGACCGAGTTCCCAAGCTGGACACCAACCGCCTCGATGCGCGAGCGTGACCCCAGCCTGCCCATTCGGATCGATGGCGGTGATCCCGGAAACCCACTGGGCACCCGCGCGATGTATTTGGATTGGCCCGCTTACCTGGTTCATGGCACGCATGATACCCGCAAGATCGGCCGGCAGAGCTCGTCTGGCTGTATCGGCCTGTACAACCAACATGTCGAGGAACTGTATCCGCTGGTCCAGATTGGCACACAGGTTCGTTTGGTCTGATCTACCAGCTCAGAAAAGCAAAAGCCCCGGTCATACGCCGGGGCTTTTGACTCTTCAGGAACAGAGCATCATTCCGGCAGGATAACAGTGTCGACCACGTGGATCACACCATTGCTTGCTTCAATATCTGCCTGTATGACCTTGGCGTCATTCACTTTGACGCCGTTTTTGGCATTCACGCTCAGCCGATCACCCTGAACAGTCAGAACCTTCGCGCGCTTGCCAGCGATGTCGCCAGACATCACCTTGGCTGGTACAACATGGTACGTCAGGATCGACACGAGCTGATCTTTGTTCTCCGGCAACAACAACGTTTCCACCGTGCCTTCGGGCAATGCAGCAAACGCCTCGTCTGTTGGGGCAAAGACGGTGAATGGACCTTTTCCTTTCAGGGTATCTACCAAACCTGCAGCTTGAACTGCGGCAACCAACGTGTTGAATGATCCGGCCGCTACAGCGGTATCAACGATATCTGCTGCCTGCGCCTTGAGCGGCATGGCAAATGCAAATGCGGCGGCTGCGCCCATAAAAGTACGACGTAACATGGCTGTCTTCTCCTCTCCAGCTTGTTATGGAAAGAGGTACGGGGCTTTCGTCACGCCGGATCAGTCTGAGATCACTTTTCTTTTAGCTGCACCCAGATGCTTTGCGCGCGCCCTTCAGCCAAAAAGGGCAAATTGGCGACAGCATCGGGTCGATCTTGTTGCAGGTAATATCCCGGCCAAAGCATTGAATACGCTCCAGATTGCAGCAAAGCGTGCAGCATATACTGCTCACCCCAACCCGGGCAGTCATAGAAGAACCGCTTGGGGTATTCGTAGGGTAGAAAAACATCGTGCACATGGATCACCACTCCGGGCTTCAGTGTCGGAATGATGCGGCAGAACAAGTGTGCGACGTCGTTGCTCATCCGCACAACATGGCTGGAGTCGATAAACAGGACGTCGCCGGCTTCCAGCTCTGAAAACAGTACCGGGTCGGCCTCTTCCAGCCGTTTTTGCTCGAACCGATCAACAACTTGGGCGATGTCAGCGCGGGGATACGGATCAATTGCCGTAATGTTGGTGTCAAACCCGCCATCGATGACCGCCTGCCGGGTTACTCTGGTCGAGTTTCCGCATCCAACCTCAATCACCCGCCGGGGTTGAAAGCGTCGGATCATCAGATACAAGGCATCCGCGTCGGGGCTGTCGTAATAGCCGTTTCCAGCACGATAGCCGGTCTGATTGCGCTCAGGATCCTTCAGCGCGTCCAGCGCATGCTTATGCGCGGCGTATTCACTGACCAGTTGCGAAATATCAAACCCATCCATTCCCGGCGACAAAGCATAGACGGGGCGCGTCAGACCTCCGGCAGCCTCAAAAGCTTCCAGCCGCGCGCGCTCATCCTGTTCGGTGACCTTGTCGACCAGTTTCACACCCAGCTCATCCAGGGCGGCGTTGATCTGCGGGAATTTTCTGGGTTTCAAGTCGCTGGCTCCGTGGTCTTTGCTGCGTTATTCCATACCTTTGGTGGTCGTTCCTCTGCAAGGACAAGCCGGGCAAACCCTTGGCAAAAAGAAAATTTCCGTATTCACTGATCAAAATAACTACCGCGAGGGCCGCCATGCAGCAGGAATTCACGATCGGGATCGAAGAAGAATACCTTCTTGTAGACCGCGACAGCCTCCAATTGTCCGAAGCTCCCGAAGCGCTGATGGAAGCCTGTCAGAATGATTTCGAAGGACAGGTCAGCCCCGAATTCCTGCAATGTCAGATAGAAGTCGGCACCCGCCCGCATGCAACCGTTGCTTCGGCGCGCGAGGACCTGAAACGCCTGCGCTCCTGTGTATCGGAACGGGCTGCGGAATATAACCTGTCACCAATAGCCGTGTCGTGCCACCCTTTTGCGAACTGGAAGGATCAGCATCACACCCGAAAGGAACGCTATGATGCGCTGCAACACGCGCTTGGGGGCGTGGCCCGCCGGATGTTGATCTGCGGCATGCATGTTCATGTCGGGGTCGAAGACCGAGCCTTGCGTTCTGATCTGATGCCGCAATTGTCTTACTTCCTGCCGCATCTTCTGGCGTTGTCAACGTCCTCGCCTTTCTGGAACGGCGAGGATACGGGCCTGTCGTCGTACCGTCTGACCGTCTTTGACAATCTGCCACGTACCGGTCTGCCACCGGTCTTTGCAAGCTGGGGCGAATATGAGCGCACCACGGGTATTTTGATTGAACTTGGGGTCATCGAAGATACCACTAAGATCTGGTGGGACCTGCGCCCCTCGCATCGCTTTCCAACGCTTGAAACGCGGATTATGGATGTCCAGCCAAGGTTGGAACACACGCTTTCACTGGCCGCCCTTGTTCAGGCGTTGACCAGAATGTTGTGCCGCTTGAAAGATCGCAACTTGCGCTGGCGGCAATATGATCGCTTTCTGATAGGTGAAAACCGCTGGCGCGCGCAGCGATATGGTGTGGGCGAAGGATTGATCGATTTCGGCGATCGCTCGATCAAACCCATGTCCGACCTGATCGGTGATCTGATGGGATTGCTGGCCGAAGACGCCGAGGCACTGGGCACAATGTCGGAACTGGCCCGCCTGCGGCAGATCGCCGAAAACGGCACCTCGGCCACACGCCAGCGCCGCGTTCATGCCGAGGCTTCCGCGCGCGGGGAAGATCCTGGCAAGGCCGTCGTGCGCCACCTGATCGAAGAGTTCCACGCGGATCTTTAGACACTGGCGACAACAGTCCCCTGACCAGAGCCATTGTTGAGCCTGCAAAATTTCTGTAAGAATTCAGAAATAAACAACTGTTCAATTCATTGCCGATGGGAGGGAGCGCCATGGATTTCGCACTCAGCGAGGAACAAACAGCCATTTTCGACATGGCACATGCCTTTGGTCAGGAACATATCGCCCCTTTTGCCCGGCAATGGGAGGCTGATGGAACGATCCCCAAAACCTTATGGCCCCAAATCGGAGAGCTTGGCTTCGGCGCCCTTTACGTGTCCGAGGCCAGCGGTGGGTCAAACCTGACCCGTCTGGATGCAACTCTGGTTTTTGAGGCCCTATCGATGGCCTGCCCGTCGGTCGCGGCGTTCCTGTCGATCCATAATATGTGCGCCAAGATGCTCGACAACTTTGCAGACGATGACCTCAAGGCGCGCATCATGCCCGATGTTCTGAGCTTGAAAACTGTGTTGAGTTATTGCCTGACCGAGCCCGGTTCTGGATCGGATGCGGCAGCGCTGAAAACACGCGCCGAACGGACCAACGAAGGCTATACGCTGAACGGAACAAAGGCCTTCATTTCAGGCGGCGGATATTCCGACGCTTACGTCTGTATGGTGCGTACCGGCCAGGACGGGCCCAAAGGAATTTCGACCGTTTACGTTGAAGACGGCACGCCCGGCCTCAGCTTTGGCGCGCTCGAGCAGAAGATGGGCTGGAAAAGCCAACCCACCGCGCAAGTTCAGTTCGACGATTGCAAGATACCGGCCGGAAACCTTGTGGGCACGGAAGGTGACGGATTCAAATATGCGATGATGGGGTTGGATGGCGGACGGCTTAACATTTCTGCCTGCTCGCTTGGGGCCGCTCAGGCCGGGCTGGATATGACGCTGCAATACATGTCCGAACGCAAGGCTTTTGGCCAGTCCATCGACCAGTTTCAGGCCCTTCAATTCCGTCTAGCGGATATGGAGATCGAATTGCAGGCCGCGCGTACGTTCCTTCGGCAGGCAGCCTGGAAGCTGGATCAGGGCGCGCCGGATGCCACGAAGTTCTGCGCCATGGCCAAGAAGTTCGTTACCGAGACTGGATCGAAAGTTGTGGACCAGTGCCTGCAATTGCATGGCGGTTATGGCTATCTTGCGGATTACGGCATCGAAAAGCTTGTGCGTGATCTTCGTGTGCACCAGATATTGGAAGGCACGAACGAGATCATGCGTGTGATTGTATCACGCCAATTGCTTGCCAATCGCTGAGGCACCCATGTCAGATATCGATATCCGCACCACAGGCCGTGCCGGGCGTATCACCCTGACCCGTCCTCATGCGCTGAACGCGATGACATATGACATGTGCATGGCTATCGACACAGCGCTGCGCAACTGGCGCGAGGACGATGAGATTGACCTGATCATCCTGGACGCCGAAGGGGAAAAGGCCTTCTGCGCGGGCGGTGATATTGCTGAACTTTATGAAACTGGAACCAAGGGCGATTTTTCTTACGGTCAGATATTCTGGCGTGACGAATACCGTCTGAATGCCCTGATCTTCGAATATCCAAAACCGGTCATCAGCTTTCTTCAGGGATTCGCGATGGGCGGCGGTGTTGGCATCGGATGCCATGGCAGCCATCGAGTTGTGGGAGAAAGCGCAAAGATTGCCATGCCAGAATGCTCCATCGGACTGGTGCCGGATGTCGGCGGCTCGTTGATGCTGGCCCTTGCACCTGGACGCGCGGGTGAGTTTCTGGGAACAACGGGCTATCGGATGGGGCCTGCGGATGCGATCTATGCAGGGTTTGCCGACCTTTTCATCCCGCAATCACAATGGTCCGATCTGATCGAGTTGCTCGAAGCCTCTGGAAACGCTGAACTGTTGGCTGACCACGCCGATACACCGACTGATGGTGAATTGGCGAACTTGCAGGCCCAAATCGATCAGCATTTTTCCGGTGAAACCCTTGGCGACGTTCTGAACAGTCTGCGCAGCGACGACAGTGAGTTTTCGGCGAAAACTCTGGGCATGCTGAGGAAAAACGCACCGCTTTCCGTGGCTTGCACAATCGAGGTTCTTCATCGCCTGCGCTCCCCTTCTCTGACCATACGCCGAGCTCTGGAGATGGAGTATCGTTTCACCCACCGCGCGATGGAGCATGGCGATTTTCTGGAAGGCATCCGCGCGCAGATCATCGACAAGGATCGCAACCCGAACTGGCAGTTTCCTGACATGAACGTCCCTCTGGTTACCGTGTCGAAAATGCTTCAGCCCCTGGGTGCGGACGCCCTGACTTTCGAAGAGGATTAAGAGATGCAAATCGGTTTCATCGGACTGGGAAACATGGGCGCGCCAATGGCAGCCAATCTTGCAAAAGCCGGTCATAAAGTACTTGGCTTTGATACAGCAGGCGTGACGGTTGACGGGGTTACTCAAGCCGCAACCGCTTCGGAAGCTGTTGCAGCGGCCGATGCTGTCATCACGATGCTGCCAAACGGTGCGATTCTGAGGGCCGTTGCGGATCAGATCATTCCTGCAATGGCACAAGGTGCCGTGCTAATCGATTGCTCGACAGTTGATGTGGAAAGCGCGCGGGCAGTTGCGGATCAGGCCATCAGTGCCGGACTGTTGTCCGTAGACGCGCCAGTTTCTGGCGGCATCGGAGGTGCGGCGGCTGGCACGCTGACCTTCATGGCTGGCGGATCAGAGGCCGCGTTTGCCAAGGCATCCCCCCTGTTCGATATCATGGGGCAGAAAGCTGTTCACTGTGGTGAGGCCGGTGCCGGTCAAGCTGCCAAGATCTGCAATAACATGATCCTTGGTGTCACTATGATTGCAACCTGTGAAGCCTTCGCATTGGCCGACAAACTGGGTTTGGACCGGCAAAAGATGTTTGACGTGGTAAGTACGTCGTCCGGATACAGCTGGACAATGAACGCCTATTGCCCTGCCCCCGGTGTCGGCCCGCAAAGCCCTGCGGACAATGGGTATGCCCCCGGATTCGCGGCTGAGCTGATGCTGAAGGACCTGCGCCTCAGCCAGCAGGCGGCTGAGAGTGCAGATGCAGATACGCCAATGGGTCAGGTTGCCACCGCGCTTTATGAGCAATTTGTCGAGAACGAAGATGGCAAGGGACGCGATTTCAGTGCCATGCTGCCACGGTTTGAAAAGCGCAGGCGTGACTAAGACAACTGGCGGCATCTTGCCCAACGATTTGACAGATCTTGGGCAAGCGACCATCTAGGCAGTCATGAACAAAAGGCCCGGCTGGCCAAATCGCAAAGGAAGGCGACATGACGAGATTTTTGGTAACGACGGCAACTCTGGCGGCTTTGGCCCTTTCCCCGGTTGCCGCGGTTGCAAAAAACAAGGCCGGGCATTGCCCTCCGGGTCTGGCCAAGAAATCCGTTCCCTGTGTGCCGCCGGGTCAGGCAAAGAAAATCTATCGCGATGGTGACTTCATTACCAACGATTACCGCTGGATCAATGACCCTTATCGCTATGGGTTGAACCGAAACTACTCATATGTCCGTGCAGGTGACTACGTGTACCGGGTCGACCCCGAGACACGCAAAGTATTGAACCTGATCGGCGCGATCGCAGATATCCTGAACTGAGTCCGCGTCTGGGCACTTATTCCGCCGCGACACGCGCCCCTTTCAGCATCGGCTTCAGGTATCGCCCGGTGTGGCTGCGTTCAACATCGGCTATGTCTTCCGGTGTTCCGGTGGCGACAATTTCGCCACCGCCATCACCACCTTCAGGTCCAATGTCGATGATATGATCCGCGGTTTTAACCACGTCCAGATTATGTTCAATCACTACGACCGTATTGCCTTGATCGACAAGTTCGTGCAGCACTTCCAACAGCTTGCGAACATCTTCGAAATGCAGACCTGTTGTCGGTTCGTCGAGAATATAGAGCGTACGTCCGGTTGAACGTTTCGACAGTTCCTTTGACAGCTTCACCCGCTGCGCCTCGCCACCTGACAACGTCGTGGCTTGTTGACCCACCTTGATATAGCCAAGACCCACACGCGCAAGGGCGTCCATCTTGTCCCGGATTGAGGGCACGGCCTTGAAGAACTCCTGCGCATCTTCCACTGTCATATCAAGCACATCCGCGATGGATTTACCCTTGAACTTGATCTCAAGCGTTTCGCGGTTATACCGCGCGCCTTTGCAGGTTTCGCAAGTCACATAGACGTCCGGCAGAAAGTGCATCTCGATCTTGATGACACCGTCACCTTGACACGCCTCACACCGCCCGCCTTTGACGTTAAAGCTGAAGCGACCGGGTTTGTACCCGCGTGCCTTAGCCTCGGGCAGACCGGCAAACCAATCTCGGATCGGGGTAAAGGCCCCGGTGTAAGTCGCCGGGTTTGAACGCGGCGTTCGCCCAATGGGGCGCTGGTCGATGTCGATGACCTTATCGAGGTGCTCCAGCCCCTTGATGGTTTCACAGGGTGCTGGTGTCTGACGTGCCCCGTTCAGCCGCATTGACGCGGTTTTGAACAATGTCTCAATCGTGAGGGTGGATTTACCCCCGCCCGACACACCGGTGACACAAACAAATTTGCCCAAGGGGAATTCGGCTGTGACATTCTTCAGGTTGTTGCCCGTGGCCTTGACCACCGTGACTTTCTGCTTCTTCCCCTTCCGACGCTGCACCGGAACCGCGATTTCACGCGTTCCTGCCAGGTACTGCCCGGTAATGGAGGCCGCATCTGCCGCGATTTCCGCAGGCGTTCCGTGACTGACCACCTGACCGCCATGCACACCTGCCCCCGGACCGATGTCGAAAACATAGTCAGCCTCGCGGATGGCTTCCTCGTCATGTTCTACAACGATCACCGTATTGCCCTGATCCCTCAGGTTCTTGAGCGTATCCAGAAGCCGGTCATTGTCACGCTGATGCAGTCCGATCGAAGGCTCATCCAGCACATAGAGGACCCCGGTCAGCCCCGAGCCGATCTGACTGGCCAGACGAATACGCTGGCTTTCGCCTCCTGACAGCGTTCCGCTTGAACGGGACAGCGTAAGGTATTCCAAACCAACGTTATTCAGGAAACCAAGTCGCTCGCGAATTTCCTTGAGGATGGCGCGGGCAATTTCGTTTTTCTGGGCGCTCAGGTGGTTGGGCGCATCTTCGATCCACGCCAAAGCCTCACGGATCGACATCTGCACCACCTGCCCCACATGCAGCCCGGCGATCTTAACCGCCAGCGCTTCGGCCCGCAGCCTGTAGCCTTCGCAGGCGCCGCAGGGGCGATTGTTTTGATATCGTTCAAATTCCTCACGAATCCACGCGCTGTCAGTTTCGCGGTACCGCCGTTCCATATTCGGGATCACGCCTTCAAAACTGCGGGTCACTTGATAGACGCGCCCGCCTTCGTCGTACCGGAACAGAATTTCATCATCCCCGGACCCACGCAGAAAGACCTCCTGCACATTTTTCGGCAGGTCTTTCCAGGGCGTGTTCTTGTCAAACTCGTAATGGCGCGCGATGGCCTCGATGGTTTGCAGGAAATATGGTGATTTGCCCTTTCGCCATGGGGCCAAAGCACCATCGTAGAGTTTCAGAGTCTGGTCCGGCACCACCAAGCGTTCATCGAAAAACAACTCGACCCCAAGACCGTCACAATCCGGGCAGGCACCGAATGGCGCGTTGAACGAAAACAGGCGTGGTTCGATTTCGGGAATGGTGAAACCGCTGACCGGGCAGGCAAAATTCTCACTGAATGTGATGCGTTCCGGATCACCCTCGCGCGGGGCAGTTTCCAATATGGCAATCCCGTCCGCCAAGTCCAGAGCGGTGCGCAAGCTGTCGGCCAGGCGCGTTTCCATTCCTTCCCGTACAACCAGTCTATCAACAACCACATCGATATCGTGACGGAATTTCTTATCCAATACAGGCGGTTGATCAAGTTCGTAAAACTCTCCGTCCACCTTGACGCGCTGGAAACCCTGTTTGCGCAGCTCCAGGAATTCTTTTTTGTACTCACCCTTCCGGTCGCGCACGATGGGGGCCAGAAGATAGCCGCGTGTGCCGTCTTCCATTGCCATGATCCGGTCGACCATGTCCTGCACTTGCTGCGCCTCAATCGGCTGCCCGGTGGCCGGGCTGTAGGGCGTTCCGGCGCGCGCAAACAACAGACGCAGATAGTCATAGATTTCGGTTACCGTGCCCACAGTTGAACGCGGGTTCTTGGACGTCGTCTTTTGTTCAATCGAAATTGCCGGAGACAGGCCGCTGATATGGTCGACATCCGGCTTTTCCATCATATCCAGGAATTGCCGGGCATAGGCCGAAAGGCTTTCGACATACCGGCGCTGGCCTTCTGCATAGATGGTGTCAAACGCCAATGAGGACTTCCCCGAACCCGACAGTCCGGTGATGACCACCAACTGATCCCGAGGGATATCAACGTCTATACCTTTGAGGTTATGTTCGCGCGCGCCGCGCACCTCGATATTCTTCAGCTCAGCCATATGCGGCCCCCAACAAACAAGTGGTTAAGAGATAGGCGAGCCAGACCAAGACTCCAACAGAAAAGTTAGAACATTTAGTGAACAGTCGAAATTTCGCCGATTAGAACCTGCAATGATCAATGGATTGGAAAAGGTGCCCGTAAAGGCGCAACCGTTGATCTGCTTGAGGATGAAAATGGCGCGGTTGACGGGGCTCGAACCCGCGACCCCCGGCGTGACAGGCCGGTACTCTAACCAACTGAGCTACAACCGCGCATCTATTTTCGTGGCCTTTTGCCTGGACCAAGGTTGGCAGCGGTGGCGCGGTTGACGGGGCTCGAACCCGCGACCCCCGGCGTGACAGGCCGGTACTCTAACCAACTGAGCTACAACCGCCCGCTGCATGTTCATTGCTGAACGTTTGGGTGTATTATGGCTACGCTCGGGCAGCGTCAAGCGGCGTTTTCAAGTTTTTTGTCAGATTCCAGAATTTTGTATACGGCGCGATTTTTTGCGGATGCCGCAGGTTCTATTTCCCTTGCAGCCAACCTTCGGGAAAGATATCACCCCGTCCCATGGGTGATTAGCTCAGTGGTAGAGCGCTTCGTTCACATCGAAGATGTCAGCGGTTCAAATCCGTTATCACCCACCATTTTCCAGAGCACACCGATGCCCAAAATGAAACGCTGGTTTCATGCAGCGTCTTGGCGCTGCATGGTGCGGTCTTCACTACATCCCTCAACAAAAAAGGCGAAGCTATTGCTTCGCCTTTTGTTGACCCACCAAAGACTTAATGCGCGGTCGCGGAAGGTCCGGTATTACCGGGCGACGCGGCAGCCGCTGCTGCGGCCTCTTCCGCGGCTTCGTCCCATTCGATCGGTTCCGGTTTACGCACCAAAGCATGTTCCAGAACTTCCGAGACATGTTTGACCGGGATGATCTTCAGCCCTTCTTTGACGTTGTCCGGGATATCCGCCAGATCCTTTTCATTCTCTTCCGGGATCAAAACGGTCTTTATCCCACCACGCAACGCGGCCAGCAGTTTTTCTTTCAAACCACCAATCGGCATCGCATTCCCGCGCAGTGAGACTTCGCCGGTCATAGCAATGTCTTTCCGAACCGGAATACCGGTCAGAACCGAGACAATCGACGTGACCATGGCCAGACCAGCCGATGGGCCATCCTTGGGTGTCGCGCCATCCGGCACGTGAACGTGAATGTCGATCTTGTCAAACTGCGGCGGCTTTACCCCGATCTGAGGTGAAATCGAACGCACATAGGACGAAGCGGCGTCGATGGATTCCTTCATCACATCGCCCAGCTTACCGGTCGTCTTCATCCGCCCTTTGCCGGGCAGTTTCAACGCTTCGATATGCAACAGGTCGCCACCCACTGACGTCCAGGCAAGACCGGTGACAACACCAACCTGATCGTCCTGCTCGGCCAGGCCATAACGGAATTTCGGCACACCCAGGAAATCTTGCAGGTTTTCGGGTGTGACCTTAACGGTTTCCGCGTCCTTCTTGATGATCTTGGTCAGCGACTTGCGCGCAACCTTGGCGATTTCACGTTCAAGGTTCCGTACGCCCGCCTCGCGGGTATAGGTGCGGATGATCTTCTGCAGTGCTTCGTCGGTCAGCTCGAACTCCTTGGCTTTCAAACCATGGTTCTTGACCTGTTTGCTGATCAGGTGCTGCTTGGCGATCTCGCGCTTTTCGTCCTCGGTGTAACCGGCCAACGGGATGATCTCCATCCGGTCAAGCAAAGGCCCAGGCATGTTGTAGCTGTTCGACGTGGTCAGGAACATCACGTTGGACAGGTCATATTCAACCTCAAGATAATGGTCCATGAACGTGTTGTTCTGCTCCGGGTCCAGCACCTCAAGCATTGCCGATGCCGGATCACCCCGAAAATCCTGCCCCATCTTGTCGATTTCATCCAACAAAATCAGCGGATTCGTGGTTTTCGCCTTCTTCAGCGCCTGGATGATCTTGCCGGGCATCGAGCCAATGTAAGTCCGACGATGGCCCCGGATTTCGGATTCGTCACGTACACCACCCAATGAGATGCGAATGAACTCGCGCCCGGTTGCCTTCGCAACCGACTTACCCAGCGAGGTCTTGCCCACGCCCGGAGGGCCGACAAGGCACAAAATCGGCCCTTTCAACTTTTTCGAGCGCTGCTGAACCGCAAGGTATTCAACGATCCGTTCCTTGACCTTCTCAAGCCCATAATGGTCGGCGTCCAGAATCTCCTGCGCGCGGCCCAGATCCTTTTTGACACGGGACTTGGTGCCCCAAGGCAGAGCAAGAATCCAATCCAGATAGTTGCGCACGACTGTGGCTTCGGCCGACATGGGCGACATGTTCTTGAGCTTCTTAAGCTCACCCTCGGCCTTTTCCCGCGCTTCTTTCGACAGCTTGGTCTCGGCAATTTTGGCTTCCAGTTCAGCAACTTCGTTGCTGCCGTCCTCACCATCGCCAAGTTCCTTCTGAATGGCCTTCATCTGCTCATTCAGATAATATTCACGCTGCGTCTTCTCCATCTGGGATTTGACGCGGGTCTTGATCTTCTTCTCGACCTGCAGAACAGACATCTCGCCCTGCATCAGGCCATAGACCTTCTCAAGCCGCTCGCTGACGCTGAGAGTTTCCAGAAGCTCCTGCTTTTGTTCGACTTCGATGCCCAGATGCCCCGACACAAGGTCGGCCAGCTTCGCAGGCTCGGTTGTATCGCCCACTGCGGTCAGTGCCTCTTCGGGGATGTTCTTGCGCACTTTGGCGTAACGCTCGAACTCGTCCGCGACAGTGCGCAACAGTGCTTCGGTCGTGGTGACGTCGCCGGGAATTTCGGTCAGGTATTCCGCGCGGGCTTCGAAGAACTCTTCGTTCTCCAGAAACTCGGTGATCTGAACGCGCGCCTGCCCTTCGACCAGCACTTTTACCGTGCCATCGGGCAGCTTCAGCAGTTGCAGCACATTTGCCAGAACGCCGGTGCGGTAGATGCCTTCTTCATCAGGGTCGTCAACGCCGGGATCGACCTGGCTGGACAACAAAATTTGCTTGTCGTCCTGCATCACCTCTTCCAGCGCGCGGACCGATTTGTCACGGCCTACGAAAAGCGGAACGATCATATGTGGGAACACCACAATATCGCGCAGCGGCAGGACGGGGTAGGAGGAATTCAGAGGCTCTTGCATGCTCTATCCTTATCGTTGGCAAGACGGTACTTGTCCCTCATCGAGGCAACATTTGACCGTCTCCTGTCTTGGACGATAAAGGTGGGGCCTCATCGCCCATTTTCAACCTTACCGCCATGTATCACCAATCAGAATGAACCGAGGTTTGGCGGACTGCAAGGCGTGCCGGGAACATATCCACCAAAATAGTAGAATACGCCCCGGTCTTGCGCGATCAGTCGCCAGAAAACAGCCCTGCTGTGCAGAATTGCCCGTTTTCGCCTTAGAGGGGGCAAAACATCACAGCGGTTCGATATCCCCCTGCGCGCGCTGCGCGTGGAAATCGGCTTGCCAGACTTCGAACGCGCCCGCGGCAATCGCGTCGCGCATGCCGGCCATGATCTCCTGAAAATAATGCAGGTTATGCCATGTCAGCAACATGCCGGAAATCATCTCATTCGCACGGAACACGTGGTGCAGGTAAGCGCGGGAATAATTCGAACAAGCCGGGCAAGTGCAGCGTTCGTCCAGCGGCCGCGGATCGTCTGCGTGACGGGCATTCTTGATGTTCACCACACCGTAACGGGTGAAAACCTGCCCTGTACGCCCGGACCGCGAGGGCAACACACAGTCCATCATGTCGATCCCGCGGGCAACAGCACCGACGATATCGTCGGGTTTGCCAACGCCCATCAGATAGCGCGGCTTGTCCGATGGCAGGAAATCGGGGGCATAATCGAGGCAAGAGAACATGGCCTCCTGCCCTTCGCCGACGGCCAGGCCACCAACTGCGTAGCCTTCGAAACCGATAGATTTCAACGCCTCGGCGCTTTCTTCGCGCAGGTCTTTTTCCAGCCCACCCTGCATGATGCCAAACAGCGCATGCCCCGGACGATCGCCAAACGCATCGCGCGACCGTCCGGCCCAACGCATCGACAGGCGCATCGACTCGGCAATGCGGTCACGATCCGCTGGCAGCGCAGGGCATTCATCGAAACACATGACAATATCCGAGCCCAACAGGCGCTGGATCTCCATCGACCGTTCCGGCGTCAATTCGTGCTTTGACCCGTCAATATGGGATTTGAAGGTTACGCCCTTTTCAGTCAGCTTGCGCAAACCGGACAGCGACATGACCTGAAATCCGCCGGAATCTGTCAGAATGGGCCGATCCCAGTTCATGAACTTGTGCAGTCCACCCAGTCGATCAATACGCTCAGCGGTCGGACGCAGCATCAGGTGATAGGTGTTCCCCAGCAGGATGTCTGCCCCCGTCGCGCGAACGCTTTCCGGCATCATCGCCTTGACCGTTGCCGCAGTGCCAACCGGCATAAAGGCAGGCGTTCGCACGTCGCCGCGCGGTGTGCTGATCACACCGGTCCGGGCTTTGCCGTCTGTGGCTTTCAGATCAAAAGAAAACTGTTGGGTCATGTCATCGCCTCGGGTCGCCGAACCGGGCAGGCTTTGCCCGATCCGTTCGGTCTTTGCAACCCGTCAGGGTAGCGAGGCAACACGGTCTGTAAACAGTTGAACAACCCCTGCCCCATCCACGTCGCGGCAGACCCGAACTGCGGGACGTTCCGGATCAGGTCGCGTCGCACCCTTCTGGTCGCCTTCGGTGACAACCCGCAGACCCGTTTCGACCATGTCAAACATAGCACCATGAGAACAAGCAATCACAGCCGTCGAATCGTGCAGGCCGCAGCCCTCCAGACCACCGACGTCCTTGTAGAACTTCAGGTAAAAGCGAGAGATATCTCGCAGAAAGGACCCCATGTCAGGTGATCGCATTGCCAGGCTTTCGAAATCTGCAGTCTCGTAGAGCGTTTTCAGCGTGACATCCAAGCCGACCAGTACGGTTTCCGGCGGTGTGGCAAAGACCTCTTCAGCGGCAATCGCATCATGATAGATGTTGGCCTCGGCATGTACTGTAATATTACCAGGGCAGTACACCGCCCCGCCCATGATCACCAAACGCCCCAGATTGTCGGCGAATTCCGGATCCAGACGAATGGCGTTGGCGATGTTGGTCAGGGGGCCCACGGCGCACACCACCAGCTCTTTCTTGTGGGTTCGCGCCATATCAACCAGAAATTCAGCAGCTGGCAGGGCGTGGTTGCTTCCAATTTCGGGAATTTCAGTCAGGTCACCGAATCCTTCGGGACCATGCACATGTTCGGAGGGCGAATGCGTATCGGCACCCAGGGCAACCGCAGCCCCTTCCGCGACAGGCAGATCCAGACCCAGCTTATCAAGCAGGAACCGGGCATTGCGGCTGGATTGGTGAACATGCGTGTTTCCGAACACGGTGGTCAGGCCGATCAGCTCGATCTCGGGCGCTGCGGCGGCATAGGCGATTGCCATGGCATCATCGATGCCAGGATCTGTATCGATTATCATTTTCATCCAAGCCCGATATCGCAAACAATCAGGGATGCAAAGCGGTCACAGCACTAATTTTCAATGCCGCGTTTCACTATCTGGGCATTTGCATGACGCTGCTTTCCCCTCATACCAGAGTTGAAATCGGGCGACTCAATCGCCACATGTATACTATAGTACACAACAATAAGAGGACAGAATGACCGAAGACCAAATCATCGGATTGCTTTCGTCGAACATCATTTACCTGCTGGCAGCAGTGCTGGTAATTGTTATCATTTTCAAAGGCATCAAGATTGTACCACAGTCCGAAAAATATGTGGTTGAACGGTTTGGGCGCCTGCATTCCGTGCTTGGCCCCGGCATCAACTTTATTGTTCCGCTACTGGACATTGCGCGTCACAAGATATCGATCCTGGAACGCCAGCTGCCAAACGCGACGCAGGACGCAATCACCAAGGACAACGTTCTGGTGCAGATCGATACATCGGTCTTCTACCGTATTCTCGAACCTGAAAAGACGGTTTACCGGATTCGCGATGTAGATGGCGCGATTGCCACCACTGTCGCCGGGATCGTTCGCGCCGAGATTGGTAAGATGGATCTGGATGAGGTTCAGTCGAACCGGTCCCAACTGATCACGCGTATTCAGGAAAGCGTTGAAACAGCTGTCGATGACTGGGGCATCGAAGTCACCCGCGCCGAGATTCTGGACGTAAATCTGGATCAGGCCACCCGTGACGCCATGCTTCAACAGCTGAACGCCGAACGCGCCCGTCGTGCGCAGGTGACAGAAGCCGAGGGCAAGAAGCGCGCAGTCGAGCTGCATGCCGACGCCGAGCTTTATGCGGCGGAACAAACCGCCAAGGCGCGGCGCATTCAGGCCGAAGCCGAAGCTTATGCCACAGGTGTGGTCGCCAAGGCCATTCAGGATAACGGCATAGAAGCGGCCCAGTATCAGGTTGCCTTGAAGCAGGTTGAAGCCCTGAATGCGCTTGGAAACGGTACTGGCAAGCAAACTATTGTTGTGCCTGCCAACGCACTGGAAGCCTTTGGTGATGCATTCAAAATGCTAAAAGGAGGAAAATGATGGCAGACCCATTCTGGTTGACCTGGTGGATCTGGCTCGCCGCCGCATTGGCGCTGGGTATCCTTGAGATTGTCCTGCCAGGGTTCATTTTTCTGGGCTTTGCAATCGGAGCCGCAGTCACGGGCCTTATCCTTGCCGTATCCGGAATGGCTCTGTCTTTGAACGTGTTGGCGCTGATCTTTGCAGTGATGTCACTGATTGCGTGGCTTGTTTTGCGGAAACTGTTTGCGTTGCCGAACGGTCAGGTCAAAACTTTCAACCACGACATCAACGACTAAATTGCCGCGGCGCCCCAATCGGCGCCGCCGCCCTACTGGACCCTGTTGCTCCTATTCCCTATATAATCGCTCAGGCAACTGACCCGAGGCAAAGATGACTCACCCGAGCGAACAGTTTGAAGGCACACCGCTGATTGCGCCGTCAACCATTGAGCACCCCCTGTACGAGCCCGTGGTCGAGGCGTGTCGCACGGTCTACGATCCGGAAATCCCGGTGAACATCTATGACCTCGGCCTGATCTACACGATCGACATTTCCTCGGACAACGCCGTGAAGGTGATCATGACACTGACAGCACCCGGTTGCCCTGTTGCCGGCGACATGCCCGGATGGATCATGGAAGCGATCGAGCCTGTTGCAGGCATCAAAGAGGTTGACGTGGAACTGACCTGGGAGCCGCCCTGGGGTATGGAGATGATGTCAGACGAAGCACGTCTGGAACTGGGATTTATGTAGGCACCTGCCACAGTTTCCCGGGTATTTGTCACAAAACATTGGCGTTTTTGTTACCTGCTCGTGCTGTCCCTGTCACAATGATGCAGGAAAAGACCTGTGGACGGCACCAATCAGTGTCGCCTCGGGCCAGACATGATTTGACCGCCCCCCGAGTTCCGGCCCCGAAACACGGACCGTTCTTGCCCGAGAACGGTCCTTTTTCTTATCCAAACCACCGAACGTCGGGTAATCAGTTAAAATTGCAGGTCTTTTTGATCTCCGCAGATCTGGCGTCAAGTTGATTGATGTAGTCGCCCGACAGCATTTGCAGCCGTTTGTGTTCCGTTCCTGTGACCAGCCCCAAAAGTGCCCCGGCAGGAGTAATGGCGGCAACACTTTCCAACTGTTGGTCCTGCGCGTGCTTTTTCTCGGCCGCGATGGCGCGCAAATCGCCCTCGGCGGTCGCGCAGTTTACTGGATGCCTCTCTCCATCATTGGTGGCCGCCGCATCATCCGGAACAAACAGAAGAACTGCAATGGTAAGCACCGCGCGCATCAAGATCGAATTAACAATCGCCTGTAAATCATTCACAATAATATCCTTTCCGATAGTATATCAAAGCAAACCGAATTAACGGCTGACCAACTTGAACCCATTCAGTTCCACGGTCTCACAGTTGGATATCTTCAGCGAACCCATTCTGAATGCCGGGTTGTTTCATCCGGATAAAACTCTTTATAACACACCGTCTTGAGCCTTGACCTCCTGAGCCCTAAATTAAACGCAACGCGCGACAACGGAGACTTACATGTTCGGCATTCCCGGCAAACAGGCTGTGACCATGACACCTAAAGCCGCAGAACAAATCACCCGCCTGATGAACTCGGGTGGCCACGCTGGCTTGCGCATTGGCGTCAAGAAAGGCGGCTGTGCAGGCATGGAATACACCATGGAATATGTCGATCAGGCTGATCCGCATGATGAAGTTGTCGAACAGGATGGAGCACGCGTCATGATCGCGCCAATGGCGCAGATGTTCCTGTTCGGGACTGAAATCGATTACGAGGTGTCGTTGCTGGAATCAGGTTTCAAGTTCAGGAACCCGAATGTTGTCGACGCCTGCGGTTGCGGTGAATCCATTAAATTCGATGAAAGCATCACGCAGCAATCCTAGTTTGCGCCGGATAATCCCGTGACACGGGCCCGCCCGAACGCCGTGTTGTCGATCAAAGCGCGTGAACCCACCCGATCCGTGGAATTGTAAGATCGCGTCGACAATGCTATCCGCATCCTAAATCATCGAATGATCAGGGAGATACGGGTATGCGGCGCAGGCTTGCGGCAGGAAACTGGAAAATGAACGGAACCGGTGCTGCGCTGAGCGAGCTTGAAGCACTGTGCAAGTCTCACCCAGACGCTTCGGTCGATATACTCATCTGCCCTCCGGCAACATTGCTCAGCCGTGCCGCAGACACCGTACGCGGGTCAGCAGTCACCGTTGGTGGGCAGGATTGTCACGCGGCAAGCGCGGGCGCGCATACAGGCGATATCAGCGCCGAGATGCTGCTGGACGCGGGCGCGACGTCAGTCATCCTGGGTCATTCCGAACGTCGCGTAGACCATGAAGAGCATGACGAGGATATACGCGCCAAGGCCCGTGCAGCGATGGACGCGGGGTTAAAAGCGATCATTTGCGTAGGCGAAAGTCTGGAGCAACGCGAGGCGGCCAACACGCTCGACATAATCGGCGGTCAGATGTCGGGGTCGATCCCGGATCAGGCAACCGGCGAGAACCTGATCATTGCTTATGAGCCGATCTGGGCCATCGGCACCGGCAAGGTTCCGACGCTTGATGAGATTGGGGAAGTTCACGACTTCATCCGCGCCCGGCTAGAGCGCCGCTTTGGCGAAGGTGTGGGCCGCTCTGTCCGTCTTCTGTATGGTGGGTCGGTCAAACCCTCCAACGCGGCGGAGATCTTTGCGGTTTCAAATGTCGATGGTGCGCTTGTGGGTGGCGCCAGCCTGAAGGCCGGGGATTTCACGGGCATTATTCAGGCGCTGGAGAGCGTCTAGGATTCGCCTTTACTCGGCAATATCTTCGGCCCAAAGCTCTGGCTTTTCTTCGATGAACCGCTGCATCAGTGCGATGCAGTCAGGATCGTTGGCTATCACCACCTCGACACCGCGTTCGCGCAGGAAGTCTTCGTTGCCACCAAAGTTCTGGGTATCGCCGATCACCACACGCGGGATACCAAACTGAACGATAGTGCCCGAGCACATCATGCAAGGTGACAACGACGTGTAAAGAACCGTATCCCGATAGGTTTTCTGACGTCCCGCTTTGCGCAAGGCATCCATTTCGCCATGTGCGATCGGATCCCCGCCCTGCACACGTTGATTACGCCCTTGTGAAACAATATCGCCACCCCGCGCCAGAACTGACCCGATCGGGCATCCACCTTCGTCAAACCCGGCTTTGGCCTCGTCATAAGCAACGCGCAGCAGGCGCTTGTCGGTCTCGGTCAGCATTCCGGTCTCCATTTCCCGTGTTTCCTGAACCCTGCCCAAGCGCAATAGCTTGGTCAATAAAGGGCTCATGCCAGCTTCATCAGGATAAGACCCGACACGATCAGAAGGGCCGCGAGAATCCGCGCAGGGCTTAGGGCTTCGCCCAGAAACAGGATACCGACACAGAACGCCCCCACTGCCCCAATACCCGTCCAGATGGTGTAAGCCGTGCCTAATGGCAGGTCGCGCATCGCCAGCGCCAACAGGCCGAAAGAGCCGATCATCGAAAGAGCCATCAAGGCCGTAGGCCACAATCGGGTGAAACCAGCCGATTGCTTCATCGCTACAGCCCAGACGATTTCCAACAGGCCAGCAAAAAGAAGAAAGATCCAGGGCATATGACAACCTCGTATTCGTTCGGGTCGTCCCGAAAGATGTCCCATTATGGGGAGGTCGTCCTCTGAACCCTAGTTAAGCACTTGATGCCGGGGTTCAAGATACGAAAAAGCCGGGCAGTCGAAACCGCCCGGCTACGTGCATCGTCAAACCACCTAATTGGTTATGATTTCCGGGCCCATGAAGGTGTTGGGCAGGAATGTCGAGATCCACGGAATATACGTCACCATAATCAGGAAGACGAAGAGAACAGCGAGGAACGGCAGCGCTGCCCTAACAACGCTCATCATCGGCATACCTGCAACGCCCGAGGTTACGAACAGGTTTAGACCAACCGGAGGCGTAATCATTCCGATTTCCATGTTCACCACCATAATGATGCCCAGATGGATCGGATCAATGCCCAACTCGATGGCAATCGGGAACACCAGCGGTGCGACGATCACCAACAGGCCCGACGGCTCCATAAACTGACCACCGATCAGCAGGATCACGTTCACAACGATCAGGAACGCCACCGGCCCTAGCCCTGCGGTCAGCATCGCCTCGGCGATATGCTGCGGCACCTGTTCGTCCGTCAGAACATGCTTAAGGATCAGCGCGTTGGCGATCACGAACAACAGCGTCACCGTCAGCTTGCCCGCCTCGAACAGTGTATGCTTGGTATCGGGGTGAAAGAACGCCGTGACCAACGCGTAAGGCTTTTTCAGCAGCGGCAGGTTCTGTGCGTCCCCTTCCGTACTCAGCGGCCCCATGTCCTTGTAGACGAAACTGGCGATGAAAAAGGCATAGACGGCAGCAACCGCGGCAGCCTCGGTCGGGGTAAAGATACCCCCATAAATGCCACCCAGAATGATAACGATCAGGAACAGGCCCCAACCGGCCTCGCGGGCCGAGGTAAAGACCTCACCCCACCCCTTCCATTCACCCTTGGGCAGGTTCTTGACCTTTGCAATGACATAAATGGTGATCATCAGCATGAAACCAGCCATCAGACCGGGAATAACGCCAGCCAGAAACATGCGCCCAACTGAAACTTCGACGGCGGCGGCATACACAACCATCACGATGGACGGTGGGATCAGGATGCCCAGCGTACCCGCGTTACAGATCACACCGGCGGCAAACTCTTTGGAATACCCAACCTGGCGCATACCTGCGATGACGATCGACCCGATAGCTACAACCGTGGCCGGGGACGATCCTGACAACGCGGCAAACAGCATACAAGCAAACACACCCGCAATCGCCAGACCGCCGGGCAGATGCCCTACGCAAGCAATCGAGAAACGGATGATCCGGCGCGCCACACCGCCCGTCGTCATGAAGGACGAGGCGAGAATGAAGAACGGGATCGCCAACAGGGTGAAATGCCCCTCGAACGCCTCAAACAGCGTGCCTGCGACTGAAGCCAGCGAACTGTCGGAATAGATCAGCAGGAACAGGGTCGAGCTGAGGCCAAGTGCAACCGCAATCGGAACGCCGATCAGCAGCAGGCCGATGACCATCGAGAAAAGAAGGATAACGTCCATCAGTCATGCACCCCTTGTTGTGCGCGGACTTCCTCAATCTCGTCCTCGACTTCGTGGCTGGCGACAAGGCGATCGGTCTCACCACGCCAAATTTGAACGGCGACCTGCGTAAACCGGATCACGAGCAGCAGCATGGATACCGGCAGAACCAGGTAAGGTACGACCTTGGGCAGTTTTTCATACCCCTCGCCATAGTTGATCAGGTCTTCCAGAAAGCGCAGCGGCGCGACCATGGGGATGTCGTCTACCTCGTAGAAACTCTGGCTGCGTGCGCCGAAATCAAACCCGGTAGGGAACCAGCGGCCCGATGTTGGCGGCAGATCTGCAAAGACGGCCCAATAATCATATGCCCCTTTGAGCATCAGCAGAGAAAACACCAGACAGCATCCAACCGAGACCAGCGCCATTAGGCGCCTCGGTGCTGGCGCCAGCATGTTCAGGATTGCATCCACGCCCAGATGAGCATGTTTCTTGACTGCGTAAGACGCGCCCAGCAGCACCAGCCAGCCAAACGTGAACACTGTCAACTCAAGTGCCCATAGGATATTGGAATTAAAGACAAACCGCGCAATCACGTTGGCAAATGTAACGACCGTCATAAGGCCCAAAAGCAACGCGATCAGGGTTTCTTCGATATGGTCGATCAGCCCGCCCTGGCCGGAGTTCGCACCAGACATCTTTCAGTCCCCGCATTTTATTGAAGAGAGAGTTGAGAATGGGGCGGGCCATTTCAGCCCGCCCGGCCTGCGCGTCGAATACTCCCCAGTCCCCGGACGCGCGGTCTTTGACCGGATCAGAACCCGGCGTTGATGGCCTGTGCCGCGTCGATCTTGTCCTGACCCACGTCACCGGCGAATTTGTCCCAAACCGGTTTCATCGCGTCGACCCAGGCCTGACGCTGTTCAGGGGTCAGTTCACGGATGACGCCGCCTGCATCGATGATCGACGCTTTGGCCGCTTCGTTCACAGCAAAGGCTTCTTTGTTCCGGGTCTCTGTAACTTCGGCCAGAATAGTCAGGAACTGATCCCGCACCGCCGGATCAAGACTGTCCAGCCAATCCACCGATGTCACGACCAGATAGTCGATGATGCCGTGGTTGGTTTCGGTGATACCGTCCTGCACCTCAAAGAACTTCTTGCCGTAGATGTTCGACCAAGTGTTCTCCTGCCCGTCCACAACGCCCTGTTGCAGCGCGCCATACACTTCCGAGAATGCCATTTTCTGCGGGCTACCACCGATGGCTTCCATCTGTGCCACCAGCACATCTGACGACTGCACGCGGAACTTCAGACCGTTTGCATCCGACGGATCAACCAAAGCCTTGTTGGCCGACATCTGCTTCATGCCATTGTGCCAGAACGCCAGACCTTGCAGGCCACGACGCTGCATGCTGTCTTTCATCGCCTGCCCCTCGGCCGAGGCCTGGAACGCGTCTACAGCGTCGACATTCTTGAACATGAACGGCAGGTCAAACAGGCGGAACTGTTTGGTGAACTTCTCGAATTTCGACAGCGAGGGCGCGGCCAGCTGCACGTCGCCCTGCAACATCGCTTCGAGAACTTTGTCATCGTTGTAGAGAGTCGAGTTCGGGTAGACCTCAACACACATCGTGCCGTTCATTTCATCGTTGACCCGCTGTTCCAGCAGCGAGGCCGCGATGCCTTTGGGGTGTTTGTCGGTGTTCGTCACATGCGCGAACTTAACGACGATTTCGCCTTCATCGCATGCAGCCATACCAGCCGTTGCGGTTACCGTCAGAGCAAGCGCAGTTGCTGCCGTTGTCAGAAGCTTCATCTGATATCCTCCCAGAGTTCTTTGAAACTTGCAGTCGACGCTGGGTAAGCGCCGTATGGTGTGCAGTGAAGCGACTCAGGGTAAAGCACACAACTTTTGACTGCGATTACAGGAAATGTCTGATTACCTGTTTGATACCAAGGCGTTACATCTTTGCTGGTTCGGGTTCTGCACTTCACAGTTCTGAGCCGTGCGAAAACTCGCACATTCTCAGAGAGGCTTGTGCGGATTTCCGCACAAATTTCGAATCAGTTCATCCGAATCAGATGCGCCATTCCGGTTCCTGCTTATCTGCGGTAATCCTCGGGACGAATCTGATAGCGCGCCAGCTTGTCGTAAAAGGTCTTGCGCGGCAGCTTCAGCGCCTTGGCCGCATCTGACGCTTTTCCATTGTGGCGGCCCAAAGCTGCAATCAACAAGGATCGTTCAACCCGCGCCATCTGTTCGCTCAACCCCAGATCCGTTGCCTGCGTAACCTCCTCGGGCATTCCAAGAACAAACCGCATTGCTGCTGACATCAGAGAACGGGCGTTGCCCGGCCAATCGCTGGCCATCAAGGCCGCCAGATGTTCAGACGAAATCTCGGGAATTGCGATGCCTGCCTGCTCGGCCGCTTGCGCCACATAGTGGCGAAAGATGACCGGAATGTCGTCGGGGCGTTCCGCCAGTGAAGGAACACGCACCCGCATTACATCCAAACGATAAAACAGATCAGCGTTGAACCGCCCTTCCGAACTTAACGCGGATAGGTCGGCGGTTGTTCCTGCAATAATACGCCCCCCCGGACCGCGCTCGATGATCTCCAACGCCGCAAACTGCGTGGCTTGGGGCATGGCGGACACTTCGTCCAGAAACAGGGAACCACCCACGGCATCGCCGCAGCTTCGGGCAAGATCATCGGGGCTTAGGCTTGAAGCCGGACGTTTGACAAAAGGCCCCTGACCAGCGGGTGACATCAGGTGAACCACTTCGGCCACTTTGGATATGCCGCTGCCCGGTGGGCCTGTAACAAGAACTTCGGCCCCTGTCGGTGCGACGGTCCGCACGCGGTCCCGCAGCGCTTCGGCTTGCGGAGACAGACCAAAAAGCAAACGTGCTGCCGGGTCCCCCCTTTCAAGTTCGGATTTTAAGGCGCGCTGTTCCAACACTTGGGTGCGGGCTGCGAATGCGCGTTCAAGAACGTCCATCAGGTCAGACGCAGCGCAGGGTTTTTCGAGAAAATCAAACGCTCCTTTTCCGATGGCTTCTACGGCCATTGGGATATCACCTTCTCCGGTCAAAAGGATCACCGGAAGCTCGGGGTCGATGTCCCGAGCATACGCCAACAAGTGGAAGCCATCCCGCCCGGGCATTCGAATGTCCGAAATAATCACACCGGGGAAATCCCGCCGAATATGATCCTTGGCCGCCACAAAAGAACCGGCTGTTGTCGGTGCGTAATCTGCAAGTTCAATGGTTTGCGCCAATGCCTCGCGAACAGCTGCGTCATCATCGACCAACAGAACCCTGCGCATCATGCAGCCTCTTCTTTTCCGTAGGGCTCCAGCTCGACGGTAAACACTGCGCCATCAGCCGTGTTTGCCCCGCGGATTTCACCCCCAAAGCTTTGAACAAGACCATATGATATAGAAAGACCAAGCCCCAGACCTTCAGATGATCCTACGCTTTTGGTCGAGTAAAACGGCTCGAACACCCGGTCGGGGTCTTCGATCCCCGGTCCGGTATCCTGCACAGAAACGCGCAACCGGTCTTCTTCGTGCATCACAATCGAAATGTACCGCTTGGGTCTCCCCAGCATCGCATCCGCCGCGTTATTGATCAGATTAACAAAGACCTGCACCAAGCGGACTTCACCCCCCCAAACATAAACCGCAGCCTGTCCCGGTTCCCATTCCAGCGTCACATCATCGTCACGCAATCGGGTTTCGGTCAATTCGACGGCAGTTTTCAGAACCTGCACCAGATCGACCCGGCCCATCGGTTCGCTTTCGTTGCGGGCAAACGCGCGCAGGTTCTTGATGATCCGGGCCATGCGGGCGGCCATTTCCGAAATACGCCCAAGGTTTTCGCTGGCCCTGTCGCCTTTGCCGCGTTCAAGAAAGGCCGTACCATTGTCGGCGAACTGCTGGATTGCCATCAACGGTTGGTTGAGTTCGTGGCTGATCCCCGCCGACATCTGCCCCAACGCGCTGAGCTTACCTGCCTGCACCAGCTCTGCCTGCGCTTTTTTCAGTGCTGCTTCGGCCTCCTGACGCTCTGCAACTTCGCGGCGCAATGCGGTGTTTGCTTGGGTCAAAGCACGGGTACGCTGCGCCACCCGGCTTTCCAGAACCGTGTTGGCATTCGCCAGCGTCCGTCGCCGTTCCATCGCAAGATACAGCATCGCGCCAAACGCCAGACAGATCGCGGCGACCGCCGCCGCCTGCAACCCGGCAAGTCGCCGGGCCGGGGCCACGTCCACCAAAACCTCGGCGGTCATATCGATCACAGGCAATTCAAGCGTTAGGTGCAACGCATCGCGTGGCAAATACCGCCCCCAGTTCAGCCGCCACAATTCATGCTGGCCGACCCGCGTCGCGGCAAAATCCACCGAGGCACCCTCTGGCGGTGTCAGCCCGGACTGACCAACCTCGCGGCTCCAGAACAGCAAGTCCGACCGGTTTGAGATGAAGACGACGCCGTCAGAATCAACAAAGAAAACGGCTTCGGTACTGCCCCGCCAAGTTTGTTCAATATCCTGGACATCGGCAACCACCATCACTGCACCTTCGACTTGCCCGGAGGCGGCAAAAGTCGGAGCGGCATAGGAATATATCCGGTCGCCACTGTCCGGAGCCACCTCATGCGCTGTGCCAGCCGCACCCTGCATGGCGCGCCTGAACGCTGGATGTGCGGACATGTCTCGCTGTGCCACTGGCTGTGCGGCGACCAGAACCCGACCGCTGCGATCCAGGTACATCATGTTGACGGCCGCTGTCTTGTCGGCAACGTCCAGCAACATCGCTTGCGCGTCATGTATTTGTGTCGGTGTATCCAACGCGTGCAAGGCGGGATGTGTCGCCATCAGAACCGCCAGTTCCTGGTAGACCTGCATCTGAGTGCTGAGCCGATCCGCCGCCAGTTCAAGGTCGGCTTCGGCCTTGTCACTTAGCTGAGACAGCGCCTGACGATAGCCATAAGACCAAACAAAACCTGACAGCAGCCCGACAGCGGACAAAAAACCGACAATGATCCAAACTCTCTGCATAGACAGGGTCTTGCATTCAACGCGGCTCGTGGCAAGTGTGCGTCGCATGAAGTCATTCTCGCAATCCCCGACAGACCCGGGTTTCGTTCAGAACCCCTACCCTTTCTATGATCAGGCCCGCGCTGCTGGTGATCTGTTCTATTGGCGCGACTACGATATGGTTGCTGCGACGTCTTGCCGTGCCGTGCGGGCACTTCTTCGCGACCGCCGGTTTGGGCGGGAAGTTCCGCCTGAATGCGCGACACAGGGCCCCGCCCATTTGGCCCCCTGGCTGGCTATCGAAGCCCATTCGCTGCTTGAAGCTGAACCCCCGCGACATACCCGCCTGAGGGCGCTTGTTATGCGCGCTTTCACGTCGCGGGAAATTTCTGCGTTGCAGCCTTCCATTGAATCGCTATGCCACAGTCTTGTCGAGGCGTTTCCGAATACACCTTTTGATCTGCTGAGTGCTTATTGCACTCAGGTCCCGGTGATAACCATCTGCCGACTTCTGGGCGTTCCCGAAGACATGGCGCCCAACCTGTTGCAGTGGTCGCATGACATGGTCGCGATGTATCAGGCCAACCGGACGCAGGCGACCGAGGATAAGGCCGCCAAGTCCTCTCAGGAGTTCACGGATTTCCTGTTGGGATACATTAACCAGCGACGCAACGATCCGCGTGACGATTTGATCACCCGGCTTATCAGCGCCGAGGAGGAAGGCGAAAAGCTGTCCATCGACGAGCTGGTCGCAACATGCATCTTGCTGCTGAATGCAGGTCACGAAGCAACCGTGCATTCGCTGGCAATCGGTGTGAAAACCCTGTTGCAAACCCATACCAGCCCCGACGTTCTGGCACCGGACCAGATCGACGCAACGATCGAAGAAATCCTGCGCTATGACCCGCCTTTGCATATGTTCACACGGTATGCGTATGAAGACGTTGACATATTTGGGCATTCGTTCAGGCGCGGTGATCAGGTCGCGCTTTTGCTTGGCGCTGCAAACCGCGACCCTACCGTCTGGGATGAACCCGAAATGTTTGTTCCCACGCGCTCGATTGAGGTCAACACAAGTTTTGGTGGAGGCATCCACTTCTGCGTCGGCGCCCCTTTGGCAAGGTTGGAAATGCGCATAGCCCTGCCCATTCTGTTCAACAGCTGCCCGAACCTGCGGCTTGCCGATCCGCCGACCTACTCAGACAGCTATCACTTCCATGGTCTGGAACGGTTAATGGTTCAGGTCTGACCTATATAAGGCGCGGATCGATCCGGCGCTGGCAGCACCTGCCTTCTATGCCCCTTCAACCAATGCGTTGAGGGGAAGCATCGTTGTGGACTTGATTTCTTCCATCGACAAAAGCGCGGTCACGTTGTGCACCCGCACTTCCGAAATCAGCGACTGGTAGAATTGATCATAGGCGCGCGCGTTCTTGACCCGAACCTTGAGAATATAATCGATGTCGCCTGCCAGCCGATGCGCCTCCTGCACTTCGGGATGTTCGCGCAATGCCTTAAGGAACTTGCGCTGCCACTCAGCCTCGTGTTCCGACGTGCGGATCAAAACAAAGAAAGTCGCCTCAAACCCAAGCGCTTCGGCATCCAGCAAAACCGTTTGCTGACCAATGATTCCCGCACTCTTGAGCTTACGAATACGATTCCAGACAGGCGTCTTTGAACTGCCGACCCGAGCCGCTATTTCGTCCAGTGACTGCCCTGCATCACGTTGCAGCTCGGCCAGAATTTTCCGATCCGTATCATCTATCCGCACCGACATTCCAATATTCCTTCCACATCGAAGCTTTCGTTCCAAAATTTTGTTTCGATGGAACGTTTGTCCTTATTTGAGCGCCCATATGGCGCTTTGGTGGGAATATTTCCTATATTGAGGGTCAAGTCAAACCACACCCGAGATGATCCGATGCAGGACGTTCGCACAACAGGCACCAAAGGGCATGTCGACTTTGTCGGCGCAGGTCCGGGCGACCCCGAGTTGCTGACACTCAAGGCGCTGACTGCGTTTGAGCAGGCTGATGTTGTGCTGCATGACCGCCTTATCAGTGAACCCGTTCTGGACATAGCCGGTCAAAGCGCCGCTTTGGTTGATGTCGGCAAAGTCGGGTTCGGCCCATCCTGGAAGCAAAGTGATATCGACGCTCTTTTGGTCGAATATGCCCTGAAAGGTAACCGCGTGGTCCGCCTGAAGTCCGGCGATCCCACTGTCTTTGGTCGTCTGGATGAAGAGATTGAGGCCGTCGAGGCGGCTGGAATCACGTGGCAGATCATTCCCGGTATCACGGCGGCCTCTGCCGCGGTGGCTGGTATCGGCCAAAGCCTGACTCAACGCGGCCGGAATTCCTCGGTGCGGTTCCTGACCGGGCATGACATGAAAGGTTTTGCCGATCATGACTGGAATGCCCTGGCACGGGCCGGTTCGGTTGCTGCGATCTATATGGGCAAGAAATCTGCCCGCTTTATCCAGGGTCGCCTGATCATGCACGGTGCCGATCGCGCCACTCCAGTCACACTGGTCGAAAACGCCTCGCGTCCGAACCAGCGGATTCTGGCCACCACACTGGATCAACTGCCCGCCGATCTGGCCGCCGCCGAAATGGACGGACCAGCCCTGACATTCTATGGCCTTGCCCCGCGCGAAGCAACGCAGGCCGTAACCGAATTCAACAAGGAGCTTGCCTGATGGCCCGCGCTTTTACCCCCAAAGTCGTCACCGCAAATGATTTGCTGATAGGTGACGTCATTTACCAGACCGAAGATGACAGTTGGACGCGTGATCTGTCGCAAGCGGAACTGATCACTGACGAAGCACATGCACAGGTGCGTCTGCTGGATGCGGCGCGTCAGGCAAATAAAGTCGTGGGCACTTATCTGGCCGATGCCGTTGCGGGCAAGAACGGCCCCGAGCCCACCCATTTTCGGGAAGATTTCCGCCGGACTGGTCCGTCCAACTATGCCCACGGCAAACAGGAAACTTCCCCGCAGCCCCGGGCCTGACCTCTGGCCATCTCTCTCCCCTTCAAGGCCCCAAGGTTCGGGGCTGCAAACAAGGACAGCTAGACATGTATCGCTACTCCGAGTTCGACACAGCATTTTTGGCAGAACGTAACGCGCAGTTCCGCGCCCAGGTGGAACGCCGCATCGACGGCTCGTTGACCGAAGACGAATTCAAGCCGCTGCGCCTGATGAATGGGCTGTATCTGCAGCTGCACGCCTACATGCTGCGCGTCGCCATTCCCTATGGCACGCTGAACAGTGCACAGATGCGTCAACTGGCGCTGCTGGCCGAGAAGTGGGACAAAGGCTATGGCCATTTCACCACCCGTCAGAACATCCAGTACAACTGGCCAAAGCTGAGCGACGTGCCGGATATGCTGGACGCGCTGGCCGAGGTTGGCATGCACGCCATCCAGACTTCGGGCAACACCATTCGCAACGTGACCGCCGACCACTTTGCCGGTGCCGCTGCAGATGAGGTCGCTGATCCCCGCCCTTACGCCGAATTGCTGCGCCAGTGGTCGACCGACCACCCGGAATTCCAGTTCATGCCGCGCAAATTCAAGATCGCCATCACTGGCAGTGAAAACGACCGCGCCGTGATCAAGGCGCATGACATCGGCCTGCAACTGGTTGAGCGTGACGGCGTTCTTGGCGCGCGCGTCATTGTTGGCGGTGGCCTTGGCCGTACGCCCATGATCGGCAAGGAATTGTCCGAGTTTGTCGCCTTTGACGACCTGCTGGCTTATCTGGAAGCCACCGTTTCAGTTTGGAACCAGATTGGTCGCCGTGACAACAAGTACAAGGCACGTATCAAGATCACCGTGCACGAGCATGGCATCGACGCTATCCGCGCCAAGGTCAACGAACGCTTCCTGAAGGTCCGCCCGCAGTTCAAAGGCGCGGATATGAACCTGCTGGAAGAGATCAAGGGCCACTTTGCACCGCCTGCCTTCCGCCATGCTTCGGTTGCGTCGTTTGAAAGCGCCTATACCAACGATCCGGTCTTCCGCTCGTGGGTCGACACCAACATCGCGCCGCACAAGAATGCGGACCACGCGATTGTAACGATCTCGATCAAGAAGCATGGGGCAACACCGGGCGATGCAACTGCCGAGCAGATGCGCGTTATGGCCGATCTGGCCGAAGAGTTCGCCTATGACGAGCTGCGGATTAGCCATGAGCAGAACGTGATCCTGCCGCATGTCCACAAATCGGACTTGCCTGCAATTCACGCCAAGCTGAAGGAATACGAGCTGGCAACCGCCAATATCGGTCTGATCAGCGATATCATCGCCTGCCCCGGCATGGATTATTGTGCGCTGGCGACGGCGCGTTCGATCCCGGTTGCTCAGGAAATTGCAACGCGGTTCGAGGACCTGAAGCTCGAGCATGACATCGGCCACCTGAAGATCAAGATCTCAGGCTGCATCAACGCCTGTGGTCATCACCATGTCGGCCATATCGGCATTCTGGGTCTGGACCGCGCAGGCGTGGAAAATTACCAGATCACTCTGGGTGGCGATGCGACCGAAACTGCGGCAATTGGTGATCGCACCGGTCCGGGCTTTGCCTATGACGAAATCGTTCCTGCCGTAGAGCGCATTGTCGACACATATCTGAACCAGCGTGCAAGCGCAGAGGAGACATTCCTGGAAACATATCGCCGGGTGGGCATGGCGCCGTTCAAAGACGCCCTCTACCCCGAGGCCCGCGCAAATGCCGCTTGACCTGATCCAGACGGAACTGGGCCGGGACAGACGCGAACTGACTGAACGTGTCGAAGACCTGAATGCCCGGTTCCGGCACCACAGCGCCCATGATGTCATGCATGGAGCAATTGATGAGATCGATGAGCTTGCTCTGGTCTCGAGCTTTGGTGCGGAATCCGTCGTTCTGTTGCACATGGCGGCGGTGGTGAACAAGGCAACGCCCGTTCTTTTCGTGGACACGCAAATGCTGTTCACCGAAACGCTGGAATACCAGCAGGAGGTGAGCGAGCGTCTGGGGCTTACCAACATTCGCATCATCCGGGCCGAGGATGCAGAGGTTGAACGCGAAGACCCATACGGCGCATTGCGCCTGCGCGACACGGACGCGTGCTGCAACCTGCGCAAGACTTTCCCGCTGCAAAGGGCACTGGTGGGGTTCGATGGCTGGATAACCGGACGCAAGCGGTTTCAGGCAGGCACGCGCGCTGCGCTGGAATTCTTCGAGGTCGAGGACGGAACAGGCCGGATCAAGGTCAACCCGCTCGCCCATTGGGCGCCCGAGGATGTGCGGGCCTATATGGAAGAAAACAACCTGCCCCGGCATCCGCTGGTGGCCAAAGGATACCCTTCGATCGGCTGTGCGCCCTGCACCTCGCCTGTCAAAGAGGGCGAAGACCCCCGCGCCGGACGGTGGCGCGACCAGAACAAGGAAGAATGCGGCATCCATTTTGTCGATGGCAAGATGATGCGCATCGGAGAGAAAACATGAACGTAATCGTAACGGATGAGGGCTTTTCGCCTGATGACTGGACCGACGGCTTTGTCACTCTGGATGATGCCGCCAATGACGTAATCGCGCTAGACGTGAGCTCGGAGACAGACCCGGACGAACTGTTTGACCGGTTGGGCGGCACGAGGCTGGTTCGGGTAGACTTCCCGTCTTTCGCAGATGGTCGCGGATTTACCATCGCTCGCACATTGCGCCTGAAGGGCTACAAAGGTCGGCTGCGCGCCAAAGGGCATGTGCTTGCCGATCAATACGCCATGGCGCGCCGCAGCGGCTTTGACGAGGTCGAGATCGACGGAGAACTGGCAGACCGCCAACCCGAGGATCAGTGGCTGGCCCGCGCGAACTGGAAAGAGAATAACTATCAGGCCCGCCTGCGCGGCTGATCCCGCGATTGCCAGCCTGTGACGCAAAGGGGGCAATCTGTCCCCTTTTCCTGACTTGGATCAAAGATTAAACGGAGATGTCGGTTTAGCAGACCGGCAGGTAAACGATGACAGAGATGAAGCCCGTGAGCGAAGCAACCGCCGTAAAAGTCCCCGTCCTTCCGGATGCGCAAACTGTAACCGAAGTCAAACACTGGACCGACAGCCTGTTTTCATTCAAGGTGTCGCGCCCGGCCTCGCTGCGTTTCCGCTCGGGCGAGTTTGTGATGATTGGTCTTCTGGGCGACAACGGCAAGCCGTTGCTGCGCGCCTATTCCATCGCCTCGCCCTCGTGGGATGAAGAGCTGGAGTTTTATTCGATCAAGGTTCAGAACGGCCCGCTGACCTCGAAATTGCAACATATCAAACCGGGTGACCAGATTATCCTGCGTCCCAAACCGGTTGGCACATTGGTGCATGACGCCCTGCTGCCCGGCAAGCGCCTGTGGTTTTTTGCGACCGGCACCGGCTTTGCGCCTTTTGCCTCGCTGCTGCGTGAACCGCAGACTTATGAGGATTATGACGAGGTCATCATTACCCACACCTGTCGCGAAGTGGCAGAGCTGGAATATGGCCGTCAACTGATCGACAGCATCCGTCAGGACGAACTGTTGGCCGAACTGATCGGTGAAGGATTTGCCGACAAGATCCGCTATTACCCGACCACCACACGGGAAGAGAGCCCAAAGATGGGTCGCATCACCACTTTGCTTCAGGACGGCACCGTGTTTTCCGACTTGGGTATTGACGGTGGCATCAAGCCCGAAACCGACCGTGCAATGGTATGCGGTTCGTTGGCTTTCAACCTAGATATCAAGGAAATCCTCGAAGGGTTTGGATTGCGTGAAGGTGCCAACTCGGAACCCAAGGAGTTCGTGATCGAAAAAGCCTTTGTCGGCTAAAGCAACCCTGCGTTCAGGGCTTTGCCACCCTGAACGCGAAAAACACCGGCAGAAAACAAGTTTTTTCGCATTACCCTGTATTTATGCCGCTTGAAGTGCGGCTCTGCCCGGTTTAAATTCCGGGCTCGAAATTCTGCAATCATCAAAGGAATGAACCCATAGCTCGCAGACCTCACAACGCGCCGCCACAGAGAGACACAGGCCCGCGCGTCAATGATAAGATCCGTGCCCCCGAAATTCGCCTGATTGGCGCCGAAGGTGAAAACGTCGGGGTGGTTCATCCCGCCAAAGCCATGCAGATGGCCGCAGATGCAGGTCTTGATCTGGTCGAAATCTCGCCCAATGCGAACCCACCGGTCTGCAAGATCATGGATTTCGGCAAGTACAAGTACGAAACGCAAAAACGCGAAAACGAAGCGCGCAAAAAACAAAAAGTCATCGAAGTGAAAGAGGTCAAGTTCCGACCGAACACAGATACGCATGACTATGACGTCAAAATGAAGAACGTCTTTAAGTTTCTGGAAAAGGGCGACAAGGTCAAAGTCACCCTGCGCTTTCGCGGCCGTGAAATGGCGCACCAGAACCTGGGTCGCGAATTGCTGGAACGTGTGGCCGAGGACATCAAAGAGGTCGGCAAGATCGAAAACATGCCAAAGATGGAAGGCCGTCAGATGGTCATGATGATCGGCCCGCTTCCGCATAAGTAATCCGCTTAAAAGACAGAAACGATCAAAGCCCCTTCGCTGCCGAAGGGGCTTTTACGTTCAGGTCGCGCGTCTGCTTCGTAACCAGTTGACCGCATCTCTGAAGTCGAAAAGCAAGGAAATTATGTCAACGATCAGAAGCACCCAAAGAAACTTGATAAAGGCAATGCTCAGGGTCGCATCGGAAAACAACAAAAGCGTTACGATGACAACCAGTGGAACCCAGCACAGAATGTGCGGCAAAGCCATCGCACCGCTCATCCCGCGCGCAACCGCCATGATGGGTATGTTCAGCGCCATACCGGTAATCGCCAGAACAGCGATGAGCATCCCCTGCGGCTGATCCAGGAAAGCAAGCGGAACCAAATTAACCGGCACCAATATTACGGCCACCCAGATCTGAACCCAAAGGGGAAGCGCGCGGAAGCTGCGCCAAATATCCAGCACCATTGATTTCGCCTTTTCAGATACTTCTCCCGCGACACTAACAAATAAGCTGCGGGCGAACAGTGCACTCACGGTAATGTCAAAGCACGGCGGAAATGGCGCGTTCCAGTTTGCTGACGAGTTCGCCTATCTGTTCCTCTTCGATGATAAAAGGTGGTGCCAGCAGGACATGATCACCATTCCGGCCATCCCGCGTGCCAGCCATGGGATAGCAGATCAACCCTTCGGCCAGTGCTGCCTTTTTCACCTTACCTGCGATGCCGCGTGATGGATCAAAAGGTTCCTTGGTGTCACGGTCAGCGACCAGTTCAACACCTCGGAACAACCCACGACCACGGATATCTCCCACGTTCGGGTGCTGTCCGAATGCTGCCTCAAGGGCGGATTGCAGCTTGTTGCCCATGACCCCGGCACGCGCAGGTAAATCCCGTTCGGTCAACTCACGGACCACCGCCAATGCGGCGGCTGTGGCGACCGGATGACCGACATAGGTGTGCCCATGCTGGAAAAACCCTGATCCATCGCGAATCGCGTCATAGATCTTACCGGTGCACAGCATGGCCCCGATTGGTTGATATCCAGCCCCCAACCCCTTGGCAATACAAAGAATATCCGGTTCGATACCGTCATGATCACAGGCAAACAGGTGACCGGTTCGGCCCATACCACACATCACCTCATCCAAAATCAACATCACACCATAGTGGTCGCAAATCTCGCGAATACGCTTGAAGTATCCTTCAACCGCAGGAACTGCGCCAAGGGTGGCCCCGACCACTGGTTCGGCCATAAATGCCATGACCGTATCGAGACCCAGCCGCAGAATTTCAGTTTCCAATTCATTCGCCACACGCTGGCCGTAGTCAAAACTGCTCTCGTCTTCCGGTTTTTCGGCATATTCGTAGCATGCAGAGATATGGGTCATCTCGATCAGCATCGGGGCGAATTGTGCCCGTCTCCATGCGTTGCCCCCGGCGGACAAAGCCCCCAAAGTGTTGCCGTGATAGCTTTGCTTTCGCGCGATAACGTGACGGCGTTCAGGTTGTCCGATTTCAAGGAAATATTGGCGCGCCAGTTTGATTGCCGCTTCGGTCGCTTCGGACCCGCCCGAAACAAAATACACACGGTCCAGATCCCCCGGTGCATGCCGGATCAACAATTCGGCCAAAGCCTCGGCCGGTTCCGATGTCATGAACCCGGTATGTGCAAAAGCGATCTGTTCCACCTGTTGCTGTACCGCTTGGATCACGGCCTGATTCGAATGACCCAGACATGATACCGCGGCATCACCGCAATCCAGGTATCGCTTGCCCTCTGCATCAATCAGATAACAGCCATCGCCGCCAACCGCGACGGGGAGGTCCGATTTCGTGTGACGTGGGAAAACATGACTCATTTCTTTGCCCTTCCAAGCAATTCAACTAATGCTGCGACCGAAGCCGCGTTATCTGCCCAAGGTCTGCCATCCGGCCCCGTCAGACTGTTTTCAAACCCAACCCGCACGTCACCACCGCGTCGTGCAGCCTCGGCCAGACAGGCATGTTCTTGCGCACCAAAGGCGCACACCATCCAACGAGCCGGGCTTTTTGGAAAAGCCTCGAGATCGGCTGGCATAGATTGCTGTCCATCGCTGTATCGCCCCAGAACAAGCAAACGGTCTGTCTGGTTCGCCTGTACGATGCCCTGAGCGCGCCAATGGTCCAGTAATCGTGCGTCCTCTGCATCATACAAAATGTGCTGAACCCGTGTGCCCTGATCCGCGCATTGTGCATAGACCCTGGGTGCAAGGTTAAGGTCGCGGGCGATTTCACGCACCGAGATTGAGGCCCATTCAGGTCGCACCTTTCGCAGACAGTCCAGTTGCGATGCTACGTCGAACTGCCCGGCGGCTTCAGTCGTGATCTGTAGCTTCATTTCTGGAACCTCGCGCTGCAATTCCGCGAGCGTTTCCCGGTACAATCCGGCGTCCAGTGAATGCCGTCCGTCTGCATCTCGAATATGCAGATGCAACCCGTCCGCACCCGCAGCAAGACAATCCCGTGCTGACGTGACGATCTGATCAATCCTGAGCGGTAAGGCGGGATGATCCAACGCGCTCCGCCGGGCGCCGTTTGGCGCAACCAGAATGTAGGGCCTGTCCAAGCTGTCAGTTGTTTTTGATGTCATAGCACCACCCAAGTCTTTGCCTTCAGTTAGATTCGCTGGATGACGTTTTCAATTTACACTAAAGAAAACATATGTTTCTTTTTGGTATGGCACCCACCCTTGCAGCCTTGACCAGCCAAATTCGGCGCGAGATCGACGAGATGCCTGCGCAGATGCAAGTCGCGGCGAAATATATCATCGACCATCCCGGTGATTTCGGCCTGAACCCGGTCCGGGTGACCGCTGACCGGATCGGCATCAGCACCAGTGTTCTTGTTCGACTGGCACAGCGTATGGGTTTCGACAGTTTTGACGCCTTCCGCCACCCATTTCGCCTTGCCCTCACAACAGACAGCGAAGACAGGATAGGTCAAGAGTGGCTAACCACATCACCCGGCCAAGACCTTTTCCACGGCGCACAGGCCAGATTCGCGCGCAATGAGATGAATGTTGTGTCCCGCTCTCTGCGTCTGATGGAGCCGAATTTGGCCAAGCGTGCCGTTGAGTACATGGTGTCTGCACGTCACTGTTATGTGACCGCCACAAGGTCCAGTCATGCGCTGGCCTATTATTTTCACTACGCGGGGCGCATGGCCCATCCCGGATTACAGCTGATACCTCGGCACATGGGCTCGGCCATCGATGACCTGGTCGAGGCCACGTCCGAGGATTGTTTGTTTGCCATCACGGTCCATCCCTACTCCGCAGATACGATCCAGTCGATGCGCTTTGCCCGCGACAGGGCCATAAAGATTGTACTGCTGTCGGATAGCGAGGTGATTGCCCCCGGCGTCAACCCGGATGTGGTTCTGCCCGTCAGCACCCGCACATTACATCCGTTTTCAAGCTTTTCCGGCGCGATGGCGGTTCTGGAATGCCTGCTCGGTCATCTCTTTGATGCAGGGGGCGAAGCTGCACGGGATAGGGTCGAACAGTTTCAAAAAGCGCGGGAGGACACCGGCGCGTATTGGCGGCCCGGCGTTTTGCCAAGGATGAGAAAACCCTAGAATATCAATAGTACATACGCAATATAGCGGACCTTGGCGGCGGTCAGTCGTTTCGTTTCGCTCGCGGCTGGGGTCTGGTCGGGATTTCCTTCAACAACCCGCCAACCCCCATTCCGGCAATATCTGCGCCTGTTGTTTCAATCCCGCATGCGACACGCGACAGCACCCAATCCGCCCCATTCAACGCCGGAGAGCGGGCGCATCCCGGCAAACCGATCACAGGTCGGCCTTGCAGGTCCCCCAGAAACAGCAGGTTTCCCGGATCAACCGGCATACCAAAGCGATCAATCGTCCCGCCAGCCAGCCGAACGGCCGACGGTGCGACGTCGTTCGGGTCCGAGGTGGCCGAACCCGTCAATATCATCAGAAGATCACCTTTCCCCTTAGAAATCGCGCTGGTCAAAGTATCCGTTCGATGCGGAACAATCTGCACCTCCGAAAGCTCCATTCCCAATGCCTCGACCCGTCCCCGAATTGCGGCAATCCCCTTTTCGTTCGGCGGCCCACCGGGAATTTCCGTGACAACAAGACCGGCTGTCCGATGAACTGGCCGCGCCAAACGCACAGCTCCTTTTGCCAGCCCGGCGGCGCGCTGAACATCAGCCTCTGGCACGGCATATGAGATGACCTTGATGGTCGCCACCATGCCGTTCGCCCCCATTTGCTGGTACTGGGGAACGGTCGCAACGGTAATCATCGGATTGACCTGATTGAACATTTCAAGTGCGTGAACATCAAGCACGGCAACCCCGGGCCCATCGGCCAAAAGATTTACCCGCCCGGTAAAAGCCTCGGTTACCCGCAAGTTGGCTGAAGCTGGATCAGGTGCCAGCGCAGACGCCAGTTTGCGTGCCGCCTGATCTTCATGGCAATCACCGGTATCCAGCCGGGCAACAATGACCTCGCTTAAACCAGCCTTTTCCAGTTGCGCTACATGTTCCGCGCGCAATTCAAGCCCTTTGCGGAGCTTTCGCCCATCCGCTGTAACCGAATGCGCCAGAATAGCTCCTTCTGCCCGGGAGACCGGTACAGGCCCAAATTTCATGCCTTCCCTCGAAGAACTGCAGTGATCTGCGCCAGTATCGCAACCGCGATTTCCGAGGGACCGGCGGCCCCAATATCCAGGCCAATGGGCCCATGAATGCCAGAGATTTGCGCATCGGTGAAACCAGCCGCTTTCATACGCTCAATGCGCTTGGCATGGGTGCGTGTTGACCCCAATGCACCGATATAGAACACATCGGCGTCCAATGCGGCATGTAGCGCCGGATCATCGAGTTTTGGGTCATGTGTCAGCAGGACAATCGCGGTCCGCGCGTCCAGTCCCAGCTTCGCAACAGCTTCATCCGGCCAATCCGTCAGGATCGTTTCGCCGGGAAAACGCGCACTGGACGCGAAGGCGTCACGCGGGTCGATAATGGTTGGATCATAGCCCGCAATCCGCGCCATCGGTACCAGAGCCTGCGCGATGTGAACCGCCCCAACAACCAGCAACCTCAGCGGTGGGTTATGTACTGCGACAAAGGTCTGGCCATCCTCTTCGAACCCTGACCGATCCATACGCAGCCTGTCGGCATAAGCGTTGCGGCGCAGCGCCCTGCGCCCGGTCTCGATGTTGACTTCGTAGGCAACGGGCGTTCGAGCGGCCCGAGCGGCTACCAGTTCCGCCAACATAGATTCTGGCAGGACTTTTCCTATGGGTTCGACAAGAATGCGTATGGTCCCCCCACAGGCCAAACCAACCGCGAAGGCATCGTCGTCACTGACCCCGAATTCAAGCAAACGCGCTTCGCCTTCATCAATGGCTTCAAGCGCCTCGACGATAACAGCACCTTCGACACATCCACCAGAAACAGAGCCTTCTATCCGACCATCACCGCCAATCACCAATTGGGATCCCACCCGCCGCGGCGCACTGCCCCAGGTTTCGACAACTGTAGCGAGCGCCGCGCCGCGCCCGCTGCGGTGCCAGTCAAGCGCCGTTTCAGGACTGTTGTCGAATCGCTCCATCGGAACCTCCGGATGACCTATGACACCAACATAAGCGGGATTTGCGGGATGAAAAGCGCACCAAGCTTACCAAAAGGTCTATATTGAACCCCATAAGGCAACGCCACGGCCTGAAAGATATTCAACAAATCATAGCATTGATTGTTTGTGACCCGAGTTCTAGCCTGTACAGGCAACCGGCATCGGGTCTGGCTTGCATACCAAACAATTCATAGATCGGAGACATGCAGTTGAAACGTATTCTTGCACTGGGCGCGGCAGTTGGTCTTTTGACTTCAACCGCAGCGTGGGCTGACACATTCCAACGCTATGGAGAGGTTGAAGGCTGGAAAATCTTCATCGACAATGAAAAGAAATCCTGCCTGATCGAGGCCGTTGATGATGCGGAAAACGTCGTTCAGATGGGTCTGACCGAAGATCGCGGTGTGGGATATGTCGGCGTGTTCACCAAGGCTGAAACCGATATCAAACGTGGCGAGACGCAAGAAGTCGCCATCCTGCTGGGCGACAACATCTATCTGGGTGAAGCGACCGGCATGAAAGGTAACATCACCAAAGGCTATTCCGGTGGTTATGTCCTGTCGGACAGCCCTCAGTTCGCGGATGATCTGGCAAAGAAAAAGGTCATGATCGTGTTCCCCGAGACATCCTATGCCTTCACGGTCGATCTGACAGGCACTTACAAAGCCATGGAGATGGCCCGCAAGTGCAACGAAGAGCAGCTGTCGTAATCTGCTAATCAGAAAGCGCGGCCATCAGCCGCGCTTTCTGCCCCTGGTCGTCGGGTTCTGAAATCGCTGCGGCCAAGTCTTCGAGTGAGGCAATCGAATGCCCTGCGCGAAAACTGTCAACATGCGGCAGCATCGCGGCAACGCCTTGCGCCCTGGGTGCGAACCCGTCCCAACGCAACAAGGGATTCAGCCAGATCAGGCGTTTTGAGGAAAGGTGCAGACGCTCGATCTCTTTCCTGAGGAGCTCGGGATCACCCCGCTCGAGCCCGTCGGTGATCAGCAGAACGACCGCCCCTTGCCCCATCACCCGGCGTGACCAGTCCCGATTGAATTGATGCAGACACTCTCCGATGCGAGTGCCGCCTTCCCAATCCTGCGCCTCGGCCCCTGCGGCGGCAAGTGCCGCGTCTACATCCCGTTGGTGCAGGTGGCGCGTTATGTTGGTCAGGCGTGTGCCGAATGTGAAGGCATGGACCTTCGCCCAACCCGCTCCCTTGGTGTTCGATACCGTGTGCAGGAAATGCAGGATGATCCGACTGTACTGGCTCATCGAGCCGGAAATATCGCAAAGTGCGACAAGATTTGGCCAGCGCGGTTTGGGCTGTAGCCTGGCAATATCGCGCAACTCACCTCCTTGCCGCATGGCCGCGCGCAAGGTGCGGGCACGGTCGATGCGGTGCCCCAGATGGCTGGTCTGCCCGCGGCGTGATTCAATTGGCTTTACTGGCAGTGTCATCCGCGCCAATACGCGCTTGGCCTGCGCTATTTCGACCGTGCTCATCTGCTCGAAGTCCAGATTGCGCAGCCGCTCCTCGGACGATGCGGTCTGGGTTGCGTCGATTTCGATCTCGGTTTCGTCTTCCTCCTGTCCTGCAGCGTCCGGCAAATCACGCTCAACCCCGTCCAGCAGCGCCTCAGCTGCGCGCTTTTCAGCGGCATCGGCATTGCGTTCTTCCTGAACGCCGCGAATTGCAGGAAGCATCATAGCCATCATGTGTTCCATGTAACGCGGATCTCGCCAGTACATTCGGAAGACTTGCGCGAAAACCACGCGGTGTTCCGGGCGGTTCACGAAACAGGCGTGTAAGGTCCAATAGAAATCCTGTTTCTCGGAAAAACCTGCCGCCTGCACGGCACGAATTGCGTCGATCACACGACCGGGTCCGATTGGCAGCCCAGCCTTTCTGAGTGCGCGGGCAAAATGGGTGATGTTGTGCGCCAGCTTTGGGTTGTCCGGGATATCCAGCGAAAGTTGTTCGGCCATCAGACGTTATGGGGGCTCTGCCCCCATACCCCCGGAGTATTTGGAAAAAGATGAAACATCAGACCGGTTCGAGCGTGGCCTTGGCCTCGTCGAGGATGCGTTTGGCCTCGGACCCCTGAAGTTTTTGAATGTCGTCCTGATATTTCAGGATCGCACCCAGCGTGTCGCCGATCACCTCGGGGCTGAGGTTCAACACATCCAGCGCCAACAGGCATTTCGCCCAGTCGATGGTCTCGGCCACACCGGGTTTCTTGAACAAATCCTCGGTGCGCAAACGTTGAACGAAGGCTACAACCTCGCGACTAAGCCCTTCCGCAGCTTCAGGCGCGCGCGCATGCAGAATTTCGATCTCACGTTCGAAATCAGGATAATCAACCCAGTGATACAGGCAGCGACGCTTGAGGGCATCGTGCACTTCGCGGGTCCGGTTCGACGTGACAATTACAATCGGTGGTTCGGGTGCTACAACAGTGCCCAGTTCAGGAATCGTGACCTGAAAATCACTCAGAGCTTCCAGTAGAAAGGCTTCGAACGGTTCATCGGTCCGGTCCAGTTCGTCGATCAGAAGAACCGGCGCTCCATTTTCGTCCGGGCGCATTGCCTGCAACAAGGGGCGTTCGATCAGGTATTCGTCCGAGAACAGTTCAGTCTGCAACGCGCCCCGGTCGGCCCCACCCGCGGCCTCAGCCGTTCGGATCGCGACCATCTGCGCCGAAAAATTCCATTCGTAAACAGCTGACGACGCATCCAGCCCTTCGTAGCACTGCAACCGGATCAGGCGCCGGTTCAACCCGGATGCCAGAGCCTTGGCGATCTCGGTCTTTCCAACCCCTGCTTCGCCTTCCAGAAATAACGGGCGTCCAAGCTTCAGCGACAGGAACACAACCGTCGCAAGGGCGCGACCGCAGACATAGCCCTGACGACCCAGCATCTGCTGCACGGCATCGATGGAATCTGGCTGTGTCATGGAACCCCTCTCTGCTTTAGGGATAAACAGGTCATGCAAGTGTCTGGGCGTCAAGGCCTCAACCTTGGACAGAGCTACGACGTTCAGGTCGGTTGACAAGATTTTTTTTGTGCCTTGCGCGGACGCAGTTGGTCTTTCGCAACAGCTATGCTAGCGGAAGGCCATGACCGACACCCTTACGCTCCGCCGCCCCGACGACTGGCATCTGCATCTGCGCGATGGCGCGATGCTACAGGCCGTCCTGCCCGAAACCGCGCGCCATTTCGCCCGTGCGATCATTATGCCGAACCTGGTGCCGCCGGTTGTGCGCGGCGACCAGGCCGCTGCCTATCGAGACCGCATTCTGGCGGCCCTGCCCGACGGTATGACGTTCGAGCCGCTGATGACCCTGTATCTGACCGAGGATACAGATGCCGAAGATGTCGCTGCAGCCCATGCCAGCGGTCTGATCAAAGCCGTCAAGCTGTACCCTGCCGGGGCAACGACCAACTCTGCCTCGGGTGTGCGCGATTTCGACAAAGTGCGCCCGGTGCTTGAGAAGATGGCCGAAATCGGCTTGCCCATGTGCGTACATGGCGAGGTGACGGATCCCGAGATCGACATATTTGACCGCGAAGCCGTGTTCATCGACCGTGTTCTTGATCCAATCCGCAGATCGACACCAGGCCTGCGTGTGGTGATGGAACATATCACCACGTCAAATGGTGTGGATTATGTCAAAGCCAACGCGGTTGATCTGGGTGCAACGATCACGGCGCATCACCTGATTATCAACCGCAACCATATCCTGGTTGGTGGCATCAAACCGCATTACTATTGCCTTCCTGTTGCCAAGCGCGAAGAACACCGTCTGGCCCTGCTATCCGCCGCGACATCGGGCGATGCGCGGTTTTTTCTGGGCACGGACAGCGCCCCGCACACGGATGCCAACAAGGAAATGGCTTGCGGCTGTGCCGGTTGTTTCACAGCGACCAACACCATGTCTTTGGTCGCCGAAATGTTTGACCGGGAAGATGCATTGGACAAGCTGGAAGGCTTTGTGTCGCTCAACGGGCCGGGTTTCTATCGCTTACCGGTGAACCAGGATATGATTACCCTGACCAAGGGTGAGCCCGTTTCGTATCCCTCAAAGATTGAAACAGGCGATGGACCAGTCACTGTATTTGACCCGGGCTTTCCGTTGCACTGGTGCGTGGCTTAACCCGCCATACGTTCGGCCAGATCGCGGGCACGTCCCCCGGTGCGCAGCATCGACCAGATCGTGTCCGCCTCATCCGCACCGATCAGCTTGGTCGCTTTGTCGCGCACGCGATCCTCACGGTCCGACAACGACATTGGGTTCAGCAGATCATGCGTCGCTTCGCGGCGAATGCCATCGCGACGCAGCAGAGACAGATGCGCCTGCGTTTCTGACAGGCTGTCATCTGCCTCGACCGTGATGCGGTCGCGCAAAGACGTTATACGCGGGTCGACGCAGACCTTGTCGGTGAAACTATCTGGCAAAGCCGTATCATATCCCAGCGCCTGCATCGCGATCACTGTCCGATAGGAAAACTTGGCCCCCAGTCCGGTTGTCGGTGACAGTTGATTGCACACACTCATCCAGCGCGGATGAGTCTTTATCTGGATCTCGGCGACCTCTGGCTCCGCTATGTCCAACTCCCGCGCGGCTTCCAGCGCGGCGTGAAGACCGTGGCAACAGGCGTGAAACTTGTGGCTGACCGTTTCAAACAGCCATTCATCGCCCAACCCATCCAGAGCAGTTTGATCCGCTGCACCTTGATGCGTTGCCCCAAATCCATAAGGACCCTCCAGCGCGTCGGCGTTGGCCTGAAAACCGCGCTGTACCAGCAAGGCCGTCTCGACCCCTGCTGAAGCGGCAAGTCCGGCGTTATACGGCTTGCCCATGGTTCCGAACTGCGCCTTCAGCCCCGCCGCACGCGTCGCCGTCAGACCCAGAACCATTCGCATCTGGTTTGCGTCAAAACCCAGCAAACGGCCAACAGCGACTGCCGCCCCAAAGGCACCGGATGTCGCCGTCTGGTGAAACCCTGCCTGATAGTGACCGCGCCCCAGCCACAAGCCAATTCGGATTGAGGTTTCCATACCCACCAAAGCGGCTTCGAGAAAGTCGACAAGAATACGGTCATCCCATTCGGCCACCGCAAGGGCTGCGGGCAAAATGGCGACGGAAGGATGCCCGATATGGGCGAAATGCGTGTCATCGTAATCCAGCGCGTGAGACACCGTGCCATTCACCAACGCCGCACCACGTAGCGGCGCCGGGCCGCCGCCAAAGAGATGCGCCTGAGGGTTCCCGCCCTCGGAAAGTATCATGTCGCGAACCGTGGTTGAGACGGGTTCGCGCGCGCCTGCCCGGCCCACAGCGACCCAGTCAAGAACAGATAGCGATGTGACGATTCGCGCCTGAGACGACGTAGAAATCGGCCCTGCCGCAAAAGCGGCCAATGATACTGTAAATTCCGTCATGCGCGTAGTCTAGCGTGCGCCTGACAAGGGTAAAGACCTAGCTGTAGAGTTCTTGCGCGCGCGCCTCGAACGCGCGCACGATCCGATGCATGGCTTCGTTGAAAACCACACCGATAATCCCTTGCAGGATGGCGTTCTTGAATTCGAAATCCACATGGAACGAGACGTTGCAGCCCCCATCAGGCGCGTCCTCGAACTGCCAGTCGGATTTCATGTATTTGAAGGGGCCGTCCAGGTATTCGGTGTCGATTTTCTTTTGATCCGCAAACAGGGTTACTTTGCTGCCAAAACGTTCCCGGAAAACCTTGAACGAGATGACCAGATCGGCCTCCATCACCTCAGCCTCTTCCAGCGCATAGGTATTGCGAATGCGGGCAGCAGCGCACCACGGCAGAAATTGCGGGTACTTGGCCACGTCGGCAACCAGGTCGTACATCTGCTGGGCAGTATAAGGCAGGTGGCGGGTTTCCGAATGGATAGGCATGACGTCCGGTATTTGCAGGTGACAATGGCGCGTCATGTCGTATGTTGCGCGCCAAAGATCAAGGGGGCTGCGATGACTGACCGCGCATATGTGATAGATGAGATGATCTCGGCAAAGGCCATCGCTGCTCGAATCGAGGAGCTGTGTCGCGACATTTCGGCAGAGTTCAAAGACACCGACAAGCTGGTGGTCGTGGGTCTGCTGCGCGGCAGCTTTGTATTCATCGCCGACCTTGTGCGCGAACTTGACCTTCCGATCGAAGTGGATTTCCTTGAAGCTTCTTCTTACGGAGACGCGATGGAGAGCAGCCGGGAAGTTCGTATTCTCAAAGACTTGCGTGGCGCAATTGAAGGGCGCGACGTGCTGGTTGTCGAGGATATCGTTGACACCGGTCATACGTTAAACCATGTCACCAAGTTGCTGCAAAGCCGTAACCCCGCGCGCCTGAAATCCATTGCCCTGCTGGACAAGCCGAGCCGCCGCGAAGTGGATTTTCGATCAGACTGGATCGGTTTTGAGATACCAGACGAATTTGTCGTGGGTTATGGAATTGACTATGCTCAACGCAATCGCAACCTGCCCTATATTGGCAAAGTCCGCTTTACGGACGAATAGCCCGAGCGGGCCTTTTCCGGCCTCGTCCTCAGACCCGATTAAAAATTCATTATTTAGAATATCAATGGACAACCATCGCCTCGTCGCTTTACCTTTCAGGAAATAGCAGGAGTATTGATAATGAAGCGGTTTTTCGCGATAGCGGGCGTCTTTTTGGCGATCGTGTCCCTTGCAGGTGCGTCTTATGCAAAAGACAACAAGGGCAAAGGGCAAGGTGCCAACAAAACCAAAGTAGAGAAATCCATTAAGTCAAACGGCAAAGCTGTTCCGCCCGGTCAAATCAAACGATACACCCGAGGTCAGAAATTGCCGAACGACCTGCGTTTTGATTATATTGACGAGCTCGACAACTGGAAGCTCAAACCGCTGAAGCCAGGGCAACGGTATATTCGGGTCGACGACGAAATAATCTCGATATCGGATGATACGAAGACTGTAATAGAAGCTGTTGGAATCGTTGGCGATCTGATGAACTGAAAGCCTCGGTCCTAGCAGTCGCGGCCTAACACAGCGTCGATGGCCTTCAAAAATATCCCGGTCCCAATCGGAATAAGCGCATCCGGGAAATCATAGTCCGGGTTGTGCAACTGGGGATGGTCGCTCCCCGACCCCAACCAGAACATGGCGGTTTTCGCGCTTTTTCCAAACTGGCCGAAATCTTCTGAAAAACGCTGTGGCTGATCGGTCAACCTGCAAGAAACGCCCTGCTCCGTGCAGGCTTTGGACAGGATCGAAACTGCTTCCGGGTGATTGGCACAAGCCTCAAACACTTCGTCATAACTGATTTCGACCGCCAGCCCGTCGGCTTTGGCCGTTTCGCGGACCAGCGACTCAGCGTCGGTGATCAGTTGCGCCATTCTCGCGTCCGTGACGGTGCGAAGCGTCACCCACAGCTCGGCCCGCCCCGGTGCTACTCCGACCGTGCGCTCACCCAACGTGGCATGTGTGACGGTCGTCAACGCGTAATCGTCATTCAGATCCCCGCCGCCGCCTAACGCGGTCAAAGCCGGCATCAGGCGTGCCAGCGCACCGGCAGGTGACACCCCATCTTGCGGAGCGGCAGCATGTGACGTCTTTCCGGTCAGAACGATCTGCATCCCGCGTGAGGCGCAATTGGCAGAACCGCTGCAAATTTCGACCGCCCCCAACTCCAATCCCGGTAAGTTGTGCAAAGACAACACCAGGTCGGGCGCAACCTCGGCGTATTGGGGATCAGCTCGGAAAGCGATTGCACCATGGCCGGTCTCTTCGGCTGGCTGGAAAATCAATACGACGCGGCCCTTCTTGGGGCGTTGATGATTCAACACGTCTGCCACGCCCAGAACCATTGTCATATGACCGTCGTGGCCGCACAAATGCCCTTTGCCCGCGACCTGAGATACATGGGAATGGTTCGCCAACTCCTGGATCGGCAGCCCATCCAGTTCGCAGCGAATGCCCAGCGTGGGACCGGGTTGGCCACTTTCGAAAACAGCAGCGATCCCGTGCCGACCTATTCCGGTCATAACATGGTCAGCACCAGCGTCGCGCAGAAATTCAGCCACCCGCGCCGCGGTTTTCTTTTCTTGTCCCGAAAGTTCGGGGTGTTGATGCAGCTCGTGGCGCAGACGAGTCAGTCGCGCGATCTTATCCGGTGTCACGCTTTTTGTAGCTTTTCTAGACGCGCCGCGCGCAGTCGGGTGAAATCGTCACCAGCGTGATAAGAAGACCGGGTCAAAGGTGTCGCAGATACCATCAGAAAGCCTTTGCCGTATGCCGCCTTTTCGTATGACGCGAACTCGTCGGGTGTAACGAAACGATCAACGCCGTGGTGTTTCGGCGTTGGTTGCAGATACTGGCCAATCGTCAAAAAATCGATATCCGCCGCGCGCATATCATCCATGACCTGGCGCACCTGCTGTTCGTTTTCGCCAAGCCCAACCATGATGCCAGACTTGGTAAAGATCGACGGATCAAGTTCTTTCACCCGCTGCAAAAGACGCAGGGAATGGAAGTACCGCGCACCGGGGCGAACCTCGGGGTACAAACCCGGTACGGTTTCCAGATTGTGATTGAAGACATCCGGCTTCGCCTGAACCACAATTTCCAGAACATCCGCATCGCATTTCAGAAAATCGGGTGTCAGAATCTCGATCGTGGTTTTGGGAGAGCGGTGCCGCACCGCGCGGATGGTCTGCGCAAAATGCTCGGCTCCTCCATCGCTCAGATCATCCCGGTCGACAGAGGTGATAACCACATGGTTCAGGCCAAGTTTTTCGACTGCATGTGCCACCCGGCCGGGTTCAAAGGCGTCAAGGTCGTCTGGGCGACCGGTAGCGATATTGCAGAATGTGCAGCCACGGGTACAAATCTCGCCCATGATCATCATGGTGGCGTGACCCTGGCTCCAGCATTCGCCGACATTGGGGCATCCTGCCTCTTCGCAGACGGTGACCAGATTGTTGTCGCGCATGATCCGGCGCGTATCTGCATAACCTTTGCCGCCGGGTGCCTTGACCCTGATCCAGTTCGGTTTCTTGGGCTGCGCATTATCCGGGCGGTGCGCTTTTTCCGGATGGCGCTGTTCGGGGATCTTCAGATCTCGCACGGGCAATTTTCCTGACTTTGGGTCAATCCTGTCGCTCATAACATAGACAGATGCGCAGTGTTACACCAGCGGCGCATAGCCGCTATGCAACGCCGCCGTGCATAAGCAAGAGCACGATTGCAAATTCCCGTTTTACCGCATGTTTTCAATGCCTAATGAGAAGAGATTATTAGTTCAAAATGCGGCGTTTCGTCGATTGAAGGTAGTTTGGAACTGTTTTAAGTCACAACAAAATCACAAGTGAATCACAGGAGCTTGACCATGAAATCCGGCGCAATTCTGCCCAACGTGACCTTTCACACCCGTGTCCGTGATGACTCAATCGAAGGACCAAACCCATTCCGTTGGGAAGACAAGTCCACCGCTGACTATTTTGCAGGAAAACGCGTGATCCTGTTCTCGTTGCCCGGTGCGTTCACGCCCACCTGCTCGACATATCAACTGCCCGGCTTTGAAAACGGGTATAGCGATTTCATTGCCCGGGGCGTCGATGAAATCTACTGCATGTCTGTCAACGACAGCTTTGTGATGAACAAATGGGCGCAAGATCAGGGCCTGACCAACGTAAAGGTCATTCCGGATGGATCGGGCGAGTTCACCCGCAAAATGGGTATGCTGGTTGACAAGGATAATCTGGGCTTTGGCATGCGGTCATGGCGCTATGCGGCCATCGTAAACGACGGCGTTGTCGAAGCTTGGTTCGAAGAACCTGGCCTGATGGATAACTGCCCCGAAGATCCCTATGGCGTGTCTTCGCCCGAAAACCTGATGAAACATCTTCAGGCGACGGCAGAGCCCGAACTGGCCTGAGTATTAACAAGACGAATAAAGGCCCGTTATGACGGGCCTTTTTTGTGCCTTCAGCCAATCATGCGGTCGCGTTCAGCCTGATCCTGATAGTGGCGTTTCAGCCGCTGCAATGCGATCCGCAGAACAATCTTGCCGGATCGTGCAGACCAGCCCATACGCTTTTCCGCCAGTTCCAAACCTTCGAGATAGCAACAACACCGCAGGGCAACGTCACTTAGTCCGGGGCCAAGATCAGACAAGGCCCGCGCCACGCGATCCCGCGCATCGGATGACCCCTTTCCTCCGTGGCTTTCACTGTCATAACAGCCACGGCCACCAGCCGTAAGAAACCGGTCCCAGTTCTGTGAAACCTGTGGGCCAATCTGCGCCAATTCGAAATCTTCGCGCAAACGCTCTCCGGCGCTGACAAGCGATTCATCCAGAAAAGGCTTGCCATCGCGGTCACGCCTGCGTGCAAGGGCAACCAACGGGCTTTCCGTGGCGCTATAGCGAATGCGCTTGATCCGGTCAGCCGCCCCGGCCGACGTCTTAGACTGAAACAACGACTGGGCTTCGGCAAATCCAAATTCAGTCCCCACCCGCGCCTTGTTTTCCGCTTTCGCAATCAGGTGGCTCAGGGCCGTTCGGCCAGCTGCAGAAATCCGATACCGTGAAATACGACCGGGGTTATCGCAGGAAATCCAGTCCTTTAAGGCCAGAGCCTGAGCGATCTCGCAATCGACGACCGCGGTTCTGGTCGCTCCGGCGTTGCCGGTGTCGCGAACGACTACCGCTTTGTCCATTTCTTCAGCCACGGCAAGAACCGAACCGGTTTCACTCAGGCGGCGCAAAATGCGCAATGCTTCTCTTTCGAACGCTTCTTCCTGGGCAGCTTCATCCGCGATCACGACCGCGTCGCCTGCGTCATCGGACATGGAAAAATGTGTTTCTGCCAGCGATTGCAAAGCAGCATCCACCAATGGATCGTCACGGCGCATCTCGATACGCCGGATTTGCCGGAGGATGGTTGACGCATGGCAGCCTGCCGATCTCGCGATATCGCGGATCGAGCGTCCGGTTTCGGTATGAGCAAGGTATCTTTGCGCCCCCTCTGGAACCCATGCCGGAATGGTGAAAGCCATGTTGTTTTCCATGATTATTTGCCCTCGTCGACAAAACAAAATGTCACTTTTCGCCCTCGGATTGCGGGTTAACCAAATCTAACTAGAGGTCCATTCGTTACTCGTTCGTTAACCTCACAAGGCACGAACCAGATTTGATTCAAAAAGATAAACAGTCGTGAAACCATCGTTCGGAGAGGCTGTCACGCAGGCAACACCCGCTTAGGTTGTGCATTTAATGGTCCCGTAAACCTTCAGACACAGGACACATAAGATGCAGGACCTGATGACAATGATCTCAACGCTTCACCGCCCACGCATGTTGGCAAGAGCCGCAAATTTCGGAGCGAGAGAGTACAACCGGGACAGGCATCTGCAACGTATTCTGGGATACGGATCATTGCCGGGTTCAGGTCAGGCCCTGCTGCGACTGATGGAGATGGAAAAAGAGGTAAATGAACTGCGCAAAGAAGATGATGCCGCATACTCTCTGGTCCGGCATCTCGACATTCTTATCGCGCTGTTGGGTGAGGCGCGGCTGTATCAGGCCAGCCGCGCCCCGGTCCTTCAGTAATCAGGAGAACGCATCCGGCATGGAGGCCTTTTTCTCGGCGATATAGGCTTCCAGCGCTGCGGCTGTATCCGGTTCCATATGCGGTTGCTGGTAATTAGCAAGCAGGTGTTCAACCCGCGCAGAGGCCAGAGCCCGCGTATCACGTGCGCCTTCTTCCTGCCAGGTTTCATATGGCTTGTAGTCCAGCAGATCGGACTTCCAGAACGATTCCTTGAAGTTCGCCTGCGTGTGGGCACATCCTAGGTAATGCCCGCCCGGGCCAACTTCCCGGATCGCATCCATGGCCTGCGCGTTTTCGTCATAGGCCACGCCTTTGGCCAGCGAATGCAAAACACCCAACTGGTCGGCATCCATAACGAATTTCTCGAAGTCGGCCACCAGGCCGCCTTCCAGCCAGCCGCAGGCATGCAACATGAAGTTCACGCCAGCCAACAGTCCCATATTCAGCGAGTTCGCTGTTTCATAAGCCGCCTGCGCATCCGGAAGTTTCGAGCCACAGAACGATCCTGCGGACCGATAGGGCAAGTTCAGACGCCGCGCCAGTTGACCCGCGCCATAGGTGATATGCGCAGCTTCTGGTGTTCCGAAGGTCGGTGCACCTGAATTCATGTCGATCGAAGTCACGAATGCACCAAAGATCGCGGGTGCACCGGGACGGACGATCTGGCTGTACGCCACACCGGCAAGAACCTCGGCCAAAACCTGTGTCAAAGTACCGGCCACCGAGACCGGCGCCATCGCGCCGCCCACAATAAAGGGCGAGATGATGCAGGCCTGATTGTTACGTGCATAGACTTCCAGCGAGCCCATCATCACATCGTCGAATGTCATCGGCGAGTTGATGTTGGTCAGCGACGTCATCACCGTGTTTTGCTGAACGAACTCCTTGCCGAACAGGATTTCGCACATTTCGACCGAATCCTGAGCCCGGCTGGGATCGGTCACAGAACCCATGAAAGGCTTGTCCGACAGGGTCATGTGCGCCTTCAACATGTCCAGATGGCGTTTGTTCACCGGAATGTCGGTCGGCTCACACACAGTACCGCCCGAATGGTGCAACCACTTGGACATATAGGCGAGTTTCACGAACTTGTTGAAGTCGTCCATCGTCGCGTAACGACGGCCGCCCTGTGCATCGCGCACGAAAGGAGGGCCGTAAACCGGGGCCAGAACCATGTTTCGACCACCGATTACGACCGATTTCTCGGGGTTGCGGGCATGTTGGGTAAACTCGCTGGGCGCAGTTTTGATCAGCTCACGAGCCAGGCCACGCGGAATGCGCACGCGTTCACCGTCGATATCCGCGCCAGCGTCGCGCCAGCGTTCCAGAGCGGCAGGGTTATCAACAAAGTTAACACCGACCTCTTCCAACACGGTTTCCGCATTGTTTTCGATGATCTCCAGTGCCTCTTCATTGAGGATTTCGAAGTTCGGAATGTTGCGTTCGATGTATTTCGCGGTCTCGATACGAACTGCAGTCCGCTCGGCACGGCGGGCAGCGCCACCGCCACCTCTCGCCCTGCGCCGGGTGTTTGCCTCGGTCATGAGAAGATCCCGTGTTGTTGGTTAGATTGAGCGTTTGATACAGGTTTGCCGGAACGCAAGCATAGGGATTGCGGCACGTTGGGGGAAAAAGCGACATTGCCGTTCTGCAATCCCGCCAACGGGCTGCCATTGGGGATAATCGGATTTTGGAAAGTGCGGCCCAATTGTTACCGCACCTGTCTACTTCGGATCACGAACGGCGGGAAACACGAGTGCCCAAGGCCTGTGTGGCGATCTTCATCGAATCCCGCGCCGGAATCGGACCTCGCTCTTGCGAAATGTGCAGGCTTGCCCTAAGGCGCTGACATGACCCAGACATCCCACGACCGCCTTCTGATCATCGACTTCGGCAGCCAGGTTACGCAGCTTATTGCCCGCCGCCTGCGCGAACTGAATGTCTATTGCGAAATTCACCCTTACCAGAATGTCACGATGGATTTCGTGCGGGAAATGGCCCCGCGCGCCGTGATCTTCTCGGGCGGGCCGGACAGTGTGACGCGCGAAGGGTCGCCCCGTGCTCCGCAAGAGATTTTTGACTACGGCGTGCCGATTCTGGGCATCTGTTATGGCCAGCAAGTGATGATGCACCAGCTTGGCGGCAAGGTCGAAAGTGGCCATGGCACCGCCGAGTTCGGTCGGGCTTTTGTCACGCCAAAAGACGAACTGGAAATTCTGAAGGGCTGGTTTGACGACGGGGACGAACAGGTCTGGATGAGCCACGGTGACCACGTCAGTGAAATCGCGCCGGGATTTCAGGTTTTTGGCACATCGCCTAACGCGCCCTTTGCGATCACAGCCGATCCAGCGCGCCATTTCTATGCCGTGCAGTTCCACCCCGAGGTGCACCACACGCCCAAGGGCGCGAAGCTGTACGAGAACTTCGTCAAGCTGGCCGGTTTCAAGGGCGACTGGACCATGGGGGCCTATCGCGAGGAGATGATCCGCAAGATCCGCGAGCAGGTTGGTGACAAGAAGGTCATCTGCGGTTTGTCGGGCGGCGTTGACAGCTCGGTCGCGGCGATCCTGATCCACGAGGCGATTGGAGACCAGTTGACCTGCGTCTTCGTTGACCACGGGCTGTTGCGCAAGAACGAGGCGACAGAAGTCGTCGGCATGTTCCGCGACAACTACAATATCCAACTGATCCACGCGGACGAATCCGAACTGTTCCTTGGCGAGCTTGAAGGGCAAAGCGACCCGGAGACCAAACGCAAGATCATCGGCAAACTGTTCATCGACGTGTTCCAGAAACACGCCGATACCATTGAAGGGGCCGAGTTCCTGGCCCAGGGAACGCTTTATCCGGATGTAATCGAATCGGTGTCATTCTCGGGCGGGCCTTCTGTAACCATCAAATCGCACCACAATGTCGGTGGCTTGCCGGAAAAGATGGGCCTGAAACTGGTCGAACCCCTGCGAGAGCTGTTCAAGGATGAGGTGCGCGCACTTGGCCACGAACTTGGCCTTCCGCAGAGCTTCATCGGACGCCACCCCTTCCCCGGCCCCGGTCTGGCAATCCGCTGCCCCGGTGAAATCACACGTGAAAAACTGGGTATTTTGCGGGAAGCCGATGCGATCTATATCGACCAGATCCGTAAACACGGCCTCTATGACGACATCTGGCAGGCTTTTGTCGCCATCTTGCCAGTGCGCACGGTAGGCGTCATGGGTGATGGACGCACCTATGACTACGCCTGTGCGCTGCGGGCCGTCACATCTGTCGATGGCATGACCGCAGACTACTACCCGTTCAGCCATGAGTTCCTGGGCGAAACGGCAACGCGGATCATCAATGAGGTTAAGGGCATCAACCGGTGCACCTATGACATCACATCGAAACCACCCGGCACCATCGAGTGGGAATAACCGGTGGGTGTCTGCGTAAAACTTAACTGATTGAGCTGCAAAACGTCCTTCTCGTTCAAGCCTTTGTTCGGGGCAGTCATCTATACGACCTTGAATCTGGTGCACCTTCGACGTTTGAATGGCCGGGCAAACCTAGCCTGCTTATCATAAGCTCTTGGCCTTGCGGTCTTTTGGCCGCGCGGCTACGCGACGAACCTGAGGGACGCCCGAAATGAGCCATGCGCAGAAAGACGTGTTGAAGGCCGGTCTTTGGATGACGGGTGCGATCGCCTCATTTTCATCCATGGCGGTTGCAGGGCGTGAGCTGAGTTCTGCGCATGATACCTTTGAAATCATGATGTATCGCAGCATCGTGGGGTTCGTCGTTGTTGCAACAGTCCTGACTTTAACTCGCAACTGGCATCAGGTTTCAGCCGAACGGCTGGGGTTGCACGCCCTACGAAACACTTTACATTTTACAGGGCAAAATCTCTGGTTCTACGCCGTAGCAGTGGCTCCTTTGGCACAGGTTTTCGCGCTGGAGTTCACTCAGCCGCTTTGGGTGATCCTGCTCTCGCCGCTGTTTCTGAACGAACGGTTGACCCCGCTCCGGTTGATAGCGGCGCTAATTGGGTTTTCAGGGGTTCTGATCGTCACGCGCCCAGGCGCTGCCCCGTTGAGCCCCGGCTTAATAACAGCGGCGGCATCCGCGGTATTCTTTGCTTTTACAACGATTACCACTAAGAAGCTCACGCGTTTTGCCAGCATTGGGTGTATCGTTTTCTGGCTGACTGCAATGCAAACGGTCCTTGGGGCCACAGCCGCTGGCATCGACGGTCAGATTGTGCTTCCGACAATGCAAACCGCGCCCTACTTGATTCTGGTTGGGTTGGCGGGTTTGCTGGCGCATTTTTGCATTACCAATGCCCTGTCTATCGCCCCGGCAACCGTCGTCATTCCCTTTGATTTTGCACGCCTTCCGACAATCGCGGTGATCGGAATGATCCTCTATCACGAGCCCATCGACCATTGGGTGCTGATCGGCGCCGCTATCATCTTTGCAGGCATTTTCCTGAACATCTGGTCCGAAAATCGTAACAGTTTAGCAACAGTTCAGAACTGTAGTGGCAACAAGTAACGCACCGTCACCAGTTGACCTTAAACTAACTGAAAAGAAAGTATCGCGCATTACACACGAGTAGGCGCTGGACTCACTCAATTCTTCGCCAGGCAAATACTCGAAAAAGTTCGGGAGGACAGAATGAAAACAACACTACTCGCAACGTGCGCTTTGTGCGTTGGAGCAACGGCTGGTTTTGCAGGCGGCCTGGACCGCAGCGGTCAGGGTATCAACCTGATCTTTGAAGAAGGCTCTGCAGTTCAGTTTCGGTTGGGGTATACCGACCCAAGCGTGACCGGTACGATGCCAGACGTTTTTGGCACAAATGGTGGCCAACCCGTTGATTCAGGTGAAGTTGCGAACGACTTTTTTACACCGCACTTGGGGTACAAAACGGCGCTTACAGAAAAGCTTGATTTCGCCATCATGTATGATCAGCCCTTCGGTGCCGATATTCAGTACGCGAGCACGTATCCCTTGTCTATCAACCCAATTCCCGGCGGTCGAACCGACAGCCTGAGGGCGACAGCGGATACAGATGCCATCACAGCGCTGCTGCGCTACAAATTCGATGGCGGGTTCAGTGCGATCGGTGGTATTCGCGCGCAGCGCGTCAAGGCCTCGATAACTGTTCCCATTACCGCAGGCTATCAGGTGGATACCAGCGCTGATACCGCATTTGGGTATGTTGTTGGTGTCGCCTGGGAAAAACCCGAAATCGCAGCACGTGTATCGCTGACTTATAACTCCAAGATCAGCCACGACCTTTCGCAGACAGAATCGCTCAATCCGCCTCCTATCCCACCAATTCCGCCGGGGACTGTGGCAACGTTCAACACCACAAGTGAGATTGAAACACCGCAGTCAATCAACTTGGATTTCCAGACCGGTGTGGCGCCCAAGACATTGTTGTTTGGCTCGATCCGTTGGGTCGACTGGCCACAGCTTGTGTATAACCCGCCAAACTATCCACCGACCACGAACCTGGTTGACTATGACGAAGCCACCTTCACCTACTCTCTGGGTTTGGGCTATCAGTTCTCGGAAGAGTTTTCTGGTGCTGTGACACTGGGCTACGAATCTTCCCAAGGTACGCCGGTGTCGAACCTCGGCCCGACAGATGGGTTCTGGAGCATCGGTCTGGGTGGCACCTATTCTCTTGAGAATGCCAAAATTTCCGGTGGTGTACGTTACACGGATATCGGAGATGCCACCGCGAATGGCGCCGGTCCGGCGGCACGTGGTACATTCACAGGCAACAGCGCCTGGAGCGTTGGTTTCCAGATCACATACGCTCTGAACTGATCTGAGTATCATATGTTCCTACAAAGCCTCGCAGTTTCTGCGGGGCTTTTTCGCATGAACCGGGTCGCCGTTGGTTAACTTCAATGAAACAGTGCCCGTATGGATGCACAAAAACACCTCTCTCTTCGCGCCTGGGCCGAGCTTTTGTTGCTTGGACTGATCTGGGGCGCCTCCTTTGTTTCCATCCGGGTCGCTCTGGACACGCTTCCCGTGATGACGTCGGTTTTGCATCGCACATTCTGGGCCATGCTTGTCTTGTGGCTGGTGACTTGGATCAAGGGGATCAAGGTGCCGCGCTCGCCCGGTATCTGGGGCGCTTTTTTGGTCATGGGGCTATTGAACAACGTCATCCCCTTTTGCCTGATGGCTTGGGGGCAGCTGTACATTGACACGGGTCTGACGGCGATCCTGAACGCGGCGACTGCGATCTTCGGCGTTCTGATTGCAGCACTGTTTTTTCGCGACGAACGATTGACAAAGACCCGGCTACTGGGTGTCTGCTTGGGCTTTCTTGGTGTCTCAATCGCGATCGGAGTGCAGAATTTCTTGAATTTCAGCCTGCAAAGCACCGCTCAGATTGCAGTGTTGACCGGAACAGTTTCCTACGCATGTGCCGCGGCTTGGGCGAGGCAAACGTTATCGCACCTTTCCCCAGTGATTGCCGCCGCCGGTATGCTGACGGCTTCGACAGTGCTGGTATTACCAATAACACTAGCAGTTGATGGAATACCCAGCTTGGCGTTACCCGCGATAACCTGGGCGGCCATCGGGTATTATGCGATAGTCGCAACGGCCGGCGCATATCTGCTTTACTATCGGGTTTTGGCAATGGCCGGCAGTGGCAATCTGATGCTGGTGACGCTTGTCATACCCCCGGTCGCTATTGTTCTGGGCGCATTGCTGCGCGAAGAGTCCCTGTCCCCAAACGCCTTTCTGGGCTTTGCCGTTCTGGCGATTGGCCTTTTGGTTCTGAATCGTTCGTCCCGGCCCAATTGACGCCGTGCGCTGCCCGATTTAGCTAGGGCAAAAAGGACAGCGCAAAATGATCTACACCTCAGCCAATGACTGGCGCACCGCAAGCCGCAAGAAAGTGCTGTTCTTTGGCATGTCAGGATTAGGCAAGACCTACGTATCCAACATCCTCAGAGATTCCGGGAACTGGTTCCACTACTCGATCGATTACCGGATCGGAACGCGCTATATGGGCGAGTACATCACCGACAATGCCAAGGCCGAGGCCATGAAAGTTCCGTTCTTGCGTGAACTGCTGTTGTCGGATTCGATCTATATCGGTTCGAATATTTCATTCGCCAATCTGACACCTGTTGCTGCTTATCTGGGCAAGCCGGGAAACCCCGATCTGGGCGGCTTGGACATGCCGGAATACCGCCGCAGGCAGGAACAGTTTCGCTTGGCCGAAATTCATGCGCTGCTGGACACCGAATACTTCATCGACCGCGCCGAGCGTCTGTACAAATATCCTCACTTTATCTGCGATACGGGCGGATCCATCTGCGAGTGGGTGGATCCCAAAGACCCAAGGGATCAGGTTTTGTCCGAACTCGCGCGGCACACCCTCATGATCTGGCTGAAGGGTGACGAGGGTCATACGGCCGATCTTGTGCGCCGTTTCGACAAGGCCCCAAAACCCATGTCCTATCAGGCCGATTTCCTGACCCGTTCCTGGACAGAGTATCTGGATCAACACGGCTGTGCAGAGACCGAGGTCAACCCCGATGATTTTGTCCGCTGGACCTATGCACAAGCCCTGGCCCATCGTCAGCCCCGGTACGAGGCGATGGCAAAGAACTGGGGCGTGACGATTGATGCCAATGACATCGGCAAGATCCGCGATGCGGCCGATTTCGATGAGTTGATCGAACGTACCCTTGAGGCCAGACGCAATAACGCCTAACTACCAGTTTTCCCTAATCTCTTCGAAGTCAGACACATGCCCATCAAAATCCCCTCAGATCTGCCCGCTTTCGACGTCCTGAACAAAGAGGGCGTTATGGTCATGTCCGAGGATCAGGCAATGCGTCAGGATATTCGCCCCCTGCGCATCGGGTTGCTGAATCTGATGCCGAAGAAGATTCAGACGGAAAACCAGTTTGCGCGCCTGATCGGCGCAACCCCGTTGCAGATCGAACTGTCTTTGATCCGTATGACGGAACACCAGACAAAAACCACCGCCGCCGAGCATATGTCCGAGTTCTATCAGCCTTTTCAGGAGGTCAAGGACCATAAATTTGATGGCCTGATCATTACTGGCGCGCCAATCGAGCATCTGGAATTTGGTGACGTCACCTATTGGGATGAAATCAGCGAAATCTTTGACTGGACTCAGACAAACGTACATTCAACCTTTGGAGTTTGTTGGGGCGGGATGGCGATGATCAACCATTTTCATGGTGTCCGAAAACACATGCTGGATGCCAAGGCCTTTGGCTGTTTCCGTCACCGCAACCTGAACCCTGCATCACCTTTTTTGCGTGGGTTCTCAGACGATTGCGTTATCCCAGTCAGCCGCTGGACGGAAATGAAACAAGATGAGATCGACGCCGCGCAGGGTTTGACGACCCTGCTGGGCAGCGACGATGTAGGCCCTTGTCTGGTCGAGGATCCCAGCCACCGCGCGCTGTATATCTTCAACCATTTTGAATATGACAGCGACACGCTGAAACAGGAGTATGATCGCGACGTCGCCAATGACACGCCCATCAACGTGCCGATCAACTACTATCCGGATGATGACCCATCCAAGACACCTCAAAACCGTTGGCGCAGCCACGCGCATCTTCTTTACGGAAACTGGATAAACGAAATCTATCAGACTACGCCTTTTGATATGAGCAAAATTGGCCGCTAAGAACTTGATATCCTTTGGCCTCATCATTCTGGGCCTTGCCGTTGTGACTGCGTGGCGCAGCGCCCGGAACGAAGCACAGGCAGAAGTGGCTTTCCCACCCGAAGGTCAGATTCTTGATGTCGACGGGATCGCCGTTCATGCGGTTGTCATGGGGAAAGGGCCAGATGTGGTCCTTCTTCACGGCTCAAGCGGCAACACCCGCGACATGACCTTTGCGCTGGCACCCATTCTGGCGGAAAACTACCGCGTCATCGTTTTTGACCGGCCCGGCCTGGGGTTTTCAGAAAGTTTCAACCCAGACGGTGAAACGATCACGGAGCAAGCGGATATCCTGCAAAAAGCTGCTGCCCAACTTGGGGCGGAAAAGCCAATCGTTGCGGGCCAAAGCTATGGCGGTTCAGTGGCACTTGCATGGGCGGTCACAAGGCCCGAGGATCTCTCGGCGCTTGTTCTGATCGCACCTGCTGCCATTCCGTGGGAAACGCCGCTGGATGGGTTTAACCAATTGGCATCTACCACGGTCGGCAACGCGCTCGCCCTGCCCCTGATCTCTTCCTTCGTGCCCGATTGGTACGTGACACGGGCATTGGACACTGTATTTGCGCCCCAATCGGCCCCCGCTGGATATGCCCAGCATTTCGGACCCGGCCTGACCATCCGGCGCAGTTCCATGCATGCAAATGCCAAGCAACGGGCCAATCTATTGGATGAGATAACCCAATTGCAGCCAAAATACGGTGAGATTTCAGTGCCAACCGAAATCGTTCACGGCACCGCCGACGACACTGTCGGCCTCGAGTGGCATTCCCAACGACTGATCCAGCAAATCCCGCAGGCCGAACTGGTCGCGTTACCGGGGATCGGTCACATGCCGCAGGTTGTCGCAGCGCCCGAGGTTGCCGCCGCAATTGATCGTGCAGCGCGGCGTGCAGGTTTGCGTTAATCCAAGCTCTAATCCATAGTCGGATATGGGTTTTATCGCGAGGTGACATATGGCCCGGACCGAAAAAGGTTCTATCGAGAAGTATTTTCAGGAAAGCGCGCCCAAAGCTGTGCGGGACGAGATCAAGAATTCGAAGAAAGGCGAAATCCTGAACCCGACCTACCCGTATAGCGAGAAGATGAAGACCAAAGACTATGAAGAGCAGATGGAACTGCTCCAGATCGAGCTGGTCAAAATGCAATCTTGGGTCAAGGACACGGCGCAACGGATCGCCATCATCTTCGAAGGCCGCGATGCCGCCGGTAAGGGCGGAACGATCAAACGGTTTCGCGAAAACCTGAACCCACGCGGCGCGCGCAATGTGGCGCTCAGCAAACCCTCAGAGACTGAACGCAGTCAATGGTACTTTCAGCGCTACATCCCTCACCTGCCTGCCGCTGGCGAGATCGTGTTCTTTGACCGCAGCTGGTACAATCGCGGCGTGGTCGAGAACGTCTTTGGTTTCTGCACCCAGGAAGAGCGCGAGCGGTTCTTTCGTCAGGTTCTGCCGCTTGAAACGGGTCTGGTCAATGATGGCATCAAACTCTTCAAGTTCTGGCTCAATGTCGGGCGGGCTGAGCAGCTGAACCGCTTTCTGGCCCGTGAAACCGACCCATTAAAGCAATGGAAACTCAGCCCTATTGACGTGGCTGGGTTGGACAAGTGGGACGAATACACACAATCGATTTCAGAAACTCTGACCCGGTCACATTCAGACATATCTCCTTGGACAATTGTCCGGTCGGACGACAAGAAACGCGCCCGTCTTGCAGCAATTCAAACGGTTCTGCACACGCTGGACTATGATGAGAAGGACGCAAAAAGCATTGGCGACATTGATCCCCTGATCTGCGGTGGTCCGGATGTCTGGGACGCCTAGGTTGCGTTTTCACCCTGCCCGGCCAAGGATTTCAAGGGCAAGCGTTGGACGACCGTGTGTATTTGGTCTATCCCCTTGTCTTCCAATACCTAATCAAAGAACCTGAGGCCGGGATGTCGAAACGCGGTTATCATCACGGAAACCTAAAGCAAGCCCTGATCGAGGCAGCCTTGTCCCTGATCGAAGAAAAGGGGCCGACAGGTTTTACGTTATCTGAAGCCGCCAAAACCGCTGGCGTAACACCCGCCGCTGTCTATCGCCATTTTGAAGGGCGCGAAGACCTTATCGCCGAAGCTGCACGGCAAGGGTTCGAGATGTTCGCGGACCTGATGCAATACGCTTATGACAAGGGCCAACCCTCTGCCCTTGCCGCCTTCGAGGCAACCGGGCGGGCCTATCTGGCTTTTGCGCGGAAGAACCCCGGCCATTACATCGCCATGTTCGAAAGTGGAATTTCGTTGAATCGCACCCCCGAACTATCAATGGCCGCCAATCGGGCCAAATCGGTTCTTGAAAAAGCCGCCGACGACCTGTCACAACATATTCCACCTGAAAAGCGCCCGCCCGCGTCGATGTTCAGCGCACATATCTGGGCGATGAGCCATGGCGTGGTTGAATTATACGCGCGCAATACCGGAGCGACGTCACCCTTCCCCCCGGAAGACCTGCTGGAAAGCGGCATTGGAATCTACCTGCGAGGGCTGGGCCTGATCCCGCAGGACGACTGACACCTGTCAAAAAGTTCGGCTGCTTTGCGGTAAGCTCAGCCCGGACGTTACGTTGATCAGATTCATCTCGCCCATTCCCTTTATATCAACACGTCCCAGGTCCGAGACCTGAAATTCGTCAATCAGGGCGTATTTCATCTCTTCCGGCGCAACGATTTTCATAGGATTGGCGAAAATTTGCAGTCGGGACGCGATATTTACCGCCGGACCGAAAACGTCGTAGACGTATTTCTGAATACCCACGACAGACCCGACCGCGGCCCCCATGCCCAAACCGATCCGGGCCTGCCATTTGTGCGGGTGGCTTTCGTTCCGGCGTTCGAGATAACGCAGGAAACGTACCGCGCAATGGGCCACTGCCGTCGCGTGATCGGGTGTCGGGTCAGGCATGCCTGAGACCGCAAGATATGCGTCACCAATTGTTTTGATCCTTTCACACCCGAATTGCTCAACGATCCTGTCAAACGCTGTGAAAATGTCGTTCAACTCGCTCAGGGTCACTGTCGGGTCGGTCTTGGCCGCGAAATCGGTGAAACCCACAAAGTCCAGCATGACTACAGACACCTGCTTGTAGAGCTGCGGAGTGACAACACCGAAGGTTTTGAACTCTTCATAAACGGCCCGTGGCATCAGGTTCAAAAGCAGCCGTTCAACCCGCTCTTTCTCGCGCTCCAGCTCTCGCGTGTTGCGTTCGACCATGGTGGAATAGCTGTCGATCATGCTTTCCAGCTCGCGAATGCGCGTGATGTTCTGGCATTCGACAATCAGAACCTGCTCGGACAGCCCTTTGGCCAACGAAACTGCGACTGCAAAGATCAAGGTCCGCCGCTTCGGCTTGATTTGCAATTCAACCGAATATCTCAAGCCCGATTGCTTGACGTCTTCCAATTCTTTGGGATCAAGGGCGGGAAGAATGTCCGTAAGAGTACTGCCGTTCTCGGGGGTTCCAAACCACTCCGAAAACGGCCCGTTATGAAAAACGAACTGAAGATCCGAGGCGCGCACCACGGCAATGCCGACACCGATGGCGCGTAACAGCTGTTCGTTTATTGCATGAATGCTCATGCCGCGTTTCGGGCGACGATAATTGAACGCTTCCCTTCAATTGCAGCCAGCGCGGTTTTGATATCCTGATCGGACATACCATGCACGCTCAGCGCTTCGCCAAACAGCTCAGCCATCACATCAAATTCGTCGTGTGAAATACTCAGATGCCTGTGTACGGCTTCGATCCTGTCATCACTGAATGACGCCGGTCCGCCAATCAGGGACGATACAAACTTCGTCTGATGATCAATCAACCGCGGCATATCAATATCTTCAAAATAATGGCCGATGTCATCCGAATCCAACGCCATTTCATAGAAGGTCATCACGACACGGCTAATCGTTTTGAAGCCACCGTATTTATCATAAAGCGTTTGCGCCACACGAAAACCCAAGAGTTACCGAACAAAAACACTGTAATTCTATATCAAATGGACATTTTTGTTAATGTTTATGGTATTTTTTTCGTTTTCCGGCTTAACGCGCGTTCATTTTAGGAAAAGCAAAAGTGTCCTGGATTTAAAATCCTGCGCTTTCGAAGACCCGGCGTGGTACACGAAACCACATTGTACACAGCCGAGACGCTGGGGCGGGTTTGGGTTTCTGACTAAGGGGGTAATGGCGGAGAGACAGGGATTCGAACCCTGGAGACGGTTCCCCGCCTACACACTTTCCAGGCGTGCGCCTTCGACCACTCGGCCACCTCTCCGTGCCGGCGATGTTTGGACCAATGTCATGAGATTTGCAAGTCCCCAATTCGGTGAAATCATCGGAAAGGATCAATTAAATCCGGCAGTCTACCCAGAGCGTCAAGCGACCAGAAACGCGACCTTTCAGCTGTCGGGCTGGTCGTCAGATTTCATCGCCCGCGTCAGGGTCCAGATCAGATTCTGTCAGCTCAACTGGCTTTCCTGCCGTTGAATCGGTTGTGTTCTGTTTGGGCGCAAGGCCTGCCTCTTTAACCTTGTTCGAGGTCTGCAAAGCTTCGGGATTGCGCAACCAGATATCACGCTGTGCAAACGGCACCTCGATACCCGCTTCCAGAAAGCGTCGATTGATCTCGTGGTTCATGTCGGATTTGACGGATAAAACCCAGTTCACATCCCGTAGGATCGCTCTGATCTCGAAATCCAACGCATCCGCTCCAAATCCCTGAAACACCACACTGGGCGCCGGGTTGGCCAGAACCATCGGGTGGTTGTTTGCGACCTCGCCCAGAATGGTCTCGACCAGCCGTGTATCTGTTCCGTAGGCGACACCGACCGGTACAATCACCCTACCGATGGTATTGCCACGTGTGTAGTTGGTGACGACGCCGCTGATCAGGTCCGAGTTTGGAATGATCACATCCGTTCTGTCGAACGTCTCGATCCGGGTCGATCGGACGGAGATGTCACGCACGTAGCCCATCATCCCGTTCACATCGATCCAGTCACCCTTGGAGATCGGCCGTTCGACCAGAAGGATGATACCGGACACGAAATTAGACACAATCGTTTGCAGGCCAAAGCCAATACCGACAGACAGTGCACCTGCGACAATTGCCAGAGACGACAGATCAAACCCCGCGACCATGATCGCGGCCAACGCAGCCAGAAATATCCCGATATACCCCGAGCCAGCGACAATTGCGTTCTGCCCGCCCGGATCGATACTGGTTTTGGGTAACAGCGAGTTGCGCAGCCCGCTTTGCAACAACCGCGTCAGCGTATAACCGATTGCGAAAACGGCGATAAATGTCAGGAAATTGCTGGGTGAGATCGTGACACCACCGATGTCAAAGCCAAGCAACAGACGTGACCATACTTCAAGCAGGTCCGTTTCGCGCGCGCCCCAGTATATCGCCAGAACAGGCAGCGCGACGATGGCCAGTGCAAAGCCCACCAAGACTGAAAAAAGAGAGTCGCGCGCAGCGTCGCCCTGCCCTGTGATCCATCCGTATATCTGACTGACAAACCGTTGAAAAATTGCCAGTGCGGCAATCAGAACCAGTGTTTTTACCGCCGGAAACACAATCGCTTCGGCCGCATTAGTATAGCCAACCAGTGCCAGTACGGGTGTTGCGATCCCCAGCAGGAACATGGCCTTGCGCAGGAATTCTACCAACTGGCTGAATCCAGCGGCCCGGGTAGACGCCGTCTGGTCCAGCAGGCGGTCGTTCGTTCGGATTTGCCGCACGCGGAGCAAAAGCAATGCCGTTCCGACAATCACTGGAAAGCTGATAACCGCACGGGTCGCATCCGAGACATTTTCGATCTGCTGAAACAGGAGCGCCAATTCGTGCAGGATCAGCATCAAAGCCAACAGATCGATGTAGATGCGCAATTCGGTGATCCGCGCGGCAGACAGGCGCTTGAAGCCCTGTGAGGCGCCAATCAGGTAAATCTGTCGGCCGATCCAGTCGTAGAACAAGGCGATTGCCGCCCAATACGAGATATTCTCCAGCAACAAGCTGCCGCGCAGGCCGGGAACACCCGACAAGCTGATCGCAGCGATGGCGGCAACGACACCAATCCAGGGCAACAGTATTCGCAACAGCGAAATGATGAAGGACCAGGCCCCGGTCCCCGCTCCGCCCAGCGTCCTGAGATAATCGCCGCCCCGCTCGGACCAACGCTTGCCGAAGACCAGTAAAACCGCCGCCAGGCTCACGAGAAACAGAATAGCCAAACCGCGATCACGGATATTCTCTTTGACGACGTCCGAACGCAGGTTGGCAAGTGTTTCGTTCGCCAGGCTCAGAAACGCTTCTTTTACATCCTGCCATGCGGGTCCCCAATATACGGGGTTGATTGGCGACGGGCCGCGCTGGAAGAACTCCTTTGTCTGCCGTGTCCGGATAATCTGGTCGATTTCACTGATCAATCCGTTTGCGCGGCTATACGCTTCTTCGGAAATGATGCGGGGCACGCGCAAACTGTTGAGCTGATCATTAAGATGAGTTCGCAGTTTGGCGATGTCTTCAGGTTCGGTCGCGTCCCCTTCGGGTTTCGGACCAAGCGCCTTGATCTGGCTTTCCAGCGTTGCGATACGATCCGTGTTGGCGCTGCGCGCCTTGTTAAAGTCCTCTCGGTAACCGTTTATTTCAGAACGCAAATTCTCGAACGCAGCGTTTGACGCACGGTTCGCTTCGATCACCGACTCGGCACGGTCCGCAGTTTTTATCCAGCCCCGGTAATACTCACTTTGCCTGTCGGTCAGCTGCGCAACAGCGCCGCCTGCGACCCCGACAAGACACAGGAAAACCAGTGTCAGAAACAGGCGAACCTGCTTGGGCATCACACGTCCTCAAAAACGCCAGGAATGCTGCGCGGTGCTTCGGTCATCCAATTCGGTACCGGCAGGTCTTTTTCGCGCAGGAAATCCGGGTTGAACAGCTTGGACTGATACCGTGTGCCATAGTCGCAAAGGACAGTCACAATCGTGTGGCCCGGCCCCATTTCCTTGGCCAGACGCACGGCGCCCGCCATGTTGATCGCGGTCGACCCGCCCATGACCAACCCCTCCTCACGGAGCAGGTCAAAGATATACGGCAACGCCTCGGTGTCAGTGATCTGATAGGAATGATCCGGCGTGAACCCTTCCAGGTTCTTTGTTATCCGCACCTGTCCGATACCTTCGGCAATCGATCCGCCCTCCATCGCGATTTCACCGGTGGTGTAGTAGGAGTAGAGACCCGCACCCATAGGATCGGCCAGACCGATTTTCACACCCTTGGGCTGCAACGCTTCGGCAACCCCGGCCAACGTACCGCCCGACCCGACAGCACAGATAAACCCGTCGACCTTACCGTCTGTTTGTTCCCAGATTTCGGGTCCAGTGGTTTCAACATGGGCCTGACGGTTCGCCACGTTGTCAAACTGGTTGGCCCAGATTGCCCCATTGGGTTCCGTCTGCGCCAATTCCTCGGCCAAACGCCGGGAATAATGCACGAAATTGTTGGGATTGCGATAAGGTGCAGCCGGAACTTGAACCAGTTGTGCACCGGCCAGCCGCAGCATGTCTTTCTTTTCTTCCGACTGGGTTTCCGGGATCACAATCACGGTCTTGAACCCCATTGACGCCCCCACCAGCGCCAGACCAATACCGGTATTGCCGGCGGTGCCTTCCACAATGGTGCCACCGGGCTTCAAATCGCCCCGCGCAATGGCATCACGGATAATATAGAGTGCAGCACGGTCCTTGACGGATTGACCGGGGTTCATGAATTCGGCTTTGCCGAGAATTTCGCAACCAGTTTCTTCACTGATGCGGCGCAGCCGGATCAGCGGTGTTTTTCCTACTGCGTCAGCAAGATCTCGTGCAATGCGCATGATGGCCCCTTGTCGTTTTGTACCATCGAAGATTTACAGCCGCACCGCCGCGACCACAAGCGGGATAGTCACCCGCGCAATCTGTCCCGGTGGCGGGCCAGCCAATAAGCCAGAGACACCAATTGTAGATCCTTGAAAACATGGCGATCCGTCATGTCTATGAATTCGTCGAACGGCAGGATTTGACTGCGGATGTCTTCACCTTCTGTGTCCAGGCCACCGGTGATTGTGGTGTGCGTCAACTCACCCAGACCAACATAAAGATACATGAACCCGGTGGAAGATCCGCTCGAGGTGTAGGCACCGCCAGCATATTCCAGCCTGTCAAAACGAATACCCGCCTCCTCCATCGCCTCTCGATGCGCGGCCTGTTCGGGTGTCTCACCCGGATCAATCATCCCGGCCACCGCTTCCCAAAGCCAGGGTTCCGGATCGTTGTTCAGGAAAACCGGTGGTCTGAACTGTTCCACGATCAAAACGGTATCGCGGACCGGATCATAGGGCAGAACGCCGACCGCACTACCCTGCAACAAGCTTCCACGGCGCAGTACCGGCCCCATGCTGCCGTCATGCCGCCGATGTTGCAGATCGATTTCCTCCATCCCGAAATAATCAAGATACACCCGGTCATGGCGATGCACGATCACGTCTTTTGCAATGTCCCGCGGATCACCGGTTCTCCGCTGCCCGGCCATAATCTTTGACCAGGCACGCGTTTGAGTGGCGCGAATACTGCGGGCCAAGATCCGGGGATCAACCTTCCCGAAATAGGCCATCTCTTCCTCAGCGGCGAGCGTTGTAAGTTCGCCCAATCTGTCCGCCCAGTCCTGAAGCGACCACAAATCACCCGGTCTCCAGGCATCGGGGGCAGGAAAAAAGACCTGCGCTTCGGCCTCGGTCCCGTCTTCCAATTCGACCTTCAACGGCTTCAGATCATAGTCGAATGACCCTTCGTAATAATCAAGCCTGGCCAGATCCACAGACGACAATTCCTGCACCAGTACACCTTCGGCACTGGCACCTTCCATTTCCAGGATCATTGGGAAATCCTGCCCCTGAACAGAATGGACAGCATGGCCTCGAAGTTGGGCGGGCCGCGCTTTGGTTTTGCTCAGAGGATGACCAAGAACGCGTTCCAACAACGGCAAGTGTCGCAGCGTTCCATAAAAAAACAAATCAGACAAAGTCGATCTCTCTTGTCGGGAAACGGATCAGCGCCATGATCGGGCGGCCTGTTCTGTGGCCAGTCCCGATACAACAGCCCCAATTAGGAATGCAATCAGGATTTCCGGGTAAATCAACAGCTTACCGTACTCAATCCCGATCTTGAAAATGGCCAGAATGGCCTCAAATGGGCCACCGTAACGATTGCGCATGGCAAGCCGGAACATTTCGTAACAGCCCTGCACGAACAACGCCCAGAAAATCAGCGAGGCGACACCAGTCAGACCGTTATTGATCCCAGCAGTCCAGCCGCGCCCTGCACGCTTGCCCATGATTCCCCACCCGCATACCGCGCCAAGGCCCATGTTAACCAGGGTAAAGTACCCGTAATCCTTACCTTCTTCACCGTTTTCGATAATCATGCCAGAGACAATGAATGCCAGCACGATGAGACAAACGGCGGCTACAAGACGCGAGGCAGTGGGCATGTTACGGTCCGTCAGTTAACTTGCTTTGATACGGTGATCTGTGTCACATCGCAATTGCGCGTGTCAAAGGCTGCGCCACAGGCAGTCAAATAATAATTCCACATGCGGCGAAAACGCTCATCAAAGCCGAGGTCTGCGATCTGTTCCCATTTTGCATTGAACGTCTCATACCACCGCCGCAGCGTCAGGTCGTAACTTTTGCCGAATTCTTTCGACTTCACCACATTCAAACCCGCCTGATTGATCTGCTGCCGTAGGATCGTGGGCGACGGAAGCATTCCACCCGGAAATATGTATTTCTGAATGAAATCAACACCGTTCTTGTAATAATCCCAGCGGTGGTCACCTACGGTTATGATTTGCAAGGTCGCTTGCGCCCCTGGCTTCAGCCTCTCACGAACGGTTTCAAAATAAACCGGCCAGTATTTTTGACCCACCGCCTCGAACATCTCGATTGAGGCTATGCCATCATATTGTCCACGCTCGTCGCGATAGTCCTGCAACTTGAATGTCACTTGATCTGAAAGCCCTGCTTTTTCAATACGTTCATTAGCAAACTTGAACTGTTCCTCACTAATCGTAAGGCCGGTTACATGCAAACCCCGCTCTTTCGCGGCATATTCGGCAAAACCGCCCCAACCGCATCCGATTTCCAGAATGTGGTCACCGGGTTTGGCCCCCATTTCATCGACAAGGCTGGCATATTTGGCAGTTTGCGCCTTCTCAAGACTTTCTTGCCCGGTCTCAAAAATGGCGCTGGAATAAGTCATCGTGTCATCCAGCCACAAACCGTAGAAGTCGTTACCCAGATCATAGTGGTACGAGATATTCTTTTTCGCCTGCGTCCGGCTATTGCGATGAAGCCAGAACCGCAGCCGTTCATAGGCCTGGACAAGGAACTTTCCAGTAAACCCGTCATAGACGGTTTCGGACCCCAGATGGACAAGATCCATGAATGAGCGCAGATCAGGCGTGCTCCAATGTCCTTCAAGGTAGGCATCAGAAAACCCCAGCTCGCCTTCGCGGATCAGACGGGCAAAAACATCTCCGTCGTGGATATCGATCTGAGCAACAGGCCCTGCCTTGGGTCCCTCTGCGCGAAAGATGCGACCATCTGGCAATGTTATGTCTAGTCGCCCCGACTCCATTCTGGTCAGCATCTTGAAGACCTGGGCGAAATACCTGGGCAGATCCGACTGCCCCTCTGTCGTCGTCAGCACCATCCGCTCTCCCCTCTGCGGCACAGGTCTCAGGCTAGGCCGCGATTCTGTTTCTGGCAAGTTTTCAGTTCCTTAGTGAGATTTTCGGCTTTCATACGCACGTAAGGCGCGGTTTCGTCCATCCGTCAGTTTCACGACAGGTTCGGGATAATCCGCCTGCGGACACAGGTTCCATGACTGGGGAACCGCAGCGAAATAGGAAAGTGCAACGTCACTGGGTTTCGTCTGGCCTTCGGCGATCCAGCGCCGCAGGTAAGACCCCTGCGGATCAAACTTTTCGGCCTGCGTTTCAGGATTGAATATACGAAAGAAGGGCGACGCGTCGGGGCCTGAACCCGCAACCCACTGCCAGCCCATGGCGTTACAGGCTGGGTCCCAGTCAATCAGGCAATCCTCGAACCAACTCATCCCGATTTTCCAGTGTGTCATCAGATGTTTGGTCAGGTAACTGGCAACAATCATCCGGGCCCGGTTATGCATACGGCCTGTCACATACATCTGCCGCAGGCCAGCATCGACGACAGGAATTCCGGTTCGGGCCTGCCTCCAGGCGGCAACTTCAGGGTGGTGCGGATCGATATTCCACGGGAAATCATCCCATTCCGCTTTCCAGTTATCAGTCAGCAGATGCGGTGAGTGATACATCAGGTGATAGGCAAACTCACGCCAGACCAACTGCCGCAGAAATGCCTCGGCGCCGGGGGTTCCCGTCATCGCAGCCTGTTGAACCCTGTGCCAGACAGTACGTGGCCCGATCTCGCCCAATGAAAGGTATTCTGACAGGTTTGATGTTCCGTCCAGATCCAACCGGTCACGGTCATTGGAATAACGGGGGACCTGGTCGAGAAAGTGCTCAAGTCGATCGCGGGCGGCCTTCTCTCCGGGTTGGACATAGGGGCGCACGATTGCAGCGCCTCGGTACATGTCCGCACCCATATGCCAGGTACTCAGTTTATCACTGGAAGGCCAGGTTGCAGGCCCCGCCAAGCGTGACACCAACGCATCCGGCGCTGGCACGTCCCGCCGCTGAACCGCGCGCCACATAGGAGTGTAGACACGAAACGGCTGGCCCTGCTTTGTTGCGACCGTCCAGGGCTCAAAAAGCAAATGACCAGGAAAGGACTTTGCGCTTACACCCAGTTCGGTCAGCGCCGTTTTGATCTGTGTATCGCGTCTGATCGACGCTGGATCATAGGCCCGCGACCAATAGACAGCCTTTGCGCCCGTCTCTTTGACAAGTGTCCGCAATTGCTCAAGCGCATCGCCACGCCGCAGGATCAGACGGCTACCAAGCCTCGTCAGAGCGTCGCAAAAGACCTCCAGACCCAACCCCAACCGCCATTTTGGGGCCGCGCCAAGGTGTTGCACAAGAAGGTCATGAACAAAGACTGGTATGATCGGACGGCCGCTTGCAACAGCAGGAGTCAATGCCGGATGGTCCGACAGGCGCAGATCCCGTCGGTACCATAAGATGATCGGAGACCGCTCGTTTTCCATATCCACCCTGAGGTTTTCTTCGTTCTACGAAGCCCCAAGCTGAGTGGATCACAAAACGTGTTCAAGCGCCTCCAAAAGCTGATCAATCTCCTGCTGCGAGGTATAATGTGTAAAGCTGACCCGCAAAACGCCCTGTGCCAGATCCACGCCCATCGCTTGCAATGGGCGCACAGCATAAAAGTCGCCTCCCCCCGCCATAACACCGTATTGCGCCAGTTCTGCTGCAACTGACTCAGCGGGACGGTTCAGCGACAGCGCTACCGTCGGCGCACGCCGGGTGGCATCTGAAGTGCCGATCAGACGTACCGCGTTGCGGTCCTTTACCGCATCCAGAACCGGTTGAAGTAAGGACACCTCATGCGCGCGCATCAGGTCATGGGCAAAGGCACCCTGCTCTGCTGCACCGGCGTCAGGCCCACCGTGATGCGTGCACAGGAGCTCGACGTAATCGGCCATACCTGCACTTGCCGCAATCTGAGCATGATCCGGGCCTGCCGGGGTAAAGCGCTTGTAAAGAACGTCGGCGTTGAAGTAGTGCGCTTGGTTGGGCAGCAACTCTCCCAGTGTTCGGCGAATGACCATGCAGCCTTGATGCGGGCCAAAAGTTTTATAGGCTGAAAACAGATAGATATCCGGCCCCAAATCGCCAACATTCGGAAACCCATGCGGGGCGTAAGATACGCCGTCCACGCAGACAAATGCACCAGCCGCGTGGGCAATCGCAGTGATCTCGGTGACCGGGTTAATCTCTCCAACGACATTGGAACAATGCGGGAAACAGACCAGACGCACTTTTTCGTCCAGCATATTTTCCAGATCCTGCGGGTTCAGTGATCCGGTTTCAGGATCGATCTGCCACTCCCGCACTTCAATCCCTGCCTCGGCCAGACGACGCCATGGGCCCGAATTTGCCTCGTGATCCTGATTGGTCACGACAATCGCCTCGCCAGGTTTCATCCATTGCCTGAACGCCTGTGCCAAAACATAGGTATTCTGTGTCGTCGAAGGGCCAAAGCTCAGCTCATCGGTTTCAACACCCAGGATGGCGGCCATGCGCACGCGTGCCTCATCCATCTCGGCACCTGCAAGACGGCTGGCCTCATAAGGGGCGTAGGGCTGAACCTTTCGCTGCGTATAGAACCGCGTCAACCGGTCGATCACCGGCTTGCAGGTATATGACCCGCCCGCATTCTCAAAAAACGCCTGTCCTTTCAGGCTGGGTTCGGAAAAAGCCGGAAACTGTGCCCGAACGAAATTGATATCCAGAGAGCTCATGCCTCATTGCTCCTTAGTTGTGCTGTCATATCAACAAGATGCCCGCTCATGTTTCCGGACATCTCAGAAATCATGGCAGGTCTTCCAGCCCAGCCTGTGCTTGCGCCATGAGCTGACGAAACACCGGGCAGCCCTTCACTTCGGAAGGACAACGCTACTTAGACAGCACCATCCGCGACCGTCAAGCTGAAGCAAAAGAAAAAGCCCGGCGGGGTTGCCGGGGCTGAATTTCTAACACTCTGGGGCAGGTCTCGTTCGGGCCTCAACCCTGAACTTTGGTATATGTCCCCTCGCCTGCAAGAATACCACGGAAACCTCCGGGCTCATCCAGACCAAAGACGATCAGAGGCAGGTTGTTGTCACGCGCCAGCGCGATGGCTGACGCATCCATGACCCGCAACCGCTTGGCTAGAACGTCGTCATAGGTGACCGTGTCATAACGCACCGCGTCGGCATGTTGTTTGGGATCCTTGTCGTAGACGCCGTCGACACCGTTCTTGCCCATGAAAATCGCCTCACACGCCATTTCATTGGCGCGCAAGGTCGCCGCGGTGTCGGTGGTGAAATACGGGTTGCCGGTGCCGGCCGCAAAGATGCAAACCCTTTTCTTTTCAAGGTGTCGTACGGCGCGGCGGCGGATATACGGCTCGCACACTTCATCCATGCGAATGGCCGAAATGACCCTGGTGAACACCCCAATCTCTTCCAGGGCAGATTGCATACCCAGTGCGTTCATCACCGTGGCCAACATCCCCATATAGTCTGCTGTCGTCCGCTCCATACCCTGAGCAGATCCACTCAGGCCCCGGAAAATGTTTCCGCCACCGATAACCATGCAGATCTCAACGCCCAGATCGTGAACCGATTTCACCTCTTGCGCGATGCGTTGAACTGTCGGCGGGTGCAGGCCAAAGCCCTGATCCCCCATCAATGCCTCTCCTGAAATTTTCAACATGACACGTTTGTATGTGGTTTTCGGGGTTTCGGCAGTTTCAGAAGACGGGGAAAGGCTCATGTTGCGCTCCGGGCTGGCACGGGGTTAATTTCCGGCGCAAAATGAAGCAAAAGCTCCGCAGGTTCAATGCGGTTGGTGAGGATTGAGGCAACCGCATATGACCCGGCGATCAACAGACGCGATATTTCGGCAATTGCCCCCTATTCCCGATGACAAACCTGTCCTGATTGCAGGGCCGACTGCATCCGGGAAATCAGCGCTGGCGCTGGAGATCGCCGAACGGCATGGCGGGGTCATCGTCAATGCCGATGCAAGTCAGGTTTATGATTGTTGGCGCGTGATTTCGGCCCGACCATCTGCCGAAGAAGAAGCACGCGTACCGCATCTGCTCTATGGTCACATCGCCTATGATCAGGAGTATTCGGCCGGTCACTGGCTGCGAGAAGTGGTGCCACTGCTGACCGGGGGCCAGCGGCCAATCATTGTCGGCGGGACAGGATTGTATTTCTCGGCCCTGACCCAAGGCATGGCCGAGATCCCCGCAACTCCGGTGCAGGTGCGGGCCGAAGCAGACTTGCTGACCGTTGCCGAGCTTGTCGCCGGGGTTGACGAACAGACTTTGGCTGGCCTGGATACACAGAACCGCGCGCGCGTGCAGCGCGCTTGGGAAGTGCAGCGTGCCACGGGGCGCAGCCTGTTATCTTGGCAGGCCGATACGCCACCGCCAATTTTACGGCTCAATGATGCGGTTCCTATCGTTTTTGACGTCGACAAAGCGTGGCTTCTGGATCGGATCGAGCGCCGTTTTAATCAGATGCTTGAATTGGGAGCAATCGACGAAGTACGCGCCATGCGGGATCGTTTCGACCCCGCTCTTCCCGCCTGCAAAGCCATTGGTGTGCCAGAGCTTATGGCCTATCTGGATGGAACACTGACTTTGGATCAGGCCCGTGAACGGGCCACAATCTCGACCCGGCAATTTGCCAAACGTCAACGCACGTGGTTTCGGGCAAGAATGAAAACATGGAATCACGTTGATTTCTCAAAGTGATATCTGGAGTTGTTCATTCCACAGGATATGACACCGAAAGCAAACAGATCAACGGAAACTAACTGGTTTTTCGTCTGTTATCAGTGATTTGACGCAGAATCTCCGCAAGGGTTTCTTCTTGCGGGGCGCCACATGACAAAATCCGTACTGAAATATCAACACTGCGGGAACGTCGCTTTTGTGCATTTTATGTCGATTCCGAACGTTGACGTTGAGTGATTTCTGGTGCCGAATGGCGGCATGGGGATGCACAGAGTCCAAAAACCGGAATCCTTCTTTCTTTCGACCGGACAAGCCCGTGTCGCTTAGAACAAGAACAAATCAACAAAATCAATGTCACAGGGAGACATTTATGACCAATACGGCAATCACCACAGACAAGGTGCACTGGGCGGCCGAGATGCACGCGCAGGAATACCGTGACGGCAAGCTTAGCCGCCGGGAATTTCTGGTCCGCGCAACGGCGCTGGGTGTCGCGGTACCGACGGCCTATGGTTTGATCGGTCTGCAATCACCTGCGGCGGCGCAAGAGCCGCAACGCGGTGGAACCATCCGCTATCAGATGGAAGTGCGCGCGCTTAAAGATCCGCGAACTTATGACTGGACGCAAATTGCCACTTTCACAGCAGGCTGGCTTGAGTACCTCGTCGAATACAACAACGACGGCTCGTTCAAGCCAATGCTGCTGGAAAGCTGGGAAGCCAACGCCGACGCCACCGAATACACATTGAACGTTCGCAAGGGCGTAAAGTGGAACAATGGCGATGACTTCACAGCCGAAGACGTGGCCCGCAACATCGAAGGATGGTGTGACGCTGGTCTGGAAGGCAACTCGATGGCATCGCGTATGGCGTCGCTTATCGACGAAAGCACTCAGAAAGCTGCGGACGGCGCAATCACCGTTGTCGACTCCCATACTGTCAAACTGAAGTGCAACGCGCCTGACATCACGATCATCCCGGGCATGGCGGACTATCCCGCTCCTATCGTTCATAGCAGCTTCGATGCGAACGACATGCTTTCAAACCCGGTCGGCACAGGTTTCATGCTGCCTGACAGCCACGAAGTTGGCGTTAAAGGCGTGCTGGTGCGCAACGAAGGCTTCGACTGGTGGGGATATGAGGCCGGAAAAGGCGGCTATATCGACCGCATCGAGTTCATCGACTACGGCACTGACCCGGCTGCATTCCTTGCGGCTTATGAGGCCGAAGAGATCGACATGAACTGGGAATCTGTTGGCGAATTCGTCGACATCTTCGACGGAATTGGGCTTGTGCGCTCGGAAATCCCGTCGGGCTTCACCATCGTTATCCGCCCGAACCAGTTGGCCGAAGACGAAAACGGCAACAAGATCTACGGCGACAAGCGCGTTCGTCAGGCTTTGGCCATGGCGGTGGACAACGAAGTGTGCCTGGAGCTGGGCATGTCAGGCTACGGCATTCCGGCTGACAACTGCCATGTCGGGCCGATGCACCCCGAACATGACTCGGCCGTGACTCGCATCCCGTACGATCCTGCCGGGGCGAAAGCCCTGATGGATGAAGCGGGTATGGGTGACTTTGAGCACGAAGTTCAATCGATCGACGATGACTGGCGCCGTAACACTACGGCAGCGGTTGTAGCGCAACTGAACGACGCGGGTATCAAGGCCAAGCATACAGTTCTGCCGGGATCGACCTTCTGGAACGACTGGACGAAATACGCCTTCTCGTCGACGAACTGGAACCACCGCCCATTGGGTACGCAGGTTCTGGCGCTGGCCTACAAGTCAGGCGTTGCCTGGAATGAATCAGGTTTCGCCAATGCAGAGTTCGACGCCCTGCTGTCCGAAGCGAACTCGATCGCCGACGTAGATAAGCGCCGCGAAGTAATGGCCAAACTGCAGGCGATCATGATCGACGAAGGTGTTACGATCCAGCCTTACTGGCGGACAGCGATGCGCCATCACCGCGACAATTTGGTAGGTGTTGAAAAGCATATCGCTGACCTGCCGCAGCTTTATAAGTTCGGCTTCACGTCCTGAGCGAAAAAGCAAAAGGCCGCGCCACCCCGGCGCGGCCTCTTCGTCCTGAATGCGACGAACAAATAATAACAGCTAAGCGTGGCGTTCCATGAAACCCGCGCTAGCCGACCCACAGGGGCAAATATGGGACTTTTCATTCTAAGGCGCGTTGGCATCATGCTGTTGACGGCATTGTGTCTGACATTCCTGGTTTTCTTCTTAACCAACCTCTATCCTAACCTCGAGAAGCTGGCGAAAACGCAGGGCAACTTTCGGATGTCGGATGAACAGGTTGAGAGCTACCTGAGCAAAAATGGTTACCTCCAATCCACTCCGATAAAATACGGCGAATGGCTGGGTGTCCTGCCCTCTTATCGTTACACGAATGAAGACGGAACCGTTCAGGGAAGATGCATTCTGCCGGGCAAAACCGCCGAAGAATCTCCGAATTTCTGCGGAATCCTGCAAGGGTATTGGGGCTATTCGACTGTCTTCAAGGAAGAGGTTTCCACCGTTGTTGGGAACCGGTTGGCTCTGACTGGTCGTCTGATGCTCTGGGTCATGTTGCTGATGGTTCCGTCTGCGTTGATCCTTGGTGTTTTGGCAGGAATGAAAGAAGGATCTGCCACTGACAGGACGTTGTCGACCTTCGCCATCACAACGACGGCGACGCCGGAATATGTCTCGGGCGTGATCTTTATCGCGATCTTCACCTCATCCGCAGTTGGTTTGAAGTGGTTCAAAGGCACGGCCACGCAAGCGATGGAGAACCCGACCTTTGAGAACTTCTTCCTGCCGGTCCTGACCATTGCGCTTTATGGGATGGGCTATATTGCACGGATGACCCGCGCCTCGATGACCGAAGTGATGACGGCGCAATATATCCGCACCGCGCGCCTTAAGGGTGTCTCGTTCCCGAATATCGTCATGAAGCACGCGTTGCGTAACGCGCTGATCGCACCGTTCACCGTCATCATGCTGCAGTTCCCCTGGCTGCTGAATGGTGTAGTGATCGTCGAGACCCTGTTCAACTACAAGGGCTTCGGCTGGGCGCTGGTTCAGGCCGCAGGCAATAACGACATTCAGCTGTTGCTGGCGATTTCGGTCGTGTCGGTCTTTGTGGTGCTGGTGACCCAGCTGATTTCGGATATCGGCTATGTCTACCTCAACCCGCGCATCCGCATTTCTTAAGGAGGGTTAGATCATGGAACCACTTACCTGGACCGGCTCTATCGCCTTCCTGAACCCGCTTTTTGCCCTTGGCCTTGCGCTAATGGTCTTGTCAATTGCCGTCTGGATGCTGGCCAGCATCGTGCTGCCCGAAGACCAGATGACGGTGAACCCGGACGGTACGTTGAGCTCAAGCTCGGGCCTGCGGACACTGATACAACTTGCACTGCGCTACAGTTTCTTGGCCAGTGTCGGAATCGCGCTCGCCTATATCGTACTGGGCGTACTAATGGGCACAAGCGCCGGGATTATTGGCGCCATGTCCCAGCAGTTTTTGCCCGTATGGGTGTCGTTGATCATCCTTTATGCCATGTCGATCGCTTTCAAACGCAAGCTTGGCCTCTACGGCAAACTGTTTGACAGTCCCATCGGCATGATCGGCTTTGGCCTTGTAATGTTCTGGGTTTTCACCGGAGTATTCGGCGCGATGGATTTGATCGTCACGCATGACCCGCTGTCGCAGGTTTCGGGCATGAAGAACAAAGTGCCAGGTACGCCACTTTCCAATCTAGAGGACGGTCAATACGCCTGGTATCTGCTGGGTGGCGACAATCTGGCGCGCGATGTGTTCAGCCGCATGGTCAAAGGGGCATGGATTGTTGTTCAGATCGCCCCGCTTGCCACGATGTTTGCCTTCATGGTTGGCATCACGCTGGGTCTTCCGGCAGGCTATTATGGTGGTCGGCTGGATACTTTGCTGTCGTTCCTTGCGAACCTGATCCTGGCCTTCCCGGTGATCCTGCTGTTCTATCTGCTGGTCACGCCCGAGATCGTTGCGACCGGTGTACCGAACTATATGGCGGCCGTCTTGTTCGTATTCCCGATCATCTTCCTAGGTGTGCTGCTGAACTCACGCTACTATACCAGACCGAACTTCCGAACACCGCTGCTGATCGGAGTTTTGGGGGTAGCGGGTTGGTTCTACCTGTCTCTGATTTCGACCGGTGGCTACATCATCAATACCGACGCCTATCGTATCTGGGGGCTGCCGACCTATCTGGATCTGTTCGATATTCCAGGCGGTATTCTGGTGGTCTTTGTCTCGGTGGTCTTTGTGAATTCGCCGACCGTGTTCCGCATCGTGCGCGGACTGGCGCTGGACATCAAAACACGGGACTACGTGGCGGCAGCACAAACCCGTGGCGAAGGTCCGTGGTACATCATGTTGTGGGAAATCCTACCCAACGCGCGCGGCCCGCTGATCGTCGATTTCTGTCTGCGTATTGGCTATACCACCATCCTACTGGGAACCTTAGGTTTCTTTGGTCTGGGCCTGCCACCTGAAAGCCCTGACTGGGGGTCGACGATCAACGAGGGGCGCAAGCTTTTGTCGATCTACCTGCACCCTGCTCTGCCACCCGCGCTGGCCTTGTTGACGCTGGTTCTGGGTCTGAACCTGCTGGCCGACGGGTTGCGCGAAGAAAGTCTGAAAGACTGATGTGAAAGCGACCGGGGGGCCAGCCCCCCGGACCCCCCGAGACATTTTTAGCCAGATAAAGAGGATCCCGTCTATCTGGCGAGGAGATACAAGATGAGCAAGATGGCGGATTATGACGGCCCGATCCTTGAGATCGACAAGCTGTCGATTTCCTTCTTTACCCGCCTGCGGGAAATTCCGGCCGTGATGGATTTCTCTGTCAGTGTGCAACCCGGTGAAGCTGTTGGTCTGGTCGGTGAATCCGGTTGCGGCAAATCCACGGTGGCGCTAGGTGTCATGCAGGACCTTGGCAAAAACGGTCGCATCGTTGGTGGTACGATCAAGTTCAAGGGTCGTGATCTGGCGGAAATGAGTTCAGACGAATTGCGCGACATACGCGGCAATGAGATCGCGATGATCTATCAGGAGCCGATGGCCTCACTGAACCCGGCAATGAAGATCGGTAAGCAGCTGATGGAAGTGCCCATGATTCACGAGGGCGTCAGCGCGGAAGAAGCGTATTCGCGCGCGCTGGAAGTTGTCACCGATGTGCGCTTGCCGGACCCCGAGCGAATGCTCAACTCGTTCCCGCACCAGCTGTCAGGCGGTCAACAGCAGCGCATCGTGATCGCGATGGCCTTGATGTCGAAACCGGCGCTGCTGATCCTTGACGAACCAACAACGGCACTTGACGTGACGGTTGAGGCTGCCGTGGTCGAGCTGGTGAAGGATCTGGGCAAGAAATACGGCACCTCGATGCTGTTCATTTCGCACAACCTCGGGCTGGTTCTGGAAACCTGTGACCGGCTTTGCGTGATGTATTCGGGTGAGGCGGTCGAGCGCGGCTCGATCAAGGATGTGTTTGACGAGATGCAGCATCCTTACACGCAGGCCCTGTTCCGGTCGATCCCGCTGCCGGGGGCCGACAAGAATTCGCGTCCGCTGGTGGCTATACCGGGGAACTTTCCCCTACCCCATGAGCGGCCCCCTGGTTGTAACTTCGGTCCGCGCTGCGACTATTTCGAAGAAGGTCGCTGTGACGCCAAGGACATCCTGATGGAGGCGGTGCCCGGAAATGACCGGCACCATACCCGTTGCCTTAAATTCAAAGAGATTGACTGGAACGCACCAATCACGGTGGGTGAACAGAAAGAGAAAGGTGAGATCGGCAGGGTCGTTCTGAAGATGGACAACCTCAAGAAATACTATGAGGTTGCAGCAAATGCCCTGTTCGGCGGTGGCGAAAAGAAGGTTGTGAAGGCAAACGAAACGCTCAGTTTCGAGGCGCATGAATCCGAGACGTTGGCCATTGTGGGCGAATCCGGTTGCGGCAAGTCCACCTTTGCCAAAGTTCTCATGGGTCTTGAGACGGCCACGGACGGGCAGATTCTTCTGGACAACCGCAATATCGAACAGGTGCCCATAGAAGAGCGCGACGCAAAGACCGTTGGTGAAGTTCAGATGGTGTTTCAGAACCCGTTCGACACGCTGAACCCGTCGATGACCGTTGGGCGCCAGATCATCCGGGCATTGGAAATCTTCGGTGTTGGCAATTCTGAGGCTGAGCGCAAGAAGCGGATGCTGGAGCTGCTGGATCTGGTGAAGCTGCCGCGCGCCTTTGCCGACAGGATGCCGCGTCAGCTGTCGGGTGGCCAGAAGCAGCGCGTAGGTATCGCGCGCGCCTTTGCTGGCGATGCGCGCATCGTGGTAGCCGACGAGCCCGTATCGGCGCTGGACGTTTCGGTGCAAGCTGCGGTGACCGACCTGCTGATGGAAATTCAGCGCGAGCACAAAACCACGTTGCTGTTCATCAGCCATGACCTTTCCATCGTGCGATACCTCAGCGACCGGGTAATGGTGATGTATCTGGGCCACGTGGTCGAGCTGGGCACAACTGATCAGGTTTTTGCACCCCCCTACCACCCTTATACCGAAGCGCTGCTGAGTGCTGTTCCCATCGCCGATACATCGGTCGAAAAGCAGCACATCGTACTGGAAGGTGATATTCCTTCGGCCATGAACCCACCACCGGGATGCCCGTTCCAGACACGGTGTCGCTGGAAATCCGAAGTGCCAGATGGGCGCTGTGAGTCGCATGTGCCGCCTGTGCAGACATTGGCCGAGGGGCATCAGGTGAAGTGCCACTTGTCCGAAGAGGTGCTGGCACGGATGCAGCCAGTAATCAAAGTCGCGGCCGAATAGGTTTGCGGATCTTCATTGGAAAGGGCCGGTCGTTGACCGGCCCTTTCTGTGAGCGCCGCGTTTCACGAGGAAACTGGCGGCGCCTGTGAGTGGTGGTTCCCTGTAAGACTCTCAGCCGGTCATGACATTGTTGCCGAAATGCATGAACTCCTGGTTCATACCAGCAATCTCTCCGGCCTCCAGTTTCAGGCTGGCACTGTCAAGCATCTGATAGCTTTGCTGTCCCTTTACCCACTCGTCTGCTGATTGCAGCGTGGTCAGCGTGTAAGACGTAACTTCGTTCAGGTAATGAGTTGGGATAATGATCTTGGGCTTTAGCTTGGCCACGATGTCATTACCCTGATCGAAGCTCAGGATATGTTGCGACCCGTCTACCGGTAGGGTCAGAACATCGACCTGTCCGACGGCGTCCCAAAACTCCTGCGGCGGGTTATGGCGATTGTCACCCCAGATCAGCGTACGAATGCCACCTGTTTCCACCAGATAGACCACCATATCCATATGACCCACATTGTTCGGCGGACAGGCTTCGACCCCAAATTCGGCCAGTGCATTTGTCCAGTTGTACCAGCCCGGCGCTACGCAGGCATGTTTATCTGCAAAACCAGTGATCTTGATATCGGCGAACTCGAAATTGCCCACCATCCTGTCCAGCACCATGGTCGAACTTGGGCGTTCGATCGCGTCGTGATCGAAATGCGCGTGGGTCGACAGGGTAATGTCTACCGGGATCTGGGGGAACTCATTGCGGAACCAAAGCCCCCACGCGCCCGACGGGTCATCACGCCAGGGGTCGAACAGGACCGTTGCGCCGTTGGGCGAGGTGATCTTGATGGCGCAATGGCCATAATAATCGATACCGACAACTCCGGCACTTGCCTGCCCCGTCGATCCCTGCAGGTCGATCACATGGTTATTGTTCCCTGGTTGCAACCACGCCTGCGATTGCGCCTCGACCGGTTTCGCGCCCAGCACTGAAGCTGTCGCGCCAACACCGGCGGCACCTGCCGCCATGAAAAATGACCGCCGAGACAGCCCCGGTGCCAGATGATCCCTGTCCCCTTTCAGGATGGTCGGTTTCAGATCCTTGCGATCCATATCTTTGTACCTCTCTGTTGGACGTGCGCCGTTTTTCCGCACCTCAACCCAGAGGGTAACAAGCCAAAGCACATCGGCTCAGACCGAAAAAATGGGGGTGAAATATGGGGGCAATCCCCATATTCGGCATTCACGAAATCGAGAGCAAATGACTGCGCAGGTTTTGATCCCGTCCCTCAAGTCCTAGTTTTCGACGAATGTTGTTGCGGTGAAAATCGATTGTCGACGTCTCTCGGGACAGGGCCTTGGCAATGTCCTTTGTGGTTTTCCCAAACATGACCATCTGTGCAATTTCCATTTCGGTCGGGGTCATTGCCGCGAAGGCATCCGTCAACTTGTCAGACAGCGAAGATGTGATCTCGTTCAGGTTCTTTTCGGCCAGCTCAAGATAGACAAATTGCGCCTCGTCGCCGGAAAGCTGCGCCCGAACCTTTTCAAGATACGGCAAAACTCTGCTTCGAACCTGCTCGACGATTTCGTGATCCCGGTTCTTGCGGTCATCGTCGAGACTTGAGAGCAATACGCGCAACGCTGTGTTCGTCTCCTGCAACTCTCGGGTTCGATCCGAAACACGCGTTTCAAGCTGGGCAAGTGTTTCGTTCAGTTTCTCCTCCAACGCGCGTCTCAGATAAACCTCTTGCAACAAAGCCAAATCCGACTCGACCATGCGCGCGAACTGCGCCAGCCCCTCTCGGAACAACAAGGCCCGCCGGTTCTGTTTACGGTCCAGAACACAGATTGTGCCAAACACCGAGCCATCGGGCCATTTCAGCGGTAAGCCGATGTAAAAGGTCATTCCGTGTTCCAGGTCGTCGTTGTCCGCCCAAACCGGATCACATTTGGCGTCCTCGACCACCAATTCTCCGTCACGCTCCAGAACACCCTGGCAATATAGCTTGGGGTTCAACTGGAAACTCAGACCGACCGGATATGGATTCTCGGGGTGATCGGATGTGATCAAAACCGCATGATCCGGCGCGTCGGTTTTCATGATCAGGCTTGCGGGCACGTCGGCCAGTTCTGCGACCAGATCAACAAGCTGCTGCCAGTTTGCCAGCGTTTCTTTGGGAATCTGCGGATGATCAGCAGGCATAAGGGGCCTCACCAGTTACTGGGCGATACCCTGTCAGGTTAGTTGCAGGCGTTACACTGAATCAAGAATACGACACTCTGCGGCGCAGCATCGGTTTCAGCCGCCCCAGATAACCTTCACGTAGTTCTGGGTTTCCTTGTACGGCGGGATACCACCATGCTTTTCAACCGCATCAGGTCCCGCGTTATAGGCCGCCAGCGCCAAAGGCCACGATTTGAACTTGCGGTACTGCCAGGACAGATATCTGGCACCGCCTTCGAGGTTCTGCTTGGGATCATGCGGGTTTACGCCCAAAAGCTCAGCCGTTTGTGGCATAAGCTGCGCCAATCCTAACGCACCTTTATGTGACTTCGCCTGAGGGTTCCATCCACTTTCCTGCTGCACGAGACGCAAAAACAGATCTTCAGGAATGTTGTGAAGGCGGGCAACACGCCGCGCGATTTCCAGATATTCTCCGCGATATTTTCCTGAATATCGTTTGCTGACCTGATCGCGCGTTGTTTTGGGTTTCAGCCGGGCCGAGTCGCGGTACTGGGTTGCCGCACGAGAATCCAGAACCTTCGCCTGTTTCAGGAAAATATCCTTGCGGCTTTTGCTGGACAATGTTTGTGCCTGCACCGGCGCAACGGCCAATACAAGGCAGGCAACGGAAAACCCAGCAACCCAAGAACGCATCTTTGCTTATCCTGCTCGATCAAAACCAGTGGGAGTATAGGTATTCCCGCAAAAAATGAAAGCTTGGTAAATAGTACAGTAAGACTCTTGTTCGACAGTGTTGTATCAACTGTTTTCAACCATGATGCAGGCCGTATAGGGTCTCACGAAACTCATTGCGCCAGATTCGGCGCATTTACGCAGAACAGAACGAGGATTTACATGGCGGGTTCAGTCAACAAGGTCATTCTGGTGGGAAATCTTGGCCGCGACCCCGAAGTCCGGTCGTTCCAGAACGGTGGCAAAGTGTGCAACCTGCGCATTGCCACCTCGGAAAACTGGAAAGACCGCAACACGGGTGAACGTCGTGAACGGACAGAGTGGCATTCGGTTGCCATCTTCTCGGAACCGCTGGCCCGCATCGCCGAGCAATATCTGCGCAAGGGCAGCAAGGTTTATATCGAAGGCCAGCTGGAAACCCGCAAATGGCAGGATCAGTCCGGTCAGGATCGTTATACGACCGAGGTTGTCTTGCGCCCCTATCGCGGGGAACTGACCCTGTTGGACGGTCGTAGTGAAGGCGGTGGCGGCAGCGGCGGCGGTTATGGTGGCGGCCAGGCCGGTGGCGGTTACGGTGACCCCTATGGCGGTCCATCCAGCTCTCCGGCGCCTGCATCGGGCGGAATCGACGACGACGAGATTCCGTTCTAAGTAAAACGGAGAAACAACATGACATGGTCCTTCTCTCTCGGCCGATTGCTCGGGTCCGAATTGAGGGTCCATGTCACCTTTTTTCTGCTGCTTGCATGGGTCGGTTTTGCCGCGTTCTCAGCCGGTGGCATGCCAGCCGCGATAGAGAACCTTCTCTTTGTTCTGGCGCTGTTTGCCTGCGTTGTCGCGCATGAGTTCGGTCACGCCCTTATGGCGCGGCGCTATGGTATCAAAACCCCCGACATCACCCTTCTGCCCATCGGCGGCCTGGCCCGACTTGAGAGAATGCCGGAAAAACCCATGCAAGAGGTTCTGGTGGCGCTTGCGGGCCCGGCAGTGAATATCGCAATCTTTATTGGCCTTGCCGTGCTTGGCGCAGGGATGCCGCTTGAGACCCTCGCGCAATTGGAGTCACCAAATGTGAGGATTGTGGACAAGCTGGCCTATATCAATCTGCTTTTGGCCATCTTCAACTTGATCCCGGCATTCCCAATGGACGGAGGCCGCGTCTTTCGCGCCCTTCTGTGTTTACGCATGAATCGTGTCAAAGCCACCCGAATTGCAGCCGTTGGTGGCCAGGTTGTCGCCATCGGGTTTGGATTTCTAGGGCTGAGCTCCGGCAATCCAATTCTGGTATTGATCGCCGTATTTGTGTTCTTTGCAGCCAATGCAGAAAGCCAGGAAGTCGCTTTGCGATCTGCGGTTCGTCGTGTTCTGGCCCGTGACGCGATGATCACTGAGTTTCACGCACTTTCTCCCAGTGATACGCTGAGCACAGCGGCACAAGCCGTCATTCACACCACTCAGCACGAGTTTCCGGTACTGGACTCAAATCATACTTTGCTGGGTTTTGTGACACGCGATCGCCTGTTCACTGCCCTGGCAAGCGACCAGCCCAGAACTGCGCCCGCGACCTCGATCATGGATGCCAACGTTCCCGCAGTCTTGCTGACAACCGGCCTTGAGGACGTGCTGGAACACCTGCACAATGGGGCGCCAGCCATTGCAGTTCTGACCCATGGCGGTCACATGATTGGTTACATAACCCGCGAAAACATTGGCGAGCTGATGGTTATTCAGGGCCGTTAATCCCCTGCGTCACACCGGGGCCAGCGCGTCCGACAGAACCGACAATACCGTATCCTTCGGCACATCCGAGGTCACAAAAGCCTGACCAATTCCGCGGGCCAGGATAAACCGCAGCTGGCCGTCCACGACCTTTTTGTCCTGCCCCATCAGATCCACCAGCACCTCGGCACTTGGCAAGTCACCGGGAATATCAGCCAGGTCCGTTTTCATGCCCATCGCCCGCAGATGCGCGCGAACCCGGCTTGGGTCTTCTTGCGAACACAGGCCAAGGCGGGACGAAAGCTCGAACGCAAGTGCACAGCCGATGGCCACGCCCTCGCCATGCAAAAGACGGTCGGAATAACCTGTGGCGGCCTCCAAGGCATGGCAGAAGGTGTGCCCCAGATTCAGCAGGGCGCGGTCACCTTGTTCGGTTTCATCCCGGGCCACGATATCGGCTTTCATCTGAACCGAGCGGGTTACCGCACGCACACGCGCGGCCATGTCGCCCGAGGAGACGCTTTGCCCGTTCACCTCAAGCCATTCAAAGAATTCCGCATCCCCAAGCAAGCCGTATTTCACCACCTCGCCATACCCTGAAAGAAAGTCCCTCTGGGTCATGGTCTGCAACACAGATGTATCTGCCAGAACCAGCGATGGCTGATGAAAAGCGCCGATCAGGTTCTTCCCCTGAAGGGCGTTGATCCCTGTTTTCCCCCCAACGGAGCTGTCGACCTGCGCCAGCAAAGACGTGGGGATTTGCACGAACCGAACACCACGGCGCAGGACGGCCGCTGCAAAGCCTGCAAGATCACCAATTACCCCACCACCAAGGGCCACAACAACGTCCCTACGTTCAACCTTTTCTGCCAACAGCCACTCAACCGCGCGTTCGAAATGAGGCCAGCTTTTGGTCGCTTCGCCGGCGGGCAAGGCCAGCGCGGACATTTCGATCCCGGCGACTTTCAGACCCGCACGCAGCGAGTCCAGATGTAGATCAGCGACATTTTCATCTGTCAGGACGGCCACCTTGGGACGCGCCAATAGCGGTGCAATCCATTCGCCAGCTCGCGCCAGAAGATCCGGACCGATCTCAACGTCATACGAACGGTCACCCAGTTCCACATGTACTGTTTGATGCATTATCTGATTTCCAAAACATCAGGGCGCGCCAACAAGGCGTCGACAACCCGGTCCACCATATTCTCGATCGACGTTTCGCCATCCGAATCCACGATCAGATCCGCCTCGGCGTAAACCGGAACACGCGCCTCGTAGAGGGCTTTCAATGTCGCATACGGATCAACGGTGCGCAGCAGTGGGCGCGTGTCCTTGTGGCGAACTCGGCTCCACAAAACTTTCAGGTCTGCCCGCAACCAGACAGACGCCCCACGCAAGGTGATCAAACGCCGGTTGTCGGGCTGAAGAAACGCCCCGCCACCCGTTGAAAGGATGCCTTTTTTTTCGTCCAGCAGGCGGCTGATGACCTGTGTTTCCTTGGTGCGAAAAAACGGCTCCCCGTCCCGCTCAAAGATTTCGGGGATGGTCATGTTGGCGGCTGATTCGATTTCGGCATCACTATCCAGAAAGGGAACACCCAGACGCGCGGCCAAAGCGCGGCCCACGGCCGTCTTGCCGGCCCCCATCATGCCCACCAGAACCACGGTTTTGTGCAGATCAAATCGGGTCTGCGCGTCCGCTGAATGCGTGTTATGCTTAATTTCGCTCATTTCACCGTGAATGACGTGATCTTGGGAAAAATGCCAGTTATAACTTGGTCAAAATCAAAAATTGAGGCAGCGTGACGCCATGAGCCGTCTGATCAAATTCCTGATATATGTTCTGTGCCTGACATTCATCGGGCTGGTTGCCTATGCCTATGTCGGCCCATTCTTTGGTGTGGATTTCTCTGCGCCTCAAAGTGAAATTCGCGAGCCGGTTGTACTGGATGTCAACTAAGCAACTGCTTTTGGCAATCACACTGGCCGGGTCGGCACATGCGCAGGAACCCTTATCCGCCATCGAATGGCTGACAGACCCGCCGGAAAACCTGCCGGGAACCGTTCTGCTGGAACCACCGGTTACGCAAGATGGCGCATTGCCGGAAATTGAGGTGACTTCGCTTGAGGCACTGTCGCAGCCGCTGGGCCTTGTTTCGTCCTCTGTCACCGGTCTGCCCGTCGACCTTTGGCAGGGCAGCGATGCGGATCGCCTGGCCGAACTGATCGCCGACGTCCACGTGCGTGACAACCCGGCCATGCAGCGTTTGTTGTTCACGTTGCTCTTGTCTGAAACCCGCGCGCCGTCGGGGCCTCTGGCCGAAGAAACCCTTTTGCTGGCCCGGCTGGATCGGTTGATGCAACTGGGTGCCGCTGATCCGGCGCAGTCGCTTGTTCAGTTGGCCGGACCCACTGACACGCAGGACCGGTTCAAGCGCTGGTTCGATGCGACGCTCTTGACCGGGGATGAGGATCGCAGTTGTACCGCCCTTATTGCCGAACCGTATCTTTCGCAGGACTATGCGGCTCAGATCTTTTGCAAGGCCCGCCGCGGGGATTGGGCTTCGGCTGCGCTGACGCTTGAGGCGGCACATGCGCTTGAAATCCTTCCACCCGAGGATCTGGCGGTTCTGGACCGTTTCCTCAGCCCGGAACTGTATGAAGGCGCAGCTTACCTGCCGCAGCCGGAAAACCCTGATCCCTTGACGTTCCGTTTGTTTGAGGCAATTGGCGAACGACTCCCCTCCGCTCCGCTGCCACGGGCGTTTGCCAATGCGGATCTGCGCGATGTCGTAGGTTGGAAGGCACAGATCGAAGCAGCGGAACGGCTTACCCGTATTGGCGCATTAACCCCCAATCAGCTGCTGGGCCTTTATACCGAGCGTGATCCGGCAGCCTCAGGTGCTGTCTGGGATCGGGTGGCCGCCGTTCAGCGTTTTGAAAGCGCGTTAGACACCGGGAACGCGGAAGCGATCGGAAAGACTTTGCAACCGGTCTGGCAACAGATGCGCGGTGTCGGGCTTGAGGTTCCGTTTGCCGAACTGTTCGCCGAGCGCTTGTCGTCTGTCACATTGCCGGTTGCCACCACCGAAATCCTGCGCTGGCGTATTCTGATGCTGTCGGGGCTTTACGAACAGGCCGCCTTGGCAGCGCCCGACACATCCAACGCAACCCGATTTCTTGCCGCTTTGGCACAAGGTGACCCCGGGCGCGCGGTGTCCCCGTCCCCTTTGGCTGATGCTGTCGCTCAGGGGTTTGAATGGGCAGCGCCTGTGCCGGGCGACATTGATGCGCTGCTGGCCAACGGTCAATTGGGCGAAGCCATTATTGAAGCCATGCAACTGTTTGCACATGGCGCACGGGGCAATCTGGTGGACCTGACAGCGGCGATTGCAACATTCCGGCGCGTTGGGTTGGAAGACACCGCGCGACGTGCGGCCCTGTCCCTTTTGATCCTGCAAAAGCGTTGATCATGGGCTCTCCGGCATCAGACGCCCTGTGGATTTCAACGTTCTTGCAGGCGCAGGCGGCAGAGCTTGGCGCGGCTACCAATACGCTGCTGGCTTATGGGCGCGACCTGAAAGATTTTGCCGAATGGCTGGACCGCAAGAAATCCGGATTTGATCAGGCAGATCGCGACCTGATCGAAGCCTACCTGATCGACTGCGATGCACAGGGCTTGTCACGTTCGACCCGCGCGCGGCGTTTGTCTGCTATCAAGCAGATGTACCGGTTTGCGTTCGAGGAAGGCTGGCGCGCGACCAACCCGGCCATTCAGATCAAAGGTCCCGGCCGGCAGAAACGGCTGCCCAAGACGCTGGATGTGCCCGAAGTTGATCGTTTGCTGGAGGCTGCCCGAAAAACCGGGCGAACCGAATCTGACAGGCTGAGGAACACCTGCCTGATGGAGGTTTTGTACGCCACCGGAATGCGGGTGACTGAACTTGTCTCCCTGCCCGTCTCCTCGGCCCGTGGCGACCCCCGGATGCTGCTGGTGCTGGGAAAAGGGGGGAAGGAGCGAATGGTCCCCTTGTCGCCGCCGGCCCGGGATGCTTTGGCCGCTTGGCTGACCGCGCGGGACGAGGCCGAGGATCTGGCCGCGGAAAAAGGCGCTCAGCGCTCGCGCTTTCTGTTCCCATCACGCGGCAAGTCCGGTCATCTGACACGGCACAGGTTCTTTTTGCTGGTGAAAGAGCTGGCTGTACGCGGCGGTGTTTCTTCTGAAAAAGTCACACCACACACGCTGCGCCATGCATTCGCTACGCATCTGCTGGCCAACGGCGCTGATCTGAGATCGATCCAGACGTTATTGGGCCATGCAGACGTAGCGACGACAGAAATCTATACGCATGTTCTGAATGAACGTCTGGCGGAACTGGTGTTGCAACATCACCCGCTGAGCAAAGACCGCAATGGGGACAAGGGCTAAGACCTTGATCCAGCGGGGCGACGTCCCCATAACGGATGCAGTACACAAACCTATCAAGGACCAATGGAACCCTTACCTTCTATGATCGACGGCGCATTCTGGTTTACGACCGGCGCTATCCTGTTCCTGCTTATCCTGTCCGGATTTTTCTCGGGCTCGGAAACGGCGCTGACCGCCTCATCTAGGGGGAAACTGCGCGCTCAGGCCGACAAGGGATCGCGCGGGGCCAAAAAGGCTCTAGAAATCACCGACGACAACGAACGTCTGATCGGGTCGGTTCTGCTGGGCAACAACCTCGTCAACATTCTGGCCGCGTCACTGGCGACGGCGTTGTTCACACGTCTTTTTGGCGAAAGCGGTGTGGCATTGGCGACCCTGGTCATGACCTTTCTGGTGTTGATCTTTGCCGAAGTGCTGCCCAAGACATACGCCATCACCAATTCCGAAAAGGCCGCTGCGGCCGTTGCGCCGATCATCAGCGTGGTCGTGACCGTGTTTTCGCCTGTTGTCGCGGCCGTACGTTTGTTAGTGCGTGGCGTATTGCGCCTGTTCGGAGTTCAGATCGATCCTGACAGCAACATTCTGGCCGTGCGCGAAGAAATCGCAGGCGCCCTGCAACTGGGCCATTCGGAAGGGGTTGTCGAAAAAGAAGATCGCGACCGCATCCTCGGCGCACTGGATCTGGGCGACCGCACGGTGGAAGAGATCATGCTCCACCGTTCCAACATCGAAATGATCGATGCGAACGCCCCACCCGAAGCTATCCTGAGGCAATGCCTTGAAAGCCCTCACACTCGTCTGCCTGTTTTCAGGGACGAGCAGGAGAACATTGTTGGCGTTGTTCACGCCAAGGACTTGTTCCGCGCGATGTATGCACAGGCTGGCAGCAGCGACGGCGGCACCGACCGGCTGGCCAGCTTCGATATCGGCAAGGTCGCAAATGCCCCCTATTTCGTTCCGGAGACCACAACTCTGGATGACCAGATGCGCGAGTTTCTGCGAATGCACGGTCATTTTGCGCTAGTGGTGGACGAATACGGCTCATTGCGTGGACTGATCACGCTTGAGGATATTCTGGAAGAAATCGTGGGCGAAATCGCCGATGAGTTCGATATCGCCGAAGAGGTGCCGGTCGTGCGGACGGATGATGGCCAATTCCTTGTCGAAGGCGCTATGACCATTCGCGATGTCAATCGTGCGCTGGACTGGTCGCTACCGGATGAAGAAGCCAACACTCTTGCTGGTCTGGTCATCCACGAAGCCCAGATGATCCCGGTTGTTGGGCAAGTGTTTTCGTTCCATGGCTTCCGGTTCGAGGTTACAGCACGCGAAGGCAATCGTATCACAGCCCTGAAAGTGCGGCCCTTATAGGGTTTGGACGCCAGACAAAAACGACGCGCTCTGTCGCTCGTATGACAGAATGCTTTATCGTTGATCTGCACCGTCCTACCAGAGATGGAGGAGCAGATGAAAAACACATGCCAGGTGGCCGTCATCGGTGGCGGCGTTGTCGGATGTTCGGTTCTTTATCACCTGACCAAGCTCGGGTGGTCGGACGTCATGTTGCTGGAACGGTCCGAACTGACCAGCGGATCGACCTGGCATGCGGCAGGCGGGTTTCACACCCTCAACGGCGACACCAACATGGCGGCGCTACAGGGATACACGATCAGGCTGTATAAAGAACTGGAACAGATCACCGGCATGTCCTGCGGCCTGCACCATGTGGGCGGTGTGACACTTGCCGACAATCAGGACCGGTTTGATATGCTGCTGGCGGAACGCGCCAAGCATCGGTTCATGGGGCTTGAGACAGAAATCGTCGGCCCGGAAGAAATCAAAAAGATCGCGCCCATTACAAATATCGACGGAATTATCGGTGCTCTTTACGATCCGCTGGATGGACATTTGGACCCCTCAGGCACCACCCATGCCTATGCCAAGGCCGCGCGAATGGGCGGTGCCACAATTGAAACCCATTGTATGGTGCGTGAAACCAACCAGCGCCCCGATGGAAGCTGGGATGTCGTCACCGACAAGGGCACAATCCATGCCGAACACATTGTTAATGCAGGCGGGCTTTGGGCACGTGAAGTTGGCGCCATGGCCGGTGTCTATTTTCCCCTGCACCCGATGGAGCATCAATATCTTGTCACCGACGCGATCCCACAGATCGAAGCAATTATCGATGCGGGTGGCGAGCATCCGCACGTCATGGATCCGGCAGGTGAAAGCTATTTAAGGCAGGAAGGGCGTGGCCTGTGCATCGGGTTCTACGAACAGCCCTGCAAGCCCTGGGCAGTAGACGGCACCCCTTGGGATTTCGGGCACGAGTTGCTGCCCGATGACTATGAAAAGATCACCGACAGTATCGAATTCGCGTATCGCCGCTTTCCTGTGCTGGCTGAGGCTGGGATAAAATCGGTGATCCATGGGCCGTTTACCTTTGCCCCTGATGGCAACCCGCTGGTCGGCCCTGTACCCGGAATGCGCAACTACTGGTCGGCCTGCGGTGTCATGGCCGGGTTCAGTCAGGGTGGCGGCGTTGGCCTGACGCTGGCGCAGTGGATGATCGAAGGCGAGCCCGAGCGCGATGTGTTTGCCATGGATGTTGCCCGCTTCGGAGACTGGATCAGCCCAGGTTACACCCGCCCCAAAGTCATCGAGAATTATCAGAAACGCTTCAGCGTCGCCTATCCGAACGAAGAACTGCCTGCCGCGCGCGCCAACCGCACAACACCAATGTATGACATCTTCAGCGAGCTGGGCGCGGTCTGGGGGCAGCAATACGGCCTTGAGGTCCCAAACTATTTTGCTCAGGAAGATGAGCCGGGGTTTGAAACGCCATCCTTCCGCCGCTCGAACGCGTTCACGGCGACAAGGCGCGAAGTGCGGGCGGTGCGTGAAGCTGTGGGTATCAACGAAGTCCACAATTTCGGCAAATACCGCATCACCGGACCCGATGCTCGGAACTGGCTGGACCGGATCATGGCTGGCCGCATTCCGAAACCCGGTCGGCTGTCTTTGACCCCGATGCTGTCGCACAAGGGCAAGCTAATCGGTGATTTCACCGTTTCCTGCCTGACTGACACCGACTTCCAGCTTACGGCGCCTTATGGCAGTCAGGCCTTCCACATGCGGTGGTTCCAGCAAAACGCTCAGGACGGCGTGAGGATTGAAAACGTCAGCGACCGGTTGAACGGCTTCCAGATTGCCGGCCCGAGGGCAACGCAGGTTCTGGCAGCCTGCACCCGAGACGACTTGGCCGATTTCAACTTCCTGAACGTGCGCCGGATGACTGTCGGCATGACCGACTGTATCGTTCAGCGTGTCAGCTATACGGGTGATCTTGGTTACGAAATCTATTGCGACCCCTTAGCGCAGCGTCAGCTTTGGTGGACGCTGTGGGAGGCCGGACAACCCCACGGCATTGTTCCGTTCGGAATGCGCGCAATGATGAGCCTGCGGCTAGACAAGTTCTTTGGCTCATGGATGCGGGAATATTCGCCAGATTACACCGCCGCAGAAACGGGGTTGGACCGGTTCATTGCTTTCAACAAAAGCACCCGTTTCATCGGCCGCGATACAGCGGAAGCAGAACGGGCCAACGGAACCACCCGCCAGCTGGCAGCCTTCGAAGTTGAAACATACGATGCAGACGTCAACGCCTATGAACCGATCTGGCTGGATGGTTCGGTTGTCGGGTTCTGTACCTCGGGCGGCTACTCTCATTTTGCGCAAAAATCCGTCGCCATGGGCTTTCTTCCGTCCGGGCGCATAGAAGATGGTCTGGAGGTTGAAATCGAGATTCTGGGGCAGATGCGCAAAGCGAAGGTTATCTCGACACCTTTGTTTGACTCAGATGGCACACGCATGAGGGGATGACAGCACACATGACTGACGGCAGTGAGGCACAATGACCGAAATCCCAATCATCCTGCTTGCCGCCGGTCAATCCAGTCGTATGGGCGGGTTGGACAAGCTTTTGCAGCAAATCGACGGCATTCCACTGCTGACCCGTACGGCGACCCTTGCGCGTGGTGTGGCGCCTGTCCTTGTCGCCCTGCCACCGCGTCCACACCCAAGATTTGACGCACTTGCGGGACTGGATGTTCAGACCGTTCCGGTTCCGGACGCGGCAGAGGGAATGAACGCCAGTTTGCGCACCGCCATAGAATACCTTCCTGTAGACGCACCCGCAGTCATGGTTTTGCTGGCCGACTTACCTGACCTGACCCAGGCTGATCTGAGAACGATCTTGAATGCACGTCAATTACATCCCGACAATGTAATCTGGCGCGGAACAACCGCAGATGGAAAGCCCGGGCACCCGGTGATCTTCGATCGGACGCTTTTCAGTCAGCTCTTGGTATTGCACGGCGATCACGGCGCGCAGACGGTGGTTCGGTCACAACAGGGTGGCGTATTCCTGCAACCACTTCCCGGTCAAAACGCGGTTTTGGATTTGGATACGCCGGAAGATTGGGATGCTTGGTGTAAGAAGCGCACTTCTTGAATAAACACGGCCCGGTCGATATCGACCGGGCCGGTGCCCAATACAAGACTACCACTTTCCACAATTCCAAAAGTTTGACCAATAGGTCTTAAAGACACTCTGGTTCCCTAGCAGCTAAACCTAAACAAGACCCCCTCGTTAACACGCCGCTAAAACTTCCGGTAACTGAGTTAGCCGCCAGCGCCCCCTAGCGCTTTTGGCTTCCCCTCACTTGGGCAATTTCATCCTCACTTATCCGATCCTTAGAAACAACGTAAAATTGGAAGAATAGGTTAATTTCGCGCACCTCGATTTGGCTTTTAGGCAACATAGCCCAGGGCTTGCTCAACCTATAGGCGATCCAAGTCCGGTGCGCATATCAACGATTCGGGATTAAGCGCAAACTTATGCACCCATTCAGCTGCCTGTCAGCAAAGTTACAGCGTCAAGTCCGATGACTCCCGGACTCGCCCACAACCATTGGAAGAGCAGCATTTTTCCCCACTGTTCAGTGAAAGCATTGTCAACAAAACAATGAAAATTCAACTTTTTTGAAAGTTTGACGTCTGTTTTGGCAACAATCCTCCGATTCGCCTTCGACCTACCCGGTTAAATCAGCGAATCCTGATCAACGTCCTTCGCCACAAAACACCCGCTTTGTGGCAAAATTAAGATTTATTAATTGATCAGTCAGGAAACCCCAATCCTGCCAGTGCATCTCATGTCTCAACGCGCAACGGAAATTGCGTGATCAAACCAGGAGACAGAAATGAGCATCCGAAAATCTTCGCTTTTACTTCCCCGCACATCCAACTGGATGGGGGTCAGCGCATTGGGCGCAGCCATGCTGGCCACAACCGCTTTACCTTCGATGGCGGATGAGGCGCTTGCCGATCTTGTCGAATCCGTTTCCCCTTCGGTTGTAACCATCATTGCCGAACAAAAGGCCGCCTCAAGCCCCGCACAGGGGCAGAATTTTGATTTCGACGGTCATCCGTTTGGGGAATTCTTCAAGCGCTTTGGTGGGCCTGAAGGGTTCAACATGCCTCAACGCGGGCCGGCACAAGGGCTCGGGTCAGGGTTTGTACTGGATGAAGCCGGTTATATCGTCACCAATCACCATGTGGTGGACAATGCCGCGACTGTAACCGTTCGCCTAAGTGATGACCGGACATTTGAGGCCGAGGTGGTTGGCACCGACCCGCTGACAGACATCGCAGTGTTGAAGATTGATGCAGGCCCGGGCCTGCAAGCTGTCGAACTGGGTGACAGCGATGCAATCCGCGTAGGCGAAGATGTCGTAGCGATCGGCAACCCGTTTGGTTTGAGCTCGACGGTCACTACCGGCATTGTATCGGCGAAAGGTCGCAATATCTCGGACGGGCCTTATGCCGAGTTCATTCAAACGGACGCCGCCATCAACAAGGGCAACTCTGGTGGCCCGCTTTTCAACATGGCCGGCGAAGTGATTGGTGTAAACTCGGCCATATATTCCCCCAGTGGCGGATCTGTCGGGCTGGGATTTGCCGTAACCTCGAACATCGTTGAACATATTGCAGCCGATCTGCAGGATGATGGGCAGGTCAGCCGTGGTTGGCTGGGTGTTTCGATCCAGAATATCAGCCCGCAGCTTGCTGCGGCGCTGGGAATTGATGCCTCCTCGGGTGCACTGGTGGCAGATGTTGTCGCCGACAGCCCCGCAGACGGAGTTCTGGAACAAGGCGATGTTATCCTGTCCTTCAACGGCGAAGCCGTAGACTCCAGTGGTGACCTGCCCATTCTGGTGGGCACAACCAAGGTCGGCACCGCCAGTAATTTGACCATTCTGCGCGATGGCAAACAGGAAACGGTCACTTTGACCGTTGGCCAGCATCAGGTAGCGGCGGCCCAGTCCGACACCCCTGTCGAATCCGAGGCGGCAGGCACGTCGCTTGGTGTCACCGTGGCCCCCCTGACCGAAACGGTGCGGGCCGAGGCAGGTATCGCTAAAGCCGTCGAAGGTGTGGTCGTCACAGACCTGCAACCGGACAGCCCTGCGGCTCGGGCGGGTCTGCAACGTGGTGACGTGATCGTCAAACTGGGCAACCAAGACACGTTCACACCCGAAGCGCTGAAGGCGGCACTGGACAGCGAAAAGACGGACCCGGCACTGGTATTGATCAATCGGGCCGGCAGCCAGATCTTCGTTGCCGTCGAATTGGTCTGACCAACACTATGCGCGCGTCGCTTGATGGGGAGATCCGGCGCGCGCCTCACCCGGCGGACCTGAGTTGTCCGCTGTCCGTCGGGCTTGCCGGGTGCGTGCCCAGCACCCGGCAAGATATTCTGCATTCCATGGGCTTTGTTTGGATAATGTGTTTAAATCCCAAGGGAAAAGGAGCCAGATCATGAGCCGCCGTCTGTTGATCGTCGAAGATGACGCTGACACCAGGGATTTCATTGCCAAAGGGTTTGGCGAAGAAGGCTATGTTGTCGAAACGGCTGCTGATGGCCGCGAGGGATTGTACCACGCAACGGATGGCGGGTTTGACGCCATTGTGCTGGACAGGATGCTTCCCGGTCTGGACGGGCTGTCCCTGATCAAATCCCTGCGTGCAGCAGGGCTGAAAACACCGGTCTTGATGTTGACGGCCATGAGTGCAGTGGACGAGCGCGTCAAAGGATTGCGATCAGGCGCCGACGATTATCTGGTCAAGCCCTTCTCGTTTCAGGAACTTCATGCACGGATCGAAGCCCTGTTGCGACGTCCGCAGGAATCCGAGGAAACGCCGACTCTGACCTGCAAGGATCTTGAAATGGATCTTCTGACCCGCAAGGTTACGCGGGACGGCCATGAGATCACGCTGACGCCCCGTGAATTCCAGATCCTTGAATTCTTTCTGCGCCGCAAGAACCGTGTCGTGTCGCGTACCATGCTGCTTGAGGGCGTCTGGGATTATCATTTCGACCCGAACACCAACGTTGTGGATGTTCACATCTCAAAGCTGCGCCGCCAGTTGGATGAAGGCGGAGACACACCTTTGATTGAAACTGTTCGCGGAGCAGGTTACATGATGTCCGATGGATAACCTTCGGCTTTCCCTTAATAATTCACGAACAAGACTTGTCGCCACCAGCATGGTGCTAAGCACGTTCCTGACCGCGTCCGTGCTGGCACTGGTCTATGTGACGGCCAACAGAAGCATCGAATCCGAGACCCGATCAGTCGTGTCCGCCGAACTGACCGGGCTTGCAGATGAATATGAACGGCGCGGGCTGATCGGGCTGATCACAGCGATCGAACGCCGTCTTCCAAGCGCGCCCGACCGAGACGCGCTGTATCTTCTGGCGGATCGGCAAGGCGTCAAGCTTGTGGGTAACCTGAAAACATGGCCGGTCAATGTGACCGCCGGAAGCGGTTGGGTCGACCTTGAGCTGCGCAGGGCTGACAATGACCAACTGGTGCCTATCTCGGCGGCATCGATCCGCCTGCCCGGTGGCGAACGCCTTCTGGTGGGACGGGATGCGGCGGCCCGTCAACAATTCGACCGTGTATTGTTCCGATCTCTGGCACTGGCGCTAGGGATAGCATTTGTTCTGAGCGTGATCACCGGCTGGCTGTTCACACGCCTGGTGTTTTCACGCCTGTCGGACATTGCAAGCACAGCCGAAAACATCGTTTCCGGCGATCTTTCCAAAAGGATGCCCCTGCGCGGAACCGGGGACGAGTTCGATCAGGTCTCTGGAACGCTGAACAACATGCTCGACAGGATCGAAGAGCTGGTCAGTAATCTGCGCACCACCTCAAACTCTATCGCACATGATTTGCGCTCTCCTTTGTCCCGCCTTCGTCAACGGGTCGAATCCCTTTCCGAGCCCGGCAAAAGCGATCTGGACCGCGAAATCGACATTGCGCGGGCAACGGGAGAAATCGACCATGTTTTGCGGGTCTTGGGGCAGCTTACCGAAATTTCGCGGGCCGAGGCTGGTCTGGGTCGCGAGCAATTCGAAGACATTGACTTGCAGCAACTGGTTGGCGATGTCGTAGAGCTTTACGATCCGGTGGCCGCGGATCAGGACATCCGTCTTGAGGTTACGGGCTCTGCCCCAGCCATTCAGGGGCACCGGCCCCTCCTCTCGCAGGCTCTTTCCAATCTGCTGGAAAACGCTATGCGCTATGCACCGGCAGATACCGCAATCACGATCTCAATCGGTACCCAAGGCGGATTTGCCCAATTGCGGGTTCGGGACCGTGGTCCGGGTGTTCCGCCCGGAGAGTTGGATCGCCTTCAGCTTCCCTTCGTCACGCTTGATCCGGCGCGGACGGAACGCAACGCGGGATTGGGGCTCGCACTGGTTGCCGCGATTTCCCATATGCATGGCGGAACATTCGCAGCCCGAAACTGCGACCCGGGTCTGGAAACCACGATCAATCTGGCAATTCAGAGTTAATCCGGCAGTCCGTTTACCGCCAATATCGTGTTTTTATACCGTTTATCGCCTGTGACTTCCGCACCGAACCAATCCGGTGGGACATAGGCATTTGCGGCTTCACTGGTATGGAATTCAACTTCAACCAAACACAGGGGTTCCAGGCCGCCTGAGAAAACATCCAGCTCGAACTGGTGGCCGTCCGGCATTTGATCCGTGTAACGTACCTTCTCGACCCGGCGTCCTCGAGTTTCCGGCCAGAAGGTTTCAAACTGGTCCCGGGTTATCTCTGTCTCACGCTCAACACGTACAAGATCACCGCCTCCTTTTAAGGTCAGGAAAAACACATCGTTCTTTTGCCGCAGACGCAATTCGGTCGAGTCCTCCGGCGCGGTGAGGTACCCCTGACGCACCACTGCTTTTTCTGCACGGCTCAAGTCCGGTAAATTTGCCACCAGAAACTTGCGCTCTATTTCTGTGCTCATCGGAGCGCCCCCACTCTTTCTTCCAGCTTATCAAACAGCACCCGATATGCCGTACCAGCCGCGCCGCGATCTGCGTAAGTACTGGCAAAGGCCCGATGCTGCGCCATTGAAAAGAACGCCCGCAGCTTATCTGATGCATATTGTGTTTGTCGAAAATGCTAACCGGTTGACCAAATAACCGCTCGGTCAAGGTTGTGCGACTGACGGGAACAACGATCTCATCGGCGGCTCGAAAACAGACCCCAGACGCACCCCCAGAATCGCGATTGCACAGCAAAACCTGCCGACCGGTTTGCACACAGACATAGGCAAGGTTCACGGAAGTCTCGGTTTGTCCAACACCGCCCTTATTGCAGTAAAAGGCAATGATTTTCATTCCTTACTCCTTTTTGTGGTGAAACAGACTGCGGAACATGTGCCGGATTTCTTGCCCGTCAAACTGATGGAAACTTGCGACAACGCGCTTTCTTTCCGTCTTTTGGTGTTGATCAAGCACAGCGATTAGGCCGCCCACGGACAAACCGATCTGCGCGTCCACGCGGCCTTGCGTATCGGCGCGAGACGCAACAAAGGTCATCAACGCATCTTGCTGAACAGAATAGTCGTTGAACAAACCAAGACTATCCTGAAGTTTTTTCAATGGCTTAAGGATCATTTTCAAACCATTCCAATCGAATAATGGGGCAAACAATTCCATCAGATATCTTAGTTTTTTGCATTCGATACGAAGGTCATGCACCGTCCTGTCTGGTTTATCGTCGCTTATGCCGCGCGCCAGTTTGCACACCTTGCGATAGCGCTTCCAGATCAGCGCGCAGGCATAGTCATACGCACCGAGATGCGCGTTTGGCCCAAGGTCCAAGTGATCTGAACCTGCGAACATTGCGGTCAGGTCGGTCATGGACGTCGTGTAGTCGGCGCTGCGCAACCAGCGTGACAGGCGCAGTTGCTCTTGTGTACGATCCGTTTGAAACTGATCAAACATCTCGGACAGTCCTGAGTGAAGGTTCGGCGGGATAAGATTGAAATACTTGTCTTTTTCCAGAAGGTAGACATCCAAATCACGCAGAGGTCCAGTACGGGTCATGAGGTCGGAAAAGACCCGCTTCAGCTCGGCCGTCTGGGCTACGGACAACACACTCTTGAACAGGCTGATCACTGACCTGATCTTGCGCAACGATACCCGGTAATCGTGCAAAAACTCAGTGTCGATATCAGCGATCACGCCCTCTTCGTTTTGCCGCGCAACCCGCAGATATGTTTGAATGATTTTTGCAGCGACTTCGCAGGAAGGTTCTGCTTGACCAATCTTCAATTCAGGCTTGGCCTGATAGGGAACCATGTCTGGAACCAGGCTGGAATAGAGCGTTTCAATATCATGAACACCGCCCGTAATGCTGGCGATAGAGGAACAGACCGACTGATAAGCCTTCTTGTACCCGCGCAACTTCTGAATTCGTACAATAGTCGCCTGCCCTGATGGCGTCGACATGTACGTTAAAGTTCCCCTGACTTTTGTCTTTTGCAGATCATCTAGTACGGCAAAGGTCTGAACCTTGATCTCCCCAACACCGATCTGCGTCAGCGCCCGCAGTTCAGGAAAGTCGTTCAGCGCCTTCTGAACCGGCCCTTCTGGCAAGTCCCGCGCAAACCGCAGATACCCCGAGTATTGCTGAGACAAAGGGCCATGATCCTTCCGCAGCAGGTGCAACATCCCGCCAGTATGGATCAAAGCACGACCGGAGGCGCGCAATGACTGATCGTGACAATCGAGCAATGCGAAAGCTGCGACGGAACTATCGGGTGAAGCTTTTGGGGAAAACCCGGCAATGGCATGTGCCAGTGCCGTTTCGTCAAACTTCGCTGGGAAAATGAACTGATCGCCTGACGATCTGGTCATGATAGGCCTTTCCAGTTCAAACTCAGAAACCCCTTTACAGGTTTCTCAACGGTCATTTGCGCGCCCGCCCCTTTGTTTGGTGGGCTGCCCCAACGCCATTCTGGGTTTTCTTGTTCAGTCTCGGCGGAACCCGAAAGGACATCAAGGCATTATGACTGCGACCGAGTGTATTCACGGGGTGACAGGCCCCGGGCGCCGAAGTAAGACACCGCTATGAGCGAACCAGTATCTTCAATCCGAAACCTTGGCCCCGCCTTTGAACAGGCCTGCGCCCGTGCTGGTATTCATTCGGCCGAGGCGCTGCGTGAACTGGGGCCGGACGAAGCCTATGCTCGCCTGTTGCGCGCCGGCACCAGGGCGCATTTCATCGGATATTACGTTCTGGTGATGGGATTGCAGGGCCGGCCGTGGAACGACTGCAAGGGCGACGAGAAAAAAGCCCTGCGCGAAAGGTTCGACGCAATCAAAGCCGGTAACGCGGCTGCCCCCGAAAACCAGATGATTGCAGATCTGGACGCTATCGGAGTTCGTGTTGCACAAAAGGACCTAAAGCAGGTCTGAACGAACAAGGCCGCACCCAACCAAGGATGCGGCCCCAATCTGTCAGCAATGGCTGTGGCTTAGCCGACCAGCTCAATGCCCGAGAAGAAATATGCGATTTCAACCGCTGCGGTTTCCGGAGCGTCCGAACCGTGGACCGAGTTTTCACCGACCGATTCCGCGAACTCGGCGCGGATGGTGCCGGGTGCTGCGTCTGCAGGGTTGGTTGCGCCCATGACTTCACGGTTCTTTGCAATGGCGCCTTCGCCTTCCAGAACCTGAACAACAACCGGAGCCGACGACATGAATTCGCACAGTTCGTCATAGAACGGACGTTCGGCATGAACGTCATAGAACTTGCCAGCCTGAGCTTTGGTCATGTGAATGCGCTTTTGCGCCACAATGCGCAGGCCAGCTTCTTCGAACTTGGCGTTGATTTTGCCGGTCAGGTTGCGGCGGGTTGCATCGGGTTTGATGATCGAGAATGTGCGTTCCAGTGCCATGTCGGCCTCTCCTTATAATGTGACGCGGGACCCGCGCCGAAATCCATCGCGCGCCGGGTATCATGGTCTTTGGCCTATGAAAAGTGTAATGATGCCTTGCCCGTGGCTTTGCAGTTCAGATTGTGTCTGGCAAAGGGTCGACGCGGTCCAGTCGACGGACGTAAAGCACCGCCAGTAAGCCAGCAAAGCTACACGCCCACATCATGCCCAGTACCAGATACGGCCCATTTTCGGGGCTAACGAACGCGCCGGTCATTGAGGTCAGAACAGCGCCCAAAGCCACGATCATTGCCCCCGACAGCCCTGCCGCGCTTCCTGCCAGTCCGGGGCGTACTGACATGACGCCAGCCGCGGCATTGGCATTGGTCAAACCGTTGCCAAAGCCGACACAGATTGCCGAGCCGAAGAAGACCCAGACCGATCCCAGATCAGCGAGAAACAGCATCAATCCACAAAACGGCCCGGTCGAGGCCACGATCCGCCCTGACAAGATCATTGTCGTCAGGCGCGTCCGGGCCGCAATCTGACCGGTGACAAAATTGCCAACCATGAACCCGCCGGTGATGATGCCAATCCCCAGCCCCAGCATTGCAGGGCTCAGGTCGAACCACGCTGCAGCAACCAGCGGCGCACCGGTGATAAAGCTGTAGAACCCTCCAATCGAAAACGCTGCGCATAAGGCATAGCCCCAGAACCTGCGGGCACGGAACAGATGGGGATACTCGCGCAGTTGGGCACCAAATGTGGACGAGCGGTTGGTGTTGGTCTCGCCCATGTCGAACCAAAGCAGCACCAGCAACCCTGCCCCAAGCAACGAGTACAGGACAAACCCCGAGCGCCAACCGAAAAGCATATCCAGCGCCCCACCCAACATCGGCCCAAGCATCGGGGCCAAAGCCATGGCCATCGCGACGTAACCGAGTTTGCTTGCCGCCTCATTCGGTGCGTAACGGTCTCTGATCGACGCGCTGGACAGGACCGAGCCCGCGACAACAGCAGCCTGAAGCAGACGGAAGCCAAGAAAAACCCAGATCGATTCAGCCAATGTGCATCCGATCGACGCAAGGACAAATATTGATATACAAATCAAAAGGATAGGTCTGCGACCAAAGCGATCCGATAAAGGGCCCATAATCAGTTGCAATACTGCCGAAACCGCCAGATACCCCGCGACCGACAGGTTCATCAGACCGTAATCCACAGCGAAATCTTCACTCATATGTGCCAGCGACGGCAGGAACATGTTGAGCGTCAGTACAGACAGCGCCGTAGCAAAGATCAACGTGATCAGGGATGGAGGCGTCCGGGCCGCGCGCATGTGGAAACCCGTTTCAAAAAGCAAACGAGACAGCGCTAACACATTGCTTGACACTTGAAAATGCCAAGCCGCTGGCGGCGGCATCACACCTCTGCTAAGAGCGCTCCATGTTACGGATCGAAGACATCACCTATGCCGTTGAAGGCCGCCCATTGTTTGATGGCGCCAGCGCAACCATACCAGACGGTCACAAGGTTGGCCTTGTGGGCCGGAATGGCACGGGAAAGACCACGCTTTTTCGCCTGATCCGCGGGGAACTGGCGCTGGAATCGGGCAATATTTCGGTCCCCAAGCGCGCCCGCATTGGCGGGGTCGCGCAAGAGGTCCCCTCGTCCAACGTTTCGCTGATCGACACTGTTCTGGCCGCTGATACCGAACGCAGCGCCCTGATGGCCGAGGCTGGCAACGCAACAGATCCCACGCGAATTGCCGAAATCCAGACGCGGCTGGCCGATATCGACGCCTGGTCGGCCGAGGCCCGCGCGGCCTCGATCCTCAAGGGGTTGGGGTTTGACGACGCAGACCAGTTGCGCCCCTGCTCGGATTTCTCGGGCGGTTGGCGGATGCGAGTGGCCTTGGCGGCGGTTTTGTTCTCGCAGCCGGATTTGTTGCTGTTGGACGAACCGACCAACTATCTGGACCTCGAAGGCGCGCTGTGGCTGGAAAGCTATCTGGCGAAATATCCGCACACGGTCATAATCATCAGCCATGACCGGGGCTTGCTGAACCGCGCCGTAGGGTCGATCCTGCATCTGGAGGATCGCAAACTCACCTATTACGCCGTGCCTTATGACAAATTCGCCGAACGGCGGGCGGAACGTCTAGCGCAGGCGGAATCCGAGAATGCAAAGGCCAAGGCCCGCATCGCACACCTGCAAAGCTTTGTGGATCGCTTCCGCTACAAGGCGTCAAAAGCCGTACAGGCCCAATCGCGCCTGAAGATGATTGAACGCATCCAGTTGGTCTCAACCCCGCAAGAGGCCGCGCTGCGTGCGTTTTCCTTCCCCGAGCCCGAGGAACTGTCGCCACCGATCATCCAGATTGAAGGCGGTGTGACGGGTTATGGCGAAACCGAAGTACTGCGCCGCCTGAACCTGCGCATCGATCAGGATGACCGCATCGCGCTGCTGGGCAAGAACGGTCAGGGTAAATCGACCCTGTCCAAACTGCTGTCAGACCGCCTGCCCCTGATGGCAGGCAAGATGACCCGCAGCAACAAGCTGCGCATCGGGTATTTCGCTCAGCATCAGGTGGACGAGCTTTATGTGAACGAAACGCCACTGGACCACCTGCGCCGCCTGCGCCCGGACGAGGCGCCGGGCAAGTGGCGCTCGCGTTTGGCGGGGTTCGGCCTGAACGCAGCACAGGCGGAAACCGAGGTTGGCCGCCTGTCGGGTGGGCAAAAAGCACGCCTGTCGCTGCTGCTGGCCACCATCGACGCACCGCATATGCTGATCCTCGATGAACCGACGAACCATCTGGATATCGAAAGCCGTGAGGCGCTGGTCGAAGCACTGACCGCCTATTCCGGCGCTGTCGTGCTGGTCAGCCACGACATGCACCTTCTGTCGCTTGTTGCCGATCGGTTGTGGCTGGTCTCGGACGGTACGGTCAAATCTTATGACGGTGACCTTGAATCCTACCGGGCCCTTTTGCTGGCGCGTGACAAGCCGGTGAAAGAAAAGCCGCAAACAGAGAAGCCCAAACGTACCTCGCGCGATACCATGCTGGCACTGCGGGCGGACCTGCGCAAATGCGAGGACCGGGTCCAGAAACTGACAGAGATGCACGACAAGCTCGCGGCAAAACTGGCCGACCCGGCTTTATACGAGGACGACAAGATCAACGATCTGGAAACCTGGAACCGCAAATTCGCCGAGGTGGTCGAGGCCATGCAAAAAGCAGAAGCGCTTTGGATCGCCGCTGCCGAGCGACTGGAACAGGCAGAAACGGTATGAGCGATCCCGTTGTTGAAACCAAAGCGATGATCGCGGGAATGCACCCCGAAATTCAACCCGACGAATTCGCATTTGTGGTCTGGCCCGAAGATATGGACTGGCCCGACGGGACACGCGCCAGTTATGTCGAGGCCGAAGGTCTGTCTTTAATCGTTCCGTTCCATTGCGCACCAAAAGAGGCGGTTGCTATGCGTTGTATCACGCTTCAAGTGCACTCCTCGCTCGAAGGCGTGGGTCTGACCGCTGCGGTCTCAGGGGTGTTGGCACAGGCCGGAATTCCGGCGAACATGGTTGCGGGCTATCACCACGATCATGTTTATGTTCCCTCCGGACGGGCCGAAGACGCCCTAAAAATTTTGAAACATCTGCAACAGAGTAGCAAAGAGTGATTGACACCGCATTTCTGATCACTGCGTTCACAACGCTTTTCGTGGTTCTTGATCCACCGGCGCAAACGCCGATTTTTGTGGCCCTGACCCAGAACATGGATTGGCACACGCGCCGCTCTGTCGCGATACGCGCATGCCTGACGGCAGGCGGCATTCTGGCCATGTTCGCGGCCTTTGGCGAAGCGTTGCTGGGTTTTGTCGGCATCTCGATGGAGGCGTTTCGCGTTGCGGGAGGTGTTCTTCTGTTTCTGACCGCGCTCGACATGCTGTTTGAACGCCGGACCAAACGTCGTGAAAACAGTGCCGAAGAAGAAGAACATCCGGACCCGTCGGTGTTTCCGCTGGGCATCCCACTGATTGCAGGACCCGGTGCGATTGCCACCATGATCCTGCTGGCCGGTCAACATCCCGGCATTCAGGGTCTGGCGGTTGTCATCGGCGTTATGCTGGTCGTTCTGGCAATGGTTTTTGTGATGTATCTTTCATCAGGGGCCGTGGCACGGCTTTTGGGGAAAACCGGGCTGAACGTGTTGACCCGGCTTCTTGGGATGCTGCTGGCTGCATTGTCTGTTCAGTTTATTCTTGATGGCCTCAAGGCCTTTGGATTCGCATCTTAAGCCCCCATATTAACAAGGTTAAGGGGATTTCCGGGAACCGCATGGACAGTTTCGATATTGGACGCCTGATCTATCTGGCCCTGCTGGGGGCGGCGCTGCTGATGTGGTTTGTCACGCATAATCGGCAGTCGCTTGGCAAGACGTTGCAGCAGGTCATGGCATGGGTGTTCATTTTTGTCGGGGTCATTGCACTGGTCGGTCTGTGGGGGGATATTCGTTCCTCGGTCGCTCCCGCGCCGCAGATGAGTGTCACCGGTAACTCGGTTGAGGTTCCCCGCGCTTATGATGGCCATTATTACCTTCCGGTTCTGGTGAATGGTGAGCTGATCACCTTTCTTGTCGACACCGGTGCCAGCCAGATCGTGTTGAACGCGCGGGATGCCAAACGGGCAGGCATTGATCCCGATCAGCTGAACTATTTCGGCCGCGCCTTGACTGCAAACGGTGAGGTGCGTACCGCGCCGGTGCGGCTTGAGACCCTGACGATAGGACCCATTACGGATCAGAACGTTTCGGCCTGGGTCAACGAGGGTGAGCTGGATAAATCGCTTTTGGGGATGGAATATCTGCACCGTTTTTCAAGCATTCAGTTTGCGGATGGCAAGCTGATCCTGTCCCGTTGATGCTCCTCACCTCTTGAGAACAAAAGTGGAACATGATAGCTTGCGGGCATGTCTGCTCAGCTTCTTGGTCCCAAACCTGCACGTCAGATCCCGGGGATAAATCTCCATTCGCAGATCACCCTGCAACCGGGTCGCGTGCATGAATCTTGCGGCCCCGCCCGGCGCAGCTTTGCCATCTGGCTGGCTGGTCAGACACAGGGTCCCGTGCTGTGGATTTCCCCCGCGTGGGAGCCCGCCCAACTGAACCCCGACGGAATTATGGCTTTTGCTGATCCGGCGCGTTTTCTGTTCGTCCACCCCACCCGCGCCGAAGATCTGCTATGGTGTATTGAAGAGGCGCTGCGCAGCGGGGCCATCCCGCTGATCATAGGCGACCTGCCCGGCGCGCCGGGGCTGACGCCGGTGCGGCGGATGCATCTGGCCGCAGAACAAGGCGGTACGATGGGCCAAGCCCCGCTTGGCTTGCTGCTGACGCCCGGTGATGGCGGCGCACAAGGGGTTGAGACACGCTGGCACATGGCCGCCGCCCATCAGGGAGATACCAGACACTGGACCCTGACCCGCCGCCGCGCCCGCGCCCTGCCCCCGGTCAGCTGGCAGGCCACTCAGACTGCTGCCCGCACCGGTCTGCACCTGAAACGCATTGAAACAGAGGACATTCTGACGTGAAGCCGCAAGGATCACGCAAGATGTGACTCGCCAAACTCCGGATCGCACCCTAGCGTCGCCGCATGAGCCATCCGATCCATGACAGCCGCTATTCCTGGATTCGCCTTCTGATCACGCTCGCCATCGCAACTGTGGCGAATGTAGGGATGTGGGCGGTCATCGTGGTCATGCCTACTGTCGAAGCAGAATTCGGCGCCAGTCGCGCCGAAGCCTCGATGCCATATACGCTTACGATGATCGGATTTGCGCTGGGCAATATGTGGCTAGGACAACTGGTGGACCGGCTGGGCGTGACACGCGCCCTGATCGGCGCCGCTGTATTAAGCGCCTTCAGCTATCTATTGGCAACGCTGGCCCCGAATATAACACTACTATCTGCGGCGCATCTGCTGGTCGGGCTGGGAACATCGATCGGGTTTGGCCCCTTGATCGCCGATATCTCGCACTGGTTCATGAAGCGGCGTGGGTTCGCCGTCGCATTGGTGGCCAGCGGAAACTATATCTCTGGCGCAATCTGGCCCACCCTGCTGTCCGGCATTCTGTTACGGGATGGCTGGCAACAGGTCTACCTGACATTGGCGCTATTGACGCTGCTGATTGTCATCCCCCTGTCCTTGCTGTTGCGTCGTCAGGTCCCGGTCGAAGCACACAGCACAGCCGCGGCCACAGCCCAGATCAACGCGCGCACTGTCGGCGTTTCACCACGCGTGTTACAGTACATCCTTGGCCTGGCTGGTATTGGATGCTGCGTAGCGATGTCCATGCCACAGGTCCATATCGTGTCGTATTGCGTCGGGCTGGGATACGGCCCCGCAGTGGGGGCCGAAATGCTATCGCTGATGCTGCTAGGTGGCGTCGCCAGCCGTATTCTCTCGGGCCTGTTGGCCGACCGTCTGGGCGGCGTCATGACGCTCTTGATCGGCTCAGTCTTGCAGTGCATCGCCCTGTTCCTGTTCCTGCCATATGACGGGATGGTCTCACTTTATGTGATCAGCTTGCTGTTCGGTCTGGCGCAGGGTGGCATCGTGCCCAGCTACGCTTTGGTTGTCCGTGAATACATGCCGCCGCAGGACGCCGGGGCGCGGGTCGGATTCGTCTTGATGATGACCATCCTTGGCATGGCGCTTGGCGGCTGGATGTCAGGCTGGATTTACGATGTCACCGGAAGTTACCACCTGGCCTTCGTCAACGGAATTCTTTGGAACGGTTTGAACATTGCCATCGTTCTGATGTTGATCAAAAGATCCCGCCCCAGACGGGACACGGTCATGGCGTGACACACCTGACCCGCCGCTTGGTGCTTGCAGGGATGGTGGCTCTGCCTTTGGCCCGTACGGTGCAAGCCGCGTTGCAGCCATACATTTTGTCAACGAAAGCCACCGTGGTTGGTTTTACCTTTGATCTGTCAGGTATCCCTCAGACCGGATCAATGCCGATCCGGCAGGCGGACGTACAGATTGACATGCACCGCCTGCAAAACAGCCGGGTCACGGTGGTGCTGGATGTCAACAAGGCCAGAACACGCTTGCCCTTTGCCCGCATGCCGATGCTCGGCCCCGGTGTTTTGGGCGCCGAAACCTACCCGACAATTCAATTCGTATCGACTGACATTCAATTGGGGGCCGATGGGCGCATATCGAATGGTGCTCGTGTCACGGGGGAACTGAGTATCCGAGATGTGACGCACCCCATAACTTTGGATGCCAACCTATACCGCCAGCCCGGAACAGCCGCGAACGACCTCAACCGCCTGTCCATAGGTTTGACCGGGACATTGAACCGGCACGATTTCGGTGCCTCGGGTTATCCCGATCTGGTAGGACAAAACGTCGGACTGGACATACGTGCCGAGATCATTCGTGCAACCTAATCGACAAAAAGCAAAAAACGACTGGATAAAGTCGAATAGTTGCGCGCATTGTCCGGTGACGCCGCCTATCTGAGAAAACCATGCGCACGATCATTTCATTTGCCGCCCTGTTTCTTTCGGTCATTCTGCTTCAGCTTTCAACGGGCGGCGTCGGGCCACTTGATGCCATTTCCGGGATCACCTTAAGCTTTTCGACCGAACAGATCGGTATGCTGGGTTCAGCGCATTTCCTTGGCTTTTTCATAGGTTGCTGGTGGGCGCCGCGACTGATGGGCAGTGTCGGGCATTCCCGCGCATTTGCCGTATGCACAGCGCTGGGCGCGATGGGGTTGATCGGGCACACCCTGACAGACAATCCTTATGTATGGGCGGCGTTGCGCATCGCCTCGGGCACATGTGTGGCAGGTAGTTACACTGTCATCGAAGCGTGGCTGAATGCAAAAGTGACCAATGAGACACGTGGACGAGCCATGGGCACCTATCGCATCGTCGATATGGGTGCCTCGCTGAGTGCTCAGTTGATCATCGCCGTCCTGCCACCCGCCTCGTATGTTTCCTATAACCTCTTGGCGATCCTTTGCTGCGCCTCATTGCTGCCGCTGACACTGACACGCGCAAGTCAGCCGAAGACGCCCGACGCCCCCCGCCTGCGCCCGAAACTGGCATGGCACAGTTCGCCGTTGGCCGTCGCGGGCGTCATTGTTTCGGCACTCAGTTCAGCATCTTTCCGAATGGTCGGGCCCGTCTACGGTCAGGAAGTCGGGTTGGGAGTGGATCAAATCGCCTTCTTCCTCGCCTCTTTCGTTCTGGGCGGGGCGCTGGCGCAGTATCCGATGGGATGGCTCGCGGACAAATACGACCGGCGCTGGGTCTTGATCTGGCTTTCGGTCGCGGCGGTACTAAGCTGCGGGGTCACAATGGCGGCAAGCGACACGGGAACCGTCGGTGTCATGCTTGCAGCGGCGCTTTTTGGGTTCACGACATTCCCAATCTTTTCGGTGTCATCCGCACATGCCAACGATTTTGCGACAACCGAACAAAGGGTCGAGTTGTCTGCCGCCTTGATGTTCTGGTACGCGCTGGGGGCTATTGCGTCACCCTATATCACGTCAACACTGATCCAGGATTTCGGCCCCAGCGCGCTGTTTGCATTTGTTGCGGTCGGCCACGTATTCCTGATCGGTTTCGGCCTGGCCCGGATGCGGTCGCGTCCAACACCCGCGGAGAGAACCAATTACGTCTACGCACCGCGTACATCCTTTACGGTCGGAAGGTTGCTGAAACGCGCCCGCGAGGAATGAATAGCGGACCCGCAGCCCTGCATTGCGCAGAGTCTGCGTATTGGCTGACCACAATCTGACCGTATTACAACGGCCATCGGCGGCTTGGTCGCCCTATCAGGCGCGCGTTACAAATCAGAGTTATTCCAGTCACCTACGAAACCGGGCTTTTGCTGAGCGGTGACTTAGGTTAGACGAACGCGCAGTTAGATATGCGGAAACGGAATATGGCTCGGATTCTCATCACCTCGGCGATCCCTTACATCAATGGGATCAAGCATCTCGGCAATCTGATCGGCTCGCAACTGCCTGCCGACTTGTATGCACGCTACCAGCGTGGCCGGGGGAACGAGGTCATGTTCCTGTGCGCCACCGACGAACACGGCACGCCAGCCGAATTGGCCGCTGCCAAAGCTGGAAAGCCGGTGGCCGAGTATTGCGCGGACATGTACGAAATTCAGGCTGACATCGCCAAGCGTTTTGGGATGAGCTTTGATCACTTTGGCCGCTCATCCAGCGAGCAGAATAAAAAGCTGACCCAACATTTTGCCGGAAAGCTGGATGAGGCCGGGTTGATCCGCGAGGTCACGGAAAAGCAAATCTATTCCAACGCAGATGGTCGCTTTCTTCCGGACCGCTATATCGAGGGCACCTGCCCCAATTGCGGATACGAGAACGCACGTGGCGACCAGTGTGAAAACTGCACCAAGCAGTTGGATCCAACCGACCTGATTGAACCGCGCTCGGCCATTTCGGGCTCGACGGATCTGGAAGTACGCGAGACCAAGCACCTCTATCTGCGCCAATCGGCAATGAAGGATCAGCTGGATGCCTGGATTGACAGCAAAACCGACTGGCCGATCCTGACCACATCCATTGCCAAGAAATGGCTGCATGATGGCGACGGGTTGCAAGACCGGGGGATCACCCGCGATCTGGACTGGGGCGTTCCGGTCAAGAAAGGCGATCAGGACTGGCCCGGTATGGAAGGCAAGGTCTTCTATGTCTGGTTCGACGCGCCGATTGAATACATCGCCTGTGCCAAGGAATGGGCGGATTCCACGGGGAAACCCGATTCTGAGTGGGAACGCTGGTGGCGCACCGATAAGGGCGCGGACGATGTGCGCTATGTCCAGTTCATGGGTAAGGACAACGTGCCGTTTCACACACTTTCTTTCCCCGCCACTATTCTGGGATCGGGCGAGCCGTGGAAAATGGTCGACCACCTGAAATCCTTCAACTACCTGAATTACGACGGCGGCCAGTTCTCGACCTCGCAGGGGCGTGGCGTTTTTATGGATCAGGCTCTCGAGATTCTGCCAGCTGACTACTGGCGGTGGTGGCTGCTGAGCCATGCGCCAGAAAGCAGCGACAGCGAGTTCACGTGGGAGAACTTCCAACAATCCGTGAACAAGGATCTGGCCGATGTTCTAGGCAACTTCGTCAGCCGCATCACCAAGTTCTGCCGCTCGAAATTCGGTGAGGTGGTGCCCGAAGGCGGTGACTTTGGCGAGCGTGAGAACGCTCTGATCGATGAACTCACCAAACGCGTCCGCGCTTACGAGGCGCATATGGAAGCAATGGACGTCCGCAAGTCGGCTCAGGAACTGCGGGCCATCTGGGTGGCTGGCAATGAATACCTGCAAGCTGCGGCGCCGTGGTCAACCTTCAAAGAAGACCCCGAAGGGGCCGCTGCGCAGGTGCGTCTGGGCCTGAACCTGATCCGGTTCTATGCGGTGCTCAGCGCGCCGTTCATCCCTGATACCTCGGCCAAGATGCTAAGCGCCATGAACACGCTTGATACCAGCTGGCCGGAAGACGTAGCCGCAGCGTTGAACGCGCTACCCGCGGGTCACGACCTTACCGTGCCAGACGTTCTGTTCGCCAAGATCACAGACGAACAGCGCGAAGAATGGCAGGCAAAATTCGCTGGTAAACGCGGCTGACCACCCTGATATTCGGATACTCAAACGGGGGCCGTTGGCCCCTGTTTTCGTTCGGCACCTCGGAACGGGCCGACACCTAAACCAGCTTACTTGCTCAAATTTTTGGCGTCATCGCGAACCACCTCGGGATTCATCGCGCTTGAGAAATCGTGGTAAACAAGCCATCCTGCAAACAAGTTTTGTCGACTCGCGCGATTGTGACCGCCGGGATGGACACCAATTGTTTCTGAAATGCACGAGGCTTTCGCCATGTCCCAAGTTTTCCCTTTTCCAACTCAGGCCCGCAATCCAATTGCCACCGCATTATTGCTGATATCCCTGGGACTGGCCCAACCTGCAACTGCACAGGACGAAGGAGCGGCACCGAAAGTTACGATTGCGGCCGCCTACACCGAAGAAATCACCGACGAGGCTTCCTTCATAGGGCGCGCTCAGGCGATCAATAAGGTCGACATCGTCGCCCGCGTGAACGGTTTTCTCAACAGCCGAAATGTCGAGGATGGGGCTACGGTCAAGGAAGGAGACCTGTTGTTCACCATCGAACCGGACCTTTACGAGGCGACATTGGAGGCCCGAAAAGCTGATCTGAACCGAGCCGAGGCAAATCTTGAGTTGGCCAAGGTGGACCTGGCGCGTAAGGAAGAGCTTTACAAGCGCGACGCGACACCTGAATCCGAACGCGACATCGCTCGGGCAAACGAACTGGTCGCCGAGGCTCAGGTCAAGGCCGCAAATGCAGCGATCCAGCAGGCCGAACTGGACCTCAGCTATACACAGATCCACGCGCCTTTTGATGGACGTATAGGCAGCATCACCACCAGTGTCGGTGATGTGGTCGGCCCGACTAACCCGCCGCTGGTGAACATTGTTAGCGAGACGCCAATCTATGTGAATTTCTCGCTCAACGAAAAACTCTTTACTTCGGTTCTTCAGACCGTTGGCGCAAATTCCGCTTCTCTTGCGGACAGCCCGCAAAGCCCCAACGTGCATATCACGCTGCCAAATGGAACCAAGCTGGATGAAACGGGCAGGATCGTATTTGTCGACAATCGTATCGACCCGTTGACCGGCGCGATCACAATGCGCGCCCAGTTCGAAAATGCCGACCGTTTGATCCTGGACGGTGCATTCGTGAATGTGCAGATCGAAGCGTTGCAACCGACCTTGCAAGTTCTGGTGCCGCAAGCTGCGCTGCAACGCGATCAGCGTGGTGATTTTGTTCTGGTTGTAAACGACAAGCAGATGGTGGAGCAGCGATATATCACCACAGGCAACACGGAAGGTACCGCCATCATCGTTACCGAAGGCTTGCGTGAGGGTGAAAGCGTGATTGTCGAGGGCCTGCAACGGGTCCGTCCCGGTGTGGCTGTTGACGCGGTCGTCGCCTCTGAACAGCCGGGAGAATAATCGATGTTCTCAGCCCTGTTCATCAGCCGGCCAAAGCTGGCGTTTGTCATCTCGCTGGTGCTGACCATCATGGGTGGCATCGGCTATCTGGTGCTGCCGGTCGCGCAGTTCCCGGACATTACCCCGCCCGTGGTCAACGTCTCCACCAAATACACCGGCGCAAATGCGGAAACAGTGGAGAACACTGTGGCCGCACCGATCGAGGCGCAGGTCAACGGTGTGGACGACATGATCTACATGACATCCAGATCGTCTGACAACGGCTCGTATTCGTTGGACGTAACCTTCGAAGTTGGCACCGACCCCGATATCGCCTCGGTCAACGTGCAGAACCGGGTGGCGCAGGCAATGTCTTCGTTGCCCGCCGAAGTGACATCTTCGGGCGTTGTCACACAAAAATCGTCGACCAATATGCTGATGCTGGTCACGCTGACCTCGCCCAATGGCACCTATGACAGCGTGTTTCTTTCCAACTATGCCTCGATCAACCTGCGCGATGCGCTGGCGCGTGTGCAAGGCGTGGGTAAGGCTGATGTTCTGACCAACCTTGAATACGCCATGCGGGTCTGGATGGACCCTGACAAGATGGCAGCCCTGTCCATCACACCAGGTGATGTGATCAACGCGATCCGCGAACAGAATATCGAAGTGTCTGCAGGCTCGATCGGTGCACCGCCTGTGCCCGAAGGGCAGACCTTTCAATACACGATCAAATCCAAAGGTCGACTGACGTCAGCCGAAGAATTTGGCGACATCGTGATCCGTACCGGAGATGCCGGCGCAATTGTCCGCGTAAGAGACATCGCCCGGGTTGAGCTTGGTGCACAGTTCTACTCGGCGTCCGGTTATTTTCAGTCTGTACCCGCCACCGTGATCGGCATCTATCAAGCCCCCGGCGCAAACGCCCTCGCCGTTTCAGAGCGCGTGCAGGCGGAACTGGAGCGGCTGTCCCGCGCATTCCCGTCGGATGTCGAATATGATGTCCCCTTCAACACGACCGACTTTGTCGAAGCCTCGTTGAATGACGTTGTTTCCACACTGATCCTGACCTTCACACTTGTGATCTCGGTCGTTTTTGTGTTCCTCGGCAGTTGGCGTGCCACGATCATTCCGGCGGTTGCCATCCCGGTCTCACTGATTGGCACGTTTGCTTTCTTGCTGGCCTTCGGCATGTCTTTGAACACGATCTCGCTGTTCGCACTGGTTTTGGCCATCGGCATCGTGGTTGATGACGCCATTGTCGTGGTCGAAAACGTCGAGCGCATCATCGCTGATGAGGGGCTGCCCCCAGCCGAAGCCACCCGTAAGGCTATGGGGCAGATCACCGGCCCCGTCATCGCGACCACACTGGTTCTGTTGGCGGTGTTCGTACCGGTGACCTTCATGCCGGGTATCTCCGGGCGGTTGTACTCTCAGTTCGCTGTCACGATCTCGACCGCTGTTGTGATCTCGTCCATCAACGCGCTGACACTGTCACCTGCCCTGTGCGGGCTGGTCCTTAAGGCCCGCTCAGGGCCGCCCAAAGGGCTACTTGCGCTGTTCGAAAACTTCATTGGTGGCGTTCGCAACGGCTATGTCGCTATTGTGCGCAAACTGCTTGTCTTTCCAGCTATCGCGCTGGCCATCGTGGTTGGTCTCGGCATGGGAACAGGGGCAATCATGTCGAACACCTCAGCCGGGTTTATCCCGCTGGAAGACAATGGTTATCTCTTTGTTGACGTGCAACTGCCTGACGCCGCGACGCTGGAACGGACCGAGGCCGTGACAAAGCGCCTCGATGACCAGATACGCGAGATCCCGGGTGTGTCCAGCACCGTTCTGATCAATGGCTTTTCATTGCTGAACGGCACAATCACCAACGGCGCTGCGATCTTCGTGAACCTCGACAACTGGGCCGAACGGCAGGAGGAGGACCTGAGCGCCAAGGCCATTCTGGCCAAGGTGCTGGCCATCGCGAATAACGAAACCGCAGCCTCGACCGTTGCCTTCAACCCGCCACCAATTCAGGGTCTTGGCATGTCTGCCGGGGTTGAGATGGAGGTGCAGCAAACCGGAGGCGGCTCGCCGCAGGATCTGGCTTCGGCTGTGGGGTCGTTTGTCTATTCGGCCAACCAGCGCCCCGAGATCGGGCAGGCCTATACGACATTCCGCGCCAACGTTCCGCAGCTGTTCGTGGATCTGGACCGCGAGAAAGCCAAAACACTGGACGTCTCGGTGGCTGAGATTTTCCAGACCATGCAGGCCCAGCTGGGGTCGTATTATGTCAACGACTTCAACCTGTTTGGTCGCGTCTATCGCGTAATGATCCAGGCGGAAGGCAGCTATCGCGACAATGTCGATGACATTGCCAGCCTCTATGTGCGCTCTCAGAAGGGCGACATGGTGCCACTGGGCACCCTGATCGACGTAGAAAACGTGTTGGGGCCGGTTCTGCTGAAACGGCATAACCTGTTCCGGTCGGCAACGGTTACGGCGGTGCCTGCACCGGGCCTTTCCAGCGGCGATGCGATCACCGCGATGACAGAGGTCTCTGCTTCAGCCCTGCCGCCGGGATACTCGTTCGAATGGACGGGGACGGCACAACAACAGTTGGCGTCAGGCAGCCTGGTGATCATTATTCTGGGGCTGGCCATCCTATTCGGTTACCTGTTCCTTGTGGGACAGTATGAAAGCTGGACTATGCCGGTCTCGATCCTGCTGTCAGTGGTCGTGGCCCTGTTCGGGGCGGTGGCCGCGGTTGCCATCGTTGGCAGTGATATTAACCTTTATACACAGATCGGTATGATCATGCTGGTGGGTCTGGCTTCGAAGAACGGCATTCTGATCGTCGAGTTTGCAATGGAACAGCGCGCCAAGGGTCTTTCGATCAAGGAAGCTGCCGTCGAGGCCGCTCATCAGCGGTTCCGCGCTGTTATGATGACTGCCCTGTCTTTCCTGCTGGGCGTCGTACCGCTGCTGGCCGCCAATGGTGCAGGTGCGGCCAGCCAGAAAGCCATCGGTGTCGCCGTGTTCGGTGGCATGTTGGCCGCGACGCTGGTTGGCGTGATCGTGGTGCCTGTCCTCTACGCCCTGATGCAAAGCATGCGTGAGTGGCTGAAAGGCAGCAAAAACGATCCCGGCCCTTCAGAAGAAGCGGCCTGATCCAATCAAAGCCCCGCCCTTCGGCGGGGCTTTTTTCTGGCGTCAGTCTGGTCTTCCCCGCCGACGTTCAGAGAGTTCGCGGATCACCACCTTTGCTTCTGGTGTCGGTGCCTGCTCGACCCGGCGATAATCCGATCCATCCCGGTTCCGTGTCAGCAGCCCACAGGAAATCATGGTCCGGCGCAGGGTTGCAGGGTCATCAAAACAATGTTCGGCATTGAGGCACGCGTTGACCTCACCCTCTTGCAGCACCGCGGCTGCCGGTACCGCAGACCAGAGCCCCCACAAAGACAAAGTCTGCACCGATCGTTTTGACGGCCATTGCCGAAGTCTGCCTTGTGCGTCGAACAGGTGCAATGTGCGCTCAACCGTGCGCATGTCAGCAGCCGGTTGTTTCGGGCGAGCCTCGATCCGCCTGGCAGCGGCACTGGTGGCGCGCATATGTTGCACGTTCTGAAACCCGGCGGCACGAGCGACCATATTCATCAGGGTCAGGTGCGACGGGCTGGAGTCGCCAAGTTGTTGGGACAGGATACGCACGAATCCGGTCAGATCATCGGCGTGCAAGTGTACAGGAGTTTTGCTCATCACAAATCCATATCGGGCGTTTTGCGCGATCGTTGGTCGCTGACTTGACGAAACAACGCCCTGATGGTTGCGATAGTTTCACATACACTGGCAGGTTTAGCACTCTGGGTAAGAGCAGCGACGCCTCGGTGTCTGCCGACCGTATCCAACGGCTAGCACAACACTCATCACCCGCCAAGAGGATAGAAAGATGGATCAGGTCGAGCCGGGGGCCAGCCGTTCAGCCATCCAGCCGTCGATCCGCGCGATCTGCTCGGCATTCAGTCGCAAGCCCAGCTTGTTGCGCCGCCAGACGACATCTTCGGCGGTCCGTGCATATTCCTTGTCGATCAGCCACGCGACTTCCCGCGCGGTCAGGGTTGCGCCAAAATCCTCGCCCAGATCAGACGGCTGCTGCGCATCGCCAAGGACCTCTGTTGCTTCGGTTCCATAGGCCCTGATCAAGCGTGCAGCCCAGGCGGCACCCAGAAACGGATACCTGGCCAAAAGCCGATCAGTCAGGGCTTCAACAGCATCAACCGGAAAGTCACCGCCCGGAAGCGTCACACCGGCGGTCCAGGGGCCCGGCATATTCGGAAAAAATTCACCAACCTTCTCCAGAGCACTTTCCGCAAGCCGTCGATAGGTGGTGATCTTGCCGCCAAACACGTTCAATACAGGCGCCCCACCCTGCGCATCGACCTTCAGCGTGTAATCCCGCGTTGCGGCGGTGGCACTGCTGGCGCCGTCATCATAAAGCGGCCGCACACCGGAATAGGTCCACACAACATCTTCGCGGGTCACAGCGCGCTTGAAATACTTCGATGCGAAGGCGCACAGATACTCCTGTTCGACCTCGGTACAGACGGGTTTCGTGTCAGGGTCCGGGTGATCCTGATCCGTTGTGCCGATCAGGGTAAAGTCCTGTTCATACGGAATGGCGAAAATGATGCGGCCGTCTTCGCCCTGAAAGAAATAACACTTGTCGTGGTCATAGAGCCGGGGTGTCACAATATGGCTGCCCCGAACAAGTCGAACACCCTCGCGTGAGTTCACTCGGATCTTGGTCTGGATGATGTCCCCGACCCAAGGGCCACCCGCATTGATCAGCATTCTGGCCCGGACAAGACGGGTTTCGCCGCTGCTGCGATCACGAAGTGATACCTGCCAAAGGTCGTCCACCCGCTCGGCCGAAATCACCTCGGTTCGCACCATGATCTGCGCACCGCGCGCCTCGGCGTCGCGGGCATTCAGGACCACCAACCGTGAATCTTCGATCCAGCAATCAGAATATTCATAAGCCGTTTCGAACTTGTCCTGTAACGGGACGCCTTCCGGACCCGATCGCAGGTTCAGCGACGTGGTGCCCGGCAGAATTTTGCGACCACCCAGATTGTCATACATGAACAAACCCAACCGGATCAGCCAGGCCGGACGCCGCCCGCGCATCCACGGCATGACCGTACTGAGCAGCCGGGAGGTCGGCGTTTCCGAGTCAAACCGCATGTCCTTGTGGTAGGGCAGCACAAAGCGCATCGGCCAGCTGATATGCGGCATCGCGCGCAACAGGGTTTCACGCTCGATCAGAGCCTCACGGACCAGACGGATTTCGAAATACTCCAGGTAGCGTAACCCGCCATGAAACAATTTCGTCGAGGCTGATGATGTGGCCGAGGCCAGATCATTCATCTCTGCCAATGTAACTGACAGCCCGCGACCAGCAGCATCCCGAGCGATGCCGCAACCATTGATCCCGCCCCCGATGATAAAAAGGTCCGTTGTCTGAACGTCCGCTGACTGCATGCCAATGATTCCTTGTCAGGATGGATGACAGGCATTTGCCAGAACATCCTTCGTATGGTCAATGTTTATGTTCGACTTTTTTCGCTTTGCAACACTAACCTGAAATCTCCTAATACCGTTCTTGCAAAATCGGCCAAAAAGAACAAAAACGAAAGAAACACTTCAAGTTTGGAAACACCATGTCCCTGTCTTTTCGCCAATCTGACATTCTGGACATTGCCGGGGCCGAAGGCCGCGTCACCGTTGACGGGTTGGCCGAAAGATTTGGTGTCACGGTCCAGACGATCCGGCGCGACCTGACCGAGTTGGCCGAGGCAGGTAAACTGGATCGGGTGCATGGCGGCGCGGTGCTGCGCTCGGGCGTGTCAAACATCGGATATGAAGACCGCCGTGCCCTGAACGCCGACGCCAAGACCCGTATTGCACAGGCTTGCGCCACCGATATCCCCGACGGCGCATCGATCTTCATGAACATCGGAACCTCGACCGAGGCCGTGGCGCGGCAATTGCTGAACCACAAGAATCTGATGGTTGTGACCAACAACATCAATGTCGCAAACATTCTGATTGAGAACCCGGATTGTGAGGTCGTCATGGCCGGTGGCGTCCTGCGGCGCACCGACGGCGGGTTGATCGGGAACCTGACTGTTTCGACCATTCGGCAATTCAAATTTGACCTTGCCGTAATCGGCTGTTCAGCTTTGGACACTGACGGAGATCTTCTGGACTTCGACTTTCAGGAGGTACAAGTCAGCCAGACCATCATTGCGCAGGCACGCCGCACATTTCTGGTTGCCGACCATTCCAAGTTTCACCGCTCGGCTCCGGCGCGCATCACTTCTTTGGCAGAAATCGACGCAATTTACACGGATGCGCCGTTACCAGGCGATCTGCACCTGCGCAGTCAGGAATGGCAAACGGACATCGTCCTGTGTAACTAGCGGACATTAAGAATAGTCTCCAATTTACCGCGCCGCTTGCCAGATGCCACCCGGCCTGACACTATCGTTTGCATAAAGATATGTGCACGGGAGGGGAGCACCGGGCCATGATTGCGCTTTTATTTGCATTACTTACTGCCACGATGGGGCTCAACTATTTCAACATGACAAAGGCAGGCAATGCGCTGTTCTTACTTACGATTGCCCTGAGTATCTACTGGTTGAAATTCCACGCCACCAGTCAGCTGACAATTCAGCTTTGAGGGCCTCATCATGACACCCGAACTGTCACGTACACTAAACGCGATCGGAATGCTGGCCGTCAGTCTCGTTCTGGCGCTGGCGTTCTTCTATCAACTTGTCCTTTACGAACTGCCCTGTCCGCTTTGCCTGTTGCAGCGTGTCGGCTTTGTAGCCGTCGGCGTCGGGCTGGGCCTGAACCTGCTTTATGGCGCGCGACCGCAGCACTATGCCATCATGCTCATTGCCGCTTTGTATGGCGGCAGTGTTTCGATCCGGCAAATCCTGTTGCACATTGTGCCTGGAACCGGCCATTACGGATCGCCCGTTCTGGGGCTGCATTATTACACTTGGGCGGGCATCGCCTTTTTCCTTGTCCTGCTGGGTACGTCGTTCATGCTGCTGTTTGATCGCCAATATGACTCGGGCGCGGCCAGCGAGGTACATTTTGGGGGAAACAAGCTGGCCAAAACCGCCTTCTTTGTCATGCTGGCACTTGCCGTACTGAACGCCGGTTCAACTCTGCTGGAATGCGGACCGGGCATTTGTGATGACCCGCCAACGGACTACAAGTTGATTGACGAACTGAAAACGAATGACTGAGGATACCCTAACCTTCCCCTGATGGAGGCACACACATGGGACTATTGGGCCAGCCGCTGGGCTATTATGACTATCTGACATTGGTCGCGCTGATCCTGCTGCTTGCAGCAGTTATGGCGCTGTTCCTGTTCATTATGGGCCTTCCGGGGCGGATCGCGATCAAACGTAATCATCCCCATGCCGAAGCCGTAAAGATCATGGGATGGATGGGGTTTTTGGCTGTCGTGCCTTGGGTTCACGCCTTCATGTGGGCTTTCCACGATGGCGTCACGGTCGATATTCGCCGGGGCCCGGACGAGGAAAAAGATGCCATTCGCGATGAAATCAAACGCCTTGGCGGCAAGGTCAAACCCGAATACCAGGATCGTCTGGACACAGATGACACACAACCCAGTTAAGACCGAAGGACCCTAATTCCTATGTTCGTCGCCCTCGGCATCACGCTGTTCTACATCATTTTCGTCTGGCTCATTTTTTTCAAGCTGGAATGGCTGAAGTTCAACATTGCCTGGGGCATTGTTTCGTTCTGGGTGGGTGCACACCTGCTGTTGATCTTCCTTGTGGCATTGCGCTTCTTTCAGCCGTTTTCAGCAGACAGCCACGTGGTACGTTCGACCATACAGATCATCCCCAAGCTGACACAGCCGACGATTCTGTCCGAGGTTCTTGTTGAACCGAATACACCGGTCGCAAAGGGCGATCCGCTGTATCGGTTCGATGATACGGTGTTTTCGCTGGCGGTCGATAATGCGCAGGCCCAGTTGGTGGCGGCACAGCAGAATGCCAAAATCCTTGAACAGGATGTCATTGCGTCGACCGAAGCTGTCGAACGGGCCAATGCGCAATTGGCCTATGCGCAAACCCAACAGGCGCGGTATGAGAATCTTGTTCCGGCCGGAGGCGCCCGTCAGGACGATCTGGATCGATGGAACGAACAGGTGACGGAAGATCAGGCCGCCGTCAAACAGGCTGGGGCCAACCTGACCAAGGCTCAACTGGCGCTGGAATCGCAGATTGACGGCGTGAACACGGGCATCCTTCAGGCGCAGGCGCAATTGGCCGAAGCCGAGTATTTTCTGGAAAACACAACAATCTATGCGCCTGAAAATGGCATGATCGTCTCACAGCAGGCCCGCCCCGGATTGGTAGTCGGTGACGTCCGGTTGGGTGCGATTGCCAGCTTCGTGACTGATGAAAGCCCTTATATCCTTGCCACATTCCGCCAGCAGAACCTGAAATTTGTCGAACCGGGACAAGAGGTCGAAGTCGCGCTTGATCTTTATCCCGGTGAAATCCTGACGGGCAAGGTCGAAGCGATCTGGTGGGCCACCCGTCAAGGGCAACTCATCCCGTCGGGCCGCCTGCCCGGTTTCGAGCTGCCCAAACTGCCCGGTCGGATTGCGGTTCAGATCACCGTCGATGTGCCGGAAGACCACATCTTCCCAGCGGGCGGCCATGCCGCTGTGGCAATCTATACAGGCCAGGGCAAAAGTTTTGAGTTTCTGAGGCGCATCAACATCCGCCTTTATTCCTTCGCCAACTTCATCCGACCCCTGGATATCTGAGGATGCGCGCCATGACACTCCGCAGGTTGTTGGGAACCGCCATTTGCGCCGCCACTCTCGCGGCTTGCACACCCGTTGGACCGGATTTTGTGCGCCCCAATTCACCTGTCGTAAAACAATGGATTGAGGTCAACAACCCCAGCGCCGGTCAAAGCGGGCTGACCTCGCGCAGTGCGCCTGTCGTGAAATGGTGGCAGACATTCAATGATCCGACCCTTAACAAACTGATTGCCGAGGCCTACGCCCAGAACCTGACACTTCAGGTCGCTGGTGCGCGGGTTTTGCAGGCGCGCGCGCAACTGGGTATCGCCTTTGGCGAGCTTTACCCGCAGTCGCAGGCCATTGGCGGCTCGCTTGAACGGCGCCAGATCAGCGACAATCTGGGGCCAATTTCGGATGTCAATCGCGTCATCCCGCTGGATACCGAGTTCTCGACCTCGCAAGTCGGCTTCGATGCCCAGTGGGAGTTGGACGTCTGGGGCGCCCAGCGGCGCGGTGTTCAGGCGGCGCGATCCAACCTGGCCCTGCAAGTGGCAAACTACGACGACGCGTTGGTTACGCTGACCGGGGACGTCGCCGCGCTTTACGTCAATATCCGGGCGCTGCAAGAGACGCTGGCAATTGCGCGCGAGAACATCAAATTGCAGCAGGACTCGGCAGACCTGACTCAGCTGCGGTTCAACAATGGCGTCACCACGGAACTGGACGTGCAGGAATCCACCGCCCTGTTGAACAACACTAAGGCGCTGGTACCCGAACTGGAAAGCGACCTGCAACAGACCAAGAACGCGCTTGCGGTGTTATTGGGCACGACACCTTCTCGCATGACCGGTCTGTTGGGCAATACCGGACGCATTCCATCGGCCCGAGCAAATGTGGCTGTGGGCGTTCCCGCTGAATTGCTGCGCCGCCGCCCGGATGTGCGCGCGGCTGAACTGGCGGCAGCCACGCAATCAGCACAGGTGGGCATCGCGATGGCGGATCTGTATCCCCAATTTATCCTGTCGGGCGCGATCGGTCTGCAGGCATCCGGCGGGCGCGATCTGTTCGGCGGTGGCAGCACAACCGGATTGGCCAGTGCTGGTGTGGTCTGGAATGTGCTGAACTATGGCCGCATCAAGAACAATGTTCGCGCGCAAGACGCCGCTTACCAGGCGCTGATTGCGAATTATCAGAACACTGTGCTGACCGCTTATTCCGAAGTTGAAAGTGCCATGGTCGCTTATGCGCAGGCACGTAAGCAGGTCGGGTTCTATCAGCAAAGTGTCGAGGCCTCACGCAAAGCTGCCGAAATCGCCGTCAACCAGTATACAGACGGCATTGCCGATTATTCGCGTGTTCTGAACACCCAGACCGCGCTATTGCGATCACAGGCCAACCTGATCGAGGCGCGGCAGCAAGTATCCAGCAACCTGGTGGCGGTTTACAAGGGCCTGGGCGGCGGATGGCAAATCCGTCAAAATCAGGAATTCCTGCCTGAAACCGTTCTGGCCGAGATGGCCTATCGCACGGATTGGGGCGATCTGCTGCAGAAAACCCCAACCCGCGCGAGCCTGAATTAGGTGCTATTTGGTTAACCCGCGCAACCCGCCCGAGATCAGGATATTGACCTCATAGAGGATGCGGGGCGCGGCCAGCCCGCCGGGGCTGGCCAGATAATTCGGGCTCCATTCCGGATCGAACTTCTGCTTGAACGCACGAAGACCCTCAAAATGGTAGAACTGTTCGCCATGTTCGTAAACGAACCCTCCAATCCGGTTCCAAAGCGAGGCAAGCTGACGGTTCTCAATCCCTGAGAACGGTGCGGCACCCAGTGAAAACCAGTGAAAACCCTGCTGCGCACCCCAATCCATCATGTCGGCGAAAAGAGCGTCCATGACGAAACTTGGGCTATCGGGTTCATAGCGCATAAGGTCCAGTGATAACTCGGATTTATTTCCCCCTTGGAACAGGTTGGCAAAGGCCATGATCTTGCCGGTGTTGCCATCACGCAGGATCGCATGATCGAAATAGGACAGGTATTGATCATCAAATCCACCCAGCGCAAAGCCCTTTTCTGCACCGGCCTTTTGCGCAAGCCAGCGGTCTGAAATCCCACGCAAGTCTGGCAACAGAGGCGCCAGTTCTTCTTTCGGAATGATCTCGAACACATATCCTTCGCGTTGAGCACGGTTCTTGGCCTGCCGGAACCGCTTGCGCGACTTTCCGTCCAGCGAGAAGTCGTGCAATGACACCCGCGCAACCTCACCAATCTTCAGGATCGACAGTCCAAGATCCAGAAAAGTCGGCAGATATTTGGTCGAGACACTGTAGAACGCGCAGAGTTTACCTTCGCGATCCGCCATTTCCCGAAGTTGCCAGATCAGTTGCTGCCCGGCCCTCTCGTCACCAACCGGTTCTCCTTTTGAAATCAGCGCATTGCCCGTGTCTGCATACGCTAAGAATGCGGTCTCATCCGGTGAGATCAGGAATTGCTTGTCACCGGTGAGCGAGATTTGCGACTCCGTATCCTCACTCTCCATCACCAGCCGCTCGACAACCTCTGGGATTTCAACCCGCTGTGGTGTCGGAATCTCACGCCCGAACAGAGAGTTCACGGCAACAATGCCCACGATCACGGCTACAACAAGGCTGGACCGCAGAAAGCGCGAGGCGTCACCGTTCCAGGCAAACTGCCACCACAGATCGTTTTGGTATTCGACATGCGAATATGCAAACAGCCCGATCCAGAATATCACCGCCAACAGAACCACGACACTGATCAGCCATGGGATGTTCAGCCGAAATATCGACGCACCACTGACCCGGTAGAACGCGCCACGAAACATAGCCAGCAGCCCAATCGTTCCAAGCATCGAAAACGCCTCGTGGATGTCGAGCCCCTTTGCAAGCGACGCAAAGAACCCCACACCCATCAACACCATCGCAACGACCCATGCCCGGTAGAGCTTGCGGAACAACCCGCGCGACACCAGCAATAGCAACACCCCAACGACACTGCCTGCAAGATGCGAAGCCTCGACAAACGAAAGCGGCAACATATCTTTCAGCGTGCTGAGCTTTTGCGCCCCCGCTGGCAGCGCGCCCGACACCAGCAAGATTACCCCGGCCACCGCGGCAACCCCGGCCGCGACCATCGGAACCATGGGACGGATCACGCGATAGACCCAGATGGCGGCACCGCCGATCATGTGTCTTTGGGTCAAGGCAGATGCAACGGCAATGGAAAGGCTGGCGACTGCAAATGGCAGAAAAGTGTAAACCACCCGGTAAAGCAGCAACGCAGCAATCACATCCGAACGGCCTGACGCCCCCAGACCGGCAATCAATGTCGCCTCAAACACGCCGATCCCACCCGGCGCATGGCTCAGGATTCCAACGGCAATGGCAGCGATATAGATCGTGAAGAAATACGGGTACCCGACACCCAGATCATCCGGCATCAGTACGTAAAGCGCCATGGATGCGCCAAACAGGTCGCCAATAGCAGCCAACGTCAGCAGGCCCGCCAGTTTCCCTCCGGGCAGATCGAAACCGACGCCTGCAACGGCCAACCGCCGGCCACCGCTGGACAGCCAAATGAACATCGCAACAAATGCAGCCAGCAAGCACAACCCTATGGTGGTTTCGACCGTTTCGCTGACGGGCATCACCTTGGATATTCCATCCGGGTGCAGGGTCAGCAATAAGCCCAAAATCAGGATCAGACCCATCCAGAACGCCACCCACGAGGTCGCGATTACACCAGCCACCCGGCCAAGGTCCAAGCCAAGCGACGCGTATATCCGATACCGGATCGCGGTTCCCGTGATGTAGGAAAACCCAAGGCAGTTCGACACCGCGTATCCGCTGGCTCCGGCCATCCCCGCCACAGGTAACGGCACCTTGCCATCTGCCACGCTCTGTACCGCGAACACATCATAGAGCGACAGCGACAAAAAGCTGAACGCTGTCCAGCACATCGCAAAAACCATCAATTTCCATGATGTCGCCGAAATATCGGTCTGGACATCCGACCATTTCACATGGGCCGACAGATCGTGCAAAACCGAAAGGGCAATCCCGGTAATAACGACCGGTATCGCGATGCGCAGCCAGGGTTTTTCCAGCAGATCAGCAAGTCGTTCGGCCCACTGACCGGCCAAAGGTTCGTCACCATTTTCAGATGTGGTCATGCCGCAAGCCTTCCGGAAATACTGAACCCTTAGTCAGCAAGCGGCCTACCTAAGGGTAAGTCGCACCCTGTCTACTCACAAACTCTGGCACAAGTCGCATTCATCTCAAAGCACTAGAGCCGCCCCTTGCGTGTTGACAGCAGCAGGTTCGTTTCCGAACGTGTAACGCCGTCGATCCTGCGAATATGAAACAGAACCTCGTCCAGTTCGGCCAGAGTTTCAGTACTGATTTCGGCAATCAAATCCCAACTGCCGTTGGTCGAATGGACCGCCGTGACCTGCCGCATGGCTCCGATCCGGGACATCACGCGCTCGGTGCCGCGCCCCTCGATTTCCAGCATCATCAGCCCACGTACCGGGCTTTGCGCCAGATCCCGACGCGTCAACACGGTAAAACCAACGATCTCTCCGGATTGCTTGAGCCGTTGCAAACGGCTGCGCACCGTAGTGCGGGTCACACCAAGCGTTTCCGACAGCTCTGACAGGCTGGCGCGCGCGTCACGCTGCAATGCGCCCAGCAGACGACTATCCAATTCGTCCATATTACCTTCTCATTAAGGAGTTTCCTGATCCATTTTGAGCATTTTGTGCTCTTCACGCAAGACACAGTGACGGCCTAAATGGACCACATGGAACGTAAAAACATCATTTTAGTCGGCGCGCCGATGGATGCCGGAAAACGGCGTCAGGGTTGCCGAATGGGTCCTGACGCATATCGCGTGGCCGGGCTGGATCAGGCCTTGGCCGATCTTGGTCACTCCGTTTGCGATTGGGGCGACGTGCAACCTGAAAAAACGGACCTGCCCGAACATCCGCACCTGTTCGCGCTGCCCGAATGCGTCGGATGGACGCAAGCGCTGAGCAAGACCGCACTGACAGCAGCTAAACAGGGCATTCCAATCTTCATGGGCGGCGATCACGCATTGTCCATGGGAACCGTGACCGGGATGGCCGCCTATGCTGCTAAGGTCGACCGCCCGCTATTCGTTCTGTGGCTGGATGCGCATAGTGATTTTCACACCCCCGACAGTACAGACAGCGGCAACCTGCATGGCACACCTGTCGCCTATTTCACAGGAAGGTCGGGATTCGAGGCGCTTCCGCCCTTACCCGCTGTCGTGCCAACCGATCGAGTCGGCATGATTGGCCTGCGCTCTGTCGACCCGGCGGAACGTTTGGCGCTGGAACAGGACCGCGCCATGCTGGCCGACATGCGCAGCATTGACGAACATGGGATCAAGGCGCCGTTGCTGGCGTTTCTGGATCGCGTGAAAGCCGAAAACGCTATTCTTCACGTCTCGTTGGATGTTGATTTCCTGGATCCGGCCATTGCCCCTGCCGTCGGCACCACTGTTCCCGGCGGTGCGACCGAGCGCGAGGCTCATCTGGTCATGGAACTGCTGCATGAAAGCGGACTGGTCAGTTCGCTGGATCTTGTCGAACTGAACCCGTTCCTGGATGAACGTGGCCGCACCGCAAAACTGATGGTCGATCTGGCCGCCTCACTTATGGGCCGTCGCATCTTTGACCGCCCCACCCGGAGTTTCTGATGACCCAACCTTCTGAAAAGGCACTCGTGCCTTTTGTGTCCGTCGACAACATGATGCGGCTGATCCACCACATAGGTGTCGAACAGATGATCGTACAGATCGCCGATCAGATCGAATCCGATTTCAAACGGTGGGAAAGCTTTGACAAGACACCCCGTATCCCGGCGCATTCCCCCCACGGTGTGATTGAACTGATGCCCACCTCGGATGGGGAGGCATATGGGTTCAAATACGTGAACGGCCATCCCAAAAACACCTCCGAGGGTCTGCAAACAGTGACCGCATTCGGATTGCTGGCGGATGTTTACACCGGGTATCCCACTCTGCTGACCGAAATGACGATGCTGACTGCATTGCGCACGGCGGCGACGTCGGCTCTGGTCGGGCGCTATCTTGCCCCAAAGAATGCCACGACCATGGCCATGATCGGCAATGGGGCGCAGTCCGAATTCCAATGCCTCGCTTTCAAGGCAATGTGCGGGATCGACACTGTCCGGCTTTACGATACCGATCCCGGTGCAACAGCGAAATGCACCGCAAACCTGCAAGGCAAAGGCCTGACGGTCATCCCATGCAAGACGCCGGAAGACGCTATTGAAGGTGCTCAGATCATCACTACTTGCACGGCCGACAAGAAATACGCCACCATCCTCACCGACAACATGGTCGGTCCCGGCGTCCACATCAACGCCATCGGTGGTGATTGTCCCGGCAAGACAGAATTGCATCGCGATATCCTGCTGCGCTCGGACATCTTCGTCGAATACCCCGAGCAAACCCGGATCGAGGGCGAAATTCAAGCGCTGGATGCTGATCATCCCGTGATCGAGATGTGGCAGGTTATGACCGGAGCTGCCAAAGGGCGCACAGACGACCGCCAAATCACCCTGTTCGACAGTGTTGGCTTCGCGATCGAAGATTTCTCAGCCCTACGCTATGTCAAACAGGCGATCAAAGGCACTGCATTCTTTGAGCCTCTGGACATGTTGGCCGACCCGGACGATCCGCGCGACCTGTTCGGAATGCTGATGCGGGCCGGTTAGGCGCGCCTAAGGGGGCTCTGCCCCCGCCACCCGTGCCGGGCGCGCCTCCCCCGGGATATTTATTGGCCAGATGAAGCAGGGGATCCGTTCTTCATCTGGCTCTAAATATCCCGGAGCGCGAGGCAGAGCCTCGCATCCTACCTACCCCGCAAGCGATGGCAGGTAGAGTACAATACCAGGGAAAGCCACGAGCATTGCTATGGTCAGCGCGTCGGCCACGAAAAAGGGTGTCACACCCCTGAAAACATCCTGAACACTCAAATCCGGTCGCACCCCGGCGACGACAAAGCAGTTGAGTCCGATGGGCGGTGTGATCAGACAGAATTCGGCCATCTTGACTACCAGAATTCCGAACCAGATCGCGCACATCGGGCCGGACATGCCAAACGCACTGTCTGCGGCACTGACAGATTCACCACCGTTCAGCGCCATAACCGCCGGATAAACAACAGGTAAGGTCAAGAGCAGCATTCCAATCGCATCCATGAACATGCCCAACACGGCGTAGGCAAGAAGAATACAGATCAGGATCAACATGGGCGACATCTCGAGCCCAGTTATCCAGTCAGAAAAGGCGCCGGGAAGGTCTGCGAACCCTAGAAACCGCACATAGATCAGAACGCCCCAGATGATCGAAAAGATCATCGCAGTAAGCTTGGCCGTCTCTAGCAACGCTGATTTGAACTCACTCCATCGCATCCCGTGGAACAAGGCGAAGCAGAAGACAATGAAGGCGCCGATTGCGCCGCCTTCCGTCGGTGTGCCCCACGCTTTTTCACCAAACGGGTTATAGACAAAGCAGATGATAATCAGGATGACGGCGACAATAGGAATGGCTCCGGGAAGGGCCGAAAAGCGCTGTTTCCATGTAAAGCCTGTGACTGGAGGACCGACAGATTTAAAGATCACAGCGATCCCGACAATCAGCACGGCATAGATGATCGCTGAAAACGCGCCCGGAATGAACCCCGCCAACAGCAGCTTCCCAACATCCTGCTCGACGATGATCGCGTAGATCACCAGAATAGCCGATGGTGGAATCAGTGATGCCAGCGTTCCTCCGGCGGCCACCACACCAGCAGCAAAGCGTTTGTTGTAGCCTACCTTCAGCATTTCCGGGATCGCGATGCGGGCGAAAACGGCAGAGGTGGCAACCGAGGCACCCGACACCGCGGCGAAACCAGCAGTGGCGAATACGGTTGAAACCGCCAACCCTCCGGGAACCCATGCGACCCAGCGTTTTGCAGCCTCGAACAATGCCCGCGTGAGACCTGCGTAGTAAGCCAGATACCCGATCAGGATAAAGGTCGGGATCAAGCTAAGAGTATGAGAGGCAACTTTGGAATGCGGCACTTGCCCGGCGGTTTTGACCGCAACAGTCAGCGCTTTTCCAAACCGCGCCGGATCATACCCAAACTTGGCCCAAAAAATCCAAATCAGCCCAATTAACCCGGCCAAACCCGCAGCAAAAGCCACGCGCATGCCGACCACGACAAAGACCAGAAGCCCGCCTGTGACCCAGAGGCCAATTTCTATCGTGTCCATAAATCAGTCCTGCCCTTCGAACTGTTCGGCCTCAGCCGCTGCTTGTGCTGCCGCGTCCTGAATCAACGGAACGGCCACCGGAGCTTCCAGTCCCAGCAAAAAAGCCCGGCCATATCCCCAGATCTGCAAGGCAAGCCGCAGGCACAGAACAGAAAACGCGATAGGGGCCAGTAGTTTGGCGGGCCACAATGGAATCCCGATATCAATGGAACTGTCGCGGCTCCACAATGGTGCACCGAAATCAAAGGAGCGGTCGAAGTGAGACCAGCTGCCCCAAACCAGTGCAAGCATCAGAAGCAGGATCAAAACCACCGAGATCAGTTCGAACAACCACAACCCTCTGCCGTGAAGGCGCGACAGAACGATGTCCATGCGGATGTGGCCACCGTCGCGTTGAACATAAGAAATGCCAAGAAATGCGATCAATGGCATCGCCTGTTCGATCCAGTCAACATATCCTGGCAATGGGGCATTCAGGGCATTGCGCCCACTGACCGAGATAACGGCCAGGACCATCAGGCCAAATACTGCCAAACCGCTGATGAGCGCGAGAAAACGCTCCAGTTTCAACAACTGCTGATCCAGCTGGCTCAGACGACTTCCGTCCACCAGCACTGTGGCCTGTCCTGCCATTCCAGTTTTCCCCAATATTGGTGTACCGGGTGCCTGGCAGGCACCCGGGTTCAGGATCAGTTGCCGCCGCGCTGTTGCGTCAGCGTCATCTGCACGAGATCAAAAAGATCCTGCGCTGGCAGCCCCTGTTCCGTCATTTCCGCGATCCACTTTTCACGGATCGGGTCGGCTGCTTTGGTGCGGAATTCTGCAATCACGGCATCATCAATCATGACTTTCTGGACACCCTTTTCTTGCAGAACACTGTCCCATTGCTCGAGCAATCCGTCGTAATTTGTCAGGTAGTGGTCAATCGCCTCATCAATCGAGCTATCCAGCGCCTCGCGATGCGCAGCCGGCAGAGCCTCGTAAGCGTCAATGTTGACCACGACCGGGCAGTTTACCGTTCCCGGGTTCAGGTTAGCCGTCCACCAGTCGGCTTCGTTGATCGTCCCGAAAGACAGATGTGCGTGCTGGGCAAAGGCCACGGTGTCGACGACACCGGATTCCATGGCATTGAATGCCTCGGTTGCCGGGACCGAAGTCGGAACACCTCCGACCGCCTCGAAGGCTTGCCCCAAACCGCCAGTTGCACGGACCCGCATTCCGTCAAAATCAGCCAGTTCATCGCGCGGCTCGCCAGTGCCGACCAGATTATACTGCGGCATCGGTGAGGTCATGATGATGCGGGCGTTCCATTGCGCCATCTCATCCTTGACTGCGGGGTGGTCATAAACCGCATGACTGACCGCCACCTCCTCCTGCAGGTTGTTCACGCCGAGAAAAGGCAGCTCCAGAACGGTAATCGCGCGGTTTTTGTCGCGGTGGTAACCTGCACAGAACTGAGCCATCTCGAAGGCGCCGATTTCAATGCCGTCCAGATTTTCGCGCGGCTTGGACAACCCGCCATAGCTGACATTGATGGTGAATTCACCACCGGTTTTTTCGCTAACAAGTTCGGCCAGTTTTTCAACATGTTCGGTGAAGGCTCGACGCTTGCCCCAGACCGATGCGTTCCACTCAGTAGCAAAAGCTTCACCGACAAAGGCAAAGCTCAGGGCGGCGACAGCGGCGCCGCTCAACATCTTTTTCATCATTTGATCTCCCATTGATGCGCCTCCTCCCGAGGCGCTTGAGGATCAAGCTAGCGCCAACATTCTACTGTGCCAACCCTGCCTTGGTTTTCCGCTGGTATCAGAAGCAGTTCCCGCTTGGATTGCGCATGTAGAAAAACCCGACATTCGTGGACTGACACCTACTTGTGTTAGGAACTGCAAGTAGGACATGTGTTACACCTATCCATATATTTTAAATGGATTTTTACGGAATTAGTGCGTTTTCTTTACTAGATATGGTCGTAGTTAGAAATTTCTTTACAAATAAATTCAGGGATTCCGGCAATTTATTTATTTATTTTCAGAACTCGGTAATATTCGAACTCGGGGAGGAACGGGATCGACATTGCCGGACCAAGTGGCAAAAAATGTCCCAACGCAATCCAGTCCAGAGGGAGGAGCCTCAAAAATGACCACCGCTGCCCAGGCAGATGCCAAGACCTATCCGCCATCCGCAGAAACCGTCGCACGTGCGCATGTTGATGCCGAAAAATATTCCGACATGTACGCCGCTTCGATCAGTGACCCCGACGCATTCTGGGGCGAGCAAGGCAAGCGCGTTGACTGGATCAAACCCTTCACCCAGGTCAAAGACGTTAACTACGATTTCGGTTCGGTTAAGATAAACTGGTATGCCGATGGCACCTTGAATGTTTCGGCCAACTGTCTGGATCGCCACCTGAAAACCCGCGGTGATCAAACGGCAATCATCTGGGAGCCGGACGATCCAAATGATCCGGCTCAGCATATCTCTTACGCGGAGTTGCACCGCCGCACTTGCCGCATGGCAAATGTCCTTGAATCTTTGGGTGTGCGCAAAGGCGACCGCGTTGTCATTTATCTGCCGATGATCCCCGAGGCTGCATATGCCATGCTGGCCTGTGCGCGGATCGGCGCAATTCACTCTATCGTTTTTGCAGGCTTCTCGCCGGACGCGTTGGCGGCCCGGATCAATGGCTGTGACGCCAAGGTCGTCATAACTGCGGACGAGGCTCCGCGCGGTGGTCGTAAAACGCCCCTGAAATCCAATGCCGACGCGGCGCTGCTGCACTGCAAGGATACCGTCAAGTGCCTTGTCGTGAAACGCACCGGTGGTCAGACCACCTGGATCGACGGTCGTGACTTTGATTACAACGAAATGGCCCTTGAGGCGGACGACTACTGCGCACCAGCCGAAATGAGCGCTGAAGATCCGCTGTTCATCCTATACACCTCTGGCTCGACCGGTCAGCCAAAAGGCGTTGTTCACACAACCGGCGGCTATCTGGTTTACGCCGCAATGACGCATGAGATCACCTTCGATTATCATGAAGGCGACGTGTATTGGTGTACTGCGGATGTGGGCTGGGTCACCGGCCACAGCTATATCGTCTATGGCCCGCTGGCCAACGGTGCGACCACGCTGATGTTTGAAGGTGTACCAACCTTCCCGGACGCATCGCGTTTCTGGCAGGTCTGCGAAAAGCACAAGGTGAACCAATTCTACACCGCGCCTACAGCGATCCGCGCCCTGATGGGTCAGGGCAAAGAGTTTGTCGAGAAATGCGACCTCAGCGATCTGCGCACCCTGGGAACCGTGGGTGAGCCGATCAACCCAGAGGCCTGGAACTGGTACAACGATGTCGTCGGCAAGGGCAAATGTCCCATCGTGGATACATGGTGGCAAACGGAAACCGGCGGTCACCTGATGACCCCCCTGCCCGGTGCCCATGCAATGAAGCCCGGATCGGCAATGAAGCCGTTCTTTGGCATCGAACCGGTGGTGTTGGACCCGCAGTCCGGCGTCGAGATCGAAGGCAATGGTGTCGAGGGTGTGCTCTGCATCAAAGACAGCTGGCCCGGCCAGATGCGCACCGTCTGGGGCGATCATGAGCGGTTCGAAAAGACCTATTTCTCGGATTACAAAGGCTACTACTTCACTGGTGATGGCTGCCGTCGCGATGAAGATGGCGACTACTGGATCACCGGCCGCGTGGACGATGTGATCAACGTGTCGGGCCACCGCATGGGAACGGCCGAGGTGGAAAGCGCACTGGTTGCGCACGCCGCCGTGGCAGAAGCTGCTGTTGTCGGATATCCTCATGAAATCAAGGGGCAAGGCATCTATTGCTATGTCACTTTGATGAACGACCGTGAACCAAGCGAAGAGCTCCGCAAGGAGTTGCGCACCTGGGTCCGGACCGAGATCGGACCGATCGCCAGCCCCGATGTGATCCAGTGGGCCCCGGGCCTGCCCAAAACACGTTCGGGCAAGATCATGCGTCGCATCCTGCGCAAGATCGCCGAAAACGACTTCGGTTCGCTGGGTGACACTTCGACGCTGGCCGACCCGTCGGTGGTCGAAGACCTGATCGAAAACCGCGCGAACAAGTGAGGATGTGATGGACGCTGCCACAATCACCACACCCGCTGTTCTTATCCTTCTCGGCCCTCCGGGCGCCGGGAAGGGCACGCAGGCCCGGATGCTGGAAGAAAAATTCGGACTTGTTCAACTCAGCACGGGTGACCTGTTGCGCGAAGCCGTTGCCGCAGGTACCGAAGCAGGCAAAGCCGCCAAAGCCGTGATGGAAGCCGGTGATCTGGTCAGTGACGAGATCGTCATTGCGATCCTGCGCGATCGTATGGCGCAACCAGATTGCGCCAAGGGTGTCATTCTGGATGGGTTCCCCCGCACAACGGTTCAGGCCGAGGCGCTGGATGGTCTGCTGGCGTCCAATGACCAAAAGATCAACGCAGCAATCAGCCTGGAAGTGGAAGATGCAGAAATGGTGATCCGCATCTCGGGCCGCTATACCTGCGCGGGCTGCGGTGAAGGGTACCACGACCAGTTTAAGAAGCCTGCCGAAGACGGTAAGTGCGACAAGTGCGGCAGCACCGAATTCAAGCGCCGCGCGGATGACAACGCTGAAACCGTGGCTTCGCGCCTGGCGGCTTATCACGCACAGACCGCGCCGTTGATCACCTACTACGACAGTCACGGTGTTCTGAAACGCATCAATGCTATGGGCAGGATCGAAGATATCGCAGGCGATCTCGAAGGGATCGTCGGCGACGTAATGAGTTAAGGGGAGGAGAAAAGCCACAAGGCTTTGATCCTAAAAAGAATACTTCAAAAGACCGCCTTGGCGGACTGGTGGAGTTTTGCCTGTCACCACACGGTGTTGGGCATTGTCGAGAAGCGGACCGACGCACTGGAGGAGTTGGGCACCGGGCCGCCAAACGAGGAAGCGAAGGAGGAACCCGCAATGGCGGATCAATCTACAAACTCCGCGCAGGCAGCCGAAGCCGACAAGGGCTATTGGCAGGCCAACCTGCGCCTCATCTACATCAGCCTCGTGATCTGGGCGCTGGTGTCATTTGGATTCGGCATCCTGCTGCGTCCGCTGCTGTCGGGCATCGCCGTCGGTGGTACTGATCTGGGCTTTTGGTTCGCTCAGCAAGGATCGATCCTGGTCTTTCTGGTGCTGATCTTCAACTACGCCTGGCGCATGAACAAGCTGGACGCCGAACACGGCGTGGATGAAGAGTAAGGGAGAGCGGGGATAATGGATCAGTTTACCATCAACCTGCTGTTTGTCGGCGCATCCTTTGCGCTGTACATCGGCATCGCGATCTGGGCCCGCGCGGGTTCCACATCAGAGTTCTACGCCGCCGGTCGCGGCGTACACCCGGTCACCAACGGTATGGCGACAGCGGCAGACTGGATGTCTGCGGCCTCGTTCATCTCGATGGCGGGCCTGATTGCCTTTACCGGCTATGACAACTCGACCTTCCTGATGGGGTGGACGGGTGGCTACGTGCTGTTGGCCCTGCTGCTTGCGCCTTACCTGCGGAAGTTCGGCAAGTTCACCGTGTCGGAGTTCATCGGCGACCGCTTCTACAGCCAGACAGCACGCATCGTTGCGGTGATCTGTCTGATTGTTGCATCGGTGACCTACGTTATCGGTCAGATGACCGGTGTTGGGGTTGCCTTTGGCCGCTTCTTGGAAGTGTCGAACACCACCGGGCTGTTGATCGGTGCAGGCGTTGTGTTTGCCTACGCGGTGTTCGGAGGGATGAAGGGCGTGACCTATACACAGGTCGCTCAGTACTGCGTGCTGATCACCGCCTACACCATCCCTGCCATCTTTATCTCGCTACAGCTGACCGGCACTCCGATTCCGGCACTGGGTCTGTTTGGCGACACTGCAAGCGGTGTACCGCTGCTGACCAAGCTGGACGGCATCGTGACAGAGCTGGGCTTCAACGAATACACGGCCCATCACTCGAACACGCTGAACATGGTGCTGTTCACCCTGTCGCTGATGATCGGTACTGCCGGTCTGCCGCACGTTATCATGCGCTTCTTCACCGTTCCCAAAGTTGCTGATGCACGCTGGTCGGCTGGCTGGGCGTTGGTTTTCATCGCGCTGCTGTATCTGACCGCTCCGGCTGTTGGCGCAATGGCCCGCCTGAATATCACCGACATGATGTGGCCCAATGGTGGCATCGAAGGTGGTGCCGTTACAGTCGAACAGATCGACAATGATGCTCGGTACGACTGGATGGCCACATGGCAGAAAACCGGTCTGCTGGATTGGGAAGACAAGAACGGCGACGGCAAGATTCAGTACTACAATGACAAGTCTGAATCGATGCAGGCGATTGCGGAACAAAAAGGCTGGGTCGGTAACGAACTGACCAAGTTCAACCGCGACATCCTGGTCCTGGCCAACCCCGAGATTGCCAACCTGCCCGGTTGGGTGATTGGTCTGGTCGCTGCCGGTGGTCTTGCGGCTGCTCTGTCGACTGCTGCGGGTCTGCTGCTGGCGATTTCGTCGGCCGTGTCTCACGACCTGATCAAGGGCGCAATCAACCCGCAGATCTCGGAAAAAGGCGAGCTTCTGTCGGCACGGATTGCGATGGCTGTGGCGATTGCTGTAGCGACCTGGCTGGGTCTGAATCCTCCGGGCTTTGCGGCACAGACTGTTGCTCTGGCCTTTGGTCTGGCGGCAGCCTCGATCTTCCCGGCACTGATGATGGGGATCTTCTCGACCCGCATCAACAACACCGGTGCTGTTGCAGGTATGCTGGCAGGTCTGGTCGTTACACTGGTCTACATCTTCCTGCACAAGGGATGGCTGTTCATTCCGGACACCAACTCGTTCACCGATGCCGATCCGTTGCTGGGTCCGATCCAGTCGACCTCGTTCGGCGCTGTCGGTGCCATGGTCAACTTCGCTGTCGCCTATGTTGTGGCTGGCATGACCAAGGAAACTCCGCAGGAGATCAAGGAACTGGTCGAAAGCGTTCGCATTCCCCGTGGTGCGGGTGCAGCTCAGAACAAGTGAGCTTGATGCGGTCGTTGGCACTTGCCTTCGACCGCGTCTTTCGATCCACTACTCCCGCCCGGCATACCACTGGGCGGGATTTTTTCACCAAAACATCGGAGACATCAGATGCCCCTGTCCCACGATGAAATCGCCCGGTTTCTGAAATCCGTTCATCCCTATGACGCGTTACCGGCTGATGCACTGGATCAGATCGTAAAACAGATCGAGGTCTGGGAAGTCGAGGAAGACACCTCGGTCTATGAACTGGGTCATGCGCTTCCCGGTGTGTTCGTGATCTATGAAGGACAGGTTGAAATCACCGATGAGAATGGTGCCGTTGTCTCTCAACTGGGTTTGCGCAATTCTTTTGGAGAGCGCGGACTGCTGAAAGACGGTAAGGCAGCCACCAAGGCGCGTGCGCACACTCCGTCGGTCCTGATTGTTTTGCCACCGGATCTGGTGCGCGAGTTGATCGACGGTCACGATGTGGTCGCCAAGTTCTTCGACCGGACACGCGGCGACAGAAGTGGCCCGCAAAGCCTTGCGACCAGTTCCATTGATATTCTGATGGCACATAACCCGGCCACCTGCCCCGCGGATACGCCAGTTCAGAAAGCGGCGCAGATCATGCGCGATAAACACATCTCGTCGCTGTGCATCACGGACGGCGACACGTTGCAGGGCATCGCGACGCTGCGGGACATCTCGGGCAAGTACGTTGCGGACGGCCTGCCTCCGTCCACGCCGGTTTCCGAAATCATGACCGCAAACCCCGTCACCCTGTCACCCGGCGACATTGGTTCAGACGTGTTGCACATCATGATGGAACGCGGCATCGGCCACGTCCCGATTTCCGAGGGCGGTCGGCTGGTCGGTATTGTCACACAAACCGACCTGACACATTACCAGGCTGTGAACTCGGCCGAACTGGTGCGACGCATCGCGCAGGCAAATACCGCCGAAGATATGGCGCGGGTAACGGCGGAAATCCCACAGCTGCTGGTGCAACTGGTTGCAGGCGGGAACCGGCACGAAATCGTCACGCGCCTGATCACCGATATTGCTGACACGGTTACCCGGCGCCTTCTGGCCCTTGCCGAACAGAAACTGGGCCCGCCCCCTGTGCCGTATCTGTGGCTGGCCTGCGGCTCGCAAGGGCGGCAGGAGCAGACAGGCGTGTCGGATCAGGACAACTGCCTGATGTTGGATGACGGCGTGACCGATGCGGATATGGAGTACTTTGCAAAGCTGGCCAAGTTTGTGTCGGATGGGCTGGATACCTGTGGCTATTTCTATTGCCCCGGCGACATGATGGCGACCAATCCGCGCTGGTGTCAGCCGGTGCGTGTCTGGCGCGACTATTTCAAGGGATGGATCGCCAAACCGAACCCCGAAGCGCAGATGCTGGCCTCGGTCATGTTTGACTTGCGTCCGATTGGCGGCGCGTTCGACCTGTTCGCCGACCTGCAGGCCGACACATTGGCGGCGGCCAGGTCCAATTCGATCTTCGTCGCACATATGATCTCGAACTCGTTGAAACACACCCCGCCGCTGGGGTTGCTGCGTGGGTTTGCAACCATCCGGTCGGGCGAACACCGCAATACGCTGGATCTGAAACACAATGGTGTTGTTCCGGTCGTGGATCTGGCGCGGATCTACGCCTTGCAAGGCGAACTGCCCGAGGCCAATACCCGCGCCCGCCTTAAAGCGGCTGAGGCCAATAGCGTTCTCAGCGCGTCGGGTGCACGCGATTTACTGGACGCCTATGATCTGATCGCCGAAACCCGGCTGGAACATCAGGTCCAACTGGTCAAATCAGGCAAGAAACCAGACAATTATCTGCCACCTTCCGATCTTTCGGACTTTGAGCGAAGTCATCTTCGTGACGCCTTCGTTGTGGTAAAAACGATGCAATCGGCGGTCGGCCACGGCAAGGGAATGCTGGGCTGACATGCATCTGAAGAACGGAGTGACACGATGTTTCTGGAATTGATCGGCACTGTTTTTGCGGGCTTCGCTTTTGCGGGTATCGTTCTTGTGCTGAACAAGCTGACCGGAGGGCGGTTGCCGAAATGGGTTACTCCGGTCGCGGCGGGTTTGGGGATGATCGCTGTGACCATCTCCAGCGAGTATTCCTGGTATGAGCGTACGCGCGAACAGCTTCCCAAGGAGATGGCAATCGTGCAAGAGGTTGAAAGCCGCGCCCTCTACCGCCCGTGGACCTACGCCATGCCCTTCGTCGACCGCTTTGCCGCCATCGATACCGTGTCGGTGCGAACAAACGAAAACGTGCCAGATCAACGGCTTGTCGATCTTTACTTCTTCGGACGCTGGGCCCCGGTTTCAAAACTGCCCGTGGCCGTAAACTGTGCCGAGAATCGTCGCGCCAACCTTGCGGACGGTGCTGAGTTTTCCGATGACGGACGTCTTCTGAATGCAGACTGGATATCTGCCGGGCCTGCCGACCCCATCATCGACGCCACCTGCGGGGTTTGACCATGCTCACAGGGTTAAGCCTCAGGCTCAGGATATTTCTGTTTTTCTGCCTGCTCGCGCTCGGCGGGATATCAATCAGTTCCGCCGCCCTGTGGATCACCTATGCCCGGGCCGCACAACCTGACCTGTTTGATGACTTCATCTTTGCCGAGGTTCTGATCGGGTTTGGATTGCTGGCTTTGATCGCAGGTGTCTGGCTGTTGTTTGACGACAATGTCGCCAAGCCGATCGAACGGCTTTCAGCGCAATTGCGGGCCCGCGCTCATGCCGGTGTCAGCACCAATCTGGACATGCAGGCCGCGCGATACCTGGGCGATCTGGCCCCTGCAGCGGCCGGCCTTGCCGAACAACTTGCCACAAATGCCATGCACACGGCCGAGGCGGTGGCAGCCGAAACCGCTCATCTGGCGGCGGAAAAACAGCGCCTCACCGCCCTTCTGACCGAAATCCCGGTCGCCATGTTGCTGGCCAGTCCGAAACACCAAATCGTTTTGTATGACGGACAGGCGGCCGAGGTGCTGGCCCAGATCGCGCATCCTCGCCTAAACGCTTCTCTCTTCGAATACATCGAATCGACGGGTTTGACGGACGCGTATGGGAAGTTGTGCAAATCTGGTAAGGATGTCTTCTGCACCCTGACCAGCGTGGACGGCCGACAAACCTATTCGGCCCGCATGAAGCCACTGGGGGACGCACCCGGTTACATGCTGGTGTTCGAAGACAGCGTTGCCCGTATGTCGCCAGATGAGGCCCGCCCGCTGGTCTATGATTTCGAGTTGCTGGACACGCCGGGTGACGGCGCGTTCGAAAACCGCTCTTTGCTGGATCTGTGTTTTGTGGTCTTCGACACGGAAACAACCGGCTTGCTGCCACACAAGGATGAGATTGTTCAAATCGGCGCGGTCCGCGTTGTGAAAGGCAAGATCGTCGCGGGCGAGCATCTGGACATGCTTGTTGATCCGGGCATTCCGATCCCTGCCGCCTCGACCCGCGTGCACAAGATCAGTGATCGCATGGTTCAGGGCGCACCGGATATCGTCAAAGCCGGACGTGTGTTTCACCAATTCTCACGCGATGCGGTGATCGTGGCCCATAACGCCCCGTTCGACATGGCGTTCCTGCGCCGCCATGCCATGCGTATGGAAGTCGAATGGGATCACCCGATACTCGACACTGTTCTGTTGTCGGCTGTTTTGTTCGGTGCGAGCGATACACATACACTGGACGCACTTTGTGAACGGCTGGACATCACGATCCCCGAGGCGCTGCGCCATACGGCATTGGGTGACGCAGTGGCAACAGCCGAGGCACTGGTCAAGATGCTGCCCATCCTGCAGGCCCGCGGGTTGAACACCTTTGGCGAAGTCATCGTCCAGACCCGCAAACACGGGCGTCTTCTGGAAGACCTGAATTAACGCTGAAATTTGCAAACGCCGTTCAGCTTTTCGTGGACAATCCGGGCCACGCATGGCACCTGATGCGCGGCCAAGGAACACGCGCGCGATATGACGGAAAAGATTTTCACACCGACCCCGGATCAAAGCCACGCCTTTCGTGAGGCGCTGGGATGTTTCGGAACGGGCGTCACCGTGATAACTGCGCAAACCGAAGACGGCCCGCGTGCAATCACTGTAAACTCGTTCGCGTCAGTGTCCCTGAATCCGCCGCTGGTGTTGTGGTGCCTGGCCAAAGAGTCAAACCGCTTCGACACTTTCAGCACCTGCACGCATTACTCGATCCATGTGATGGCTCAGGATCAACAGGACCAGGCGCTTAGATTTGCCCGCGACGGTGTGGATTTCACCCATGCCGAGTGGACGACGGACGAGGCTGATCGCCCGCAGCTGGCCAATTGTCTGGCACGGTTTGACTGCCGGTTGCATGCCCGGCACGAGGCTGGAGATCATCTGATCATTGTGGGTCATGTGGATCAGGTCATGTACCGCACCGGCAAGGGTCTGATCTTCAAGCGCGGTCAGTTCGGCGGGTTTGTCGACCCTTTCTAGTCGTCCAGCGACCCATGCACCGCCAGAACCTCTAGCTGTGCGTCTTGCGGAGTGATCACACGAAAGGCTTCGTGCACTCCTGTCTCAGACAATTCTCTGGCGACGGTCAGCAGCGTGTTGGCCGCATGGTCTTCACACAGCTCTGACATGTGATCGATTTCGTTCTGTGCCACGCTCAATGCCGCTTCGACCGAGGGCGCTCCGTAATACTGCACGAAATGTTCTGCCAGATTGCGGGTGATCTGATCCCTTTCAGCCGCTTCGATCTGGGTTACCGCCACAAATGTCACCCGGCCAAAGGTTTCCAACCCCAGCCAGCCATTCGCAAAAGCCTGACGCGCCTTACCTTCCAGATCCGCGCCGCTCCAGTTCGAAAACTCGAACCCGCCCGAAACGCACCATTCGCCCGTACGTGCCGGAGAATGGAACACGTTCATGTCGCTTTCATCGAAATGGATCGCGCGGGCCAGTTTCATCGTCCGTTCTCCAATAGTTCCGTCAGCGGGCGCAGGCGGGTGTTGACCCCGTCGCGGATCAGCATTCCAAACCTCTCATCCGTGCCAAGGAATACACCGCCATCAACCAGTGGCTCACCTACGCCACGCAGCAGGCCCATCCATTCGGCATGCAGGGGCGCGTTGCCATCCTCCTGCCAGCGGTTGAGCCAGGTCAGCATATGGCGTGACCAGCTTTCGACCAGTTGCGTGGCCGAAACCACGGCACAACCTTCATCGTAAAGGGCTGTGACATCCGGCGTTTCGCCGGGCGCGCTGCTGGTTTGCATCAATGCGAGCTCCCAGCCGACAATCAGCCAATCCGGTTCTTCTTCCGCGTTTCCCCCGGAGGCCGAAACGCGGAACACACCGCATTTCGCACCATTCACGCAAATCAGACCGTCCCACCCCAGATGCACCGCCACTTCGGGTGGGGCCAGAGCGCCCAGCGCATTCTGAAACCCAACGGCACAAAGCGGCAGCATCGCCATCGCGTCCCGAAGCGGCACCTCGGGCGCGAAAACGATCGCGACACGCAGGTAATCGGCCTGAATGTTATAAACAACCGCCCCCGCATCGCAGCCCAAAGCCGCCATAGCCTGGGCGCGTTCAAACGGGTCTTCCCCACCCTGAACCGGGTGACCCGTCAACAAAGGGGGAAAGACCGGTTGGCTCATGCGGTGCCTTTGGCGATCATGTCGCGGGCGATCTTGCGGAAAGCCTCAGCCTGAGGGCTGTCTGGTTTGCTGACCACAATAGGCGCACCCCCGTCTGCGGCGATACGAATGTCCAGATGCAACGGGATTTCACCCAGCAGCGGCACGCCCATCGCCTCGGCCTCGGACTTGACACCACCATGACCAAAGACGTGTTCTTCATGCCCACAGTTCGAACAGATATGCGTGGACATGTTTTCGATCATCCCAACGATAGGCGTCTTGAGCTGATTGAACATATCGATTCCCTTGCGGGCATCAATCAGCGCCACGTCCTGCGGCGTCGAGACGACAATAGCGCCGTCCACCTTGAATTTCTGGCTCAGCGTCAGTTGCACGTCGCCGGTACCGGGCGGCAGGTCGACGATCAGCACGTCCAGGGCACCCCATTGCACCTGGCTCATCATCTGTTGCAGCGCCCCCATCAGCATCGGCCCGCGCCAGACAACGGCCTGCCCTTCATTGGTCATCAACCCCATCGACATCATGGTGACGCCGTGGTTGCGCAGCGGCAGGATAGTCTTGCCATCGGGGCTGGCCGGACGGCCCGAGACACCCAACATCCGAGGCTGCGACGGCCCATAAACATCCGCGTCCAGCAATCCCACGCGCCGCCCTTCTGCGGCCAGCGCACAGGCCAGATTGGCCGACACGGTGGATTTGCCCACACCCCCTTTGCCAGACGCAACCGCGATGATCCGGTAGACACCGGGAACGGCCTGCGGTCCAGTTTGCGAGGGCTTGGGTTTCGGCTTCAGATCCGGCGGCGCCTTGTCGGAATGAGCAGTCATCAGGGCCGATACATTTACGACGCCCTCAACCATCTGTGCGGCCTTTTCAGCTGTTGCGCGCACAGGTTCCATCTTTTCGGCATGCTTCGGGTCGATCTCAAGGACAAAGCGAACCGTATCGCCCTCGACATTCAGCGCACGCACGATGCCCGCACTGACAATGTCCTGACCTGAAACCGGATCGGTGATCTTTTTCAGGTTCGCCAGAACCGCGTCACGAACACTCATGCTGTTCTCTCCTTGGTATGCCCCGCCGACAGGGGCGTGCGTGTCGACATGTATTGGTCGCCGCTCATTGCATGTGTCTCCGTCTCTTTCTGTTCATTTGACGCGTAACAGCCTTCATAGTTAGGCTAAACCATGCGCCTTGTCTTGTTGTGCCTGAGCCTGACGCTCACCGCCACCCCCTCCTTGTCGCAGGAGGCGATTGGCCTTGCGGCTCCGGCAGAGGTTAACGACTCCGGTCTGTTGCAACATATCCTTCCTCGCTTCTCTCTCAAGACCGGGATACGCGTTGTCGCAGATGATGCCGGTGCCATGGTGCTGGTAACCGAACCACCCGGCGATCCTGTCTTTGCCCGTGGTGGCGTGGTTTATCACCTGCGGATCGAAGGCGATGATCGTCAAATCCGGTTTCGCGACTGGCTGCAATCAGAGATCGGCAAGCGCACTGTCGAAAGCTTTCCTCCTGTGGTTGGTGAACCGTTCAGCGCCAGCTTTGATCCCAAGGTCACCCAGTCGGACGATACCTTGGACGGCAACACCGTGTTGGGCGAAGAACTGTCGATGACCCATTGTGGTCGATGTCATGTGATTGGCCCCCGCAATCGGATGAACGGGCTTGGCTCGACCCCCTCTTTCGCCGTCCTGCGCGCGATGCCGGATTGGTCGGAACGGTTCGAAGCGTTCTTTGCCCTCAATCCCCACCCCGCATTCACGCAGATCGACGGGTTGACACCGCCCTTTGATCCCGAGCGCCCATCCCCAATTCACCCGGTCAAGATGACGTTGGACGATCTTGAAGCCATCCTGGCGTTTGTTTCGCGCATAGACGCCGCTGATCTGGGCGCGCCGCTAAAGCTTCAGTGATCCTTTCTATCCGAATAGTAATCCTCGGTGGTAACGACCCGAGGCTTGGGTTTTGACTGGAACGGATTGTCCTGCTGCTGGAAATGAGCATTCACCCGGCAATTGTCGCACATCTGGATCATCCGTGCCTGATCCGATGTGGCAAACATCGGGTGCGTGCCCGAAAGCTTTTCCATGATCCGTTCAACGGTTGATTTCACCCCGAACAGAGCCCCGCATTCGATGCAGGCAAACGGTTCCTCCTCGTTCAGGACCTGCTGAGACAGGGCAGCGTCGCTCAGATCCAGTTGCGGCACCAAGGTGATCGCGTCTTCGGGGCAGATCGTCTTGCACATTCCGCATTGCAGGCACGCATCCTGCTGAAAGTTCAACTGGGGCTTGTCAGGGTTATCCATCAAAGCTCCGGACGGGCACAGCGACACGCAACTAAGACAGAGCGTGCAACTGTCTGTATTCACAGCAACGGCACCGTAAGGCGCACCTTCAGGCAATGGCAGCGGGGCTTTGGCCTGCGGGTTCAGGGCCTGTGCTGCCAGCCGCGCGATTTGTCGGCGGTTGCCAAGTGGCAAGACCGGATTTGCCAACGGTTCGGGGACATTTTGCGCATACAGCAAGTCTGCCATCGCATCAGGGTCCACCTCCTCGATCAGCCCGATCGCATCCGAACTGGTTATGGCACGTGCCAGTTCAATTTCGCGATCCAGCGCATCCCGTTCGGTCTTCGGGGCCAGCAACACATCCACACGCGCAAATCCATGTGCCAGCGCGGCCAGCATTTCCGAATGGCCGAACCCGGATATCACTTTCAATTCCAGCGGGATAACATCCGCAGGCAATCCCCGGCCGAACCTTGCTGTAAGCCTTATCATTTCGGCCCCGTAGGCGTCGTGCACAAGCAACCGGGGTGCGATACCGCCTGCCCTTCGGTACGTGCGTGCCAGAATATGCATCCGTGACAACAGGGCCGAAACAGGTGGATCTTCATAGGTTATCGCCGTTGACGGGCAGACCGCCGCGCATTCGCCACACCCGGCGCAGACCATCGGATCAATCGCCACATGCTCGCCCGAGGGTGTGATTGCACCGGTTGGGCAAATATCCAGACAGTTTGAGCATCCGACCTGTTCCGCCCGCGAATGGGCGCAAAGTGTTTCCTCCAGTCGCACGTACAGGGGTTTTTCGAATGTTCCGACCAGTTGGGCGGCGTCAAAAGCCAGACGTTCTACAGACACCGCATCCTTGGGATCAGCCCGCAAATACCCCTCGCGCTTGGCCGGAGCCTGCACAAAGGGCGTGCCCGCCGTCAGGTCAACGATGATATCACAGGCCGATTGCGCCCCATCTCTTGGTTCCGTCCAATTGAAAGCACCCCTGCCTGCGGGAACCACTTGCTGCACATTGTTCAGACGCAAGGAAAACCCACCCAGAGCACCCGAAACAGACCGCAATTGTCCCCGAATGACATCGAAGGCCCGAGAGTCTGGCTCAGCCTGATCCGTGACCAGAACGGTTACCGCCAGTGTTCGGGCCAACCTTTCCGCCAGTCCAAAGGCAACGGTACCAGGACCAATGATAAAACACGTGCCTTCGCTGATAACATCAACGCTGGGCGTCACCGGTTGCGGCAGGAACGCTTCGGCAGCTAAGGCAGCCATTTTGGCCGTCGCATCCGCGCCCTGATCGGACCAACCGGCGCGATCCCGCAGGTCGACAAAGCCGGGAATTTCGACATTCATATCTTCGGCAAGCGACCGGAACACCTCTTGTTCCTGCAGACAGGCGATGACGGTATCGCCCTCTTGCATCAAGGATGCAGCAGATTGCAGTTCTTTTGTGCAAAGCGCGGTATGCACCTTTGAACAGGTAATCCCGCAGGCGCTTTCGATCCTGTCCGGATCCAGCGCCTGAGTTCCCGCGCAATCGCAGAGCAAAAGTTTCGTGCCCATGTCCCCTCCCTCGGGAAGCAGTCCCGATCCTTTGCACTTTAGGCTGCATTCCCGCCTTTGCACTTTAGGCTGCATTCCCGATGAAGCAACTTCAACCCTGCGAAGTGCACAGCGCGCCCGGCAGAGTTTCGCGGCAAAATCCCATAAAACAAAAGCCTTCTCAGGCTTTGATCACGAAGACGCTACCGGGAATACGACCAAAGTATTAAAGCGCAGGCTTGGCACGTGGCTATTTTGTGTACCATAGTGGACATGGAAAGGCAGGGGAGAGCCTTTCGGGGAGGATCCAGTGGCCAAGGCCGCAAGCCAGATCGACATGCCGGTTGGCGTCATTGTGCGCAAAACACCCGGGGTCACACGTTGGGCCCGCTGGAACTGGCGCGCGGTCGCCGTGTTGCCCGGTGCAGGGCCAGCCGATTGGCAGGAACTGCGCCGCGAAGGCGAGGCGGTCGAATACCACGCTGCCACCCTTCCCCTGACCCTCTGGGCGGACGAGACTGAAGCCTACCTGGTCAACCTGTCGGACGGGCAACCCTCGATCTATCTTGTACTGCGGAATGAGCTGAAGGGCGACACGCCCCTGAATGCAGTTCTGATCACCGCTTCTCCGTTCCAGGGGCAGGATTACGCGGACACCGGCGAAGAGATTGTCGAGAAAATCCCAATGACCGAAGGGTTGATCGCCTGGGTACGGGATTTCACCCTGAAACATCACCAGCACGAAGTGTTCGTCAAGCGCCGTCGCGACAGAAAGCGAACCGATTTGGTGGAGGATGGTAAGGGCGACGCGCGTATCCGGCAGGCATCGGATGTTTTCCGCGCCCCGAGACGGGTGCTGCAATGACAGAGCGGCGTGATTTCTGGTCGCGCCGAAAGGCTGCCGTTCAGGCCGAAGCTGAAGCCGAGGCGCTGGCCCTTGAAGAACAAGTGATCGCAGCCCATCACGCTGAACTTGAAGAAAAGAGTGACGTTGAGATTTTGGCCGAATTCAACCTTCCCGATCCCGATACCCTCGGACCCTGCGATGATGTTTCGGGCTTTATGTCCAAGGCAGTGCCTGATCGCCTTCGGCGCCGCGCCCTGCGGCGGTTGTGGCGGCTGAACCCTGTTCTGGCAAATGTCGACGGGCTGGTTGATTACGGCGAGGACTACACCGATGCCGCCTGCGTGATCGAAAACATCCAAACCGCCTATCAGGTTGGAAAAGGCATGCTGGCGCATGTCGAGGCACTGGCCGCCGACGCGCAAGAAACGGAAGAAAACGAAATCGAGGCTGATACGCTCTCTGAACCTGAGGTCGTGCCGGTTGACCCCGATCCCGTGCCACAGCCGGTTTCAGTTGCTCAGATAGAAGAGCCGGAAGAACTCGAACGTCCCCCGTCGCCACGTCGAATGACATTTGAATTTGAAGGATGACCGAATGACCGCAAGTGACGCGCACACTCTGGATGTTTCAGCCGAGGATCGCCTGCGCGCGGATTTCTATAACTTACTGGGTCTGTTACTGGCAGGTCCTCCGGACCAGATGTTGCTGAACCAAATGGCTGGTCTGGTCGGAGATGACACGGATCTCGGCAAGGCCATTCAATCCATGGCGCGGGTTGCCAAGGTCACCAAGCCAGCCGCTGCCGAACGGGAATTCAATGCGTTATTCATCGGATTGGGCCGGGGTGAGTTGCTGCCTTACGCCAGTTTCTACCTGACGGGCTTTTTGAACGAGAAACCCTTGGCTCAGCTGCGCAATGACATGGCGGTTCGCGGGATCACACGTGCCCAAAACGTGTTCGAGCCCGAAGATAACATCGCCTCATTGATGGAGATGATGGCCGGAATGATCGTCGGGCGTTTTGGCAGCCCGGCATCCCTGGATGACCAAAAGGCATTCTGGAGCAAGCATATCGGCCCCTGGGCCACGCATTTCTATTCGGATTTGGAAGCAGCCGAGAACTCGGTTCTTTATGCATCCGTCGGCACTGCCGGTCGGGTGTTCATGGAGATCGAGCGCGAAGCGTTCCGGATGACGGCGGGGTAACCCGCACATCGCCGGTGTCCCATGGGCGCCAAACCGCAATTGGGAAAGGAGGTTCCCATGAGCAAGACCAAGGAAGAAGGCGCCACCCGCCGTGACTTCCTCAAACTGGCCGGAACCGCAGCACCAGCTGCCGTTGCCGCCAGCCTGACCGGGAAGGCCGAAGCCGCCGCGCTGCCGACCGACGAAACCCGCATTCAGGATACTGCGCATACACGCGCCTACATCGAGAGCACCCGGTTCTAGGACCGGACGCTTTCACACCCGGCAGACGGTTGCGATTGGCCCTGACGTCGGTTTCAGCAGTACCAAGCCAGCCGTGGCTGACACGGCGCGCAAGGGAGGAAAGACATGCTTAGGAAAAAGACCAACGGGGTTGCGAGACGCCCCCAGCGGACAAGTATCCTGTCCCAGGTCGGCGAGAAAACCGTCGATCGCCGCGCATTCCTGCGTGGCTCGGGCCTGACGATCGGCGGCCTTGCCGCGATCAGTGCCACGGGTGGAACCGTGACGCCAGCCAGTGCCCAGACAGCGGCCAATCAGGCCGTCGAAAACATCAAATCCGTATGCACCCACTGTTCGGTCGGCTGTACCGTCGTTGCCGAAGTACAGAACGGTGTCTGGGTCGGGCAGGAACCCGGTTGGGACAGCCCGTTCAATCTGGGTGCACATTGTGCCAAGGGGGCTTCGGTTCGCGAGCACGCCCACGGCGAGCGCCGCCTGAAATATCCGATGAAAAAGGAAGGCGGCGAGTGGAAGCGCATCAGCTGGGAAGAGGCGATCAACGAGATCGGCGACGGCATGATGTCGATCCGCGAAGAATCCGGGCCCGACAGCGTGTATTGGCTGGGCTCAGCAAAACACAATAACGAACAGGCCTATCTGTTCCGCAAATTCGCCGCCTACTGGGGCACGAACAACGTGGACCATCAGGCCCGTATCTGTCACTCGACCACTGTTGCGGGTGTTGCGAATACATGGGGCTACGGCGCCATGACCAATTCGTATAACGATATCCACAACTCGCGCGCCATCTTCATCATCGGCGGCAACCCGGCCGAGGCGCACCCTGTCTCTCTGCTGCACGTTCTGCGCGCAAAAGAGCAGAACAACGCCCCACTGATCGTCTGCGACCCGCGATTTACGCGCACGGCGGCCCATGCGGATGAATATGTCCGTTTCCGCCCAGGCACAGACGTTGCGCTGATCTGGGGCATCCTGTGGCACATCTTCGACAACGGTTGGGAGGATAAAGAATTCATCCGCACCCGTGTCTGGGGCATGGACCAGATTCAGGATGAGGTGGCCAAATGGACGCCTGAAGAAACAGAACGCGTCACCGGCGTGCCTGGCTCGCAACTGAAACGTGTTGCCCGAACCATGGCCAACAACCGCCCCGGCACGGTCATCTGGTGCATGGGCGGCACACAGCACACCAACGGCAACAACAACACCCGCGCCTATTGCGTGCTTCAGCTTGCGCTGGGCAACATGGGTACCTCGGGTGGCGGTACCAATATCTTCCGCGGCCACGACAACGTGCAGGGCGCGACAGACCTTGGTGTTTTGTCCCACACCCTGCCCGGCTATTACGGCCTGTCTGCGGGCGCATGGGGCCACTGGAGCCGCGTCTGGGGTGAAGACCTGGATTGGCTGAAGGGCCAGTTCGCCACGATCAAGGGCAAAGACGGCAAGGACAAACCGCTGATGAATGAAAGCGGTATCCCGGTATCCCGCTGGATCGACGGTGTTCTGGAAGACCCTGCGAACATGGATCAGGATAACAATGTCCGTGCCATGGTTCTGTGGGGTCACGCGCCGAACTCGCAAACGCGGGGTCCGGAAATGAAAACGGCAATGGAAAAGCTGGACATGCTGGTCGTGATCGACCCGTATCCCACTGTCTCGGCCGTTCTGCATGACCGCACCGATGGCGTCTACCTTTTGCCCGCCTGTACGCAGTTCGAAACCCGTGGCTCGGTCACCGCGTCAAACCGCTCGTTGCAGTGGCGTGACAAGGTGGTTGATCCGCTGTTCGAAAGCCTGCCGGACGAGGTCATCATGGCCAAGTTCGCCAATAAGTTCGGTTGGGCGGATCGCCTGTTCCGCAATATCGAGATGGAAGACCCCGAGACCCCGAATGTTGAAAGCATCACGCGTGAATTCAACTCAGGCCTCTGGACCATTGGATATACCGGGCAGTCGCCGGAACGCTTGAAAAGCCATATGGCCAATCAGCACACGTTCGACCGAACCACGCTGCAAGCCATTGGTGGACCAAACGACGGCGAATATTATGGTCTGCCCTGGCCGTGCTGGGGAACCGCTGAGATGGGTCATACGGGGACTCCGAACCTCTATGACATGTCCAAACCGGTGGCCGAAGGCGGCCTGACCTTCCGCGCCAGGTTCGGAGTGGAACGCGATGGCGACAACCTGCTGGCCGAAGGTGTCTATAGCGTTGGATCAGAAATTCAGGATGGATACCCTGAATTCACGATGCAGATGCTGATGGACCTTGGCTGGGACGGCGACCTGACGGCTGAAGAACGCGCTGCAATCGATGCCGTTGCAGGCCCCGAGACCAACTGGAAAACCGACCTTTCGGGCGGTATCCAGCGGGTGGCGATCAAGCATGGCTGTGCGCCCTTCGGGAACGCCAAGGCCCGCGCGGTCGTCTGGACCTTCCCGGATCCGATCCCACTGCATCGCGAGCCGCTTTATACGAACCGGCGTGATCTGGTGGTGGACTATCCAACCTACGAGGACCGGCACGCATATCGCCTGCCCACCCTTTATGCTTCGATCCAAAAGAACGACTTTTCAAAGGATTACCCGATAATCCTGACGTCAGGTCGTCTGGTCGAATATGAAGGCGGCGGCGAGGAAAGCCGGTCTAATCCATGGCTTGCTGAACTTCAGCAGGATATGTTCGTCGAGATCAACCCGCGCGATGCCAACAACCTTGGCATTCGGGACGGGCAACAGGTCTGGGTCGAAGGTCCGGAAGGCGGTAAGGTCAAGGTGATGGCGATGCTGACCAATCGGGTCGGTGCCGGTGTCGCCTTCATGCCTTTCCACTTTGGCGGCCATTTCCAGGGCGAGGACTTGCGGCACAAATACCCCGCCGGTGCTGACCCCTATGTTCTGGGCGAAAGTTCCAACACCGCCCAGACTTATGGCTATGATTCAGTGACCCAGATGCAGGAGACCAAGTGTACTCTCTGCAAGATCTCGGCAGCGTAAGGAGGACGATTAATGGCTAGAGCAAAGTTTCTCTGCGACGCTGAACGCTGCATCGAATGCAACGCCTGCGTAACCGCGTGCAAGAACGAGCATGAGGTACCCTGGGGTATCAACCGCCGCAGGGTGGTGACGATCAATGACGGCAATCCGGGCGAACGCTCGATCTCGGTGGCCTGTATGCATTGTTCGGATGCGCCCTGCATGGCGGTGTGCCCGGTCGACTGCTTCTACCAGAACGAAGAAGGTGTTGTCCTGCACTCCAAGGACCTGTGCATCGGTTGCGGTTATTGCTTTTACGCATGCCCGTTTGGCGCGCCGCAATACCCGCAGGCAGGCAATTTCGGTTCACGCGGCAAGATGGACAAATGCACCTTCTGCGCCGGTGGTCCCGAAGAAAACCACTCGACCGCAGAGTTCGCCAAATATGGTCGCAACCGGATCGCCGAGGGCAAACTGCCCATCTGCGCCGAAATGTGCTCCACCAAGGCCCTGCTTGCCGGTGACGGCGACGTGGTGTCGGCTGTTTACCGTGAACGCGTCGTGGCGCGCGGTTTCGGCTCGGGCGCCTGGGGTTGGGGTACTGCCTACGACCAGAAAGACGGCTAAGCCGCTGTCTGCACAAAGCAATGGACAACCCGCTCGGCGCGGGTTGTCCGATCTTGGAATTTGACCGAGGTTCAGATGCTCCGCTTTCTCATCGCTTTTCTGTTCACCCTTGGACTGACCTTTTCGGCAGCCGCCCAAACGACCGATGACAGCAACGCCACGCCTGAAAGGGCGGGAACCGGCGGAGCGACGACCCTTGAAGATATTCTCGCCCGGCAACGTGGTGAGCAGGTGGATAACGGATATCGCTCCGGCAATACCGGCCAGAGCAATGTCGAGGGTCTGATGGGTCAGCTTGGCACCCGTGGTGTCGCGTCGGACAGTGATGTATATCGTGCGTTGCGCTATGGCTCGGCCAATGTGACCGTATCGTCAAACGGCCCCGCTGCAAGCGTGTTGATACAGGATGGCGGCATGTGGTGGCTGAACTTCCGCAGCGGACCGCTGCGCGAATATGGCACTTACATCATCGCCGGGATGCTGGGCATCATTCTGCTGTTCTTCCTGATCCGTGGGAAAATCCGCATCGATGGAGAGAAAACAGGCCGAACGGTCACCCGTTTCAACGGGATTGAACGTTTTGGCCATTGGCTGTTTGCTGGATCGTTCCTGATCCTCGGCATTACTGGTTTGCTTACGCTCTATGGTCGCGACTTCCTGATCCCGATCTTCGGCAAGGAAGGTTTCGCCACCATCGCACACGGCTGCAAGTGGCTGCATAATAATCTGGCCTGGGCTTTCATGCTGGGTCTGATCATCGTCACGGTGAACTGGATTGCTCATAACATCCCCAACCGCACTGACCTGAAATGGCTGGCCGCTGGCGGGGGCCTGTTCACCAAGGGCAACCACCCGCCCGCCCGGAAATTTAATGCGGGGCAAAAGATCATCTTCTGGGCCTGCATCCTGCTGGGCGTGTCGATCAGCCTGTCCGGCTTGTCACTGCTGTTCCCGTTCGAGATGCCCCTGTTCGCCAAGACCTTCTCGGTCGCAAACGCCACGGGTATTCCGCAGACGCTGGGTCTGACCTTGCCGGTGCAGATGTCACCGCAGGAAGAGATGCAATTCGCCCAAGTCTGGCATGTCATGATTGCCTATGTGTTCATCGCGATCATCGTCGCGCATATCTATCTCGGCTCGGTCGGGATGGAGGGCGCGTTTGACGCCATGGGAACCGGAGAGGTCGAAGAACAATGGGCGCGCGAGCATCACTCGCTCTGGCTGGAAGAGGTGCAGGAAAAAGAGGCTGGCAAAGCAGCCGCCTCACCCGCTGAATAGATGCGTGGGCTGGTTCTGGCGCTGGCGCTGGTGCCCCTGCCCGCCGTGGCAGAATTCTTCACGCTGAAAGGGCATGGCGGCCCCATCATGGGCATCGCCACCGCGCCAGACGGTCGCATCGCAACAGCCAGTTTCGATAACTCTGTGGGTCTTTGGACCGGGCAAACGCCAAATTGGTTCGAAGGGCACGAGGCCGCCGTGAACGCAGTCGCGTTCAACGGCTCCGCTTTCTTTTCTGCCGGAGACGATTTCACCCTGCGCAAATGGCCAAGCGGTGAAATCATTGGCCGACACAAGGGGAAGATTGTTGGCCTTGCCGCGTCAGAAACCCTTATTGCCACGGCCAGCTGGGATGGAACAATCGGCCTGTGGCCTGTCGATGGCACAGAACCCGCGCGGCTTGGACCGACCGGCAGTGGCGTAAACGCGGTCGCATTCTCACCTGACGGCACGCAGCTTTTTTCGGCGGGCGTCGACGGCGCTTTGCGCTTATGGGATGTGTCCAGCGGGCAAGAAACAAGGCGTCTGGTCGAGCACGGGTTCGGCATCAATGAACTGGCGCTGAATGCACAGGACAATTGGCTCGCTTATGGTGCGGTAGACGGTGTCACACGTATCCTTGACCTTTCCAACGGTGAAGAGCGCGATTTCACTCTGGACCGCCGCCCGATCCTTGCCCTTGCGCTCAGCCCGGATCGGAAACTTTTGGCCGTAGGCGATGGCGAAGGGTATATTATGGTCATCGACACCGTCGATTGGCGCATTGCACAGGATTTTCGCGCCACGTTGCGCGGTCCGGTCTGGGCTTTGGCATTTTCCAAAGACGGTAAAAACATCCATGCGGGCGGACTTGACGAGGCGATGTACAGCTGGCCTGTGGACGCTCTGTCCGACCAACACCAGATGGCCTCGACAGAACCGAGTTTCCTGAAAAATCCTGATGAGATGGACAACGGGGAACGCCAGTTTGCGCGCAAATGTTCGATCTGTCACAGCCTGTCATCCGATAACGCGCGACGTGCAGGCCCAACCCTGCACGGTGTATTTGGACGTCAGGCCGGCACGGTTCGTGGATATTTGTACTCGGATACATTGCAAGGCTCTGATATCATTTGGAATGACGAGACAATAAATGCCCTTTTCGACGAGGGGCCAGACCACTACATTCCGGGGTCGAAAATGCCGATGCAGCGAATTGCCAAAGCACAGGATCGCCAGGATCTTATCGCTTTTCTGCGTCGCGCAACAACTGACCGGAACTGAACCGGAGGAGCCCATGAAAGCCTTTCTTGCCGCCGTCGCCACGATGGTCGTTATTGCAGGCGCAGCCCCGTTTGTGCTGGAACAGATCGGGTTCAGCACCGCTGACACTACGTCCGGCATCGCCGTGCGCCTCGACTGAATGGCGCAATATCTGACCACCCGTGAACTGGCCGATCTGCTGCGCATTGGCGAGCGGAAGGCTTATGACCTTGCCTCGTCAGGCGAGGTGCCGTGTGTGCGCGCCATGGGCAAGCTGTTATTTCCGCGGGCCGAGATCATTGCCTGGCTCAACGCGTCGCGATCCGGCCCTCAGGTCGCAGAACCGCCCCTGCCCCCGATCATAGCAGGCAGCCACGATCCCTTGCTGGACTGGGCGCTGCGTGAAAGTGGGTCGGGGCTGGCCACCTATTACGACGGTTCTTTTGATGGCCTGATCAGGCTCAGTGAACGCAGCGCGCAGGGCGCTGTGTTACACATCCACGAAAATGGCGGATTCAACAAGGAATCCCTGCAAGACACTTTGGGCGAAGCCCCGGTGATCCTATACGAAGTCGCCCGACGTGAGCGTGGATTGCTTCTTGCCCCGGGCATATCCGACATCAATTCTTTTGACGACCTCAAGTCACGCACCGTCATACTGCGTCAGGACAGTGCGGCAAGCCAGCGCCTGTTTGACGCCCAACTGGACGCCCACGGCCTGCGCCGGGATGATCTGGACATTCGACCCGGCTGCGCACGTACAGAAGAAGAGCTTGCGATCGCCCTGCATGACCGGAAGGCCGAGGCCGGTTTTGGGCTTGGCGCCCTAGCCGGTCTCTACAACTTGGGTTTTGTCCCCACTCATTCCGAGCGGCTGGATCTTGCCATCTGGCGTCGGGCCTTTTTCGATCCGCCGATACAGAAACTGCTAACCCTGTTGCGCTCGGGTCAGTTCGCCCAGCGGGCGCGCGAGTTCGGCGGCTATGACCTGTCTGGTCTTGGCACGATCCACCACAATGGGGCCAGCGGGTGAAAATCCACCCGCGCCTTCATCTTTTCAAAAATACTCGCCCCGCAGGGGCTGGCCGCAGGCCAGCTTAATGCGCATTGGGGAAAAACACCTGCTGACCGTCCAGCCGGAAAGAGGCGATCGCCTGCTGCCCGTCGGGCCCGGTCAACCAGTCGATGAAACGCTGACCAGCGGCCGCCCGTACATGCGGATGCTTTTCAGGATTCACGAGGATCACACCATATTGGTTGAACAGACGCGGGTCGCCTTCGACCAGGATCTCAAGATTGCCTCTGTTACCAAAGGACAGCCACGTCGCCCGATCTGTCAGAGTGTACGCGTCCATGCCGCTGGCAACGTTCAGCGTCGCCCCCATACCTGAACCGGTTTCCCGATACCAACTGCCGGACGCACCGGTTGGGTCCAGCCCCGCAGCCGACCAATGCCGCAGCTCGGCCTTGTGCGTTCCGCTGTCATCACCGCGCGACGCAAACGGGGCTTCAGCCTTTGCAATCGCTGTAAGAGCGCTCAGAATGTCGGCACCACCGCGAATTCCGGCGGGATCTGCCTTGGGGCCCACCAATACAAAATCGTTATACATCAGGTCTTTCCGCTCCACGCCATATCCATCAGCGACGAATTTCTCTTCGGCGGATTTGGCGTGAACCAGCAGGACGTCTCCGTCACCATTGACGGCATTGCGGATTGCCTGACCGGTTCCTACGGCCACAACGCGCACGTCAATGCCCGACTCGGCCTCGAACCACGGCAGAATATAGTCCAACAGCCCCGAATTCTGGGTGGATGTCGTAGACTGCACGACAATGAACGGTGTCTCTGCCAAGGCCGCATTTGCCGACAGACCAAAGGCTATCACCGCTGCCCGAAGTATTGCGCGGAACATCATTTTCTCCGTTTTATCTTTTAGGTAACCAATCCACCCGCGAGGTAGCGACGCGATGCTTCGCTTTCGGGGGTATCCAAAACCTGCTTTGCGGGGCCGTGTTCAACCACATGACCGCCCTGCATCATGACCACATCCGACGCCAAACGACGGGCCTGGCCAATATCATGTGTGACCATCACGATCCGTACACCCCGCGCCGAGGCGCGCAGAACCATACGTTCGATCATCTGTGTTGCGCCGGGATCAAGGGCGCTGGTCGGTTCGTCCAGAAACAGTGTTTCGGGCTCCAGCGCCAAGGCACGCAAAATGGCCAGCCTCTGGGCCTCGCCCCCTGAGAGCGACCGGGCAGATTGCCAGGCCTTCCCCTCCAGCCCGCCTTCGGCCAGCAACTCGATGATACGTGCCTTTCTCGCCGCTCGCCCCATGCCCTGACGCTTGAGGACAAAGCCCAGGTTTGCAGCAACAGACCGTCGCAACAGAACCGGTCTCTGAAATACCATGGCTTGGCGCGTTTTCTGCGCGGCGCCCAGAGGGTTTCCGTCCTGCACCACCCGCCCGCGATCCGGCGAGATCAGGCCATGCAAGCACCGTAGCAACAGACTTTTTCCCGCACCGTTGGGGCCAAGAAGCAACGTCGGCCCCGGACCATCCAGAACCAATGAAGGAACATCCAGCAAAACCTTGCCGTTGCTGCGAATTTGCACTTTTTCAACCGTCAGACAGTTCGACATCTCGCAGATCACGTCACGCATGGCGCAACCCCTCCTGTTCGGCCCGCAAACTGACCGCGCTGACCATCGCGTTTACCGCAATTGCAATCCCGATCAGGATCGCCCCCAGCGCCAGTGCCAGCGACAGATTTCCCTTCGACGTTTCAAGCGCAATGGTTGTCGTCATCACGCGGGTCACATGATTGATGTTTCCGCCAACGATGATAACCGCGCCCACCTCGGCGATGGCGCGTCCGAAACCGGCAAGCAAGGCCGTGACCAGTGCCAGTCGAGCATCCCACAACAAAACCGGGACCGAGGCCAGCCGTGACACTCCCAAGGACCGCAGCTGTTCTGAATATTCCTCAGCCAACATTTCAACAACCTGGCGCGTCAGAGCCGCGACAATGGGAGTGACCAACACCACCTGCGCGATGATCATGGCGGTCGGAGTGTACAAAAGCTCAAGCACTCCCAAGGGACCCGAACGGGACAGCATCAGATAGACCAGCAGGCCTACGACAACCGGTGGAAACCCCATCAGTGCATTCATCAGGACGATCAGCATCCGGCGGCCGGGGAAACGGGCGACGGCCAACGCAGCCCCCACGGGCATTCCGATCAGAGCAGAAACCAGCACCGCAAAAACGGACACTTTCAGAGACAACAGCACAATTGCCCACAGCTCAGAATCTCCCCCAAGGATCAAGGCAATCGCAGCACTGAATTCTGTTGAAAATTCCTGCATTTTATTCCCTGCAATCCACCCTTCGTATAGATACTCGTAAGTTTACAGGGAAATACTACTTTATATCGGTGCCAAGTACAGACACAATTCCGACACCACGAATGCGAAACGCGGCCCCGATTGGGACCGCGTTTTTGACCTTCAAATTAACGGTTAGCGTCAGTTCAGAGCAGCATCCGTAATCTGGTGCGTCCAGGCCCCTTCAGGTGTCTTGGTGATCACCGGGTCAGAACCTCCGGCCAGCAGGGTACCAACGGTGCGATCAAAATCCGCCGGGTCCAGCGCGCCGTTCGAACCTGCGGTCAACTTGGCGATCTCACCCATCATGCGTTTCTGATGTTCTTCCGTCTGCGCACCCGTTGCATCGTTCTCCAGCACGATATCCGCTGCTTCGTCGGGGTTCTCCTCGGCGTATTTCCATCCTTTCATCGAGGCGCGAACAAACCGCTGCATCTTGTCGGTGAAGGCCGCATCGCTGAGATTTTCTTCCAGAACGTAAAGACCGTCTTCCAGCGTCGCGACACCCTGGTCTTCGTATTTGAAGGTCACCAGTTCATCTGGGCTGACACCGGCATCGATGACCTGCCAGTATTCATTGTAGGTCATGGTGCTGATGCAATCCGCCTGACGTTGCAGCAGCGGATCGACGTTGAAGCCCTGTTTCAGAACTTCCACACCGTTGTCGCCTTTCCCATCAGTGCTGATGCCCAACTGGCTCATCCAGCTCATGAACGGGAACTCATTGCCAAAGAACCAGACACCCAGCGTGCGGTTCTTCAGGTCCTCAGGCGACGAAATACCGGCATCTTTCCAGCAGGTCAGCATCATGCCCGAGCTTTTGAACGGCTGGGCGATGTTCACCAACGGCAACCCTTTTTCACGTGCGGCCAGAGCGGCAGGCATCCATTCAACGGTCACATCAGCACCGCCGCCCGCAATCACCTGTGTCGGAGCGATGTCAGGCCCACCGGGCAGAATGGTAACGTCCATGCCTTCTTCCTCGTAAAAGCCCTTGTCCTTGGCAACGTAGTAGCCCGCGAATTGTGCTTGCGTGACCCATTTCAGTTGCAGTGTCACTTCATCCGCCGCCAGCGCCGTACTGGCTGCCAGACCAAAGGCGGCAACCGCCCCGCTGAATAGCTTGTTCATCTTCATTTCTCCTAGTTGCTTGTTGCGCCCCGATTTTCAGGGTCTGTTGATTTTCTTCGTCTTATCCGCGTTGTGAGGGGTGCCAGAACGTCACCACTTTTTCGATTCCCGCCACCAGGCCATAAAAGGCCGTACCCGCGATAGCGGCAACAACGATTTCGGCCCAGACCATGTCCAACGACAATTGACCGACGCTGGTGGAAATCCGAAATCCCATACCGAGCGTTGGCGATCCGAAGAATTCCGCCACGATGGCGCCAATCAAAGCCAAAGTTGTCGAAATCTTCAACCCGTTGAAAATGAAAGGCATCGCCGCGGGCAGCCGCAGCTTCAGAAAGCTCTGCCAATAGCTTGCAGCATAGGTTTCCATCAAGTCACGCTGCATTGCGGTGGCCTCGCGCAGACCGGCCACGGTGTTGACCAGCATCGGAAAGAACACCATCACAACGACCACCGCCGCTTTGGAATGCCAATCAAACCCGAACCACATGACCAGAATGGGTGCCGTCCCAACGATGGGCAAAGCCGCGACGAAATTCCCGACTGGCAACAGCCCCAAACGCAGGAAATCCCACCGATCGACGGCAATCGCCATAAGGAAGGCCGATCCACAGCCGATGACATATCCGCTGAGCGCCCCTTTCAGGATTGTCTGAACAAAGTCGGCCCAAAGAATGTCTAGGCTACCTGCAAATCGCACTGCTATGGCAGACGGTGCCGGCAGAATGACCAGCGGCACTTCAAGCCCACGGACCACCAGCTCCCAGGCTCCAACAATGGTCAGACCAAAAATCACCGGTGCCAGAAAGCGTACCATCTGGCTGTCGGCTTGCGGGCCACTGGCCAATCGGCTGTTCAACCACCAGCCGAAAGCCCACAGCAGCAAAGCAAAGACAACCAACATCATTGCGCCATCCCCATCCGCCTCAGAACCGACCGTTCAATCAATCCCAGCAAACCGACCAGGCAGGCAGCCAGAATGGCCGCAGCAAACAGCGCTGACCATATCTGCACGGTTTGACCATAGTAACTGCCTGCCAGCAACCGAGCACCCAATCCTGCGACAGCGCCTGTCGGCAGCTCACCCACGATTGCGCCGACCAACGACGCCGCAATACCGATCTTCAACGAGGTGAACAGGTATGGCATCGACGCCGGCAGGCGCAGTTTCCAAAACCCCTGCGATTGGCTGGCATTATAGGTCCGCAACAGGTCAAGTTGCATCGCGTCAGGGCTGCGCAACCCTTTGACCATGCCGACGACAACCGGGAAAAAGCTCAGATACGCTGATATGATCGCCTTGGGAATGATCCCCTGAACCCCGACCGAGTAAAGAACCACGATAATCATCGGTGCCAGAGCGATAATCGGGATCGTCTGGCTAACGATAGCCCATGGCATGACCGACAAATCCATCACGCGGCTATGCACGATCCCAACGGCCAACAGGACACCCAGCCCGGTCCCGATAACAAAGCCCAGCATCGTAGCGCTGAGTGTCACCCACCCATGAAAGATCAGCGATCTTTTCGAGTTGATTTTCTTCAGAACAGTTGTATCCCACAATTCAATCGCCACCTGATGAGGTGATGGCAAACGGGGCTTGCCTTGCTCCCAAGTTGCTGGAATCGCGAACGAATTATTCAGAACCAGACCGAACTCTCCCAGATCCCGGCGCGCACTTGCGGTGGGTGGCTGAACCTCGGCACCGCCACGTTCAAGCTCGGTCAAAACCCCTTTGATGTTCATCGGAACGCAAGCGACATACCAGAACAGAACGATCACGGCGACGACGGTGAAAACGGCAATGATCTGCTTCATGCGTGCCACTCCATTCGATAGACGGGCACTGTATCCGGCGGTACGGGTGGTTCTTCGGCAGTTACCTCGAACCCTTCACGGCGGTAAAACCTCTGCGCCGCCTGATTGGGTTTGTGTGTTGTCAGCCAAAGATGGGTCCGACCCTGCTTCGCCTTGACAACGAAACGCTTGCCAATTCCCTGCCCCGTCCGGCTGCAATACAACGCACCGATTTTACACTGCGCCGGATCTATGGACATGTAGCAATCAACCGGATCACCCGCGACCCAGATCTCGCGACTGTCGAACGCTTCGTGGATCAGGGTCGCCAATTCCTCCACCGGCAATTCATCAGGCATCCAGTCCGTCTGCCAGGCCCAGTTGTAAATCACGCGGGCACAAGCCGGCACGTCACCTACCACGGCCCGTCTGATGGTTTCTGTCCCCGGATCAGTCGTCATAAGAATGCCCCGCCCGCAACCCGTCGCGAACACGATGGGCCACTTCGATGAATTCCGGAGTGTCACGAATGTCCAACGGCCGTTCCTTTGGCAGCGGGCTGTCGATCACATCCGTAATCCGCCCCGGCCGCGGGCTCATCACGACAATTTTGGTGCTCAGATATACGGCTTCGGGAATCGAATGCGTCACGAAGCCGATGGTCTTTTCTGTTCTGTCCCAAAGCGCCAGAAGCTGCTCATTCAAGTGGTCCCGCACAATCTCATCCAAAGCGCCGAACGGCTCATCCATCAACAAGATATCAGCATCAAAGGCCAAAGCCCGGGCGATGCTGGCGCGCTGCTGCATCCCACCGGATAACTGCCAGGGAAACTTTCCTCCAAATCCTTCAAGATCAACCAGTTCCAGGACTTTTCTCACCCTTTCCTCCTGCTCGGATGCGGAATAGCCCATGATCTCAAGCGGCAACTTGATGTTCTTTGCTATGGTGCGCCAGGGATAAAGGCCCGCTGCCTGAAAGACATACCCATAGGCCCTGTTCCGCCGTGCTTCGTCCGCTGTCATTCCGTTGACAGTCAGCGACCCGCCGGTCGGTGTCTCCAAGGCCGCAATACAGCGCAGGAAAGTGGTTTTCCCACAGCCCGAGGGGCCAATGAAACTAACAAATTCACCCTTGTCGATCGTCAGGTTCACGTCTTTCAACGCGTGAACAGGCCCGTCATTGGTTTGAAAGGTGAGGTCAAGCTGCCTTGCTTCGATGACGTGCTGGGTCGTGCTTTCAGTGGTCATTCTACTGCCTTGAAAAGAGTGGTGCCGGGGCCGCCCAGACAGCGGCCCAACGGATCAAACCCCCGTCGCCGGGATACCTGTCCGCTCAACTGGCCGAGGGGCGGTTAGTTCTTTCCACGCGCTCAAAGCCTTGTTGACGGTCGTATTTGCCTCGCGCGCAACGAACTCGCCATGGCCTTCCTGCGTGCGGATTTCACCATCATGTACCGCAACCTGTCCACGGGTCAGCGTAAAGCGCGGCAGGCCTTTGACCTCTTTGCCCTCAAACACGTTATAGTCGATTGAAGATTGCTGCGTACTGGCTCTGATGGTTTTCGTTTTTTCAGGATCCCATACGACGATATCCGCATCCGCTCCAACAAGGATCGCGCCTTTTTTCGGATAGCAATTCAGTATCTTGGCGATGTTTGTTGAAGTCACCGCAACAAATTCATTGGGCGTCAGGCGTCCTGTATTCACACCATGCGTCCACAGCATCGGCATCCGATCTTCCAGACCGCCGGTCCCGTTCGGGATCTTGGTGAAATCCCCAACTCCAAAGCGTTTCTGTTCGGTCGTGAAGGCACAATGGTCGGTTGCCACAACACTCAGCGTTCCTGATTGCAGGCCATTCCACAGGCTGTCCTGGTGCTGCTTATTGCGGAACGGGGGGCTCATGACCCGCCGCGCGGCGTGATCCCAATCCTGATTGAAATATTCGCTTTCATCCAGGGTCAGATGCTGAATCAGCGGCTCGCCCCACACCCTCTTGCCCTGCATTCGGGCTCGGCGAATGGCCTCATGAGACTCTTCGCAGGATGTGTGAACAACATACAGCGGCACGCCCGCCATATCTGCGATCATAATGGCCCGGTTTGTGGCCTCACCCTCTACTTGCGGCGGTCGGGAATAAGCGTGCGCTTCCGGGCCAGAGTTCCCCTCGGCCAGAAGCTTGGCGCTCAGTTCGGCAACGACGTCTCCGTTCTCGGCATGCACCATTGCGATGCCGCCCAGTTCGGCCAAACGCCTGAACGAAGCATAAAGCTCATCGTCATTCACCATCAACGCGCCTTTATAAGCCATGAAATGCTTGAACGTGTTAATGCCGCGCGTCTCGATCACGGTCTTGAGGTCGTCAAATACCTGTTCCCCCCACCATGTCACCGCCATGTGGAACGAGTAGTCGCAATTCGCCCGCGTTGATTTGTTGTCCCAGCGCTTCAGGGCATCCATCAGGCTTTCGCCCGGATTGGGCAGCGCGAAGTCAACAACCATCGTCGTGCCCCCCGCCAGGGCGGCCCGCGTACCGCTTTCGAAATCGTCGCTGGAATAGGTGCCCATGAACGGCATTTCCAGATGGGTATGCGGATCAATCCCACCGGGCATCACATAACAGCCTGACGCGTCCAGCTCGTTATCCCCTTTCAGACCCATCCCGATCCCGGTGATGACGCCGCCTTCGACCAATACATCCGCCTTGTATGACAAATCCGCGGTGACAACGGTTCCGTTTTTAATAACAGTACTCATTTTGAACTCCCTGATGCGGTCTGCGCCGCTTGCTTCATCTGGCCAAAAATATCCCGGGGGAGTCGCCCTTGGGCGACGGGGGCAGCGCCCCCTATTCCACGATTTCGGCAGTCTCGACCACGGCATGCAGCAGGACATCTGCCCCGGCTGCCGCCCAATCCTTGCTGATCTCTTCAGCCTCATTATGGCTCAGCCCGTCCACACAGGGGCACATGACCATGGCGGTCGGGGCCACGCGGTTGATCCAGCAGGCATCATGCCCCGCGCCCGAGATGATGTGGGTATGCGAATAGCCCAGCCTTTCAGCCGCATCGCGCACGGCAGACACGCAATCGTCGTCGAACTTCACCGGATCGAAACCGCCGACTTTCTCGAATTCGATCTGCAGACCCATTTCTTCGACGATATCTTCCGCCGCCACCCGCAGGCGATTTTCCATGTCGGTGATCACCTCCAGCTCGGGCGAGCGGAAATCGACCGTGAAAACGACTTTTCCGGGGATTACGTTGCGAGAATTCGGGAATACGTCGATATGCCCCGCGGCACCGACCGCATGCGGTGCATGAGACCAGGCGATTTCGTCCACTTTCTCAAGAATGCGCGCCATCGCAAGCCCGGCATTCTTGCGCATCGGCATCGGGGTTGAACCGGTATGGGCATCCTTGCCGGTCACCGTGACCTGTGTCCAGCTCAGACCCTGACCGTGGGTGACGACGCCGATATCCTTTCCTTCGGCTTCAAGGATCGGACCCTGTTCGATATGCAACTCAAAGAAAGCGCGCATCTTGCGCGCGCCAACTTTTTCTTCACCGCGCCAACCGATCCGGTTCAGTTCATCCCCGAATTTCTTACCATCGGCATCTTCACGGTCATACGCCCAGTCCTGCGTGTGCATTCCCGCAAAGACACCAGACGACAGCATGGCGGGCGCATATCGCGTCCCTTCCTCGTTGGTCCAGTTGGTCGCCACGATGGGATGTCTTGTCTTGATCCCGAGATCATTGAGCGTGCGGATAATCTCCAGCCCGCCCAGAACGCCCAGAACGCCGTCATATTTTCCGCCAGTCGGCTGCGTGTCCAGGTGCGAACCCACATAGACCGGCAAAGCGTCCGGGTCGGTGCCCTCACGATGCGCAAACATGTTGCCCATCTGGTCCAGCCCCATGGTGCATCCGGCCTCTTCACACCATTTCTGGAACAAGGCGCGGCCTTCGGCATCCTCGTCAGTCAGAGTTTGCCGGTTATTCCCCCCCGCAACACCGGGACCGATCTTGGCCATCTCCATCAGGCTGTCCCACAACCTGTCGCCATTGATCCTGAGATTCTGCGCCGGAGCTGCCATTGTCTTATTCCCTGTTTGCTTGCGATTTTGCTCGCTATTGGTGTCTTGATTTGACCAACTGGTCAAACTCACGCTATCACGGGTTCGGTATCAGTCAAGAAATTGCGCGGCAAAGCCTGAAATTTCAGTGTAATCCGTGCCTATCCGACGAAAAAAGAGACACACTGAAATCATGCCGAAAGACCGCGCACCAACTCGTATCCAGAAGAAGAACCGAGCCGCGATTCTCGAGGCTGCCCTGAATGTGTTTTCCGCACACGGGTTTCGTGGGGCAACCGTCGATCAGATTGCTGCCGAGGCGGGGTTGAGCAAACCCAATCTCCTCTACTATTTCGCGTCGAAAGAAGCGATCCACACCGAATTGCTTTCGGGCCTGTTGGAAACCTGGCTGGCGCCCCTGCACGATCTGGATGAGACCGGTGATCCAATGGAGGAAATGCTGGCCTATATTCGCCGGAAACTGCAAATGAGTCAGGAGCTACCACGGGAAAGCCGCCTTTTTGCCAATGAGCTTGTGCAAGGAGCGCCCCGCATTCACGACGCTTTGTCCAATGATCTCAAACAACTGGTTGACGAAAAGGTCACCATTCTCACCAATTGGATGGATCAGGGCAAAATCGCGCGGTTGCACCCTTATCATCTGATGTTTTCGATCTGGGCGTTGACGCAGCATTATGCCGATTTCGACGTTCAAGTGCGGGCTATTCTGGGTGACGAAAACCCGTTTGAGGGTGCAGAACCCTTTGTCGATACGCTGTACCGAAAGCTTCTGACGCCATGAATGCAGGGGCCGCGTCAGCGGCCCCTCAGGGATATTCCCTGTCTCAATCATTCCGCTGCTTTGGCCATCGGATTGTTCGGGTGCGTGGTCCAGTTCGCATAGGTCGGCTGAACCTCTTTCCCGGTGCGCGGATCGATTTCACCCGCCGCCATCGGCACCATCGAAATACAGCCTTCCACCGGGCAGACATCAACGCAGAGGTTACAGGCGACGCATTCGTCATCCATCACCTCGAACACACGGTCATCCGACATTGAAATCGCCTGATGGCTGGTATCTTCACAGGCGGCATAGCATCGGCCGCATTTGATGCACTGGTCCTGATCGATCTTGGCTTTGGCGATGTAGTTCAGGTTCAGGTATTGCCAATCGGTGACATTGGGCACCGCGCGCCCGATCACCTCATCAATGCTGGTATACCCCTTTTCATCCATCCATTCCGACAGACCTGCAGTCAATTCATCAATGATCTTGAACCCATAGGTCATCGCAGCGGTACAGACCTGCACCGTGCCACAACCCAGTGAAATAAACTCGGCCGCATCACGCCATGTGGTGACACCCCCGATGCCCGAGATTGGCATGCCATGCGTCGCCTCGGCCCGAGCGATTTCGGACACCATCGACAGGGCGATCGGCTTCACGGCAGGGCCGCAATATCCTCCGTGGCTGCCCTTGCCATCGATCGAGGGTTCCGGGCTGAACGTATCCAGATTGACGCTGGTGATCGAATTGATCGTATTGATAAGCGACACCGCATCCGCGCCGCCATTTCTGGCCGCCGCCGCAGGTTTCCGGATATCGGTGATATTCGGTGTCAGTTTCACGATGACCGGACGGTCATAGTATTGCTTGCACCACCGCGTGACCATTTCGATATATTCCGGAACCTGCCCTACGGCGGACCCCATACCGCGCTCACTCATCCCGTGCGGGCAACCGAAGTTCAGTTCGATTCCGTCCGCGCCGGTTTCGGCCACGCGCGGTAGAATGGCTTTCCAGGCTTCTTCCTCGCAGGGCACCATAATCGAAGCGATCAGGGCGCGATCCGGATAGTCGGACTTGACCCGCGCCATTTCCTCGAGGTTCACCTCAAGCGGGCGGTCGGTGATCAGTTCGATATTGTTCAGTCCCAGCAAACGGCGGTCGGCACCATAAATCGCGCCATACCGCGGGCCGTTCACATTTACGACCGGCGGCCCCTCGGACCCCAGCGTCTTCCACACAACACCGCCCCAACCGGCCTCAAACGCGCGACGAACATTGTATTCCTTGTCCGTCGGCGGCGCAGAGGCCAACCAGTAAGGGTTGGGGCTGGAAATGCCCAGAAAGTTAGTCGTCAGATCGGCCATGGCTTCTCCCTTCCCGGCTCAGCCGGATTTTTTGAATATCATTTCGGTCGGGCGTATGCGCCCGGCCTTGAGGTTTTTGACGTAGTTCTGGAACTTTTCGGGTGCCGTCTCGCCCATCATCAGATGAATGCCCAGCGGTGCCGGGCCGGATTCAGCAATCTTTGCAAAGACGTCCTCGAAGAACTGTATCGCGAATTCGGTGCGATCCGTTTCTGTCACCAGTTCAAGACCCGCGGCGCTTGCCGCAGACTTATAAACATCCGGCGCATCCACGAACGAGGTTTCGGCCACAGTGGACCACGGCAGAGGGAAAGCCAGCGGCTCGTCCACGTCTCCGCCCATCACATCGAACAGGGCAAAAGTACCGCCCTTGGCTAGCGCCCGCGACACTTCGGCGAACAGCTCGGCCTTGTCCATAATGTTCATGCCCACATGCATCATGACAGCCAGATCGAACCCAGCATCCGGCACCGGCATCTCCAAGGCACTGCCCACATGAAAGCTGGTTTTCGAGGAATGCCCGACCATATCGCTGAGCACCCTGGCGGTTTCAACGAATTCCGGTGTCAGATCGACGCCCGTTACCGTCGAGTCATAGCGATCCACAACATAGCGAGAGGTTCCGCCGATACCGCATCCGACATCCAGAACGCGCGTCGCATGGGTCGGCGACAACTGCGCAAACAGGTTGTTGGTCGCCAGAACGCCACCCGTGTGGAACTCGTCCCCTGCTTTCAGGTCTGCGACCGTGGCCGCATCCGGATCGATACCGCTGGCCTCAAGCGCCGCGCGAACGCGGTCGGTCAGAGCTCCGGTGGTGTAATGTTGCGCTACGGCTTGTTCGATCTGGGACATAGGAATACCTCAGCAGCGAAAGGAATGGGGTGAATACCCCATCCTATCACGAAACCAGCGTCGCGTGGATGTCCATTGCAGCATCCCTGCCTTCGGCAACAGCCGTGACTGTCAGGTCCTCGCCACCCGCCGCGCAATCTCCACCTGCCCAGACACCGGCCACTGAAGTGCGTCCCGCACCGCTGACAGCGATCTTGTTGCCGTCCAGCTTCAGCCCTTCCGGCGCACCTTCCAGAGTCTGACCGATGGCCTTGAGAATCTGGTCTGCCCGCAGCCGGACCGTTTCACCGGTTCCGGTGAGTTGGCCGTTCTGGCTCGAGGTATATTCCAGCTCAATCTCGGTGGCGGCTCCATTGCCGTGTACTGCCACCGGCTGCACGTTGGTCAAAATCTGAACCCCGTGCGAGGCTGCCAGATCCTGTTCGTACCGGCTGGCACCCATGGCGTCGCGGCCCCGGCGATAGGCAATGGTGACATTCTCGGCACCTAACAATTTGGACTTTACCGCTGCGTCCACGGCAGTCATGCCTCCGCCAATCACGACGACGTTCCGCCCGACAGGAAGCTTTGCAAGATCACCAGCCTGCCGCACGTCCGAGATGAAATTGACGGCATCCCGCACGCCGTCCTTGTCAACACCATCCGCGCGCAGGGCATTCACCCCGGCAAGTCCGATGGACAGGAACACCGCGTCGTAGTTTTTGACCAGACCATCCAGTGAGATGCTTTCACCCAGAACCGACCCGGTTTCAATCGAGATACCACCGATTTTCAGCAGCCAGTCGACCTCGGCCTGCGCAAAATTGTTGGTCGATTTATAGGCGGCAATCCCGTATTCATTCAGACCGCCCGGTTTGGGTTTGCCTTCGTGGATCACCACGTCATGGCCCAGCATGGCAAGGCGATGCGCGCAGGCCAGACCAGCAGGCCCTGCCCCCACGACAGCAACCGTTTTCCCGGTTGATGCCGCACGCTCAAACGGATGCGCGCCCAAGGACATAAGATCATCCGTCGCAAAGCGCTGTAGTCGCCCGATCTCGACCGGCTTACCTTCGGCCGCCTCACGAACACAGGCCTCTTCGCACAGTGTTTCCGTCGGACAGACACGGGCGCACATCCCGCCCAAGATGTTCTGCTGAAAGATCGTTCGCCCGGCTGACTGCGGCTGTCCGGCCTGAATCTGACGGATGAATAGCGGAATATCGATGTCTGTCGGACACGCTGTGACGCAAGGCGCGTCATAGCAGAAATAACAACGGTCTGCTGCAACTGCGGCCTCATGCGGGGCCAATGGCGGATGCAGATCGGTGAAATTCGAGGTCAGCTCATCGCTTGAAAGCCGCCCGGCGACGATGCCGGGTGCCATCTGGCCCTGTGCCATCACTCTACTCCCTGTAGATATGTTTGTTATGATCTCAGCTTGCCACAAATAAATTTTTTATCAATTGGTAAAATTTGTCAGATGATCAAAAAATTGAAAATCCGGGCCTTAAAACCCGGATTCACTGGCATTTTGGTTAATTTCAGGGCCGAAAAGCTTTCAGACCATTTCGCCAAGATGGTGGGACTTGGTCCAAACCCGGGCGCCGTCAGGCCCTGCAACGGCCCGCGAGTGCGTTCCGGGCGGCAAGCGCAACCAGTCCCATGTCGAAAATTCCTCCCCCGATTCACAGAAACTGCCGCTTATGACAAACACTTCCATTCCGTCGCGCGCATCCAGCTCGACCACGTCCCCCGCCGCCCATGTCCGCACAAAAACGTCCTCATGATCATCTTTGAACAGTTGCACGTCAGAATCGCCATTTATCGAGCGACGCACCTCGGTACGGTCTTGCGGGTCAAACTGGTGCAGCTTGACCAGAATGGTCGCGCCTTCCGCTGCAGACGGAGTGTGCGAGGACGTCGGCGGATTGCGCACATAGCTGCCGACGGGGAAATCTCCGGTCTCGTCCTGAAATACGCCGTCCAGCACCAGATATTCCTCGCCGCCGTCATGGGTATGGGCGGAAAAAGCGCTGCCGGGCGCAAAGCGGACAATGGTCGTTGCACGGGCCACCTCATCACCAATCCGGTCCAGCATTTTACGCTCGACGCCAGCCGCAGGGGAAGCAACCCATTCGCTATTGTCAAAATGAACTGCGACCCGTTTTGTGAAATCCGCATTGATCCGCATGTGTAACCCTTTCTGCTGCGACCCCTGAAAGAAATGGGATCGCGTGATGAAATTTCAAATTTTCCGCTTTTGACGCCTTGGGCCGCTTGCTGTAATCCGAACTTCAAGGTGCACGGTCAAACACCTGTCGGGAAACGGGCATAGATGCAGGCAACGTCACAGAAATTCAACATCGCGGTCGTCGGTCAAAACAACCGCCTGCAATATGAATCCCTGTTGTTTGCGGCTTCACTGCGCCATTCTTCGCCGCAATTCGAGGGCAAACTGTTTGTCGCCACGCCCAATCCGGGGCCACGCTGGAAACAGGACCCACGCATTCAGGACGAAGAAGTTCTGAATGCCCTGAAACAACTGGATGCCGAAATTCTGCCCTTCGACTCGCATGTATTCGGTGAAAGCTATCCCTACGGCAACAAGATCGAAGCGCTGATGGCCCTGCCGGAAGATGAGCCCTTTGTGTTCTTTGACACCGACACGCTGATCACTGGCGAGATCACATCTGTACCTTTTGACTTCGACCGCCCCAGCGCATCACTGAAGGTTGAAGGGACATGGCCCAAACCAACGCTGTATGGCCCCGGCTTTGACGGTATCTGGCGCGCGCTTTACGCCCGGTTCGGGTTGGATTTCGAAAGCTCGCTGGACACCGATCAACCCCATGACCACTGGCGGCGGTACCTGTATTTCAATGCAGGCTATTTCTTCTATAAATGCCCGCGGAGATTTGGTGAGCGTTTTCTGGACTACGCCAGGACAATCCGCGACGAAAACATTCCGGAGCTGACTGGCCAAAGCCTTGACCCCTGGCTGGACCAGGCCGCCCTGCCCCTTGTCATTCACTCGTTCGGTGGCGGTCGTGATGTTTTGCCCCCCGGTTTGCTGGACGGGTCCGTCAGTTGCCACTATCGCCTGTTTCCCTTGCTTTACGCCCGTGAAAGCGACCATGTGATAGACGTCTTGGAAACCGTCGTCGCTCCAAACAAGGTCAAGAAGGTTCTCAAGCAATACGAGCCACTGAAAAAGATGGTGCTGCAGGGGAAAGGCGCAAAAGTCCGCGCCCTGTTTGACCGGGATAATCTGCCACGACGTGAACAGGCCATCCGCAACACGATCAAAAGCAAGGGCCTCTGGCTGCGCTGACAGGATCGTTGTGCGCAGGCGGGCAATGGCCTACAGATTTCGCAAGACAAATTCCAACAGGAGATTTCAAGATGTCTGACGGCCCCACCTACGGTTTCGACACGTTGCAAATTCACGCGGGCGCCCGCCCCGACCCGGCGACCGGAGCGCGCCAGACACCCATTTATCAAACCACAGCCTATGTGTTTCGCGATGCAGATCACGCAGCGGCCCTGTTCAACCTGCAAGAGGTAGGCTTTATCTATTCCCGCCTGACCAATCCAACTGTGGCCGTTCTTCAGGAACGCGTGGCAACTCTTGAAGGTGGCGTTGGTGCTGTTTGCTGTTCGTCCGGGCACGCGGCCCAAATCATGGCGCTGTTCCCGCTGATGGGTCCGGGTTGCAACGTGGTCGCCTCGACCCGTCTGTATGGCGGCACGGTCACGCAGTTCAGCCAGACGATCAAACGTTTTGGCTGGTCTGCCAAGTTTGTCGACACCGATGATCTGGACGCGGTGAAGGGCGCAATCGATGAGAATACCCGTGCGATTTTCTGCGAGTCCATCGCCAATCCCGGCGGCTATGTGACGGATATCCGTGCGCTGGCGGACGCGGCTGATGCGGCGGGCATTCCGCTGATCGTCGATAACACCTCGGCCACGCCCTATCTGTGCCGCCCGATTGATCACGGCGCGACCCTGGTCGTGCATTCAACCACCAAGTACCTGACCGGCAACGGTACGGTCACCGGCGGTTGCATCGTGGATTCGGGCAAGTTCGACTGGTCGGCAAATGACAAGTTCCCCTCGCTCAGCCAACCCGAACCGGCCTATCATGGACTGAAGTTCCACGAGACCTTTGGCCCGTTGGCCTTCACCTTCCATGGCATCGCCATCGGTCTGCGTGATCTGGGCATGACCATGAACCCGCAGGCAGCCCACTACACGCTGATGGGGATCGAAACCCTATCGCTGCGGATGGAGCGTCATGTTGAAAACGCGCAAAAAATCGCGGCCTGGCTGGAAGCGGATGATCGCGTGGACTACGTCACCTATGCCGGGCTGCCCTCTTCACCCTATCAGGATCGGGTGAAGACTCAGTATCCACGTGGTGCAGGCGCATTGTTCACCTTTGCAGTGAAGGGCGGCTATGACGCCTGTATCAAGCTGGTCAATGCGCTGGAAATCTTCAGCCACGTAGCCAATCTGGGCGACGCGCGCTCGCTGATCATTCATTCGGCATCGACCACGCACCGTCAGTTGACCCCGGAACAGCAGGAAGCCGCAGGCGCAGGTCCGGGCGTGGTGCGCGTGTCCATCGGGATCGAGGACGTGAACGATCTGATTGCCGACCTTGATCAAGCCCTGGCCAAAGCAACCGCCTGACCATGACCCAGCACGACACAAACAACCTTGGCCAGCCTATCGGTTTACCGGTTTCGGGTGACTTTCCACGCCCGACGCCACCCAATACGCCGATGGTGGGCCGGTATTGTTCTGTCGTGCCCCTTGATGTGAACAGGCATGCGCCCGGACTGTTCCGGGCGTTTGCAAAGGACACGGATGGCCGCAACTGGACCTACCTGCCTTACGGCCCGTTTGCTGGCGAGTCTGAGTTCGAAGACTGGGCGCGCGCCAACTGCATGGATGCGGACCCGATGTTCCATACTGTTCTGGACGGTGATGACATACCATTGGGCATGGCTTCATACCTCAGGATAGCACCCGCCGCCGGAGCGATTGAGGTCGGGCATATCCACTTTTCACCCCTGCTTCAGCGCAAACCACAATCAACCGAAGTCATGTATCTGATGATGCGGCGCGTGTTCGATGAACTGGGTTACCGGCGTTACGAATGGAAATGCGACGCGCTGAATGGTCCGTCGCGCAGTGCGGCAGAGCGGCTTGGGTTTACCTTCGAAGGCGTGTTTCGCCAAGCAACCCACTACAAAGGGCGCAACCGCGACACTGCCTGGTATTCAATCATAGATACCGAATGGCCACGCATCCGTGATGCTTTCGAGGCCTGGTTGTCACCCGACAATTTCGACGCTTCGGGCCAGCAACGAAAACCGCTGACGGCCCGCGCGACAGGTTGAACTCATTCCGAGATCTCGAACACCATCGAGACGCTGACAGACACCGAAACCTCACCACCTGCGACAGGAACACCCCCTGCGTCAGCCATGCTCATCATGCGCATCTCGGGCATCGGGCGCACGCCCCCCGTTTGTTCCGAAATCGTTTGCACCGCGCCAAGGGTTACACCCGCCGCCTGTGCCAGCTGCTCGGCCTTGGCCATAGCTTCGCCGACAGCTTGCGCGCGCGCTTGGGCTTCGATTGGTTTGGTATCCTGCACCCCAAAGCTCAATCCACCAAAATCGTTGGCGCCATCCTGAATGACCGCATCCATGATGCTTCCAAGCTTGGACAGATCACGCACACGCACAAACACGCGGTTCGAGGCTGCGAACCCCGAAATTTCCGGTGTTTCCCCATTCTGCCCGTGCCGCCCGGACCAAACAGGGGAAAGCGACAGATCGCGGGTCTGAATATCGCGGTCTTCAATCCCCATCCCGGTCAGGCGCGCAAGAACCTTCTCAACTGCGTCCGAGGTGGCCTGCATCGCTGCCGAAGCCTCGGCATTTTCATTTGTTACACCCAATGTGATCGTCGCCATATCGGGAGCAACCTCGATGGTTCCGGTTGCGTCAACGGTGATGCGACGTTCTTCCGCATGGGCAAGTCCAGCGGTCGTTGCGGCCATCATCGCGGCCAGAAAAGCGAATGTCTTCAATGTTATCACTCCGATTTGCTTGCATTAAAGATGGGTCGGCGATGCATTGCCATACAAGAGGAGAGTTTGCCTTTTTCTTTCCCTCGGCAAGTTCCTGCTTTAATGTCGGTCTGCGAACGCCAAGGTGTTTGCATCGACGTTGATAATTATGGTTCCTGCGGATTATGAAACCTGCCTTTGCGCTGTCTTTTTCTGCGACCGGAATATCATTGTATCATCACTCGGATGACGAATGGTTCGTTATCGGCTCGATTCCTTTGGATTCGCCGGACCTGTCCGGTCAGATGCAGGTTTTGCGGGAAAACGCCTTTGCGCTGGAAAACGACCTGAGCTGCAAGCTTGTTTTGCCTTCCGAACAGGTTCGATACCTTCAGGTTGCAACCGATGACTTACCCCCCGAAGACACGGTCGAACGTATCGAGAGCGCACTTGCCGACGCAACGCCTTACGCTTTGTCCGAACTCAGTTACGACTATCAGACCGAAGGCGGCACCACCTATGTTGCAGCTGTTGCGCAGGAAACGCTGAGCGAGGCGCGGGCCTTTGCCTCGGACCATGGTTTCGTACCGGTTTTGTTTTGCGCCGAGGAAGACGCAGACGCATTCCCCCGAGAGGCATTGTTCACAGAACGTTCGGGCGCATCGAAAACCCGCCCAACAGAGCCCCCGCTGTCGGTAAAAAACACAGAGCAGCCCGAACCGGCAAAATCCGCTGGGAAACCAGCGCATCCCATTGCAGGCGCAGCGGCACCAAACGTGTTTCTGACCCCCGAAACACCTGACAATAAGTTTGCGACTACGAAAGCGCAGGCACCGCGTTTTGCTATCCCGGCATTTGCCGCGGCGCTTCTTCTTGGTGGCGCTTTCGGCGTTTGGCTGGCCTTGGACAGCGGTAGAGAAACAGATCAGGTCGCACTGAGCCCAACTCCAACCGAGACAGGTGTTTCCGCGCCGGATATCGACGCCCTGCCACCGATAGTGCCCGAAGTTGCGGCAATTGCCCCCCCGGAAAACTTGCCACCTGAGCCTGCTCTGGACAGGGACGTGCCCCCAACACCAGAACCTACTGACGCCGAAGCCGAAGAACAACCGGAACTCACGCCTACCGACGCGGCAATCCTTGAGGCGCTCAAGGTGGCCCCGACCCCTGTTGAATCTGTGGCTCAGGACCCCGAGGCAAATGAGGATATCAGCGCTGCCTCCGGTGTGAATGTAACGCCTCCGGCCGCTTTGGACGTGCCAGAAGCTCCGGAGCCGGACGAGTTGTATCTGACGTCGATTGACAAATCCGACCTGTCCAGCGATGCGGTTGCCCTGCCCCCGGCTTCCAGTTTCGATACCGACGAACCCTTCGTTCGGGACGTGCAACATGGCATTGCAGGAGCCCGGTTCAATCTGGATGACCGCGGGCTGGTAACGCCCACGCCGGAAGGGACGCTGAACCCGGATGGGATTGTCATTTATCAGGGCCGGCCACCGAAGGTTCCTCCAGCGACGCCAGTGCGTTTCGAAGACGAACCCGTACTTGACGAGGTCGACGAAAGACTGGCCGGTCTTCGCCCCAAACCTCGCCCCGCAGATCTTGTCGAGAGCTTCGAGCGCGGGCAATTGGGGGGGCGGTCGCTGGCAGAGCTTTCGACGAAGCGACCCAAAGCACGCCCGGACAGTTTGCAAGCGCGCACAGAAATCGACGAGACGCCAACCGCATTGGCCGTTGTTCGCGTCCCGCGCCCCAGAGTGCGCCCGGCGGGTCTTGTTACTGCAAAGGCACCTGCTTCTGGTAACTCCAATCTTGGATCAACGGCCGCGCTGGACCAGAGTTCAGACGACGCCGGATCGTTTCAGGCGAAATCGGTTGCACCCAAGATTCCCACAACCGCATCTGTAGCCCGCCAGGCTACGCTCGATAACGCGATCAATCTGCGTCGCCTGAATCTGATCGGCGTTTACGGCACGCCCGCAAACCGGCGCGCTTTAGTTCGGCTTCCCAGCGGGCGCTACAAAAAACTGAAAGTTGGGGACAGTATTGACGGCGGCAAGGTCATTGCTATCAGTGACAGTGAACTGCGTTATCAAAAGAAAGGTCGCAACGTGACCCTGGCGATGCCGCGCAGCTGACATAGGCGCTCAAAGCTGTGACCGATCACCTGTAGACAGGCACGTCAGAGGCAGCAGAACCGCCCCCGACTTATTGGTTCATTTGGATCAAGCCGCGGAAATCTCGCCGCTTTCGATCTGTTCGCGCTCGATGGATTCAAACAGCGCCTGGAAGTTCCCTTCGCCGAAACCATCATCACCCTTGCGCTGAATAAACTCGAAGAAGATCGGGCCAATCACCGTTTTCGAGAAGATCTGCAACAGAATGCGCGTCTCGCCCCCGTCAACGACACCTTCACCGTCGATCAGGATGCCGTGTTTCATCATCCGGTCCAGCGGCTCTTCATGACCGACCACGCGGGTCCTGGACATCTCGTAATAAGCTTCATTCGGACCCGGCATGAACTTCAGGCCGTTTTCAGCAATGGCATCGGTCGAGGCATAGATGTCATCGCTACCAACCGCGATATGCTGAATGCCTTCACCTTTGTATTTCTTCAGGTAAGACACGATCTGCCCGGTCTCGCCGCGGTCCTCGTTGATCGGAATACGGATGCGCCCGCAGGGTGATGTCAGCGCACGGCTGTAAAGGCCGGTGAATTTTCCCTGAATGTCAAAGAAACGAATTTCACAGAAGTTGAACAGGTCGCCATAGAACTTGAACCACTTGTCCATGTTGCCCTTGTAGACATTGTGCGTCAGGTGATCGAGATAGAAGAACCCTTCGCCCCGAGGTTTGGATTCCTTGATCCATTCGAATTCCTGATTATAGGGCGATGTGTCGTAGTACTGATCAATGAAATAGATCAGCGACCCGCCAATACCCTTGATCGCAGGCACATTCATGGTTTTGTCAGCGTGGTCGTAAGGTTCCGCACCTTTTGACACGGCATGTTCGTACGCTTTTTGCGCGTCCACGACCCGCCAGCCCATCGACGGCGCACAGGGCCCATGTTCGGCCACGAACTTAGCCGCAAAACTGTCCGGGTCAGCATTCAGGATATACGTCACATCCCCTTGCTGCCATAGCTCGACAGAGGGTTTTTCCTTGTGGCGGGCCACCAGATCAAACCCCATCTTTGCGAACAGGTCACGCAGCTCCTGCGGTTCTGGGTGGGCGAATTCGACGAATTCAAACCCATCTGTACCGGCAGGGTTTTCTTCGCTGATCACGGATTTCGGGGCATTGTGCGGGAAAGGACCCATGGGCGTCTCCTACGAAAACAGGAATTTCTTTGCTGATTCAAAAATACGACTTTTCTGACGCTGTTTCTGCGCATTGTTTTCGTATAAACTGCAAGATGACGCGCAAAACGCGCATAAAAGTTAATAAAACCAGGATTTTTCCGCACATGCTGGATGCAACCGACAAGCGACTGCTTTCCGCGCTGCAAAAAGACGCGCATCTGACGGCCCATCAACTGGGTGAAATGCTGAACCTGTCGCCCAGCCAAGCGGGACGCCGCCGACAGCGGCTTGAAGTCGAAGGGTACATCACCGGGTACGCTGCCCGGCTGGACCCGCTGAAACTGGGCCTGCAGGTGCAGGGGTTCGTTCAGGTGCATCTGGGCACCCATGGCCCCGAGCAATCCGCAAGCTTTGCCCGCATGGTCGACACCCGCTCCGAGATTACCAGCGCATGGACGATGACGGGTGAGGCAGACTATCTGCTGCACATCTACTGTGACGACCTGTCCGCCCTCAACAGCTTGCTACATCAGGTGATCCTGCCGCATCCTGCCGTTGCACGAGTACAGAGCCAGATTGTAATGGATCAACTTAAACGCGACGCCCCCCTTCCCACCTGAAAAGGTTCCGAGGACACACATGGACGACTTTCTATACCAGGCTTCGATCTATCTGGCAGCGGCAGTCATTGCCGTTCCCCTGTCTGCCAGACTGGGGTTGGGATCTGTGCTGGGCTATCTTGCAGCCGGGATCATAATCGGACCCGTACTGGGGTTAGTCGGAGCGGAAACCGAAAATCTTCAGCATGTGGCCGAATTTGGCGTGGTGATGATGCTGTTTCTCATTGGTCTGGAATTGGAGCCACGCGCCTTATGGGATATGCGCGACAAGCTATTGGGTCTGGGCGGTTTGCAGGTGTTGCTGTCAACAGTCGCGATTGCTGCCGTGGCCATGTACGCCAACCATCCATGGTCGGTTGCTCTGGCGGTGGGGTTGACCCTTTCGCTTTCATCGACCGCGATCGTTCTTCAAACCCTGTCAGAAAAAGGCCTGATGCAGACAAACGGCGGCCGCGCGACATTTTCGGTTCTGTTGACGCAGGACATCGCGGTGATCCCAATTCTGGCTTTGTTGCCACTGCTGGCGCTACCCGCCATGCCGCGTTTCCAAGCAGATGGATCGATTGACCGGGGGGCTGGAGGATCACATGGCGCAGGCGATCACAGTTTGTCGCTGGTTGAAGGGCTGCCGGGCTGGGCCGTTACCCTTGTCACAATCGGCGCGGTGGTGTTTGTCATTCTGGCCGGTGTCTACCTGACAAGACCGTTGTTTCGTTTCATCCACGCAACCCGTCTGCGCGAGATGTACACTGCACTGGCGCTGATGATCGTCGTGGGCATTTCGTTTCTGATGACACTGGTCGGCCTGTCACCTGCCTTGGGCGCGTTTCTGGCAGGCGTTGTTCTGGCCAGTTCTGAATTCAGACATGAAATGGAAAGCGACCTTGAGCCGTTCAAAGGATTGTTTCTGGGGCTGTTTTTCATCACGGTCGGTGCCGGAATAGACTTCGGTTATTTTTTCAACGACCCGCTGGACCTGATTGGACTGGCGCTGCTTGTGATACTTGCCAAGGGGATCATCCTATTTCTGGTGGGCAAGGCCTTCAAACTGCGGGGACGTGATCACTGGTTGTTCACCCTTGGGTTGGCGCAGGCTGGTGAGTTCGGTTTTGTCCTGCTGGCATTTTCGACGAAACAGAATGTCATTCCGCCCGACCTGTCGCAGAAACTGCTAATGATCGTTGCTCTGACGATGTTAATCACGCCTCTTCTTTTCATCGTCTACGATGCGTTGTCGCGGAAGATTGGCGATTCCGCGGCCAGCCCTGAACCTGACGTGATTGACGAAAAGGGCCCGGTCATCATCGCCGGCATTGGTCGCTTTGGTCAGATCGTCAACCGGCTGGTGCGGGCCAGCGGTTTCAAGACAGTCGTTCTGGACCACAATATTGAAACGATTCAGCTGATGCGCCGATTTGGCGTCAAAGGCTTTCTGGGCGATCCCACTCGGCCGGAACTGTTGCGCGCGGCGGGATTGGACAAAGCATCCGTTCTTGTCGCCGTTATGGATGATCACAAGCAAGTCACACGGCTTGTCAGCTATGCCAGACGGCAGCGTCCTGACCTTCACATCATCGCCCGCGCCCGCGACCGGACCCATGTATACGAGTTGTATCAGGCGGGTGCCAATGACATCGTGCGGGAAATGTTCGACAGTTCGCTGCGCGCAGGTCGCTATGTTCTGGAGAATATCGGACTGAGTGAATACGAAGCAGCCCAGGCTGAACAGACGTTTTACCACCATGACAGGAAGGCAGTGCGCGATCTGGCCGAGCTTTGGGTCCCCGGAATGCCAATCGCCGAAAACAAGAAATACATCGAGCGTTCGCAGGCGCTGGAAAAGGATCTGGAAACCGCGCTGCTGGAACTGGCTGAAGAGCACGCCAAGAAATCGGCCTGACCCAGGCCTTTGCCCGGGTCAGGTGCGGGTTTAGCCGTCCGAAACCCCAGCTTCGGCAAAGGTAGCCATGCCGGAATGACAGGCGACGGCACTTTTCAGAATGTTGATCGCCAAGGCCCCGCCGGACCCTTCGCCCAACCGCAGGCCAAGGCTCAGCAACGGCTCTTTACCCAATTTTGCCAGCACGGCACCATGGGCCGCTTCGGCGCTTTGGTGGCCTGCCACGGCATGATCCAGCGCGCCATCGGACAGCTTCCATAAGCAGGCTGCGGCGGCCGAACAGATGAACCCGTCCAGGATCACCGGGATGCGCAACACCCGCGCGGCAGCAATTGCACCCGCCATCGCAGCAATCTCGCGCCCACCCAGACAGCGCAGGATGTCCAGACCATCATTCGACGTGTGTTTCGCGACGCCCTCGGCCACGACACGGGTTTTGTTGACCAGACCGGCGTCATCCACACCGGTTCCGCGCCCTGTCCAATCGGACGCGTCGCCACCAAACAGCGCGCAGGCAATAGCCGCAGCCGGGGTGGTGTTGCCAATCCCCATTTCGCCGACCACCAAAAGATCGGATTGCGGATCAACGGCCAGCCAGCCAGTGCGCAACGCGGCCAGCAACTCATCCTCTGTCATGGCGGGGGTTTGGGTGAAATCCGCGGTCGGCTTGTCCAGATCCAGCGCGTGAACATCCATCTTCGCGCCTGCCGCCCTTGCCAACTGATTTATCGCCGCCCCGCCATGTTCGAAATTCATCACCATCTGCACGGTTACTTCCGGCGGAAAGGCCGAAACACCCTGCGCGCTAACACCGTGATTTCCGGCAAACACAATGACCTGAGGCGCGCTGATTTGTGGACGGGCGTCCCCTCGCCATCCTGCATACCAGACCGCAAGATCCTCAAGCCGACCAAGCGCACCAGGGGGTTTGGTCAATTGTCCATTTCGTTCGGCCGCGCCCTGCACCGCAGCGGCATCCGGGCCCGGAGCCCCCGCCAGGACAGCACGGAACGTGTTCAAATCATTCAGTTCAGGCAGCATGAAAGCCTCATTGCATCAGAGTGGTCCTGCGTGTTTAACCGAAGGATCGAAACCAACAAGACCCCGAAAGGCACGGGCGTGCAAAAAAACGACACCAAACCGTTTTCCCTGTGGGATGTTCCGCTGGCCCTGGTGCTGTTGACCCGCCTGCCCCTGCCCCGTTTGCCCAAAGCCGTGTTTGCCCGGCAGGCACAATCGGTATGGGCATTTCCACTGGTTGGGCTGGTCGTTGGCGGGCTGGCATGCCTGACCGGTTGGCTGGCGATGGGGTTTCAACTGCCCCCGTTTGTCGCAGCCTCGTTGCTGGTCGCGGTACTGATCCTGTTGACGGGCGCTATGCACGAGGATGGTCTGGCCGACACGTTCGACGGGCTTTGGGGCGGTTTCACCGCTGAACGTCGGCTGGAGATCATGAAGGACAGCCAGATTGGAACGTACGGCGTGCTTGCCTTGATGATCTCGCAGATTTTACGAATATCCGCGATTTCCACCATGCTGGCTGTTGGTCCGATCTGGATGGTTGTTGCAGCTTGCGTATTTTCCCGCGCCCTGATGCCAGCTCTAATGGTTCTTCTTCCAAACGCCAGAAAGTCGGGCCTGAGCCATTCAGTTGGCACCCCCGGCGCAGGATCAGCCTGTATCGCTGTGGGCATCGCGATTCTGGTCGCTTACAGCTTGTGCGGAAGTCTGGCGCTTACCGCGATACTCTTCGCGGCTTTGATCGTCGCTGTTTTGGGGCTCGTCGCGAAGACCAAGATCGGCGGTCAAACCGGAGACATTCTGGGCGCATCACAACAATTGGCGGAAATCACATTTCTGCTTGCCATCAGCGCCCAGATCTAAGACGCGCCCCCGGTTTCAATTCGCAACGTATCGCCGCAATGTTTGCAATGCACGGCGTCGGGGTCGTGCCGGTACAGCCCGCAGCTGGGGCATTTGTGGCGGACCTTCTGTGGCGCGAAAATCGCCTGCGCCAGCCGGACGAACAAGGCTACGCCAACGACCATAATGAAGACGGAAAACATTTTGCCGCCCGGTGTGACCAAAGTGATGTCGCCAAACCCGGTCGTGGTGAGCGTCGCCATGGTAAAATACAGCGCGTCTATGTAAGGCGTTTGCGCGTCTTCGGGGATAAAAAATACCAAAACGGCCGTCGAGGTGGCAAAAACAAAGACCAGCAGGTTGATCGCCGCAATAACTGCGTCCTCGTGCGTGCGGAAAAAACGGCTGTCGCGCCGCAGATCCCAGAGCAGGTGATATGAATGGATCAGACGCAGGGCACGTAAAATCCGCAGGAAAGCGAGGTTGCCTGTCAAAAACGGATCAAGCACCAGCGAGAGGATGACCACGATATCCGCCACTGTGTAAATCTGGCGCAAAAATCTCCAGCGGTCTTTTGAGATCCAGAGCCGCGCAGAGAAATCCAGAAAAATCAGCACACCGACCAGTTGGCTTGCAACGGTTAAGCCCGGCCCATGCGGGATGTGCGCCGTCCCGACAAAGAAAATGATTGTCGCAACATCGAACAGGATCAGCGCATACCTAAACCAGACCGAAACAGGGTCGTGTCCGATGTACAGGTATTTCACAGTCTGCTTCATGTGCGTCCGGTAATCTGCTGCATACACAGTGAAATTAGCGCCACTTGAACAATTCACCAAGCCACGAAAAAGGCCGCCCCAAATTTGGAGCGGCCCGTATTGTCAATGTACCTTCGATCAGGCAGCGCGTGAGGTCAGAACCTCGTCAACCTGTTTGGCGGCTGACACCTCGCCAGCGCCTGAAACAGCCGCGACCTCACGGGTCAGACGCTCCAAGGCAGCTTCATACAGCTGGCGCTCGGAATAGCTCTGCTCGCGCTGATCATCGGTGCGGTGCAGGTCACGGACCACTTCGGCGATCGAGATCAGATCACCCGAGTTGATCTTCTGTTCATATTCTTGTGCGCGACGGGACCACATGGCGCGTTTCACCTTGGCCTTGCCTTTCAGCGTTTTCATCGCCTGGCTGATCACATCGGGCGAGCTGAGCGACCGCAGACCGGACTCGGTTACCTTGTTGGTCGGAACGCGCAACGTCATCTTGTCTTTCTCAAATGAGATGACGAACAGCTCAAGCGAGAATCCCGCGACATCCTGTTCCTCGATCGAGATAATCTGGCCCACGCCATGGGCGGGGTAGACAACATAGTCGTTCGGGCGGAACTCGAGCTTTTTCGACTTTGTCATTCAGTTTTTTCCTTGCTAGCGGACGGGACACGGACAACAAAAGCACCACATGCGGGGACTGTCTCAGCCCCGTCAGGCGGCGATATTGTCACAAATTCAGAACTCCAAAGTGAGCATACTTACGGAGCGCATCCCAATCTCGGTCATCATGTAGATATAGTATATCACAAATTTACGACGCCCGAAAGTTTACCTTACGGGAATTTATTATATTCAACCTGCATTCAACAGGTTGTGCCGCGGTCTTTATGCCAAAACAGGCCGCTTGGAACGAATCACTCAGCCGCCTTCGCCGGGCGCTTCCGAGAAATACTTCTCCATCTTGCCCTCTTCACCGTCACGCTCCTCCGCATCTGGCAGCGGGTCTTTCTTGGTGACAATCACCGGCCATTGTTCGGAATACTTACGATTGAACTCAACCCACTCCTCCATACCTGGCTCGGTATCGGGGCGGATCGCGTCGGCGGGGCACTCGGGCTCGCACACGCCGCAGTCAATGCATTCGTCAGGATGGATGACCAGCGTATTTTCACCTTCGTAGAAACAGTCCACCGGACACACTTCGACACAGTCGGTGTATTTGCAGGCGATACAGTTTTCGGTGACTACATAGGTCATGGTCGGATTCCTGTTTGCGGTTTGAGCGACTAGCTAATTCAGTCTGGCCCGCTCTTCAAGACAGGATCAGTGATCTTCCGGGCGAGAAAGATCAATAGCGCGTCGATCTTTCTTGGTTGGTCGACCTTTTCCCTCGAAACCCGGATTTACAGGAGGCGCTTCCTGCTTTTCGGTCATATCAAAGTACAGCGTTTGCGCCTCGGGCGCCGGACCGCGGCGTTCCCCCAGTTTTTCCACACGTATAACGCGGACAATGCGGCCCTGCGAGAAGGTCAGAACGTCACCGGGGGCCACGGTCTGCGCCGGTTTCAGCACCCGGTTTCCATTCAGCCGGACATGGCCACCACTGACCTGTTTGGCGGCAAGGCTGCGGGTCTTGAAGAACCGCGCCTGCCACAACCATTTGTCAATTCGCAGTTTGGCCTCGGCCATCTTGCGTCAATTGCCGTCCTTCAGACCCATAAGCGCTGCGGCGAACGGGTTGTCGGGATCAATGGCCTTTTCCTTTTTCGGTGGCCGTGACGAGAAGGTCTTGGCACCCTGCGGCTTGCCGCCCTTCTTGCCGTGCGGTTTGCCACGGCCGTCCTGCGGTTTGCCCCGTGGTTTCCCCTTGCCCTGCCCCGGCTCGCGGCGCGGGCCACGGTTCGGCTGGCGCTGACGACCCCAGGTGAAGGTGTAGAACACTTCAACCTCGGGTTCATCCGACGCAGGTTCCACAACCTGACCTTCTGCGACGACCTCTGCTGCCGCCTCAGTGCTTTCGGTGGCCTCGGCTGGCGCGGCGACCTCTTCTGAGGCCGTGTCAGGTGCTGGCGTCTCATCGATAACGGCTTGTTCAGCCGCCTCTGTCTCAGGCTGCTCTACCGGGGCCGGTTTGACCTTGTCACGCTCGCCGCGCTCGGCTTTGTAGCCGAGCCCCTGCATCAGGTCTGCAAACTGTTCAAGCGTCATGCCAGTGATCGACAGCATATCCGGCTTGGCTTCGAACCCGCCACGGCTATCTTCCGAACGAAGCATGTCCGCCAGACGTTCCAGCATATCGATACGGATCGATCGGTCGCCCGCATCGCGGTAGCCGCACATGGTATCGTAACCCTGCGGTGCATCCTTGGCGACCGGCACTGTTACCAACCCCGGAGGCGGTGCTTCGGGGAATTCCTGCAAACCGCCATACAGCGCCCACAACACCAGGCGCAGACGCGTCGGTGCGGGCTTCAGCAAGAGCGGCATGAAGATGGTGAACTGGCCAAACCGGATACCGTGCTTGCGCAAGGCGCCGCGGGCGTCCTGATCCAGATCCTTGACCTCTTGCGCGACACCGGCGCGCGGAAGAACACCCAGCGCCTCGACCATGCGGAAGGCAAATCCTTTGGCCAGCCCGTTGAGTTCCTCATCGCGCGACAGATTTAGCAATGGCTCGAACAGCGCAGCGATCTTGCGGTCGATGAAGTGCTGCAACCGGCGCCGCACCTTCTGTTCAACATCCGGACCGGCGGCCTCATCCACAAAAACCTCGACCACGGGCTTGAGAGGTTCGGCCCCGGCAACCAATTTGCCAACGGCATATTCGCCCCACATCAGGCCACCCTGATCGGTGAAATCAATTTCGGTATCGGGCGCATTGTAGAAGCGATCGGCACGCAGATGGAATTGCGGCGCGAGTGCTTGCAGGGATGCCGATTTGAGCGCTTTCGCCTCGGTTCCTTGCGCGCTTTTGTCCGGGCTGAACCGGAACCCTTCCAGACGACCGACGAATTCGCCTTCGACGGTCACTTCACCCTTGTCATTTACTTCGGCCAAAAGGGCCTCCTTCTGCTTGAGCCGCCGCAACAAAACCGATGTACGCCGGTCCACAAATCTTTGAGTCAGTTGCTCATGTAGTGCGTCAGACAGCCTGTCTTCTACAGTGCGCGTTTCGTCACGCCAATGTGATTCGTCACGCACCCAACCGTTTCGTTGCGCAACATATGTCCAGGTGCGAATATATGCCAACCTTTTGGATAACGCATCGATATCCCCATGGGTTTGGTCAATCCGCCGTATCTGCCGGGCCATGAAATCATCGGGAATACTGCCGCGTTCGTGCAGGTGGCCATAGATCACTTCCAGCAGGCTGGCGTGCTCTGCATGGCTGATGCCGCGAAAATCAGGGATTCTGCACACATCCCACAGCAATCGGATGGATGGACCGTCACTTGCGCGGGCGGCAATCTCGGCCTGTTGTGACAGCGATTTCAACACATTCAGGTCATCAGCAGGGCGGGCTTTGATCAGGTGTTCGTCACTCGGGCTGACCTCAAGCGAGCTGATCAGCGCATCAATCGAACCGAACCGGAGAGCGGCATTCCGCCAGTTCAGCTTTTTCATCGGCGTAAACCGGCTGTCCATGATTGCTTGCGCGACACCTTCGTCCAGCGGCGGTGCCTCTCCGGTCACGCCAAAGGTGCCGTCCGACATCCCGCGCCCGGCCCGGCCTGCGATCTGGGCCAGCTCATTCGGGGCCAGCGGGCGCATCCGCCGCCCGTCGAATTTGGTCAGGGATGAAAATGCAACGTGGTTTACATCCAGGTTCAAGCCCATACCGATGGCATCTGTGGCGACCAGGTAATCGACCTCGCCATTTTGATAAAGTTCCACCTGAGCATTCCGCGTCCGTGGGCTCAGGGCCCCCATGACCACCGCCGCGCCACCTTTAAGGCGGCGCAAAAGTTCCGCGATGGCATACACATTCTCGACCGAAAACCCGACAATAGCGCTGCGGGCCGGCATCCGGCTGAGTTTCTTCGAACCGGAATAGACCAGCTGCGACATCCGCTCGCGTCGGACAAACTGCGCCTCGGGCACCAGCGCGGCAATCGGGCCGCGCATGGTGTCAGAGCCAAGGAAAAGTGTCTCGTTTGTTCCGCGCGACCGAAGCAGGCGATCCGTAAAGACATGGCCGCGCTCGGGATCGGCACACAGCTGGATTTCATCAATTGCCACGAAATCCGCGCCCATACCTTCGGGCATCGCCTCGACCGTGCAGACCCAATACTGGGTCCGAGGCGGCACGATCCTCTCTTCGCCGGTAACCAAAGCAACAACCGATGGCCCGCGGATGGCGACGATCTTGTCATAGACCTCACGCGCAAGCAGACGCAGCGGCAGACCGATGACACCTGTGCGGTATCCCAGCATCCGTTCGATTGCGTAATGGGTTTTACCTGTATTCGTAGGGCCCAAAACGGCCACTATTCGGGATGACCCGCTCACCTTTGCCCCCTGCCCGGACCTTACAGCGCTGCGCCGTCAATCTGCGGCTTCAGTCGATTCACCGCATTGGTTACTTCTTCGTGGTGGGGATGTATAGCCAATGCCCGTGAATAGGCCTCGTAGGCTTTGTCAGGTTGTCCGATAACCTCAAAGATCAGTCCCAAACCGTAGATTGCCTCGTAATTGTTGGGGTTCAGGGTCAGGGCATGTTCCAGATCGGCAGCGGCCATGCCAAACCGTTCGATCCCGAAAAAGGCCGAAGCGCGCAGGTGCCAGCCTTCAGCAAAATCGGGCGCATGGTCCGTCAGGGCGGTCAGATGTTCCAGCGCCGCACCTACGTCACCGTCATCCAGCGCTTCACGGCCACGTTCCAGCAGCAGATCGGCCGATGCTGAACCGGACTGGGCCCACAGAGCTTGCAACTGCCGATCCAGAGCAATGGCCTGCTCGGGCGTCGATTGGGCAAGTTTTTGCAGCAATTCGCCCTCATCGCGCAAATCCGCCTGTTGCGCGAGGCAAGTGGAGGAAATCGTGACTAGGACAAAAAGTGCCGCGACGATACCTTTGAGATTGTAGATTGCAATGCTCATAACAATAGTCAGTGTAGCGTTGCGACCGGGGATGTCCATTCACGGCGCACTAACAATATGAGGAAAAACATGAGCGAGACTCTTGAAAAGGCAGCCGCCGCTTTGAATGAAAAACTGGAAGGCGGCGCGTTTGATGCCTCGGCCAAGTTTGATATCGCCGATCTGGGTGCCATTGTCCTGGATTCTAACGGTGCGCGGGTCAGCGACGACGATGCTGATGTCACCCTCAGCGCGGATGCCGACACGTTCGAACAAATCCTCAGCGGTGAATTGAACCCTACAGGTGCGTTCATGTCCGGCAAGCTGAGCATTGATGGCGACATGGGTGTTGCCATGAAACTTGCATCGGTACTGGCCTGATGGAGTTCTCGCCGGCCCCCCTGTTTGAAGACGTGGCCGGCGGCCCCGCCGGTGGAAAGGCCCACTGGTTGACGACGTCGGATCAAAAACGCATCCGCGTTGCTCACTGGCTTCCGGGCGGAAAGGCACATGGCACTGTCATGATGTTTCCGGGACGCACGGAATACATAGAAAAATACGGCAATACTGCCAGCGAATTCGTAGAGCGTGGGTTCGCCATGCTGGCTGTCGACTGGCGCGGTCAGGGTCTTGCGGATCGGTTGCTGGACGATGCTCGGGTCGGACATGTCGATCAGTTCACCGATTACCAGCAGGACGTTCAGGTCACCCTGAAACTTGCAAGCGCGCTGGACCTGCCAAAACCATGGTACGTGGTCGGGCATTCGATGGGCGGTGCAATCGGGTTGCGTGCCGTCATCGAGAATGGCTGCTTTGCCGCGTGTGCCTTCACGGGCCCGATGTGGGGAATTTTCTTCACCCCGGTCATGAAACCCCTAAGCCGCGTGACAGCCTATTGGGGCACAGCACTTGGCCTGGGCGAGCGGACGCCCCCCACCACGACGCTCAAAAGTTATGTCCTGTCGCAACCTTTCGAAGGCAATATGCTGACCCGTGATCCAGACATGTACCGGATGATGCAGGATCAGTTGAATGAGCATCCTGAACTTGCGCTGGGTGCCCCATCAAATCTGTGGCTGCGCGAGTCGCTGGATGAATGTGCTTGGTTGATGGAACAGCCCGCCCCAAAAACACCCTGCCTGACATTTCTGGGCAGCCATGAGCAAATCGTTGACCGCAAGGCAATTCGTGCGCGCATGGCCAATTGGCCCAACGGAACGCTGATCGAAATCCCGGATGGTGAACACGAGGTGCTGATGGAAGCACCCGAGGTTCGAGGGCCGGTTCTGGACAAGATTGCGGCGCATTTTCTGGCCAATCAGGCCAATGGCGCATCCGAGCTGGTTTCCTCGTAAACCCTTTCACCTTTGGAATTGGCCGCTTGTGATCCGGGCGCGCCAGCCCTAGATGTTTGCAAAAGCAGTCTACTAAAGGTGATCCATGCGCGACCTCCCCTTCCCTGTCCGTGACGCGAACGCAACCGGTGGCTCCGGCAATCTGGGCAATCTTCCGGAATGGGATCTGAGCGATCTCTATACCTCGGAAGGCGCACCCGAATTAGCGCGCGATCTGGATTGGCTGGAAGGCGAATGTGCCGCATTTGCTGCTGATTACGAAGGCAAACTGGCCGATCTGGATGATGCAGACCTGCTGGCCTGTGTGCATCGCAACGAAAAGATCAACACCATCGCCGGGCGTATCATGTCCTTTGCTGGTCTGCGCTATTACCAACTGACCACTGATGCAGAGCGCGCCAAATTCCTGTCGGATATGCAGGAAAAGATCACGATCTTCACCACTCCGCTTGTGTTCTTCACGCTCGAGATCAACCGGATCGAAGACGACGTTCTGAAGGCGCATTTTGCGGCCAACAAAGATCTTGCCCGATACGAACCTGTGTTCCGCCGCATCCGCGCAATGAAGCCCTATCAGCTGTCTGATGAACTGGAAAAGTTCCTTCATGATCTGGGGGTTGTCGGCGACGCATGGGAACGCCTGTTCGACGAAACGATTGCCGGTCTGGCTTTTCATGTCGACGGTGAAGAATTGAACATCGAAGGCACCCTGAACCTGCTGACGGAACAGGACCGCGCGAAACGTGAGGCTGCGGCGCGCGAACTGGCATCGGTCTTTCAGGACAACGTAAAAACCTTCGCCCGTGTCCACAACACGCAGGCCAAAGAGAAAGAAATCGTCGATCGCTGGCGCAAGATGCCGACCGCTCAGACCGGGCGTCACCTGTCGAACGATGTCGAGCCCGAGGTGGTCGAGGCCCTGCGTGAGGCAGTCGTGGCCGCCTACCCCAAACTGAGCCATCGCTATTATGAGCTGAAGCGCAAGTGGCTTGGACTGGACGTCATGCAGGTCTGGGACCGCAACGCGCCCCTGCCCATGGAAGACACGCGTATCGTGAATTGGGAAGAGGCCCAAAAGACGGTGATGAACGCGTATGATGCCTTTGATCCCCGGATGGGCGAAATCGCGGCGCCTTTCTTCTCAAAAGGATGGATCGACGCTGCGGTGAAACCTGGCAAAGCGCCGGGGGCCTTCGCCCATCCGACGGTCACCGATGTCCACCCCTATGTGATGCTCAACTATCTGGGCAAACCGCGCGATGTGATGACCCTTGCCCATGAACTGGGACACGGCGTCCATCAGGTGCTGGCCGCCGGTCAGGGCGAGATGCTGTCATCCACCCCGCTGACGCTGGCGGAAACCGCCTCGGTCTTTGGTGAGATGCTGACGTTCCGCAAGATGCTGGAACAGGCCGAAACCCCGGAACAGCGCAAGGTTCTGCTAGCTGGCAAGGTCGAAGATATGATCAACACGGTGGTCCGCCAGATCGCCTTCTACGACTTTGAATGCAAGTTGCACGCCGCCCGACGTGAGGGCGAGCTGACCCCGGATGACATCAACGCCCTGTGGATGAGCGTTCAGGCCGAAAGCCTTGGCCCCGCATTCGAATTCATGGACGGGTACGAGACCTTCTGGGCATACATCCCCCACTTCGTCCACTCGCCCTTTTATGTCTATGCCTATGCCTTCGGCGACGGCCTCGTGAACGCGCTTTATTCGGTATTCGAAAGCGGCGCGGAAGGGTTTGAGGACAAGTATTTCGACATGCTGCGCGCTGGTGGTTCAATGCACCACAAGGAACTGCTGGCCCCGTTCGGCCTGGACGCCAGCGACCCCAAGTTCTGGGACAAGGGCCTGTCGATGATCTCAGGCTTCATTGACGAGTTGGAGGCGATGGAGGGTTGAGACGCCCTCGACAGAGGGTCGCGACATCTGCCTTGCTGAAAAAACCTGCCATGCCCGGCACTGTCGCGCCCAAGGGGCCCCTGAACGCCCGCTACGCGGGACGAAGCTGGCGTTGAACAGCTTTGGACCGGACTTTATGGTAAAAGTGATTTCTCAGTGAAGAAAAGTAACCTTGAATGCTGGATGGCCATTGAAACTTCTTACTCATTTGATGGCAATCGCCACAATTCTGTTCGCACAAACAAGCTATGCAGAAGGCACTCGGTTTGGTCGCCTTGATGGGTCATACCTTATCGCCAACATGGAAAGAGAGGAAATCTGGTCAGCCGAGTTCAATGAGGCATTTATTAGATACACCTGCTTAGAGTGCGCTTCTCCGGTCACAGCTCTCTTGGAAGCCATCACGCCTTACACGTCTGAACACTATGGAAGTTTGAGCGAAAGGTATCTTTCAGAACGCAAGGTTTATTGCACGGAATTGGTAGTAAGCGGCGCCGGCCAATGCCTGAAAACACGTCCAGCACGTATGCGTGGAGGTTCTTTGTCAGGATTTATCTCTGAACAAGACATTGCAAGTCAGCGAGAAATCGAAATCGTGTTCTTTTACCATGAACGAGAGTTTGGCCCTGAACTAATCCGAACCAAGATATTGCTCGAAGATGGCGCAATCTTACCAATTGATGCCCTGGGAATGTTTCGAGAGCATATGGCAAAGCTTACAATATTCTGGTGATCGAACAGTTTGCGTAGCAATAAGTCTGGGCTTGTAGCAGCCGTACCTGAGATCACTTCAACTGGCTGTCTTTTGACCCACGCCGATTGACGCCGCCACGTGCCTTGTACGCACCATCCCGTTCCTGCTGGCAATCAAGGCACAGCTTCACGCCCGGCAAAGCAACGCGGCGTTTCTCAGGGATCGGCTCTTCGCATTCGGCGCAATGGGTCAGGCTTTCACCAACAGGCCGCTTTTGCGCCTGCATCCGCGCCAGTTCATCCGAAATCGACGCTTCGATCTGTTCGCTCACTGCGCCGTCGCGCGCCCAGCCTCCGGCCATGGGTCATCTCCTGCTAAACGTAAGCAAAAGGATAGCCGAGCCCGCGCGCAAAGGGCAAGTTACAGCGAAACTGCGCGTCGAACACGCGGTCAATCACCTCTTGCGTCCCCCGAGAAAACTCCAGCGGACAGGGATACTCTACTCCTTCCCTGACCGAGCGGCAGAAGGCCTCGACCTGAAGCTTGTAATGGTCTGCTCCAGGGAACCGGGTGACCAGCACCTCAAGCCCCGGGCGATGCAACTCGACCCGGGCTTCACCAAACACACGCGCATTAAACGGAGTTGTCAGGCGGATCAGGCCATTGTCCCCGTGAAACACCATTTCCTGATGAGGATGCATCCGAATGGACACGTAGCTTGAGTAGGTAAAACCGGGGAACTGCGCGCGAATTTCGGTGAAGATGTCGATATCATCCTGCCAACGGATGGCTGACTGTATCGCCACCGGTTCTTGCCCCGTTGCAAAGCGCGCTCCGCCGATCACGTAAACCCCGATATCACGCAATCCGCCGCCGCCCGTTTCAGCGCGGTTTCGAATATTCTGGGTATCTGCCCGATTGTCGAAACTGAACGCCCCGGTTACATGCACCAGATTTCCGATTGCACCATCCGCAATCAGTTTACGTGCCAGTTGCCATTGGGGGTGATGCACGATCATGTACGCCTCGGCAGCAAGCAAGCCGCTTTCGTCGCGCTTTTGGATCAATGCCTCAAACTCATCCGCCTTCATAGTCATCGGCTTTTCGCACAGCACATGCTTGCCGGCATCCAGCGCTTTCAGGCTCCATTCCACATGAAGATGGTTGGGCAGTGGTATGTAGACCGCATCAATACCAGGGTCCGCCAACAGCGCATCATAGCTTTCGAACACTTTCAGATCGGGACAGAACGACGAAAAAGGTTCAGCCTTTGCCGCGTCTGACGTCGCCAGCGCAGCCAGTCGCGCCCCGTTGGCGGCATGTATCGCCGGTGCCATGTATTCACGCGCGAATTTCGCGGCACCTAACACGCCAAACTGAACCGGTTTTTGCATAACGCTCTCCATAGATGTTTGAACCCCAAAGGGTTCGTGCCCCTGCGAGGTCCGCAGGATCGACCTGTCACACCGTCATCGAAATGAAACGCGTCTTTGCCGTACCATAGCTTTGGCCCTGCGGCCATTCTTTTGGCTTCACAGTCTGGATAGCGGTCATACGCGTTCAGCAGGAAATGATCTGTCAGGACGCGCCGGGCATGTGCGCGAAGAGGCGGTTTCTTCGCACAAGTGTAAAAACCAGCCCGCAGCTATTGCAGGCTGGTATTGTGGTCAGCTGACACCCAGCATCCCTTTTTCACGTGCCAGATCCCGCATTTTCTTTTGCAGCTTCTCGAACGCGCGAACTTCGATCTGACGGATCCGCTCGCGGCTGACATTGTATTGGGCGCTGAGGTCCTCCAGCGTAACCGGTTGATCCAGCAACCGGCGCTGGGTCAGGATGTCCTTTTCACGGTCGTTCAACACGTCCAGCGCCGCAGCAAGCAACTCGCGACGCGCTTCCAACTCATCGCGCGCCTCATAATCTCCGGCCTGGTCGGCGTCTTCATCCTCAAGCCAGTCCTGCCATTGCATCGTGCCTTCGCCTTCGGACCCGACCGTGGCGTTCAGAGAAGCGTCCCCGCCGGACATACGGCGGTTCATGCTGATGACTTCCTCTTCGGTCACGCCTAGATCATTGGCAATTTGCGCGACGTTTTCGGGGCGCAAGTCGCCCTCTTCCAGTGCACCGATGCGCGCCTTGGCTTTGCGCAGGTTGAAGAACAGTTTTTTCTGCGCCGAAGTTGTGCCCAGTTTCACCAGCGACCATGACCGCAGAATATATTCCTGAATCGAGGCGCGAATCCACCACATGGCATAGGTGGCCAGACGGAAACCCTTTTCAGGGTCAAAACGTTTGACCGCCTGCATCAGGCCCACATTGGCTTCGGAAATCACTTCGGCTTGCGGCAGACCGTAGCCGCGATATCCCATGGCAATCTTGGCCGCCAGCCGCAGGTGCGATGTCACCATCTTATGCGCGGCTTCTGTGTCCTGCTCTTCAACCCAGCGCTTGGCCAGCATGTATTCTTCTTCTGGCTCAAGCAGGGGAAACTTGCGAATCTCCTGCATATAGCGGTTCAGGCCGCCCTCGGGCGTCGGCGCGGGGAGATTTGCGTAATTTGCCATTATGATGTCCCTCCGACAAATGTTTAAGTCTTTAACATAGGATATGGGTAAAGAACCCATCCTGTTCAAGAGGTGCTGCTAACAGTCTGAAATTAATCTTTCATGAAGGAAAGATAAGAAACTCTTACTCACAGGACTTTGCTTATTATGTCAGCGGTGCACGAAGCGCGGCAATCAGGTTCTCCATGTCTTGCGGCAGTTCGGCTTCAAACCGCAGGTTTTCGCCGGTCACCGGGTGCTCGAACCCCAATACGGCGGCGTGAAGCGCCTGCCGGGGAAAGCCGGACACGCATTCGGCGGCGGCAGGCACAAACGCCTTGGTCGCCAGTTTCCGCTTTCCACCATAGACCGGATCCCCGACAAGCCCATGCCCGGCATGGGCCATATGAACGCGGATCTGGTGCGTTCGCCCGGTCTCGAGCCAGCATTCGATCAAAGCCAGACCAGCAGGCGCACCAAATGTTTCAACAACCCGCGCGCGTGTCACAGCGTGGCGCCCGCCATGAAACAACACCGCCTGCCTTTGACGGTCGGTCTTGTGCCGCGCAAGCTGGGTCGTCACAAGCATGATGTTGCCCGGCTCAAAGCTGACACCTTTGACGCCGCGCAAACGAGGATCACTTGCATCCGGAACCCCGTAACACACAGCACGGTAATAGCGCTCGACGCTATGTGCTGCGAATTGCTCGGCCAGCCCGTGATGCGCGGCGTCCGTTTTAGCGACCACCAGAAGACCGCTGGTTTCCTTATCGATCCGGTGAACGATACCGGGGCGTTTCACCCCCCCAACACCTGACAAAGCGTCACCGCAATGGTGTAGCAAGGCGTTGACCATCGTACCCCCGGGCGAGCCCGGCGCGGGGTGCACGACCATGCCTGCTGGCTTGTTGACGACGATCACGTCTGCGTCTTCGAAAACAACCTCAAGCGGGATGTCTTCAGCACCGATATGGCTGTCTTCCGCCTCGGCTACAGTTATGGCGACCTGCGCCCCTTCGGACACTTTGGCCTTTGGGTCCTGAATCCGGGTCCCGTCGATCCGAACCGCGCCATCCTCGATCAGGCGCGCCAACCGCGTGCGCGACAGGTTTTCACCGTCTGGCACATCCCGCGAAAGCGCCTTATCAAGGCGAGGCGGCGGATCGGCCGCGATCTGAAACTCAATCTGGCGGGTGCCCATGACTGTCCCTTCCGAACCCCAAGAACCGCAGGAAACCCCACAGCTGCGATTGCTGCGGCGGATGGTCATGCTGCTGACCGCGGTGATGATTGGCGGGGTTCTAGTGACATTCGCCCTGATTGTCATCCGCCTATCGGACCGCACACCCGCCTTGCCAGATCAAATCAACCTGCCCGACGGTGCCCGGGCACAGGCCCTGACCATCGGGTCCAACTGGTATGCGGTCGTGACCGACGACAACCGCGTCCTGATCTTTGACAAGACAACAGGAAAGCTGCGTCAGGAAATCGCCGTCGAGTAACCTGATCAGTTCGGGAACAGACGGGTGCCAACCCAGGCCTCACCCATCTGCACATCCAGTTCGGGAGTACGCATCTTGCGTTTTCCGCCAAACGGGCAGAGAGTGATTTCGCCAAGATATATCTTGTCGCCAATTACATAAAGGTCCACCCGCGCAAACTCGACACGTTGCCCAACCGCTTCGGCTATTGCGACCATATCGTCAAAGACCTCTGGCTTGGGCTCGGTGTCATCGCTTGTCTGGAAGTACAGCTCTTTCGGGATAAAGTTGAAATCCCGGTCGTGGATCATCTGCACATGCCCCCGAGAGCGGTCCCGGTCGACCTGAACAATCTGGACCTTTCCGGCGACAACCCAGAATTTCCAATCGATGATGTCCTGACCTTCAACCGCCAAATCTTCCTCGAGGAAATAGCGCGTTTCGATCGTGGAATACCACCATTCTGCCGCCCAGAAGCCGTGGGGAATGGGTTTATTGCTCCAGTTGGTAAGCTTTTCCTTGGCCAGGTTGCGGTCTTCTGTGTTCATGGGCCAAGTGATCCTGTGGTTTTGCCCCTGCCCGTTATTGCATTTGAGCCAATAGCTGCCGGGCTCGAGATCGAGGTCTTCCGGCAACTCAGGCGACGATGAAACCCAATAGCGCTTCACCGGTGTAACAAGGTTCCTGGCTGGTTCTGGGATATAACTTTCCGCCGTCAACTTATCCGCCGCCGACACTTCGGGCATCTCGGCAAACAGCTTCATGACCAGCATCTTCTCAGTCACGGTCTTTGGGTTGCTCAAATCAGGCAAATAGCGCTGATTGTTGGCAAATCTTGACAATGACATAGACATGGCATTCAACCGCAATGCGTCATTGGCATAGTGATCCCAACCTCGCTGATGACCCGATTGGGGTTTATCATTCACCCCATAAAGCCCTCTGTCTTTTATTTTATCCAATTCAACCTGGGCCAATTTGAAGAACTGCTCAGAGTTTGCGACCTGAGCTACGGACATCACGCCGTTGGTGGCCTCACTGATTTCCTCTTTGCTGATCCGCAAGTCCGGAAGCGAGTCGGGAAACTCGATTTTCTGCGGCGCGCCCCGCCCTCTGCGTGGCAAAGGTGCATTGGCAGGACTGATCCCCAAACCGCGCAGCCTTCGATCCAGAAATGAATGACGTTTTACACCCTTGGCAATCCACCAACGCATCCGACGGCCCCAAAGATGGACGGCCTGCGTCTGGTCCGTAAGGTACTTTTTTCGAAACTCCCGCGCTGGAATGTCGTTCGCCTGCCCCGTTTGCCGAAACGGCAAAGGGTAAAACACCGGGGGTGGGCTAGCGTGTTCAATCTCGCCATGATGTCGCAGAAACCACGTCATGACACCGGGTCCGTAAACGCTGTGTGCCTGATCCGAGGCATGAGGCAACTCACCGGCCTTTTTCTGGCGTTCCAGCTTCTCGCGTTCCTCACCTTCTACCCAAGGACGGATCGGGAATGGATCAAGACTGTATTCCGTATACGCTTTCAATGCGGGGCTGTCTGACGGCAACCGCATGATCGCATTGCAGATCGTATTGCGATTGAAGAAACCGAAAATATGATCCGCTTTCGGGATCGGTTTCAAAGAAATCACATCCGTATCGCACCAGAGAAAATCGGTTTTTTGCATTAACTGCAGCCTGAAAATATCAGATTGCGGAACCGGTGTTTTGAACTGGTTGTTCATGATGAACCGCTGCGGTTCGTGAATCTCGTTCGCGGAAACCAGTTCGATACCTTCTGGTACATTCTCGACTTCGTCATAGTGGAACAGCACGACCCTGTGCCCGTTCGCGACAAACGACAAAAGGCACATCTGTTCCAGAAAACTGAGAGGACCTTCCAACCAGAGCATTCCGATTGTAGGAAGAGTATTTTCCGCAGCCATATGCAGTTTCTCCGAGGGCGAGTTTGTCAGGATTCAGGCTGTTTTTCGCTGGAAGACGGTTGCTTGTCAGCCGAAAGACGTGCGTGCAATCCGCGGTCTTTTGCAACAAATTCAACAGCCGGCTTATTAACAAGCGTCTGGTAAAGCGCGTTGTACTCTGGCTGTTTGAGAAGATCTTCGATCAACGCCTTATGCCACAGGAATGCTTTTCGGTGCAGCCGCGCAAGCCGTTCGTCGGACTGAAACTCCGCCATCAATGCGTCAACTTCGTCCTTGTACCTGAGGATCGTCTCATCCGCCGCCCCACCCCTGTTCCAACGGTCCCAGTATTCCGTTCCCAACGTCTGGGACGAGTGATTAGCTCGCCCACGGCTGCGCTTGGCCAGATAGGCTTGTGTGGAGCGGACCGCATAGTGATTGATCTGTGCAATCTCAAATCCAAAAGGCGGTGCAACATGATTCCCAAAAGGTGCGGGTTCTTTCGCGTGCCCCCCGGGAACAGACCGGAACACACCTGCCTCAAACTCGGATTTGGGATGCGGGTTGTGCATACCATAGCGGAGATAGACTTCACCCTGCCGGAAAAGCGATTTGACGAACCGGCGCCCCGCCCCGCCCTGCTCATACTCTAACTCACCATCAAAAAACTGCTGCGTCACTGGCGCGTCGCGCAACACATGGCGACCGCTGTTCGAGAATATCTTCCAGGGAATCGAAATGACATCCACGCCCGGTGTGGCCTCAATCAGGTCGTCCACCTTATGGTTTCCGACATGAATATTCAGAAACTCATCCGCATCGCAGACATAGACCCACTTGGCTTCTTTCACGACGGGCAAACGGCGGGCCTGCCTCAGTGCTGATCTGTGAATCCCGCCCGTTCCCACGCGGTTCCTGTGAAATTCAACATGCCCCAGGGCCTCAAGGCGGCGCAAAATTCTGTTCGTACCGTCCGTGCAATCGTTGGTGTAAACAATGATCCTGTCGAAACCCAAAACTTTATGATGAGCCACCCATTCCAGAATATATGGGCCCTCATTTTTCATCGCAGAGATGAGGATTTTTTGAGGCTTGTTCATCGCTGCCATCCACCCCAGACGCTTAGTCGCCCTGTTTCTTGCTGTCGTCTTGCGGGGTGATTTTTTCTATAGCGATCTGCGCACCAGCAATTGCCCGGATACGCAATTCACGGGGGTGTTTGCCCAGAAACTCGTTGACGGCTCGGATCACGCCATCACCCCACCAGCCGCGACGGTGGTAATCATCGAACGCCATGATCCCACCCGATTTGATCTTGGGAAACAAAGCCTCCAGGTCCGCAGTTACTCCTTCGTAAGAATGGTCACCGTCGACATAGGCAAAAGAGATGCTCTCATCGTCAAAGAGCTTTAATGCCGGCACCGAGAAATCGCGAATGATGCCAACCTTGCCTTCCTCGATCTCTTTTTCGAAGGACGCGACGACCTTCTGGAAGATGGCTTCCATCTTTTCGTCTTCGGTCCGGCCGACAAACGCCGTTGTGTGCGATTCCTCGCCAATATGTTTCCAGGGATCGATCAGAAACAACTGACTGGGTTCAAGCAATTTCAGGATTGTCGGAGAAAACTCGCCCTGCCAGACACCGATCTCAACAGCCACCCCGCCCTTGGGAAGGCGCGTCAGGAACGTACGACGGATCGCGTCTTTTGTATTCTTGCGCTTGGTTGCCTTGTCTGCGTTCGGTTTATTCTGGCTGCCGGGAACAGCACCGATCACTCTGGGTTCGTTTGACATCTCGACCTCACTTGCAGACGGGTATTGATTTCTCGCGAAACCCGTTTTGTTTATTGGGCAATGGCTAACATGTCGTTGCTTCAAGAACCAGAAGCTATGTGTCGTTTTTGGAAAGTGGTGGCAACTTGTCGATACCAAGCCACGGAGGCTCGAGGCTTGTAATCCGATAGTCACTCGCTTTGCTCGCAAGAAAACGGTTAATCGCCGAAGACATGCCGGAATAAGACCCTTTGCCCCGCCTGTAGGATGTAAAGGCGATACTTCCGCCCGGAGCCAGAACCCTGTCGATCCGGTTCAACAGCTGCAACATGACACGCTCGGCCCGAACCCCGCGTATGATCACGACGCCAACGCTTTGATCCTGAAACAGCTTCAGCATCAAAGGCGGCAGCGCCCGGTAGACCCTCAGACGACCCGCAATGATCGGTTCGCGGAAATACTCCAGCAATGCATAGAACGTGCGATCCAGGGCCTGTAGATTACTATCTTGCGTTGTATCCTTGCAGGCGAACGTATCCCACGACAGCCCCCATGGCCCGATGATCGTCAATTGCGCGACTGCATCCAATGCGAGTATTTCTTCAACGATTTCGGTTTCGACATGCCCGATCAAAACCCAGTTCTTCTTGCCGCTGATTGACCGCAAGAACCGCTGTCGCTGCTCTTTCGTTCTTTCAACCTCCGGAGACACTGGCGGCAGGAAAGATGGGTCCTTCGGATCGAACGGCAAGTCCACCTGTTTTGCATTAGTGATTAATGCATGCTGCGCCGCCGCTTCTTCGTACTCCATGGCCGTTCCCAGAGAATCCAGCCGGGTAAACCAAGGGTAGTTATTGGGTTTTGAGTTTTCAGGTTTGGACATCTTGCCCAAGCGCGTCCATTTCGCAACTTGCGCGAAAGAAACTTCGGGGTCTTTGTAGGTCTCGGCATCAAAGGAAAGATCGCCTTCTTCCATCACGCCCAGATCCAGCGCCTTGATATATCGCCCCCCGGCAAAATTCTTGTACCGAGTTATGAATCCCTGCGCGGCCTCTGTTTCACGTATCTCCGAGATACGGCGCTTGTGATAAGCAACAGCTTTTTCGTGCAAGTCTCCCAGAACACGATCCGCACGTAGTTCATCATACGATTTTCCAAGGCGGTCCAATTTGGAAAGGACCGATAATTCTTCAACCTTGTTGAAGCAATGCATGTGCCAATAGGCTTGTCCCGTTGCCTCCATCTTGGGATGAAACGCGGTTGTGTTTACATCCCCCCGCAGCCGCTTCATCAGATAACTCTCAATGGACCGGACGGCATAGTGGTTCATCCTGAAAAACTGCTGCCCAAAGGCCGCGCCAGTCGTGGAATGAGACCAACCGTTTCGCCGCATTGCAGGTGGCAAGGGATCTCCGTCACCATCAATCCATGCAAAGCTTTCGGCCTTGCCGGCGATTGGGCCACGCGGACGGTGTGTGTTGATTGCCCGATAAGACCCGTTGTTTCTGACAAGCGATTTGAAGGCACGCACATTCTGCGGTGTGACCACCCCCAACTCTGCTGCAGATGTGAATTGTTCGATCACAAACTTGTCTTCAAACTCGACAATCCCATTGTGTCCGAACATCTGCCATATCGCGGCAAATCCGTCTGCATGTGGAAAGGTGCGAAACATATCGTCCAGCGTGCCGTCCCCAACACGGATATCGAGAAATTCGTCGACATCACAAACCAGAATCCACTCGGCCTCAGCGTACCAGGGATGTTCCATAGCGTTCGCATAGGCCGACGCCTGCGGCCCATGCTTCCAGGGACCGGGGTTATCGATATGCACCAGAAAACCCAGTTCCTCGCATCTTTTCAGGATCGCATCGGTGCCATCAGAACAGTCATTCGAATTGACTATGAAATGCGTGAACCCGATCGAAAGGTAATAGGCGATCCATTCAAGGATGAACGGCCCCTCGTCTTTCATCGTTGATATGACAAGTCTCATCGCACCTACCCGCAACCTTGGCTCGCAAACTCAGGACGAAGGGAAAAATCGCATCATTGCAGAGGTATGGCGCGCTTCCCGACACCTGGCTTAGTTACGGGCCTCGGATTTGCAATGCAAGAGAACAGACCAGAACGGCAAAGCCTGCTTCGCATAAGCTGATCCGTGCTTCACAGGATGCGAAAAGATTTGGTGCGGTCGAGATGCCTTGAAGTACCGTTGCCCTGTATTTCTGCTTGTCCCCCTATATCCACCGGCGTGGAAAAAATTGCGCAAGGACAGTGCTTTGCGGGTACTTTACTGTTTCCCTTTAGCTCCAAGTGTTTCACTGTGTCCCTGAATACAGGGTGGACATGAAGGTGGATCGATGCCTGCACTAAACAAACTCACGGCAGTCAAGGTAAAGACAGCGCCTCCCGGAAAATACAACGACGGTGGCGGGCTTTGGCTGCACAAACGCGCTGATGGCGGCGGGCAATGGTTTCTGCGGGTCCAAATCCACGGCAGACGACGCGAAATGGGTCTCGGTTCATTTACGGAAGTGGGCCTGAAAGAAGTCCGTAACAGTGCCGAACGATGGCGTAAGGTCGCCCGGAGTGGCAAAGACCCAATTAAGGAGCGACAGCGTTTGGACCTGTCCCGTTTTTGTGCCGCCCCAAGTGCTCGTTTAAGCCACTTTCCTTTCGAATGCGACGGGGCTTTTCCAGCCCAATGCTGAGTGCCTTCGCCGCGGATTGTAGAAGCCATTGATGTACTGGAAGATTGCCAGTTCCGCGTCTCGTCGCG